>CAZFUF010000022.1:0-44500 GCA_964521885.1 uncultured Sangeribacter sp. | reverse complement strand
ATAACACCGCGGGGTGGAGCAGTGGTAGCTCGTTGGGCTCATAACCCAAAGGTCGCAGGTTCGAGTCCTGCTCCCGCCACTAAGTGCCGACTTAATAGGGTCGGCTTTTTTTATATAATTTTGGTGCATGCCATGAATGTTGTCTACGAGGATAATCATATTTTAATAGTGTATAAGGAAGTCGGGGAAATTGTGCAAGGTGATAAAACCGGCGATAAGCCTCTGTCCGATTTCGTGAAGGAGTATTTAAAAGAAAAATATCATAAGCCCGGTAATGTATTTTGTGGTGTCGTGCATCGCATTGACCGTCCGGTTTCTGGTCTCGTGATTTTTGCGCGCACGTCGAAAGCTCTCACTCGTCTTAATGATATGTTAAGAAAAGGGGAAATTCATAAGACATATCATGCATGGGTTCAAGGGACTCCTTCCCCTGCCAATCAGGAAATTTCATCATGGCTTGTTTCAAATGGCAGAATAAATAAAACTTTCATCGTGGACAAGGAGACTGAAGGTGCTAAATTTTCTCAATTAAATTTCATTACTCTTGAAAATAAGGATAGATATTCCCTTCTTGAGATCAATCTCCTGACAGGAAGAAAACATCAGATACGTGCACAACTTTCTTCAATCGGTCATCCGATTAAGGGAGATCTTAAATATGGTGCTAAGAGGAGTAATCCTGATGGCGGTATTTCTTTGCAGGCACATAATATTTCTTTCATACATCCAGTCTCAGGCATCGAGATTAATGTGGAGGCTCCACCTCTCCAATTGAAATGATTTCGGTAAATTGATTCTCATAATGATTGGGAGAGCATGCTGTCCAAGTCATTACTATTGGCTTGGATAGATTTGAGTCTTCTCGTTGCTGTTTTTTTGATTGACGTTAAATCACTAAATTTTAAGAGTCAGCGTATAAGATTACGAATGATGGCTCATGAAATTGATTTGATTTTGCGGATTAAATCTTTTTTGTTAATTTTGCTCTAATTAGAGAAAAGTGTGCAATTTCGTAAATTCCTCTTTTCTCAAGATAACGTGTCAGACAGAATAATCAGTTCCCCTTATCGGGAAGTTATAGGTATACCTCTGTTATTAATTTTTGAATAGTCGGAGATGGTCAGCAAAACGCGTGATAAATTTATTGAAGTGGCGCGGCAGCTTTTCGCAAGAAAGGGTGTCGAAAATACCACAATGAATGATATTGCGTCTGCTTCGGACAAGGGGAGACGAACCATATACACTTATTTTAAGAGCAAGAGGGATATTTTTAATGCGGTCATTGAGAGGGAGACTGATCAACTTCTCGGTAATCTCCGGTTAATTATAGCAAAGCCAGTTTCACCGGAAGAGAAGCTATATGAATATGTGGAATGTCGGTTTGAGACGATGAAGGAGATTGTCTTTCGCAATGGTTCGTTACGTGCCGGCTTTTTCAGGGATGTGCGTAAAGTGGATAGAGCGCGTAAGATGATATCTCAAAAAGAGACAGCGCTTTTATGTTCGATTCTTGAGGAGGGTGTGGAGCAAGGTGTCTTTGATATAAAGGATTTAAAGAAAACCGCGATCGTCATGACACATGCATTAAATGGCCTGGATGTGCCATATATAAGAGATAATCTCTCTGATCAAGGTATTGACAAAGCCACTTTGACAAAACATATTTATGATATTTTTGTCAATGGAATTAAAGGATCTTCTCATAAAATTTGAGAGTCCTTCGCCCAAATCCTGGCAAAGGTTACATATTTTCTAAATTTTTTATCTTACTCTGTAGAATAGACATCAAATATAAAATATGACAAATAGCCTTAACTCATATTTTTATGAGGCGGCCTTTTAGACCCGAGAATAATATTCCAGATTTTTGATGCTTAACAAACATAATTCTAAATATATGAAACTATTAGAAGGAAAAACTGCTCTTATCACAGGGGCAGCGCGAGGCATTGGGAAAGCTATTGCCCTTAAGTTTGCCTCAGAAGGGTGTAATATCGCTTTTACCGATCTTGTGATCGATGAAAATGGCAAAGCCACCGAGAGTGAGATTGCGGCTTACGGAGTTAAGTGTAAAGGATATGCTTCAAATGCAGCCGATTTCGCACAGACTGAAAAGGTTGTCGAAGAGGTGAAGAATGATTTTGGGCGTATTGATATTCTCGTAAATAATGCCGGAATTACAAAAGATGGCTTGATGATGAGAATGACTGAACAACAGTGGGACGCTGTAATCGCAGTCAACCTCAAGTCAGCTTTCAACTTTATCCATGCCGTTCTCCCGATTATGATGCGTCAGCGTGAAGGCTCAATCATCAACATGGCTTCAGTAGTTGGTGTTCACGGCAATGCAGGTCAAGCTAATTATGCTGCTTCCAAGGCTGGTCTTATCGCCCTCGCAAAGAGTATTGCTCAAGAGGTTGGCTCACGCAATATTCGTGCAAATGCGATTGCTCCGGGCTTCATTGAAACCGCTATGACTGCAGCTCTTCCTGATGAAGTGCGTGAAGATTGGAAGAAAAAGATTCCACTCCGTCGCGGCGGTCAAGTTGAGGATATTGCAAATGTCGCTACCTTCCTTGCTTCTGATCTTTCCGGCTATGTAACCGGACAGGTAATTCAGGTTGACGGTGGTATGAATATGTAATAAAGCTAACCATATATTTCAATGGCATGGATTCGATTTATTCAGAAATCCATGCCGTTGTTGATTATTTTATCCAGTCACTTATGATAGCTGTAATTTTAGCCGGTGGTGAGGGAACAAGAGCGGGGGGAAATTTTCCGAAACAATTTCAGCCATTTTGTGGGAAACCTCTCATCTGGTGGTCGATGAACGCGTTTCGTAAATTTGATCCCGATATCAAGTTATATGTAGCCATTCATCCCGGTTTCTTTAATCTGATGGTTAATCTATGGGCCGGCTTGAGTCCTGAAGATAGAATACCATATAAGGAAGTGTGTGGAGGAAGGACACGAATTGAATCGGTGAGCAATGCTTTATCTGAAATAGATGCACAGGATAGTGAACTAATAGCTGTCCATGATGCCGCGCGTCCTATTGTGACCCCACGGTTAATCGAACGTGGCTTCAATATGGCCCGTAATAAAGGGAATGCTGTTCCTGTCGTTCCTGTCACTGATTCATTACGCAGATTAGAGGGGAGCTCGGAGAATAGTTGTCCTGTAAAGCGTAGTGAATATGTGGCGGTGCAGACACCTCAGATTTTTAAATATGATATATTGAAAAGAGGATATGGCGATGTCGATATCCATTCGGAAATCTATACGGATGATGCTTCTATAGTGCAAGCTTCAGGTGAGGAAATTTATTTGTTTGAGGGTGACTTTTCAAATATGAAGATTACCAACCCTATTGACTTTAAAGTTGGGGAAATCCTATTATTATCAAGATAAAACCTATGAATCTCGAATCCGAAATAAAATTTCTAAAAGGGGTAGGAGAGGCGAGAGCCAAGTTGCTTGGTGAGCAAGTGGATATCCATACCTTTCGGGATTTATTATGGTATTTCCCTTCCCGCCATATTGATAGAACCCGTTTCTATAATATTGCCGAACTGGGAGAAAATATGCCCATGCTTCAGGTTCGAGGTCATTTCATCTCTTTCAGGATTGAAGGTGAGGGTAAGCGTGCCCGTTTGATAGGTGTTTTTTCAGATGGACATCGTTTGATGGAAGTGATCTGGTTTCATAAGATAAAGCAGATAAAAGATTTTTATGCCATAGGAAAACAATATGTGCTTTTCGGAAAACCTACGATATTCAATAATGTCCCCAATATTATCCATCCTGAAATTGAGGAATATAATCCGGATAAGCCGATGGTGGGTTACAGGGGAGTCTATCCGATGACTGAAACTTTACGAAAGAGAGGTTTTTCATCCCGCTTATTCGGGACGTTGGTCAATAATCTTCTTTCATTACCTGCCTTCAATAACATCAGGGAAACTTTGCCGGGGGAAATTATTTCGGCATTTAATCTTATGCCTTTGAAGGAAGCGATTGCGAACATGCACTTTCCTCAGTCCGCTCAAGCGCTTCAGCGTGCCACCGAACGTTTTAAATTTGAGGAACTTTTTTACATCGAACTTCAAATCCTTCAATTTTCCAAACGAAGGCAAGAGTCAATATCCGGCTATGTATTTTCAAAAATAGGAGATAAATTTAATTCCTTCTTCAATGATGTGCTCCCGTTTGAATTGACAGGCGCGCAAAAACGTGTGTTGCATGAGATAAGAAACGATATGCGCACCGGACGTCAGATGAATCGCCTTCTTCAAGGTGATGTAGGGTGTGGGAAAACCATGGTTGCATTCATGACGTTGCTGATGGGTATTGATAATGGATACCAAGGTGCTTTGATGGCTCCGACGGAAATTCTCGCAACTCAGCATTTTGCTACTTTATCAGAGTGGGGCGATAGAATTGGAGTGTCAATTAAATTATTGACCGGTAGCACACGTGCCGCTGAACGTCGTTCAATACTCCAAGGTTTGGAGGAGGGAAGAATAGATATTGTGGTTGGCACACATGCGTTGATTGAAGAAAGGGTGAGATTTGAACAGCTTGGTGTGGTCGTAATTGACGAACAGCATCGTTTCGGTGTTGCTCAAAGAGCCAAGATGTGGGCTAAAAGTGTCATACCTCCACATGTGCTCGTGATGACCGCAACTCCTATCCCGCGGACTCTTGCCATGACGGTATATGGCGATCTGGAAGTTTCTTTAATTGATGAATTACCCCCCGGAAGAAAACCGGTGGCAACTTTCCTGCGTTCGGATGCCAATAGAAACGAAGTCAACAGATTAATTTATTCCCGCCTTGCTGAAGGACGGCAGATATATATCGTTTATCCTTTGGTGCATGAAAATGAGAAACTTGATCTAAAAAGTCTCGAAACCGGATATGAGAGAATTTGCTCCTTGTTCCCGGATTTCAAAGTCGGATTCGTTCATGGCAAAATGAAACCGGATGAAAAGGATTATCAGATGAACCGTTTTGTATCGGGTGAAACTCAAATTCTGGTGGCGACTACTGTAATAGAAGTGGGGGTCAATGTTCCTAACGCTTCCGTAATGATAATTGAGAATGCCGAAAGGTTCGGATTGTCTCAGCTTCATCAGCTTCGTGGGCGTGTCGGGAGAGGAGCGGAAAAGAGTTACTGTGTCCTGATGAGTAAGAGTAAGCTTTCGGGTGATACGGAAAAGCGTTTGGGTATTATGACAGCTACCAACGACGGCTTCCTTATTGCCGAGGCGGATATGAAATTACGCGGTCCCGGTGATATGGAGGGAACCCAACAGAGTGGTTTGGCGTTTAATATGAAAGTGGCAAATCTTGCCCGTGACGGACAAATTTTGTCCCGGGCGCGGGAATATGTAATTAAACTCTTAGACAACAGGAGTATGCTTGCTGCGGAATCCTGGAAATTGCTGGATCTCGAAATGCAGTTCAGATTCAACAAGTCTGTTGATTGGTCTCGAATATCTTAAAGAATTATGAAAGAAAAAGAATTTCTCCCCCTTGTTAAAGATAAATTAGGCATCGAAGAATTGAACGGTATGCAAAAGCGTATGATGGCTGCTGCCTCTGAAGGAAGGGATATCATGCTGTTGTCGCCTACCGGATCTGGAAAGACATTGGCGTTTATTCTTCCGTTGCTCAAGAATTTAAAACCATCGTCAGGCAGACTGCAGGCTGTTGTCATCGCACCTTCCCGTGAACTTGTGATTCAAATTGCCGCGATAATGAATTCAATCGCGACCGGCTATAAAACGACTGTCCTTTATGGTGGACACAAAGTGGAAGATGAAGTCAACTCCTTGTCTGTTACCCCTGATATCATAGTTGCTACTCCCGGAAGATTGCTTGATCATATTCGAAGAAGGAATATAGATGTCATGCCCACAAGAATTGCGGTTCTTGATGAATTCGATAAGTCGCTTGAACTTGGTTTTGAGGAGGAGATGGAGAAGATATTTAAAAGACTCAAGAATGTAAGCCGCATCATTCTTACTTCCGCCACAAAAGCGGATACACTTCCCGCGTTCCTTTCTTTGACCGATCCCCTTACTCTTGACTTCACTTCTACATCCGATGCCCCACGGGAGAGAATGATTATAAATGCGGTTGTCTCCTCAGATAAAGATAAACTTGAATCTCTCCGTAAGTTGTTATTGTCCATAAGGTCAGAAGCTCCTGAAGAGAAAGTTATTGTATTTGTTAACCATAAGGAAAGTGCTGAGAGAGTTGCCGCGTATTTAAGAAAGAGTGGCGATGATTGCATCCTTTATCACGGCTCTTTGCAACAGAATGAGCGAGAAGCGGCCGTATCTCTCTTTAATAATGGCTCCAGACCAATTATGATTGCAACGGATTTGGCTTCACGTGGACTTGATATAAAAGGAGTTGGGGCTGTGGTTCATTATCATCAGCCATTGACATTGGAAACCTTTACACATCGTAACGGGCGGACAGCGCGAGTTGACGCCAAGGGTGAAATTTATCTTCTTATCGGCCCCGATGAAAAGATTAATACGTTTATTGACTATGATAACGAACTGGAAATCAATCAAGTGTCCGGAAACTCCCAAATCCGTTCGGAGTGGTCAACAATCTATTTTTCTGCAGGTAAAAAAGAAAAGTTGTCGAAAGGGGATATATTGGGCTTTCTTGTAAAAGAAGGTAAAATTAACGGAGAAGATATAGGAATGATAACTGTCTTTGATCATTATAGTCTTGTTGCAGTCAGGAGATCCGTTCTAAAAGATATGATGAAAAATATAGAAGGGAAAAAGATCAAAGGTGAAAAAAGAAAAATTACTCTCTATAATCCGTGAGACTTATTATTAGGATGAAAAATAAAGATTAATCCTCTTTTTCTTTGTAACCCCATTGATTTTTTGTAATTTTGCACAAAGCAGTCCCCGGTGCTGATTCCATGAGACATTTGGGTGAAATGCTTTAATTGTTCGAATATATCTATGGTTTTTCCAAACTAATAAGCATCCGTTTAAATTGAATGCGATGATTCCACTGATGGTCGCGCATTGAATTAATCTAACTCTGAATCATTTACTTCAAACTTTTTTCAGACAGGATGTTGGATTTGTAATTAATCAGAATCTACAGCAATAAAATCTTTTAACACGTATGAGTAACAAAAAAACGTTCCTGACGTGTGACGGTAATCAGGCTGCTGCCCATGTGAGCTATATGTTCACGGAAGTTGCGGCTATCTATCCGATTACCCCGTCGTCTACAATGGCCGAATATGTCGATGATTGGTCGGCTGCCGGCAGGAAAAACATTTTCGGTGAAACAGTACTTGTGCAGGAAATGCAGAGTGAAGCAGGCGCTGCCGGTGCAGTCCATGGTTCGCTTCAGGCCGGTGCTTTAACAACAACTTATACAGCATCTCAGGGTCTGCTCTTGATGATTCCTAACATGTATAAGATTGCCGGGGAACTCCTCCCCTGTGTTTTCCATGTCTCAGCCCGTACTCTTGCTTCTCACGCACTCAGTATCTTTGGCGATCATCAAGATGTAATGTCAACCCGCCAGACCGGTTTCGCTATGCTTTGCGAAGGCTCTGTGCAGGAGGTTATGGATCTCGCCGGTGTGGCTCACCTTTCAACAATAAAGAGCCGCGTTCCATTCGTCAATTTCTTCGATGGATTCCGTACATCTCATGAAATACAGAAGATTGAAGCAATGGATGCTGAAGATCTCAAGCCCCTTCTCGATATGGAGGCGCTCGAAGATTTCCGCAAACGTGCTCTTAATCCTGATGCACCGGTTGCCCGTGGTATGGCTGAAAATCCCGATGTTTTCTTCCAGCATAGAGAGGCATCCAATAAATATTATGAAAGAGTACCTGAGATCGTAGAAAACTATATGAAAGAGATCTCCAGGATCACTGGTCGAAATTATGGTCTCTTTAATTATTATGGCGATCCTGAGGCTGAACGCGTGGTTATTGCTATGGGTTCCGTGACTCAATGTCTTGAAGAAACTATTGATTATCTCAATGCCAAGGGTGAAAAAGTCGGTATGGTTAATGTTCGCTTATATCGTCCTTTCTCAGCCAAGCATTTCCTTGCTGCTGTGCCCAAAACAGCAAAACGCATCGCTGTTCTTGACCGCACTAAAGAACCGGGTGCAAATGGGGAGCCTTTGTATCTCGATGTGAAGGATTGTTTCTATGGAGTTGAAGATGCGCCAATGATTGTCGGCGGTCGCTATGGTTTGAGTTCTAAGGATACTACTCCTGCCCAAATGGTTGCCGTTTTCGATAATCTCGCTCTTCCCGAGCCTAAGAATCACTTTACTGTCGGTATTGTTGACGATGTCACTTTTGCATCTCTTCCTGTTCTCCCGGAGATCCATCTCGGAGGAAAGAATACCTTTGCAGCTAAATTCTATGGTCTTGGTGCTGATGGAACTGTGGGTGCTAACAAGAACTCCGTGAAGATTATCGGTGATAATACTGATAAGTATTGTCAGGCATATTTCTCTTACGACTCCAAGAAATCCGGTGGCTTCACATGCTCACACCTCCGTTTCGGAGATGAACCGATTCGTTCCACATATCTTGTTAATACACCTAACTTTGTGGCTTGCCACGTTCAGGCGTATCTTCACATGTATGACGTGACACGCGGTCTTCTCCCCGGTGGAACGTTCCTTCTCAATACAATCTGGGAAGGTGAGGAGCTTGCCAAGAACCTCCCTGTAAGAGTGAAAAAATATCTTGCTAAGAATAATATCACTCTTTATTATATCAATGCGTCTAAGATCGCTCAGGAAATAGGTCTTGGTAACCGAACAAATACAATTCTCCAAAGTGCATTCTTCCGCATCACTGAAGTTATCCCCGTTGATCTTGCTGTTGAACAGATGAAGAAATTTATCGTCAAGTCATACGGTAAGAAAGGTGAGAACATTGTGAATATGAACTATGCTGCCGTTGACCGTGGTAATGAGTACCATCGCCTCGAGATCGATCCGGAATGGGCTAATCTCCCCGATGAAGCAGCCAAGCCTTCTAATGATCCAGAATTCATCAATAAGGTAGTTCATCCGATTAATGCTCAGGACGGTGACCTTCTTCCGGTCAGCACTTTTGCTGATCGTGCAGATGGCACATGGCCGCAGTCAACCGCACGCTATGAAAAACGCGGTGTCGCTGCTTTCGTTCCTGAATGGGATGTCAACAATTGTATCCAATGTAATAAATGTGCATACGTTTGTCCTCACGCAGCTATCCGTCCGTTCGTTCTTGATGAGGCCGAAATGGCAGCTGCTCCATTCAGTGTAGAAGAGACCAAACCTGCAATCGGCAAAACTTTCACTGGAATGCGTTTCCGTCAGCAAGTTGACGTTCTTGACTGTCTCGGTTGTGGCAACTGTGCTGACGTGTGCCCGGGTTTCAAGGGTAACAAAGCGCTTAAGATGGTTCACGAGGAATCTCAGCTTGACAATCAGAAGAATTGGGATTATTGCGTAAATCATGTCTCCTCTAAGCAGAATCTGGTTGACGTTTCCGCAAACGTTAAAAACAGTCAGTTCGCAACTCCGATGTTTGAGTTCTCCGGTGCTTGCTCGGGTTGTGGCGAAACTCCGTACGTAAAACTTATTACCCAACTCTTTGGGGATCGTCAGGTGGTTGCCAATGCTACCGGTTGTTCTTCAATTTATTCCGGTTCCGTTCCCTCAACCCCCTATTGCACTAACGAGAAAGGTCATGGTCCCGCCTGGGCTAACTCACTCTTCGAAGACTTCTGCGAATTCGGACTTGGAATGCATATTGCTTACGAAAAGATGCGTGCCCGTCTCGAAGAAACAGTTAAGAAGATCCTTGATTCTGAGTGCGCTTCCGACTCATTGAAAGAGGCAGCCAAAGCCTGGTATGATATGCGTGAAGATGCTGGTGCTTCCCGCGAACTTGATGAAAAGTTTGTAGCTGAAGCCAAGAAGTGTGCAGACACGGGATGTGATCTCTGTAAGACAGTTGTTGCGATGTCACATTATCTGACTAAGCGTAGCCAATGGATCATCGGTGGTGATGGTGCAAGCTATGATATAGGCTTCGGTGGTCTCGATCATGTGATCGCTTCCGGTAAGAACGTGAATATCCTTGTCCTTGATACAGAGGTTTATTCAAACACCGGTGGTCAGTCATCCAAATCCACCCCTATCGGTGCTATCGCGAAATTTGCCGCTGCCGGTAAGAGAATCCGTAAGAAAGATCTAGGTCTGATTGCTACAACTTATGGATATGTTTACGTCGCTCAGGTGGCTATGGGTGCTGACAATGCTCAGACTCTTAAAGCGATCCGTGAGGCTGAAGCATACGATGGTCCTTCTTTGATTATAGCTTACTCACCTTGTATCAATCATGGTCTGAAAGCAGGTATGGGGCATAGCCAGGAAGAGGAACGTCGTGCTGTAGAATGTGGTTACTGGCAACTCTGGAGATATAATCCCGCTTTGGAAGCTGAAGGTAAAAATCCGTTCAGCCTTGATAGCAAAGAACCGGATTGGAGTAAATTCAGCGACTTCCTGAAGGGTGAGGTGCGTTTCGCTTCTCTCTTCAAGATGTTCCCTGAAGATGCACAGGAACTCTTCGATGCCGCTCAGGCAAATGCTCGTTGGAGATATAACAACTATGTTCGTCTCTCACGTCAGCAATGGGGAGTTGATCCCGAATTGACTCCTGAAGAAGAAGCTCTCCGCAAATAATCCGTTCTTAAATTAGACAATATATCTGATAAGTCCCCGGAAAAACATGTTTTCCGGGGACTTTTATACTTCAACCAAATTGTGCACTGAAATCCGAAACAGTTACTTTATGCGCTTATGTTTGAAATGGTGACTTAGCGCACTGAAATCCGAAATGATTACTTTGCGCAATATCGTTTATATGCTTAATGAAATTTTTGAAAGAGACGCTTAGTTTTTTCGATCCGGGATTACTTCTATGATTGTGCCATCCGGATTGAATTTTAGGGGAGATATGCACACTTCTCGATGCACTCCGGGCTGATCCTTTAAATAGTCGGGGTTGATGCGATGATAGACTATATACCATCTGTCAGCATCACCGTTAAGACCGGGAACTCTTACTACGGAATTGTGAGCTGTGCCATACATGCCACGATCACCTTTTTCTCTTAGAATAACGGGACGGTCTGCAACTTTAATTTCTCCAAGGGGAGAGTCTGCAATTCCGTACGCAACATGATAATTGGGTGAACCGGTATCATCCACAGACCATAGGAAATAATACTTTCCATCTTTATAGAATACGTATGGTGCCTCGCGATAATTATAATCTTGAAGAGTACCCCCTTCAGGCGTCATGACTGTGAGAGTCTCTTCTTTAATTGATTTCATATCAGGATTAAGTTCGGCTCCTGCAAGATAGCCGTTACCCCAATAAAGATAGGGTGTGCCGCTAATAGGATCAGTGAATACATCCACATCAATTTGCTGACCATTTCCTACCGGAGATTTGGAAATAAACGATGTGGGTTCTCCCTTAAACGGTCCCGTCGGAGAATCTGAAATTGCCACGCCTATTTCTTTAGCTTCCCCTCCTTTAGGTTTCGCACTGAAGTAAAGGAAATATTTATATTGTCCATTGATTTTCTTTTCCTCTATTGCCGGAGCCCAGAGATTACCATCAGCCCACGGGATAGATTCCGTTGAGGCATCAAGCATTACTCCTTCGTATGTCCAATTCTTGAGATTATCAGAGCTATAGCATGTGTAGTAAGTGCCTCCCCAGCCCGGGAAACCATCTGTGGTCGAATATATATAATATTTTCCGGTTTTCTCACTTAAAAGAATTTCCGGGTCAGCATGAAATTCTGGAAGAACAGGATTTGAAATCTTTACATCCGCACTTGGAAAGGCTTTCTCAAGACGTTGATATTCTTCTTCGGTAATGGGGATAATTGTGCCGTGGCGAGGATGGAAATCCATGGTCACTTCTCCGTCAATGACTTTGAAGTTATCAAGATCCGTGGTCTCGGTGAACTGATATGCACCGTTCATGTATACGTCATACATAAGCACGTATTTGTCTGAATCAATCATCTTAAATGTTCCGGCGCCTTCAACAGCATGTTCTGTCTGCTGCTTATAGTCGGGTGATTCAATCCATTTACCGGAAGTTAGATTTTTGGTGACAGCTTTCTTTATTCCGTTGCCGTGACCCTCTGTCTTATAGAATAGATGATATTCCCCATCTTTATATACGATGTCGCCATCGATGCAGGATAATTTATTCCCGGGTATAAAGAGAGGTTTGGGTTTCCCGATGAAATCTGTGAAATCATCGTTAGCATATACGTAATAAATAATGTCGGGGTTATCACCGTGCTGCATAGAGAAATAGACCATATATTTCTTTGCATCTTTATCATAGATTGTCTGTGGTGCCCAGACACGCTTCAAATCCTTATTACCTTTATATCTTTTCTGGATATTGATGATGGAGGGTGTCCAGTTGATGAGGTCGGATGATTTGAGAAGAGTCAATCCACGGTTTGAGTCCCAACCTTTATTAGAAGTCATATCAGTTACCACCATGTAAAATTCTTTCCCGTTCTCGCTCCTGAGAATATGAGGATCGCGCACTCCCCCTGTCTCACTGATCAGTTTGGAATCAATTATCGGTGCATTGTCATTGAGGGCTTTATAATTAAGACCATCGCGGCTCAAAGCATAATGCACTGTTTCATCCCGCGGATCATTTCCTGTGAAATATACAAATAGATAGCCGGTCATTTGCTCTGAAGCTACTGACAACAGAACAGTGGCTAATACAGCCAAAAGAGTAGTAGTGAATCTTTTTTTCATGATTTAAAGATGATTTTAAGCTTTTAGTCTGATTTTGGGAAATAGAAATGGTGTTCAATCATACAAAGATAAGAAAGATTATACAAAATTAAAAATATGTCTGAAATACCCTTGTAATAATGACTCTCTGACGCTGAGCATTCGAGAAAATTATTTGAATTGTAATCCCCTGTCATTTGATATTGACTTTTGAACTATATCTGAGCGTCTGTATCCCGGAACCCTGCTCTGATGTAAATCGGGTGGTAGGTTAGAGATGGAATGTCACCGAAGATTGATACTATCCTTTTTAGGGATCGATGACCGGCTGCGTTTCCCTTAACACCTGTGTCGCGCAGGTGCTTGAGTAATTCACATACAGAATCGAATTTCTCCGTGATGAGTTCTTCCTCTATTTCTACATCGTCGAAATATTTTTCGAGCGACCCTTTTATTTCATCGACGCTAAGATAATAGATCGGAGAGGGGCGGAGCTCATTTAATTCTTTCAGGTTCTGTTTGCCAAATGTGGAACAGATAAGTTTCCCTTTCCGCTTTTTCAAAATCCTGCTGCAATTTCTGAAAAAAGTATCAATATCGCAAAACCATTGGATTGCTGAAGCGGATAGTATTAAATCCACATCGTTATCTGTATTCTCCATCCATTCCTCGGCATCTTCTACGACATATTCTTCAGAAGGAATCAAATTTAGATGGGGGATAGGAAACAGATCAATATGAATAATTGATTCGGGAGATATCTTTTCGAAATATTTTGAAGTGAAATAGCCTGTGCCGGTTCCTATTTCAACTACATCTTTGATCACTCGTTTCTCATATGGAATGATCGATGCGAGATGATTAGCGATTTTTTGCTGGGGCAAACTATTGGAAGTATATGTAGTCAGTGCCTCTTTGAAAGCACTCCCTATGCAAGATGTATCAGGCACAGTATTCTTTACAATTCCATCAATTGGAAAATAATGAGGACGATTTAACGTAATTACTTCGGTATTACAGTTATATTTCTCCCAGACGAGCCGAAGATTATCAATAGGAAAGATTTTGTCTTCTGTGCTTATATAAGCTCTATTCCATTTGATTGATCTATTATTGGTGTCTTGAGAAGTGAGATTCTCGATTGTTGAAAGTTGTAATTTGAGATTATCCACATCATCTTCTCCGATAAGAAAGCTTGTGAGTTCATTCATTTCAACAGCCGAATTGACCATTCGTCTTCGGAACTTTGCAAGATTACGTTCATTCAGGTTGTCGCGGGTTGAATGATAAATTTGTGTAGGTATTCCGAATAGGTCACTCACGGGCACCGGGCTTCCGTTGATAGCGTATGCCCGTGTCACATTTGCTCCTTGCATGGCTATTTCAGCAGCTGCCACGCCAAGCGACCATGCATATAGATAGATTGTGGAATATTGATCTAATTTATTACCAAGTGGCTCTATAGTGTCATAATCATGACAAATCAAGAGATCCCAACCATCGATCTTTGATGAGCGATAAAATTCAATATTTGAGCTCCAGCCTGCAAATATAATGATGAGACGCCTGGAAGCGGGATTGTGGGATATAAATGTCAGTTTCATCTTAATTTGATGGGTTCTTAGCAAGTTGATCCACTAATTTGTCAATGGTTTCGAAAGATATGTTCGCATTCAATGAAAAACGTATCCTCTCTGTGCCGGCTGCAACCGTAGGACGCCTGATTGGAAGTGCATCGAACCCTGCGGTGCGAAGTCGGTTGCATATATCGACTGTCTTTTGTGCATTACCCACAATATATGGAACAATATGTGATTTTCCGTCTCCGGAAGAACCCGGATCAATTTCGGAAAGTTTTTTTGTAAGATATTTCCCTATTTCCAACAGGTGCTTCCGTTCCTTGATCATCCCCCTGAGCTTAACTACGTTAATTAAGGATTGCTCGCTGCACATCGGAGGCAGGGCAGTAGAAAAAATGAAACTGCGTGCAGTATTTATAAAATACTGTTTCATCTCCGGTGTGCAGATCACAAATGCTCCGCTGCTCGCGGCCGCCTTTCCCAGCGTGCCTATGATGAAGTCAACATCCTGAATAATCCCAAGTTCTTCGCATAGTCCGAGCCCGGTTTCTCCTCGAACTCCAAAACCATGCGCTTCATCTACATATAATAGTATTTTTGTGTATTTTTGCTTTATTCTCACCAATTCTTCAAGCGGACTGAGATCTCCGTCCATACTGAAAATGGATTCCGTGAGAACGATGATTCTATCATAGTTCTCAATCTCATTCACAATTATCTTCTCAAGTTGCTCCATATCATTATGACGGAATCTTTTGAAAGGAGATCTGCTGAGTTTGACTCCGTCTATCATTGAAGCATGTATAAGTTTATCCGACAAAAGAAGAGTCCCTTCTATTGCCAATGCGGGAATAAGTCCTGTGTTGGCATGATATCCGGAATTAAAGAGGAGAGCGGATTTTCCGAACGCTTCTCCCAGATAGTCTTCAAGCAACTCGTGGCTGTGTTGGCGCCGGGAAAGTAAGCGGGACGCAACACTTGAAAATTCCCCGCTTCTTTGATTCCCTGTCTGGTAATCGGATTTATTGGTTGCCAGACCCATGTAATCATTGCTTGAAAGATCTATTATAACGGACTGCTCTGACGGTGAGATTTCAGATGGAATATGACGAAGGCGTCCCTCTTTTTCGAAAAGTTCGAGACGTTGACGATATGCTTCCATATGGGGTTGAGACATATTGTGAGAATTTTGGGATTGAATCAAAGAGATTTTGGGTTCACAAGCTTCAGAAGTTTTCTACACAAAAACACCACTTCTTCATTCCTGACTGCCATAAATGGAGGCATGATATAGGCATTCTTCCCGAATGGCCTGATCCATACACCCTCTTCAACACATCTCTTTTGGAAGTCTGAGAGATTAACATTCTCTTTTAGTTCCACAACTCCGATGGCTCCTAATACCCTTACCTCGTTTACATTATCAAAATCGGACGCCGGAGCTAGTTCCCTTTTCATTATTGTTTCAATCACTCTGACACGTGCCGACCATTCCGACTGGAGCAAAAGGCGTGTAGATGCAATTGCGACTGCACATGCCAGTGGATTGCCCATGAAAGTCGGTCCATGCATCATTACTCCTGCTTGACTCACTGTAATCATATCAGCCACTTTCCCCGACGTAGCTACAGCTGCAAAAGTCATGAATCCTCCTGTGATGGATTTCCCTATGAGCATTATATCAGGTTCAACCCCAGCGTGTTCCCATGCAAATAGTTTTCCAGTGCGCCCGAATCCCGTGGCAATCTCGTCAAATATCAGTAGTATCCCATATTTATCGCACTCTTTGCGTAATTCTCTGAGATATTGGGGGTGATAAAAACGCATCCCTCCGGCTCCTTGTACTATTGGTTCAAGGATTATGGCAGCCAGTGTGTCAGCATTTTCCTCTATAATTTTTTTCATCGGGGTGAAGTCTTCGGGATCCCATTCATCAGAAAATTTGCATTGGGGAGCATCGGCAAAAAAACGTATCGGAAGGGCTGAACCGAACGCTCCGTGCATACCGGTGACCGGATCGCAGACTGACATGGCGTTCCATGTGTCTCCATGATATCCATTGCGGATTGTTGCGAAATTGGTTCTCCGTGGATTATCGTGAGCCTGTATTGCCATTTTCATGGCTACTTCAGTTGCCACGGAACCTGAGTCCGCATAAAATATGTGGTTCATGGATGGGGGAAGAATATCAAGAAGCAGCTTTCCGAGTTCAATAGCCGGCTCATGAGTAAGACCACCGAACATTACATGCGACATGCGATGAATCTGCTCTTCTGCCGCTTTATTCAGTACAGGATGGTTGTAACCGTGAATTACACACCACCAGGAAGACATCCCGTCAATCAGTTCCGTTCCGTCTGCTAAATATATCTTGGATCCATTTGCGTGGTCAACCTTATATGTTGGCAACGGATTGTCAGTCCCGGTATATGGGTGCCAAAGATGATCATGATCAAATTGATTGAAATTTTTGTTTTCCACGTCTGTTTGAGTTCTATTGAATAATGTTTTATCGACAGGGAGAGAGATCAATATGAAGAGAGAATTAGAATAAAATGAAATTTTATGAGACGGGCTCTTATTTAAGTCGTTAAGCCGGATCAACGTCATAATAAATAATCGATGATTTAATCTCCGGAAAGTGAGCTATACCCGAATAGATATCCCTGAGCAGTTGCTTGACCTTTCGCATTGATACTCCGGATTCCACTTTAAGCATTATACTCTGAAAATAATAAAGAGCTATTCTGCTGACCAATGGCTTTTCAGGCCCGAATACCCGGTTCCCCAATACATTGCGGAGAGCATGAGTGAGAATCAAGGCTGCTTTGTCTACTGTCACATCATTTTTATTCTTTATATATATATTGATTACTTTGGTAAAAGGTGGATATCCATAACGTTTTCTTTCTTCAATCTCATGGTGGTAGAATCCTTTATAATCATGATTCCTGACGAATTCAAGAACCTTGTTGTCAGATTCATTGGTCTGGATAAGGACAAGCCCTTTCTCTTCACGTCTACCTGCTCTTCCAGCCACTTGTTCAAGCATATTGAATGCTCGTTCATCGCTCCGGAAATCCGGGAAGTTTAAGAGCGTATCCGCGTTAAGGACCCCCACAGTTTTTACCTTTTCAAAATCCAATCCTTTGCTCACCATCTGTGTGCCGACGAGAATATCCGTTTCAAGATTTGAAAAATTTTCGATTAGTTCTTGGTAGGCATCTTTATTGCGGGTCGTATCAAGATCCATTCGGGCTACAGCATAACCATCAAATTCTTTATGGAGATCTTCCGCTATCCTTTCTGTGCCGTAACCGTAAATCTCAATCCCGTTCAGTCCACAAGCCGGACATAGTTGCGGTAATGGCTCCGTATGTCCACAGTAATGACATTTCAGTTCTCCCGCACGTTTGTGATAGACAAGAGATATATCACAATTCGGACACTTAGGGGTCCAGCCGCATTCTTTACATATAACCATCGGGGCAAATCCCCTGCGATTCTGGAACATAATTGATTGCCATCCATCCTTGAGTGTCCTTCGTGTCTCAGTAATCAATTCAAATGACATAATCCCTTTTACCTTGCGTTTCTTGCGGGCTGCTTTCATATCAATTATTCTTACCTCCGGCAAAACAGCTCCCTTAAAGCGTTCCTCAATTTCAGTTTCACCAAATTTCCCGGTCTTTGCTTTCCAGTATGTTTCAATTGATGGCGTCGCACTCCCTAATAGTGCCTTGGCTCCGTGCATGGAGGCGAGCATTATCGCTACATCACGGGCATTATATCTTGGAGCGGGATCATATTGTTTATAGGAAGATTCATGCTCTTCATCCACTACCACAAGTCCGAGATGGGCAAACGGAAGAAATACCGAAGAGCGTGCTCCAAGAATAATAAGAGGCTCATGAGAATGCAGGATTTTGTTCCATATATCAACTCTCTCGTTATCCGAAAATTTCGAATGATATACTATCAGTCGATCTCCAAAAACCTTTCTGAGTCTATCTGTCAGCTGAGTTGTCAATGAAATTTCCGGAACAAGGAAAAGCACTTGATTCCCTTCATTTAAAACTTGATTGATCAGATGAGTATATATTTCAGTTTTACCACTACCGGTCACGCCACGCAGCAATGTCACTTGTCTTTCCTTAAATGAATCTACAATCTCTTTAAAAACGCGAGTTTGCTGTTCGGAAAGAGGGGAGAGCCGGATAGGAGCGGCTTTGTCATCACCTTGGGAAAACCTATTGATGGTTTTCTTATAGAATTCTATTATACCTTTCGTTTCAAGAGCCTTCAGGATACCGCTGCTTACTCCTGCTGCTTCCTGCAGCTGGCTCTTGCTTACTTCTATTATCTCCTCCCTTAAATTGAGCCAGTGAGACCTGTCAAGAAGTGCTACCAAAGTCTTTTCCTGTTGACGTGAACGACTGACTGATTCAAAAAAAGAGTGAATCTTATCCTGATCTTCCCGGTCTGCGCAAAGACGAACCATTGTTTCGGTTTTGGGCTTATATTTCTCAACAATTCTTTCGCTGATTTCTACAGCCCCTTTCTTCATTAATGCGCTTACCGCTTGAGCAACATTCTTTATTTTTGTCTCGTTCTCTATCTCCGAGACTTTTATCTTTCCCTTATCTTGGATACATTGAACTATTATAGATTCTCTATCTGTCAGCCGATTTTTGGTATCTTCTTCATAATCACTGTTTAATGCCACAAATGTCTCACTCTCGATTTTTAATCCAGCCGGAACTGCACACTTGTAGACTTCACCGGGACTACATAAGTAGTATTCTGCAATCCAGTCCCAAAGTTTTAATTGTGGATACCGGATAATCGGCTCCGCATCAAGAATGGACATAATCGGTTTTACTTCATAATCTTTGGGCTTCTCTGCGTTGACACGCACCACAATCGCGGTATAGTATTTTTTTCTCCCGAATTGCACAAGCACTCTCGAGCCTACTTGAAGCGAGGATGGCAGATTTTCATCATAGCTATAAGTGTAGACCGAATATAATGGAAGTGGTAAGAGTACTTCGGCATATTTCATATAAAGAAGAGTACTTGAAAGTGATTGGAGATAATGATAAGTCGGATGGCCACTATGATTGTCAGGGCGGGTATCAGAAAGTAAGACCCTGAGTTCTTGCGAGTCAGGGTCTTATAATGATAAGTTAGAATAAGTAGGCGAGATTAATCTGCCATCCCTGGCTTCTGGCACTGAAATTATCGAGTTTAATGGTTCGCATTTCATAGGTCACGCCCCATAGATAACCGGCGGAGAGTTGGATGTGTTCAAGAAATTCACCTCCGATACCAAACTGAATTCCTACGGTTCCTACCGGCATCTCGATTGCTTTGCAATTACTATGGGCAAGATTAAATTGGAATACCGGTCCGGCGTATGCAAACGGTGCGACATATTGCTCGAGGCCATTCATGCGTGTCCATTTAAAGCGAAGATTGATCGGAAGTTGCAACGTGTGCAGCCATAATTTCTGATTTTCTATTCCATCCGAAGCCCACACCTCTCGTTGTCCGAAATCTACGGTTGCACCATGCATCTGATATTTGAGTGCCATATCTATACCGAAACCAATCCCCGGAATCATCAATTCTCCAAGGATTCCGACTTGTGGACCGCAAAGTGTGTGATTCCCTATCAAATCCTGTTTCCAATATAGATTTGAAATATTTACACCGGCAGTGGGTCCCCAGCGGAATTCTGCTGAGGCTCCAAATGCTGTGATGGCAATGAGCATGATGCTCAGTATCTTTTTTAACATCTGTAATGTTATTATTGTTATATTCCGAGTTTTAAGGTTTATCCCTTTAAGGTATAGCCCTCACGGCTTAGAACAGCCAGGCAGCTGTGACAGTCCAATAGTTGTTTTTTGCCTTTAGTTGTACGAGATTTACATTAATATCCTGAGATTTAAAAACACCTTTTGCGATATCGTTAATACCGAAACCATAACTTCCGGCGATTTGCAGATGCTTAAATAACTCGACTCCGACTCCAATATTCCATGCGCATTGGAAAGTCTTATCCATGAGTGATTTATCCAATTTGAAGGAGAAACATGGACCGGTGAAAATCATAGGCTTAACGTATGATGATATGACCGGTAAGGATAATTTGTATTTAAGGTTTATGGGAATGTCAAGGAAGTTTTTACCGTAAGTCATATCAGCATTTAATGTCTCTGAAACAGGATCTGAATAATCGCTGCTCGCAGCATTATTCATTCGGGAATACATCAAGGAAGCGTCAATTGCGATTCCTATTATGGGCACGGTAAATTCAGTCATGACACCACCTGTCCATCCACAACTGTTTTTAGGATCAAGTATCTTACTCTCTTTATTGAAATGAATGCTATTGAAATTTGCACCGGCTTTTATACCGAAGCGAAATTTTGCATCGCAAACTCCTATTGTCATGATGCATGCTAATGCCACGAGGATAAGTTTTTTCGTTGTATTCATAGTGGAATGTGTTTAGTTGTTAATTTCTTTAGTTTAACCATGTGGAAAAAGAATAAGGAATCGGAATCTAATAAGTTTCCGCATGAATCTTTGGGGCACTTGATGCTAATTTCCTCGGATTATCCTTTTTCCTAATTTGCAAAAATACAACAATAATCTGAATTTTCAAATATCTGACATTCCCGTTTTTCTTTCTTTAATTCTCATCACAATATTTCTGCATTTATTTTCCCTTCACTTAAAATTTATGAGATGATGGCTGATCCTATTTTATCTTTTTATAATGATATGTTGAAATTATTAGTTATTTTTGTGGGAAATATTTTTGCGGTGTTGAGGTTTTCAATAATTATATTTGTAAATTAGCCTTAATCTCCGCTTTTAACATTAATTTTACATACTTTTAATTCGATATGGCTGAGAACGAATCAGTTGCATCTGAACTTCAAAATACTGAAGACGAATCGATACGCATCACGGAAAAGGCTATCGAAATGCTCAAGACTGTCTATGATCCGGAAATCCCCGTTAATGTATATGATCTCGGATTAATATATAAAATAGATTATGATCCTGAAGATAAAACATTACATGTAGATATGACTCTTACAGCTCCGGGATGTCCGGCTGCTGATTTTATATTTGAGGATGTAAGACAAAAGCTTGTCAGTATCGAAGGTCCTGAAAAGGTAGATCTGCGTCTTGTTTTTGAACCTACCTGGACCCAGGATATGATGAGTGAAGAAGCTAAACTTGAATTAGGGTTCTTCTAAATTCACCAACTTGATTGTAATCCCGCTTTAGCATCTTAGGATTAATATTTTATTCTTTCTTTTGCCTTTTCAGAATTCAAGTAGTAATTCTGCATCTCACTTATCTTCGTTATTCATAATTCATGAAAGCTTATTTTCTAAGTGATATTCATTTGGGTGCCCCTTATTTTCCAGATTCATTAGCTTCCGAAAAGAGAATTGTAGCTTTTCTGGATTCGATTGCTGATGATGTCGATGAGTTATATTTACTCGGAGACATTCTCGATTATTGGTATGAATATAAATTTGTGGTGCCGAGAGGCTATGTGCGTTTCTTCGGAAAACTGGCGGAATTGTCGGATAGGGGAGTGAAGATTACTTGGCTGATAGGTAATCATGATATCTGGATTTTCGATTATATCCCTTCTGAACTCGGAGTCAAGGTTGTCGACGGGATTTATGAAACGGAAATTGCCGGGCGTAAATTTGTCATGACGCATGGTGATGGTGTCGGGAAACTTCAGCCCAAATTCAAGTTTATACGTTCGATGTTCAGAAATAAATTCTGTCAGTTCCTGTTTTCCGGTATTCATCCCCGCTGGACGGTACCTTTTGCCAATAATTGGAGCAGACATAGCAGAATATCGGGTGTGTCATCGTTTAAGGTAAGTCCGGCAGATGACCGAACAATAGACATTTTTGAAGAATCAAATTTTTCAGAAAGTGCCGTTCATCGTCTCGCTAATTATATTCTGTTTGCTGAAGGCTATCAGAAGACGCATCCGGATGTTTCGTATTATTTAATGGGGCACCTGCATATAGTTGCGGATAGAAATATAAAGGTGTCCGGTTGTCAGGATGCACGGCTGTTAGTATTAGGTGACTGGATTAATTATTTCTCCTACGCAGTTTTCGACGGAGAGAACATTAAGATAGAATGTTATAAGTCCTAACCCGATTGCAGTCTGCGCGATGACCGATTGCGGTAACCGGATAACCGATTCCTATCTGCCTCATTGTTGACTGCCCTATTAACTGACTTTTTATTGACCTGCGAATGTTGAGTCAATGAAAAATATCCGGTTCTAAATTATATCGCACAAAATACTTAATTTCCCAATTTACTCTTATATTGTACAAGAAAAGAGATTGCCAGACTGACAATCTCTTTTTTTGTAGCCGATCCGGGACTCGAACCCGAGTCTCCACCGTGAGAGGGTGGCGTGCTAACCGCTACACTAATCGGCCATTCGGGAACTACGGAAATTAATCCCTTGTTCCCTTTTGCTTTGCAAAGTTAAGCACAAATTTTTAATTGTGCAAACTTTTTTCTCTTTTTATTCTGCAGCAGCTTCAGTATTCTCAGCAGATTCAGCTGCTTCTGCCTCTGCTGCAGCTTTGGCTGCGGCTTCTTCAGCAGCAAGCTTGTCGGCTTTCTTTTTTGCAACTGCTTCAGCTTTTGCTTTATTCTTAGCGCTTTCTGCCTCAAGACGGCTCTTTGCGTCTTCTGCTGCTTTTGCATCTTTCTTTGCTTGTTTAGCATTTGCATCTTTTGTGCGGTCTGCCTTCCAGGCATCGAAACGACGTTGAGCCTCCTCTTCTGTGAAGGCACCTTTCTTAACACCGCCACGGAGATGTTTCATCAACATAACACCCTCTTTTGACAGTATTGAACGAACGGTGTCTGTGGGGAGTGCTCCTACTTCTACCCAATACAAAGCACGGTCGAAGTCTAAACTTATTGTAGCAGGATTAGTGTTCGGATTATATGAACCTATCCTTTCAATAAATCTACCATCTCGTGGTGCCCTGCTATCGGCTACTACAATAGGATAATAAGCGTAGCTCTTGCGGCCATGACGCTGTAATCTAATCTTGGTTGCCATAAACTTGACTGTAATTTATTGTTTTATATTGGTTTATGCTATAGCAAGAGATGAGTGATTCTTCTCCCTCGCTTTTGCGACTGCAAAGTTAACGCTTTTTATCCGTTTTGCCAAATCCTTTTGTTTTTATTTTAATTTTATTTTTTTGTATTTTTGTAGTGAGTTGTTGTTTTAAAATTTTTAATCTCGGAAAACCGATCATGCCCTATAATAAAGATGTTCTGATAGATGAACTTTCTCTTCTTTGTGAGCAGATATTTGGTGAAAAGCCATCTTCCATTATCAAGCTTCCTCAATCGGGTGGATACAGAAAATATTATAGGATTGTCTGTGAGTGGGGAGAATGCATAGGAACAATTGGAAATTCTGTGTCTGAAAATGAACGATTCCTAAGATTCTCGGAATTATTAAAAGATGCCGGTGCGAATGTCCCGCGGATTTTGGGTGTCGGAGAGTCGAGGCTGACTTATTTGCAGACCGATTTAGGTAATATTTCTCTTTTTGATCTTATACTCAAGGATAAGAAGGGTACGGTTAATGTATCTGATAATGAACGGATGATTTTAACGTCAGATCATTTAAATGGTAACCTATATGTCAAAAATAAAATTAAGGAAGCTTTCCGTCAGCTTGTATTAACACAGAGGTGTCTGAAAAATCATGTTAATACTGATTTCAGACGTCATATACTATGGGATCTCAATTATTTTAAATATGAGTTCTTGAAAATCGTTGGCATAGATTTCGATGAGAATGCACTGGAAAATGATTTTGAGAAATTTGCCGATCGTATAATGTCTATTCCCCGGGAGTTCTGGGGCTTTGTCTATCGTGATTTTCAAAGTAGAAATGTCATGATTTATGAAGATGAACCCTATTTGATAGATTATCAGGGTGGGATGTCAGGGCCGGTCTTATATGATGCCATTTCTTTTTTATATCAGGCTAAGGCGGGATTCAGCAAGACGTTTCGCAATGAAATGCTGACTGAATATGCCGAACTTTATGCCGATTCGTCAAGTAAAAGTGCGGATGCGATTAGGATGCTTGATGATTTGATTCCCCTTTGCTTGTTGAGAACACTTCAGGTTTTGGGGGCTTATGGACTACGTGGTCTCGTGGAAAAGAGGGCTCATTTTATTGACAGTATAAAAGGGGCGTTGATAAATCTGGAGGAGATTTTGGAAAATTATATTTGCAATGAATACCCCGAATTAAAGCGTGTCTGCAAAGAGTGTGTTTCTTCATCAAAATTTGAGTCTGATATCATATCCGGCAGGTTGACCGTTGAGATATATAGTTTCTCTTATAAAAGAGGTTATCCTGAAAACCTGACCGGTAATGGGGGTGGGTTCATGTTTGATTGTAGGGCATTACATAATCCTGGTAGATATGATAAATATAAATCCTTAACAGGATTGGACCGTCCGGTGATCGATTTTCTTGAGGATAGGGGAGAAGTGCAACAATTTTTAAATGGTGTGGAGTCTATCGTGATTCCGGCGATTGATAGATATTCAAAAAGAAACTTCACCCATATTCAGATTGGATTCGGATGTACAGGTGGACAGCACAGATCAGTTTATTGTGCCGAGCATCTTGCTCAGAAGATAAAAGATCTTTTCCCGGACGTTCGAATTATAATAAATCACCGGGAACAAGGACTTAAAAAGGAACTATAAGGAAATTACGATAATTATTAATGATATTATGTAGGTTGTGGCATAAAATTGTATAGTCAACCGTGTATCTTATGAAAGCATTTATTCTTGCCGCCGGACTCGGCACGCGCTTGAAACCATGGACACTCTCACATCCGAAGGCTCTTGTGCCGGTCGGAGGAATCCCTATGCTTCGACGTGTAATCGAGTCAATCAGACAACAGGGATTTGATTCCATAGTAGTCAATACCCATCATTTTTCTAATCAGATTATTGATTACTTGCACGAAAATAACTTTGGAATCGATATTGTAATCAGCGATGAGTCTGCAAGGTTAATGGACACAGGGGGCGGGATTGTGAAAGCTGAGGAGTTATTGGCTTCCGGTGGCAGTCATTTTCTAATTCACAATGTGGATATTTTGACGGACGTTGATTTGAAAGATTTTATCAATAAGGCGGGAAAAAGTAATGCCGATGTTTTTCTTCTGGTTAGTAGGAGGAATTCCACACGAAAATTGATATTTGACTCTGAAATGAGACTGAAAGGATGGCACAATCTAAAGACAAATGAATATATCCCTTCAGATTACATCTTTCAAGAAGGAGATGAGGAATTTGCCTTTAGCGGGATTTATGCAATGAATGATGTGTCTGTCAGCGAGATGAAAGCTTTATTTGGCAATGCCCCTTTCCCTATAATGAATTATTTTCTGAATACGGATCGTATATGTAAAGTCAAAGGAATGTCTGTAAATGATATTAATATTATTGATATAGGGAAACCGGAGACTCTCGAAAAAGCGAACCGGATATTCTCATAGATAGTCGGACTACTAAAAATAAAAAAGGGTGATAACCGCCTCGGTCGCACCCTTTTGATAAGTTTCTACAGGTAAAAAAATCTTAAGGTAAAAAAAGATTGTTTTTAGGTTTAATGCAAAGGTAGAGACTTTATCTTTACCTACAAAATTTTTCTTGACAAAATATCATAAATATGTTGTAAAACATGTATTTTGACCTGTCTCAAATGGAAAAATGACATTTTCCCTACTTTTCAACCCTTATTTACGTATAAAATTATTCTACTTTTGGCTTATTGGTTATCATTTCTTCCTCATCCTTTCTGCGCTTTGCCGCTCTTTGTTTTGCTCTCAAAGCAAAAAACATCGCTACTATGCAAAGAGCTTCGGCACCAACGGTCAACCAGAATCTCCAATAATGACCTGCAGCAAGAAGATCCCTACCGAAATAGATAGCCATTATAAGAAAGTATATGGTTATGATGATCGTGAGTACAATATATCTTTTCTCCTTCATCATTAAGTGGATTTAGTAAAAATTTATGCTTGATTTCCCGATTTTGTATATCAATCAGCCGATTCTTCTTTTTCAGGGTCGTCTGGTTCTATAGTGTGACAATAAGGAGAAGTTTCAGCGTTAAATCCTGACGTATTGAGATAATCATAGATTTCTATACAGGCATGGGCATCAAGCGCAGCATATTGCTGCTGATTGGGCGTTAATTGTGATGCTTCCCAATTCGTCAGTCGTTGACCTTTGGAAATGCGTTGATTAAAGAGTATCGCGTAGATTCTTGACAGACTATTGTCAGCGATACGGAATTGTTTGACGTAGGTCTGAAGATCAATAAATCCCTCAGGCTCGAATTCCTGAATTTTTTTTAGATTATGAAAATCATCGTGGATAGAGAGACCGATTTTCGTAATAGAGGGATTCTCAAGCAATTCAATGATACGCTTATGAAATCCGATATGGTTTATTCTGAATAGGAAACATTGTTTGGGAGTTGATAATTGAATGAGAGAGACAAGATGAGACTGCCCTTTTCTGAAGCTGGGCCTGGTCTCCGTGTCAAATCCTATGATATCAGCGGATTCAAGCACTTGCATTGCTTCCTCCAGCCGTTCTTCAGTGTCTATTACTCTGATATCCCCGTTAAAACAGGCCATCGGTAAGTTGGCAAGTTCATCTTTTGATATGGTTACAATTATCTCTGTATTGGATGGCATGATAAAATCTTTCGATTTTTAATATATTATATCAGCCATCTGGAGAGGTGGTGAACTTGATATAACTAAATTTGTGTTTTAGAAAAAAGGTATGCCTGATAGCGTCCGGATATTCAGTTATTCTAAAATTACCAAATATTCTTCTCCTCTTTATAATTGCAAATATACGAATTTTTAACATATAATCAAACTTTTTTTATCATTTCTCAATATTGTAGAAACTTATTTTTAGAGCTTGATACCTGTTGCAATGCATAGTTATATGTTTTATAATTAGTTAGGATATAACACTTATTCCCCCCGAAAATCAGTAGCCTGTCGCTTGAAGTGAAGTTAACCTTATATTAGTTTAAGGCCCCGGCTCAAAAATAATGTGAGTCGGGACCTTATTTCGGAAGAATCGTTATTGACCCGTAATCAAGACCGATTTTGCCAAGCTTATAATTTATATAGTTTGGTTATAATTGCTATATTTATGGTTAATGCTCTTCAAGCATTATCAAGTCAGTTGTTGATGAATGTTTCGACAACCAGGAGGCTAAATATTTCCTGGTGTCGTCGCATATCACTTTATCTTTGTCAAAATATGGATTATAGACCACTGCCGCTATTTCTACATTATCTCTAACCAGAAGTTCCAGTGTCAGCAATGTATGATTGATGGAGCCTAATTGTCCGTTAGTGACAACTATCACCGGCAACTTATTATCCTTGATATAATCGAAACATAGATAATCAGCTTTCAAGGGTACCATCAGTCCCCCGGCTCCTTCAATTAGAATCCTGTCATATCTCTTTGCAAGCTTCTGAGTTGCTCGTTTAGGAATTTCCGGATCGAATTCTTTTCCATCTATTCGGGCGGCTAAATCGGGTGAAGCGGGGTAGGTGAATATTATCGGAGCCGTAGTGCCATCCAAATCTTCCGGTTGCATTTCAATTCCCATAATCTCCCGATGTTTTATAATATCTTCGCTCGCGTCTGTGTTGCCCGTTTGTACAAATTTCTGAGTTATTGTCTTTTCACCGGATTGATATAATGCGCGTGCGATAAAACCGGTGGCGTAAGTTTTTCCTACGTCCGTTCCGATTCCCGTGACAAAGCATATTTTTGGTAGTTTGGTAAGCTGAGAGTAGTTCATCTATTGTTGAAGATTTAACTATATTAAGAAGAGGGTGTAATCATTACACCCTCTTACGTATGATTATGAATAAGCGTTGTGTGTCGTTTCGGGAATCCTGATAGTATTACCAGGCAAACATAGGATACTCGTTCATCATCTCATTGACCTCCCCGCGCACACGAGCTATTACTTCAGCATCATCAGCGTTCATAAGGACAGTATCAATCAAATCTGCGATCTTTTCCATCTGATCCTCTTTTACGCCACGGGTAGTAATGGCAGCAGTTCCGAAACGGAGTCCACTGGTCAAAAATGGGCTACGGCTGTCGTAAGGAACCATATTCTTATTTGCAGTGATGTCAGCTTCCACAAGAACTCTCTCTGCCTTTTTACCACTCATCTCAGGGAATTTGGGACGGAGATCGACCAACATGCAGTGGTTATCAGTGCCATCGGAAATAATCTTGTAGCCGCGTGCTATCAAAGCTTTTGCAAGTGCCTCGGCATTCTTTTTAACTTGAATGGCATATTCTTTCCACTCCGGCTGGAGAGCTTCTCCGAATGCCACAGCCTTTGCTGCTATTACATGTTCAAGAGGACCACCTTGAACTCCCGGAAAGACTGCTGAATCAAGTAAAGCTGACATTTTCTTGATTTCTCCCTTAGGTGTTTTTTTACCCCAGGGATTATCGAAATCTTTTCCCATAAGAATCATTCCTCCACGTGGACCACGAAGTGTCTTATGGGTGGTGGTAGTTACAATGTGTGCGTGTTTAACAGGGTTTTCAAGAAGTCCGGCTGCTATAAGTCCTGCGGGATGTGCCATGTCCACCATGAAAATGGCACCGATTTCATCTGCCAATTTGCGGATGCGTGCATAATCCCATTCGCGGCTATATGCACTCGCTCCGGCGATTATTAATTTAGGACGCTCGGCACGTGCCTTTTCTTCCATCTCCTCATAATTTACGCGACCGTCCTCTACTTTCACCGTGTAGCTGATAGGTTCAAACATAAGACCGGAGAAGTTGACCGGACTCCCGTGAGATAGGTGACCTCCATGTGAGAGATCCATACCCATGAATTTGTCTCCGGGTTTTAGGCATGCCATGAATACCGCCATATTTGCCTGGGCTCCCGAGTGCGGTTGTACATTTGCCCACTCTGCATCAAACAGTTTTTTAGCTCGTTCGATTGCAAGATTTTCGGCTTCATCTACAATCTGACACCCACCATAATAACGGTGGCCGGGATACCCCTCTGCATATTTATTTGTAAGACAGGAGCCCATTGCACGCATGACTTCGTCACTGACAAAGTTTTCACTTGCAATTAACTCTATGCCGCGACGCTGACGGAGATGTTCGCGGTCGATAATGTCAAATACTTGATTGTCTCTTTGCATTGTTCTGGTTGTTTTTCTGTTCCGGTATAGAATCAGGTGTTGTTATTTAGATTTTTATATTCACGTTTGATGTTTCTAGATTTTCCATCTAATCTACTGATATCCAATATCTGTTAACCTCCGAAGTTATCATAGTGGATGGATTCTTCACTAACTCCGAGATTGTAAAGCATATTGTTGACAGCGTTACTCATCGGGCCTGGTCCACACATGTAGTATTCGATATCTTCCGGAGAATCATGATCCTTAAGATATGTGTTATACATCACATCGTGCACAAATCCCGGTGTGTATGCAACTCCAGCGGCATCTGCTGCGGGATCCAGGCGGTCGAGTGCAAGATGGAATTTGAAGTTGGGAAATTCCTTTTCGAGTGCAAGGAAGTCGTCAAGATAGAATACTTCATTAAGTGCACGCGCTCCATAGAAGTAATGCATTTCGCGATCTCTGCAGTTACGGGTCCTGAGCATCCACATGATTTGTGCACGCAGTGGCGCCATGCCGGCTCCTCCTCCGACCCATATCATCTCGGCTTTTGAATCCACAATGGGATGGAAATCTCCGTAAGGCCCCGACATTAGGACTTTGTCTCCGGGTTTCAGTGAGAAAATATAACTTGAGGCTATGCCGGGCGGAACATCCTGAAAACCAACCTGAGGTTTCGGTTTGAACGGGGGAGTCGCTATGCGGACTGTAAGCATAAAGCGATCACCCTCCTCGGGATAATTTGCCATGGAATATGCACGTACTGTCGGCTCTGTATTCTTGGCTTTCAGAGTAAATAATCCAAATTTTTCCCAGGATGGCAGATATTCCTCTCCGATCATACTCTTGTCGATATCCTTATCGTAATCCATAGAGTATTCCGGAATCCGAATCTGGGCATAACTTCCCGGGATAAAGTTCATATGTTCACCTTCAGGAAGCTGGACGATAAATTCCTTGATAAATGTGGCTACATTCTTATTAGATATGACTTCGCATACCCATTCCTTGACCTCGAGTGCAGATTCGGAGACTTTTATCGACATGTCACCTTTCACCTTCACCTGACATCCGAGACGCCAATGGTCTTTAATCTGTTTGCGAGTGAAATGTACTGCTTCAGTCGGCAGCATATCGCCTCCACCTTCAGTGACTTGTACTTTACATTGTCCGCAACTCCCTTTGCCACCGCAGGCCGATGACAAGTGAACCCCATTGTCTGCCAATGTGGCAAGTAAGGTCTTTCCACTTTCGGTATGAAGTGTTTTAGCCCCATCATTGATACTTATCGATACTTCACCTGAGTTGACCAGGAATTTTTTTGCAAGTAAAAGCACAATGACAAGGACAAGCACAATGACAAAAAATATTAGTGCCGCCACTATCACTGAATTCCAAGAGATAATATTGAGTATATTCATTGTTGACTACAGTTTTCGACTTTCGGTTATTGTCTGATTATCTGTTTGACAAAATTAGAGTTTTATACCAAGGAAACTCATGAAGGCAATACCCATAAGTCCGGTAATAATAAATGTGATACCTATCCCTCTAAGAGGTGCGGGTATGGCACTGTAGGAGAGTCGCTCACGGATAGCGGCAAGACAGGTAATGGCAAGCAACCATCCTATTCCTGACCCGACACCGTAAACCGTGGCTGTCCAGGCGTTGCTGAAATCTCTTTGTTGCATAAAGAGGACGGCTCCCAATATCGCACAGTTAACTGCAATCAGTGGCAGAAATATTCCGAGTGAGTTATAAAGCGAAGGTGAATATTTTTCAATTACCATTTCAAGGATTTGCACCAACGCTGCTATTACGGATATGAACATAATCAGACCAAGGAAGGATAGATCGGTCGCTGCATATTCTTCTCCTAACCAAGTCAATGCCCCGGGTTGAAGAATGTATCGGTTAATACACCAGGTCACAGGCAACGCTATCATTAAGACGAACGTTACCGCCACTCCGAGTCCGAATGCTGTCTTGACATTTTTTGACACCGCCAGAAAGGAACACATTCCGAGAAAATAGGCGAATATCATATTGTCGATGAATATCGACCGTATAAAGAGATTTAGATTCTCCATATGTATGCTTGATAGATTGCTTTATTCAGTTTATTTCATTTCTATGGTCTTGTCACTCCTGAAGGTCTTTATTGTGTGCACGATGCACCCAAATTATGCATGCCACGGTAATCAGTGCCATAGGGGGCAGAATCATAAGACCGCAGTTCTGATATCCATTTTCATACCAGCTTTGAGGTATAATCTGGTATCCCCACAGACTTCCGCTTCCGAGAAGCTCACGGAAGAAAGCGACAATGATTAATATTATGCCGTATCCCAGACCATTCCCTATGCCATCAAGGAATGCAGGCCAGGGACGATTAGTCATGGCAAATGCCTCCAAACGTCCCATGATTATACAGTTGGTAATGATTAATCCGATAAAGACCGATAATGCTTTGCTTACTTCATAATTCCAAGCTTTCAAAATCTGATCAACTATTACCACCAACGCAGCGACAACTACCAACTGAACAATGATGCGTATGGAAGTCGGAATAGTATTACGAAGCAATGAGATTATAACATTTGCCAAGGCGAGAACAGCTGTCACTGAGATGGTCATTACAACAGCCGGCTCAAGTTTGGCAGTCACCGCCAATGCCGAACAGATACCGAGTACCTGCACAATTACAGGGTTCTCTCGCGACAATGGAGTCGTCAATGTTTCAAGTGCCTTCTTGATATTCATGGATATTATTAATTTTCTCGAATAATTGATTTCTGATTATATTTGATTATTTACCACATTCAGTCTTTGTTTTACCGCATACAGGGTTGTCGCATACTGAAGTGCAATCTTTTGCAAACTTACATTCTGTCTGACAAGCTTCTGCTCCCTGGCAGTCTGTCGGTTGCTGACAATTATCACCTGAGCTGAGCTTCTTCAGGAAAGCTGAATATGGTGAGAGTGAGTCATACAGCATGCTCTGTACTCCCTGACTGGTGATGGTGCCACCGCTGATGGCATGCACGTATGCTTTATCAGCAGGTTCGCGACCTGTCTTCACCACAGCCACTGATTCAAAAGTGCCGTTAGAGGAAAAGACATTTTTTCCTTCAAACTGAGATGAAAACGCTGGTTTTTCGATCTCAGCTCCGAGTCCCGGAGTCTCACCTTGATGAGCGAAATATGCACCGTAGATTGTATCTCCATTAGAATCAAACGCCACATATCCCCAGATAGGTCCCCAGAGACCCGCTCCATAGCAAGGTAGGATATATTTTAATCCATCGGGTGTATCGCATTCGAATACAGGTAGAAGTCTCTCTTCAGGAGCCTTCTTATATTCAAGACCTATCTTGACACTGAAAGGATCGATTCCATTGTCAACTTTTTCTCCATTTATATTGACTATGTAGCTGCTTTTAACATGCTGAGTATAGAGTTCAGCTATCGATTCTCCGTTTTCTGGAGTTAGTCTGGCGGCAGCCAATATCTGACGTTTGGTGTCATTTGCTATATTTTCTTCCTGGGCAGGACGAAGAGCCTGATACACCATTGATAGTACCAATCCGACTACAAGCACCAGAACGGATGCATAGATTATAGTGTATGTGTTGCTTTGTCTGTTCATAAGTGTTCATTCACTTTTTGCCGGATTAAGCAGAATAAGCTGTATTTCCGGAGACATGATTGTTCTTAATATTATTTCAATTCTCGTTCAGGTTCAGTCTTTAGCCGCTACTCGTTTCATTCTTGTGCGGATATTGGCATTCACCACACAGTAGTCAATAAGAGGAGCGAAACAGTTCATCAGAAGTACAGCAAGCATCGCACCTTCAGGGAAGCCTGTGTTATAACATCTGATGATGATGGCAAGAGCACCGATAAGGAAGCCGTAAATGTACTTACCGATATTTGTTCGGCATGCTGTGACAGGATCGGTTGCCATGAATACTATTGCAAACGCAAAACCACCGAGACATAACTGTTCCCAGGGATTAACGTATGTGACAGGATATAAAGGTGATTGGAAATGATAGGCGAGGAGTGACATAAGTAATGCCCCCACAACTCCGGACGTGATGATACGCCAGCTTGCCATACCCGTAAACAGAAGTATAGCAGCACCGATGAGGATGCAGAATGTAGATGTTTCTCCCCATGATCCCGGCATCAATCCGAAGAAAATATCTTTAAAAGTCAACGGATCTCCGATAACATTAAGCAGGGTAGCCCCCGGTTCTCCTGATGCAAGCTGACCGAGAGGTGTGGCACCGGAAAAACTGTCGATCGCAGGTGTTTCACCAATATGGACAAAAACGTGATCACCACTCATCTTAGAAGGATACGCAAAGAAGAGGAATGCGCGTGTCACAAGTGCTACGTTCAGGAAATTGTATCCAGTCCCGCCAAATACTTCCTTAGCAAAGATAACAGCGAACGCAACTGCTACGGCCAGCATCCAGCAAGGTGTATCTACCGGGCATATCATAGGTATTAGCAGTCCTGATACAAGAAATCCCTCCTGTATCTCATGTCCCCTAAGCTGTGCAACAACAAATTCTATCCCGAGACCTACAATATATGCGGTCAATATCTGAGGAAGTACTGCCCACAATCCATAGAAGAATAGTGAGAACAGATTAAGATCCGATGAACCTGTTGCAAGCGCATGTTGATAACCGACATTCCACATTCCGAAAAGCGCACATGGCAATAATGCTATTATGACAGTGATCATCGTGCGTTTCGAGTCGTTGGCGTCGTGGATATGGACACCGGATCTTGATGTCTCGTTCGGTGTGTAAAGGAAAGTATAAAAGCCATCGAACACTGAGTGGAGTGATTGAAGCTTTCCACCCTTTTCGAACATCGGTTTTACCTTGTCGATTTTTTGTTTTAATTTTCCCACAGTGTATGATGATAGGTTGTGAAAGTTTCTGGTTGGATGTCTGAGTAATGAATCAGATCCTTACCGAGATTTATCACGTGAGTTATATTTAATCTGATTATTTTTCAGTTGAAAATATTATAGTGAGGATCAATTTAGTTCCTTATATAGATAATCGAGTCCGTCACGTACAATTTTTTGAAGTTCGAGCTTGGATGTATCTACAAATTCAGGAAGAGCAAAGTCTTCAGGGGCAACTTCATATATGCCGAGTTTCTCCATTTTATCTATATCTTTTGCAAGAATAGCCTTGATGAGATATTCAGGATATATATCCATCGGGAATACTTTATCGTATTCTCCGCTTAGAATCATCGCGCGGTGTCCACCTTTTATGCGGGCATCGAAATCAAACGGTTTAGATAATCCTCTCAAGAAAGCGGGGAAGGTTCTTTTGACACTATATTTCTTCGGGTTAAGTGAGGACCATCCCATAAATTCATCCGCTTTATTCCCTTCCGGAATAACAGTAACCTGACGGTAGGGGAAGCGTAGGAAGTCTTGCTCCGGGTTTATTTTTATTCCGGTCAGTACATTTCCTGAGATTACCCTCATCTCTTCATTACCCTTGATCTTGAAATTCTTGAGCAATTCACTGACGCTTATGCCAATCACAGTTTGTACATAATGAGGATTCTCTATTCCGGAGCCTACGACTGCAACTGTAGCAGAATAATCAAGCTCACCTTTTGATATTAATTTGCCTATGCGGGCAACTGTCGTTATGTCAAGTGTCCAAACAGTCTCACCCTTATTCACAGGCCTGATATGTGAGATCATGACACCGGCGTTTCCTGATGGGTGTGGACCGGTTATCTCAATGATCTCTGCAAAATTGCTGGTCAGATTTGTTCCCTGACGCACAGAAACATATACTTTCCCTGTGGTGAGCATGGATAACGCTTCGAGTCCAGTCTCAAGCCACTTGTTTACATCATTGGTGAGAAGTTCAGGCGCAAGTGGTGCAGAGTCGAATCCTGCAACGAATATATCGCGTGGGACAGCATCGACACGTGGCACGATGTCATAAGGACGCTGACGCATCATTGCCCATAACCCGGTGCTTTTAAGTGCCTCAGATATTTTCTCAGATGTTTTTTCAATATTTCTTGCTACGGATGAGGAATTGCCGTCAGATTTAACAACGATTGCCAAAATCTTTCGGCGTTCTCCGCGTCTGACCTCTGCTATTTCTCCGGAGACGGGGGAAGTGAGTACGATATCCTCGCTCTCCTTGGCATAAAGCAAAGGGTCACCTGCATTGACTTTATCCCCGGCTTTTACTTTGACTTTCCACGTATACCCGGGAAAATCATCAGGAACTATACCGAATTGTGTGCCGGATATATTATCTATCTCAGCAGAAGCCTCTCCATTGAGGTGGATGTCAAGCCCCTTCTTAATACGGATGCTTTTCATATATAGTCGTTATAGTGGCTTAAAATTATATTCAGTCTCGTTGCGTATCTATAATCTGAAAATTCATTCGCTTGATAATATTGGATCAAGATACGCTCATAAATATTTTCGCAAATTTAACCTTTTTATTATAATCTGCAAAATGTTATTGGAATTATGAGTGAATATAAGCAATAAAAGATTTGCGGCTTCATCGCGTAGGATGAAACCGCAAATCTTTTAGGTTCTGTTTTGATTATTGATGATGCAGACCCTCTATGTTTTTTGTACTGTTGAACTGGAAGACGCATCCCAGAATGAGTAAAAGAACTGCACCACCACCAAGCCACCATGTAAGTGCCACTCCGGTGGTAAAACATGAGATAATCAAAAGGATAGACCCGATTGCATAGCAAATAATTGACCAAGTTTTCATAATTTTGTTTTTTAATAGTTTATTAGCGTGAATGTGAGATTTAATTATTGTTTGGTGGGTCACCATCGGTATAATTTGCCTCTCTTGATAATTTTGTTTGCTATTAAAACAATCGCCCGGACTTATTGGTTCAGTATTACGGATTAAATATTAGTCCGCATCCGGATTAATCCGTGTCCTGGTCTGTTATTAAAGTTGTGTTTGCTTTATTTCCACGTTTTACAATAACGATGCCATTATCCGGTTTGTTAGAGAGATGTAACCCTGAAATAGAATAATATTCGGGGGTGTTCAATGCATCTTCATTATTTGTTCCTACACCTGCGGAATTCCCTATATGGAAAATATATTTTCCGCTTCCAAGCGTGAAATTAACATAGTCATCAATATATTTCACGTTGCTGACAGTAGGCAACATGCTTATTTCAGTATCATTTTCATATAGCCACTTGCAGATACCTGTGGGTAATGTTACTTCTGCTGTTGAACAGGGTGGTATAGAAATACAGTATTCAGTTTCTGGCTTATTCCATGCCACGGAAACAGTCCCTCGGGGTGACTCTACCTTAATCTCAGCCTTATCCATATCCTTTGGAATCCATGGCTTGATACTGAATGTTTCATATCCTTCGGATCTGTTTCTTATTCCACCTAACTCACCGAAAAACCATTCTTCGATGTGATCCATCATGCAATGGTTCTGGCTGAGCGACATATCCCAATATTCGAGAGATGTAGTTGCTCCCTGTTGTACCCAATACCCATAACCAGGATAAGTGGTTTTACAAGCCATCTGATAAACCACATCATTATGTCCGTTTGATGATAACGCCATTAATGTCGGACGGAGACCAATTTCACCGGTTTTAATGCTGTAATCACTTTGCCTTACTAAATCTGCCAATGCTGCAGCCACCTCTTTCACATTTTCATCTTCAACCAGTCCATAGTAAAGAGCCATACCGTAATTAGCAGGATTACCATATTCATACACTCCGTTTTTATAGAATTTTTTGTTGAATGCTTCTTTGACTTTAATCCCTGCTTTTATCCATTCCTGGGCATCCTCTTCATGTCCAAGCCCCTCTGCAATCTCACTCATTGCCTTCAGTAAATAATAGTAAGTACACGTGAGAGTAAATGAACTGCTGGTGTGATTCTTAAGCCCACTTGTTTCCTGTCCCCAGTCTGACAGAACACTGTAGTCGTTTCGGATGACTCCCTCGCCGGTTATTAGAGTACCGTAATATGATATCAGCTTCTTCATTTGATCATAATAGCGTCTCATAAGAGTCAGATCCCCGTATTGCTTATAATTACGCCAGGGGATAGTAATGGCAGCCCCTCCCCAGTTAAGATCATCGTCATAGGCACGCATAAAATGAGGAACCGTGCTCGGAATATATCCCGACTCACCCTGAGAATCAAAAGCATCCATTACAACTTTGTTCAACAAAGACTTGACATCAAAATTATAAGAAAGTGACTGATACATCATATTGGGCACATCGAGCCATCCTAATTTCTCACGGTGCGGACAGTCTGTAACCGTGTTGTAAAGCTGACTCTGTATACCATTGTAGCAGATCCGGTGAATATCGTTAAGGAGTTTATTGTCAGTTTCAAAATTCCCTACTGATGGAAGATCACACCGGATTCGCATCGCTACAAAGTCCTTTGGAGAAGGTTGGGTAGGAAGTCCGCTTATTTCAAGATATCTGAAACCGTGATACATAAATTCAGGACTCCACGTTTCACCTTCAGGGTTTCCTCTGAACGTATATTTGTCGAGGGTCTCGTTGGAAGCTCCGTTCGGTTGATACATATATTCGAACTTGCAGGCATCATTTTCCTGTAATTCCGAATCATATAGGGTGATGACGGTTCCTTCAGGTGCCTTGAGTGTAAAGGAATATGTCCCCGCAAAGTTCTGCCCGAAGTCGACTAAATAATTATCCTTGCTATTTTGTTTGACACTGACTGCATTCCATGTCTCGACAACTTTTAGCGGCGGGTATTCGCGTGCGTACATTTCTCCGACTTTATTTACCTTTGTAGATACACTTGGATGTGAAACTGTCGGCTCAACTACTTCACATTCTTCCCATGAGCTAAGGTCGTAACCTTCTGTGAAGAGATTTGCAATCTCTTTACGCGCATCATAATCTTCGCCTCCATACCAATTGCTTCCTGTGGTGGGTGAGTTCTGGGAACGCCAGCTTTCATTTGTGTAAATACACTCTTCGCTTCCGTCGGTATATTTTATGAAAAGCATGCCTCTTAATGAAGATGTGGCGACATTCGCTGCAAGTTCCGGCTTTACAAACCTATCTGACATTGAACTCATGTTTGCAATTCCACCTGCAACTTGAGCAATGATTGTGTTTCGCCCTTCTTTTATCAAAGGAGTGACATCGTATGTACTATATAAAATATGTTTGTCGAATGCGCTTTCTCCAGGCTCCAGAACATTTTCGGTAACAGGCTTGCCATTAATCTTGATGTTGTAAATACCTAATGCAGACGCATATAATCTGGCAGAACTTATACTTTTATTTTTGTCAGGAGAGAAATTGTAACCTATGTACGGCACATTATTATCGTTGACATAAATAGGTGCGTCGGCATTCTTAGCGCTATATTGCACCGCAAAGTTATTGCCGTCTGTGGAGGTTTCTATTGTATAATTTCTTGGGAAATTGGCAGCTATTTCACTGTTCCCGACTGCCGGGGCATCCTGCCTTGGATAAAGGAGGATTCTCGTTATATCTTCATCTTTCCCTAAATCTGCGATAATGGTGGTGGCTGTTTTGTTTTGCAAGGTTGTAAATCCATTCGTGCCACCATCGGAAATTACTCCATCGTTGATATAATTGATGCTCCAGCCATAGTCAAGGAGTTCCCATGCGTTAGTGGCGGAAAAGTTGGCGGAACGTGCAATGTTTTCTCCATCCTTATTATAAATTTCTATTTCCGCAAGTTGTACGAACCCATAATTGGGGTCGGATGCAGCATGAGGACCTGTGGCTGTGATATCAATTTTCACATACCGTGATCTGATGGGAGCCGCATCGGGCACAATGCTTACTATTGCTTTGTAAGGGGATTTCTTTTTTGCAATCCATTTTGCGTCATTCCATTCTTGCTGACTCAATATGCCTGTTTCAAAAGAACTGCTGCCGTTTGCTGCTGGTTGACCGTCTTTCCCATATACAATGATTTCCCAGTAATATTTTGTCCTGCTTTTAAGAGGGTCTCCTGAATATTCTACATCCGTTTGGCGGGTACTTTCTACACGTCCGCTATTCCACGTTAGCTCTCCATTCTCATCTGTTACAGTGATTTCGTATGCGCTCTGCAGGAATCCTCGTGTATCTGTTTCAATTTTCCAGCTGAATGTAGGTGTGCTTTCAATTCCAAGAGGAGAATCCATACCGATTGTCAGTAAGTCTGAAACTCTTGTTTGTCCGTAGAAACAAAAAGTCACACACATTAAGCAAAATGTATAAAGTGTTTTTAGATTCATAGCATCTTTAATAATTGTATCTGTAATAATAGTATCTTTAGTCTACGTGGAGTATATTGTTGCGGTTGTCAGGAAGCCCGTTATTTTTTAGATGGGGGGCAAGATTAGGAATCATTTATTTATTCTTTTCAGAAGCTTGCCGCCTTAAGTTTCTCCGCGTTCTCGGCAACTGTCAGCTTATCGATGCATTCCTGAATATCTCCGTCAATGAATGACTGGAGATTGTATATTGTATAATTTATTCGGTGATCAGTAATCCGTCCCTGCGGATAATTGTATGTACGGATTTTTGCTGATCTGTCACCGGTACTTACCATCGTTTTTCGTTTCGATGCAATGTCATCGAGATACTTCTGGTGTTCCTTGTCATATATATAAGTACGCAAGCGCGCGAGTGCGCGTTCCTTATTTTTTGGTTGGTCCCTTGTCTCAGTACATTCAATCAGTATCTCTTCAACGGTTCCTGTCATAGGATTCCTCCAGTTGTACCTCAATCGCACGCCTGATTCAACTTTATTGACATTCTGACCACCTGCTCCTCCGGATCGGAATGTATCCCATTTAATCTCACCTTCGTGAATTTCCACGTCGAATTCCTCTGCCTCAGGTAACACGGCAACAGTGGCAGCGGATGTGTGAACCCTTCCTTGCGTCTCAGTGGCGGGAACACGTTGCACACGATGTACACCGCTTTCATATTTCATTATGCCATATACTCCCGATCCGGTAAGAGTGAAAATAATCTCTTTGAATCCCCCCGCAGCACCTTCAGACACAGAACTTACAGCAAGTTGCCAACCTTTTCGTTCGGCAAATTTTTGATACATTCTGAACAGGTCTCCGGCAAATAAAGCTGCTTCATCACCTCCTGTACCACCCCGGATTTCAACTATTGCATTTTTTGAGTCATCCGGATCAGAGGGAATAAGCAGTAATTTTATCTCCTCTTCGCATTTTGGTAATTCTGCTGTTGCGGCATCAAGTTCCTCTTTAGCCAGAGAACGCATATCGGCATCCGGGTCGGTTGCAATTATTTGCTTTGATTCATCTATAGTGGAAAGTAGATTCCGGTATCTTTTGGTAGCGTTAATGATCTGTTCAAGATCATGATACTCTCTTGTCAGGCGAACATATCGTGGTTGATCAGCAATCACGGAGGGATCCGTGATTAATGTCGAAACTTCTTCAAATCGGCTGTCCAATCCTTCAAGGCGGGATAAAAGTTGATTTTCGCTCATTTGCAATTGTCTGATTTTTCATTTACAAAATTAATATTTTAGGTTTTCGTGGCAAAATAATAGGATCATAATAGATTGTGTAATGGAAGAATGGTGTGTATATGTTTTGTTGTTTGTGCTATTAGTAGATAAAATATCTATAAGAACTATAATATTTAGATAAAATAACTACAAAATCTTTTGAAAATAGAATTGTAAATTCAAATTATTGTTTTAATTTTGCATGTAGGAAATATAATTCAATATTTTCAATTATATGGAGATGATATTGTTGTTTATGATTTCAAAATGATGGCTATTGTTCAATTTCTTTTGCAGTTATATCTTGTATGAGAATTAATATGCGAATGAATTGTCATTAGAGATAAAACGTATGTCTGCGGATGTGACTTCTATCAGGCAATATGTATTTTTATAACTTATAATTATAAAAGGTGATAATGATGACAGATGGAGCAGGTTCTGATCCGGCTTTACTGAGCAATTGCAGCAATAAGTGTTTGCTCCATCAATGTGAAGTTGACAATGATGCAACTATAATCTGTGAGTGCATGCGGCTCTTGTGAGTCGCATGTTTTTTTGGATGCAATAGAGTTAACAGTGGTTTGGGAATGTTTCCCGGAGTTAGATTGTTTTTCGGCTATATTTCTTACTTCGAAACTGCCGGAATGAATTTTTTTTATTACTTTTGCGATTGATTTGGCTTATTGTGTGAAATAAGCATTTTCTGAAAGCGGTATGTTTGTCGGTAATACTGATTATAGTTTTCCGGCTCATAATATGATAATACAAGAATCTTATTTTTATAATTTACCCAAGATGGCTAAAATAGACAATTACAATTTTGCAGGTAAGAGGGCTATTGTGCGAGTTGATTTCAATGTGCCCCTGGATGAAAATGGTCATATCACAGACGATACCCGTATTCGTGGCGCGCTCCCCACTCTCAAGAAAATTCTCAGTGATGGCGGTAGCTTGATTCTTATGTCGCACATGGGGAAACCAAAAGGTAAGGTTAATCCCAAAATGAGCCTTTCTCAGATTCGTGAGGAAGTTGCTAAAGCTCTTGGTGTCGATGTGAAATTTGTTGATGACTGCATGAAAGCTAAGGAGGCTGCCGATGCTTTGAAACCCGGTGAGGTTCTTCTGCTTGAAAATCTTCGCTTTTACCCTGAAGAGGAGGGTAAGCCCGTAGGTATTGATAAAAATGATCCCGCTTACGAGGATGCCAAGAAAGAGATGAAGGAGCGTCAGAAAGAGTTTGCTAAAACTTTGGCAAGCTACGCTGATGTATATGTAAATGACGCATTTGGTACGGCTCATCGTAAACATGCTTCCACAGCCGTTATAGCCGACTATTTCGATCAGCAGGATAAAATGCTGGGTATGCTCATGGAAAAAGAGGTTCAGGCAGTTGATAATATTCTTAAGGATATCAAACGTCCGTTTACCGCAATCATGGGTGGCTCAAAGGTCTCTACCAAAATCGGTATTATTGAAAACCTCATGGATAAGGTTGATAATCTTATTCTCTGCGGCGGTATGACATTTACCTTCTCAAAAGCTCAGGGTGGCAAGATTGGTAATTCTATCTGTGAGGATGATAAGCTTCAGCTCGCTCTCGATATCATCGCCAAGGCTAAGGAAAAGAATGTAAATCTCGTGCTTGCTACAGATACTGTGGCTGCTGACAGCTTCAGTAACGATGCCAACACAATGGTTTGTCCTTCCAATGATATACCTGAGGGTTGGGAGGGTATGGATGCCGGTCCTGACAGTGTCCTTAAATTCCGTGAGGCTATTCTCCCTGCTAAAACTATCCTTTGGAATGGCCCTGCAGGTGTATTTGAATTTGATAAATTCACAGCCGGTTCAAAAGCTATCGCGGAGGCAGTAGCAGAAGCTACAAGTGCCGGAGCATTCTCACTTGTCGGTGGAGGTGACTCTGTGGCTTGCGTCAATAAATTCGGACTCGCTGACTCAGTAAGCTATGTTTCTACCGGTGGCGGTGCTCTTCTTGAAGCAATTGAAGGGAAAACACTGCCCGGTGTTGCAGCTGTGGCTGAAAAATAATTGCTTTCGAGTAATTTATTTAGTAGAGATAAAATTGATAGAGAGTGTGTCAGGTAATCAGATATGCTCTCTATCTGTTTTGTGTCAGACTCCTCGTCGTGAGCCGGATGGATTAAAACACCTTTGAGCCCGTCTCAAATTTTATGAGACGGACTCTTAGATTTGATACGAGACATTCCTCTTCACCATATTTTTGAGTCATGGTCTTGATATATTTATCGAAAAATGATATTTAAAGGTCTTGAAGCATGGATTAAATTAATTATTATAAAATTTTTAATTCACAATCTTTGGATTAATCAAAATTAATTGTAATTTTGCAATCACTACGGCTTATAACGATTATACTAATGTGTCGACATCATGACCTTAAGAGTCTAAAGACATGAAATAATAGATACCAATAGAAAAACCTATAATTAATTAATCAACAAAAACAAACGTACTTTTATTATGGAATCTCAGAATCCAAAAGCTCCAAGCGCCGCTGTGGCAGCTAAAGTAAAAAAGGAAGAGAAAATCAGTAACGTTCGCGGTATTCGCAATGCGTTCTTTGTGATCCTTGCTTGCTGCGCTGCAGCTATTTGCATCTTCCTCTTCGGTATGGGTGCTCCCGGTAACTTCGAAGGTGGTACAACAGATGGTCATCCCCTTAACCTCCTCGGAACAGTTTATAAGGGTGGTTTCATCGTGCCTATCCTGATGACTCTTCTTCTTACTGTTATTGTTCTCTCAATCGAACGTTGGATCGCTATCAGCTCAGCCGCAGGTAAAGGCAATACAACTAAGTTTGTTGCTGACATCAAAGCTGACCTTGCTGCTAATAAGATTGACGCTGCTATGCAACGTTGCCGTCAGCAGAAAGGCTCTGTAGCATCTGTTGTCTACAACACTCTCGTTAAATATAAAGAGATGGACGCCAATACTCAACTTAGCAAAGAGCAGAAACTTACTACTCTCCGCAACGAAGTTGAAGAAGCTACTGCTCTCGAAATGCCCGCTCTTTCTCAGAACCTCCCGATCGTCGCTACTCTTACTACTCTCGGTACTCTCGTCGGTCTTCTCGGTACTG
>CAZFUF010000021.1:0-44618 GCA_964521885.1 uncultured Sangeribacter sp. | reverse complement strand
CTTCTGATCCGTAGTCAGATGCTCTATTCAGTTGAGCTAACGAACCATGCTCTTCGTTTCCGATTTGCGAGTGCAAAGGTACTCACTTTTTTTGACTCATGCAAATTTTCTGACGATATTTTTAAAAAAAATATTTTACTCCCGCACTTCCAATCATCCCTGAAATAGGAGGTCTTGATTTTTCTATGCTTATCCACCCGGACTCGATGTTCGGGAATCTCATCTTTATTTCGCATGAAATGTCAATAGCGAGCGATTCCAAAAGCTTGTGGGGAATGTTCACCCATTTTTTGATAATATCATATAGATCGGCATAGGAGACGGTTGCTGAAAGATTATCATCCCTCATCTCCTGATTGGAGGTGATATTGACAGTCAGGTTAACAAGATATTTGTTTCCTATGGCTTGTTCTTGCTCGAAAACACCATGATGAGCATGAAACTCAAGATCTTTCAAATATATCTCCATTATCCGTAAGAAAAGTGTTAGTTTTCAGAGTCCCTATGGTTGACAGGTATCTTATTGATTCTCCGAAGATGGCGCCCACCTTGAAAATCAGTGTCAAGAAATGCGTTTGTAATGGCTATCCCTTCTTCCACTGTGACATATCTGCCTGGCATCACAAGGAAATTTGCATCATTGTGTGCTCTTGCTAAACTGGCGATTTCAGGAATCCAACATAATGCTGCGCGGATACCCTGATGTTTATTTAATGTCATCTGAATTCCGTTTCCCGAGCCACACATAGCTATCCCGAAATCACATTTCCCTTCTTCCACAGCCAATGCGGCGGGGTGTGCATAATCAGCATAATCACATGAGTCGGCGCTGTATGTGCCGAAGTCTTCCACTTCATAGCCAAGTCCGGCAACATATTTCATTATTGCCACCTTAAGGTCAAAAGCTGCATGATCGCAAGCAAATGCTATCTTTTTCATATGTATCAGATTATTTCTTTCTCTTTTACTATGTCTTCCACTTCCTCAGTCATTTCATCCATCACCTTTTTCTCATCTCCTTGGAAAATTTTGCTTGTAAAGGCAAAACGCACCATAAGATAATTGAGCGGGATGCAGATGGCAAGTGCGGGGAGAAGAGCAAGTGTTTTCCCTACAATCTGTTGGAAAATTGCCACGAATCCGGTTTGCAACCCCATATTGATCAGATGGCTCAGTGTAAAACCGAGACCATTACGGGCATTCGGTTTCTTATGAAATGTAAAATATGTGGATAGAACATAGTTCACTATAAAGCTCAAAGCGTAGCTGATCAATGTCGAAGGAACTGCTTTCACTCCGACCGCGTGCACAAATATGACATAAAAGCCATATTGGAGCACTGTAGCGATTCCACCAACCATCCCGAAGCGGATTATCTCCGACAGTCGATTTCCTCCGGTTATGAGTTCTTTAATTTTCATGGTCGATTTTGAGGGATTCATTGATAGAGTCTATATAATCCAGAAGTTCATCGCGCCCTGACTTGCTTTCAGATGATGTGACGAAGATGGGGGGAAGCTCCTCCCAATGTTCCAGCAATCTCTTCTTATAATCCTCCACATTTCTTGTTGCGGCGGTTTTGCTGAGTTTGTCTGCTTTAGTGAAGACGATTGCAAAAGGCACACCATTTTCTCCAAGCCAATTCAAGAATTCCATATCAATTTTTTGAGGCTCATGGCGAATATCGATAAGCACGAACAGAAGAGTCATCTGTTGGCGATGGAGTATATAGTTTGTGATGATTTTCGAAAACTCATTACGCTGGTCTTTCCCTCGGGCCGCGTACCCATACCCCGGGAGGTCAACGATATACCATTCTCCGTTATTTATGCTGAAATGATTGATAAGTAGTGTTTTCCCCGGTTTTTGCGAGGTCTTGGCAAGGTTACGGTTATTGCACAGCATATTGATCAAAGATGACTTGCCGACATTTGAACGACCGATAAAAGCATATTCCGGTGCGTCAGTGGCCGGACATTTGGTAACGTCACTGTTACTTATCAAATACTTTGCATTCTTTATCTCCATAGACATCTTTAATATCTTTTTCTTAATGTATGAGGAAAGAAAATCCTTTTAGAAAATTAATGAATGAACGAGGTTGAGTGCCCTGTCGGCCTCTTCGAGTGCAACCACAAATGTTGATGTTGTGGCTGAAACCCCATCCGAGGAAGCAAGCACTTCTATTCCGTTTCTCAGAAGGGTATTTATTATTCGTGAGCCAAGTCCGGACTGTCTGATTAGGTTTTCTCCGACAACGGCAAGTGTTGCAAGATTCTCAATCAGTGCGACACTCTCCAGCTCTCCCCCCGATAGTTCAGGCGCAAATTCCGATTGGAGAGCGTTTATGGTGCGTGTCGAATCAGCTTTGCTTACCGAGAGGGCGAAACTCCCTTCTCTTGCCGGCGGGGAAACAAGGTGAACGCTTATCCCGTTACGTGCAAGACAATTATATGTGCGTGAATTTATCTCAGCCACATTTGCTGTCAGTTCCCCGCACAACATCACCAGAACGGTATTCTTTATCGAAGAAATACCTTTCACCGGTCGGTCTCCTTCCTGAATTTTATCCGTTATTAATGTTCCCGGTGCCTCCGGATTAAAGGTATTGAGAATTTTTATCGGTATGTTTTTATGGAAAACGGGATAGATCGTGGGAGGATAAATCACCTTTGCTCCGTATGTGCAAAGTTCCATGCTTTCTATGAATGTCAGGTGCGACACAACGGTAGCATCCTTTATAATCCTCGGATCAGCTGTCATAAAACCATCCACGTCCGTCCATATCTCAAGTGAATCAGCATTCAGGGCAGCAGCAATCAATGCAGCGGTGTAATCGCTTCCTCCACGTCCCAGATTGGTTATCTCTCCTGAGTCGCGGTCAGTGGAAATAAATCCTCCTGTGACACTTAGACTTTTCCCGATGATTGAATCTCGGAATTCTTCTATTATAAGCCTGTTGGTTAACGCTGTGTCAGCGATATTCTTGTTAAACCATTTTTCTGTTTTAATAAACTCCGGAGAATTGTGCCATTCGGCACCTTCGATCATGTTGGCAACGATTATTGACGACATCCGCTCTCCGAAGCTGACAACTACATCCAGAGTTTTTTCCGGAAGATCTCTGATAAGGCTGAGTCCGTCATACAGTCTGGAAAGTTCCTCAAGAAGGGGAGTGATCCGATCTTTAACCTGATTCTGTTTCTTTGAAGGAATTACCTCATTTATAATATTATAATGTCTTTCAGCAATAGAATTCATCTCATCATGAAATGAGTTGTCTCCTTGGGCTGCTTTGTGTGCGGTGGATATAAGTTTATCGGTCAAACCCCCGAGGGCAGACACAACGATGATTGCGGGTTCATTGATATTTTCCGCAATCTTCTTTACATTCATGAGACTTGATGATGTCCCCACAGAGGTCCCGCCAAATTTTAAAACTTTCATCCTTAATAGTTTGACTTCTTTTTGAGGAGGTCGGGTTATTGGGTTCTCTTGTCTGTTTACTTTTTATGATGCAAATATAGCAATAATTTACGGTTTAGCCTACCGCGGGGAGGATTTTGTTACTATCTAAGATATCCTCTCTAAAAATTTTAGGGATTAGCCCTGAAATTCAAGAATGACCATATCCGCACGCCCTACGCCGGTTCTTATCCAGTCTTTAACCCGACCGCATTCAGTATATCCTGCCTTATTAAAGCATTTGATGGAGGCAACATTTTCACTCGAGATTTCTGCTATCACCGCTTCTAGTCCTAATATATCCCTGCAATATTTTGTGCATGATTTTATTATTCCTGTTCCATAGCCGGAATTGCGCAATTCAGGTATGACTGCAATCCCGATTTTTGCAGTGCGGTTTGCCGGATTTATCTCCATGATGTCTGCAAGTCCGACAGGGGAGTCATCTTCGGGTCTGACAGCAACTAATCTCAACTGTCTGGCTGCAAATGGATCGGAATCATAACTCATCACATAGTCTGTGAGCTGATGTCTGGTAACCGGAGCTATCATGCTTCCGTCTATCCAATCGGAGGTATTATTGTCAAGGGAAAACATCAGATTGATGTCTTCCGGTTCGATACCGCGCAGTTTTATATTTATATCTTCCGAATAATTATCCATCTCATTGAGGGTTGATTGTGTCCGAGAAAGGCACGCGGTTCTGGATAGAACGTCCGAGTGTCAGCTCGTCGGTATATTCCAGTTCGTTCCCTATGCTTACTCCGCGTGCAAGCATTGTAATCCTTACCGGAAGATGCTCAAGTTTCCGGAATATATAATAATTGGTTGTATCTCCCTCCATTGTCGGACTGAGTGCTAAAATCACTTCTTCGATCTGTTCCTCTTCCACACGCTTCACGAGAGACTCTATCTCAAGATCCGATGGACTGATACCATCGAGAGGTGCGATAACCCCTCCCAATACATGATATACCCCCCTGTGCTGTCGTGTTGCCTCCACAGTGATCACATCCTTGATATTCTCGACAACGCAGACCACGGATTGGTCACGTTTGCGGTCGCTGCAAATCGGGCAAACCGGCTCTTCACTTATATTATGACATTTTTTGCAATAATTTATATTGCGGCGCATGTTGATGACAGCTTCTCCGAGATTGATGGCTACTTCCGGTTCCTGACGCAGAAGGTGTAACGCAAGCCGTAGTGCCGTTTTTCTCCCTATTCCCGGTAGTTTCGACAATTCTGCCACAGCCGAGTCCAATAAGGCTGAGTGATAGGTCTGATTCATGATTGCAAAAATAACGAAAAAATCTCGGTTATCTCCGTTTTGTTATTAACTTTGTGAAAAATTGAGAAGCTATGATTGAATTTTTATCAGGCCTTGTAGACGATCTGACTCCTACCGCAGTCGTGATAGACTGTCATGGTGTAGGTTATGAAGTCAATATATCTCTTATCGATTATTCCGAATTGCAGGGGAAGAGGGAGGCGAAACTCTATATCCATGAATCCATACGGGAGGATGCTCATGTTTTGTTCGGTTTCCTGTCGCGCAGGGCTCGTGAATTATTCCGGTTGCTTATCGGAGTCAGCGGTGTCGGTCCTAATACCGCGCGCCTGATTTTGTCATCCCTGACAGTGAGTGCTCTTGAGTCTGCCATCTGTTCCGGTTCAGAAGCTGCCCTGAAGTCAGTCAAAGGAATCGGAGGAAAAACAGCACAGAGAATCTTAGTTGACCTCAAAGATAAAATAAAAGTGACTGACTCAACGTTAATTTCAAGTGAGCCGGTCTCTGCGGAGAGCTACGAAGATGCTCTTTCAGCATTGATAATGCTCGGATTCACGTCCGCTGCGAGTCAGAAAGTCTTGAAGAAAGTTTACGCTTCAGAGCCTTCCGCCTCCACGGAAAAGGCTATTAAGCTTGCGCTCTCAATGCTTTAAGTTACTGCGCATCAGTTTAATGCCGATGACTTTTCTGCCCTCCTTCCTTTTGGTGGTTATAAGATAGTTCGATTGTATTATTGTTAATGCTGATGCGTTTACATAGACGTTTTTTTCGACTGACCTTTCTGCTGCTGCCGCTATTAGTGGTGGTGGCAACTGTTGTGTCTTCAGCTCAATACCGTAAATCGGAACTTCCTCCCCCTCCTCCCCCCACACAATATATTGAGGGCACGCATATCCCGGATTCCGTCGTTATCCCGTCGGATGTAAGCCCGACGCTTCCCCGTGGGCTTGAAGATTATGTCGGACGTGAATATGCCGCTGACCTCCGCACCCCTTCCAATATCAAGACTGAGGCGATATTTGATCCGGAATCCGGTATGTATTTTTTTCATACCAAACTCGGAGATAAAGATATAGTCACTCCATATTCCATGACGGCTGATGATTATAATGCAATGGTCACACGTCAGGATATGTTCAACTATTTCAAGTCGAAAAATGCGGAGAATTTTGAGAATAAGGAGAAACAGCCTTTCAATATATTCGATATGAATTTCTCCCTCGGACCATTGGAAAAAATCTTTGGTCCCGGAGGAGTACGTCTGACAACCCAAGGGTCGATCCAGCTGTCTATGGGTATAAAGAGCAATAAGACCGACAATCCTGCTCTTTCATTGAAATCAAGAAGAAAGACATATTTTGATTTCGATCAGAAAATTCAGGCCACGATAGCCGCTTCTGTCGGTGATAAGTTAAAATTCAACATGACTTATAACACCGATGCGACTTTTGATTTCGATTCCAAGAATCTTAAACTCAACTATGAGGGTAAGGAGGATGAGATTATCAAGAATATCGAGGCTGGTAATGTCTCCATGACCACCGGAAGCTCTCTTATCCGCGGTGGTACGGCCCTTTTCGGTGTCAAGACCAAATTGCAGTTCGGAAAACTCACCCTGACAGGTCTTGTCAGTCAGCAGAACAGTGAGTCGCAGACCGTCAATACCCAGGGTGGTGTCCAGACTCAGAAGTTCTCGATCAAGGCTGACAATTACGATGCTAACCGCCATTTTTTCCTCGCTCAATATTTTTATGACAATTACGATAAGTTTGCATCCAAACTACCACACGTCTCTTCAGGTATCAAGATTACCCGTATAGAAGTATGGGTGACCAATAAGAGCAGTAATTTCAATGAAGCCCGAAATTTTATCGGGTTTATGGATCTTGGTGAGAATACACGCCTTGCCAATGACTATTGGGTGCCTGATTTTTCTTACAATAACCCTTCCAACCAAAGCAACAATCTCCTTTCTGTAATCAAAACGGAGTATCCGGACGCGAGGAATATCAATAATGTCACTCAGGCTCTCTCTCCTCTCGCTGCCTACGGAATAACCGGTGGTCGCGATTTTGAAAAAGTGGAGAGTGCGCGATTGCTTAAGTCTTCAGAATATTCCCTTAATTCCGATTTAGGATATATATCGCTCAAATCCGCTCTCAATACTGATGAGGTGTTGGGTGTGGCGTATGAATATACTTATAATGGTAAAGTCTATCAAGTCGGCGAATTTTCAGGTGATGTCACCAACACTTCCGATTGTCTTTACCTCAAGATGCTTAGGGGTACCACCGTCAGTCCAGCCCTCCCGATGTGGAAGCTGATGATGAAGAATGTCTATTCCCTTGGTGCTTATCAGCTTCAGAAAAAGAATTTTAAGCTCAATATCAAATATCTGAGCGATACGACCGGTGTTGAAATCAATTACATACCGGTCGGAGCGATATCGAATGTGCCATTGCTTCAGGTGATGAATGTTGACCGTCTGGATTCAAATAATGAATCTAATTCGGATGGTTTCTTCGATTATGTCGAGGGGTACACGGTGCAGTCACAGCAGGGAAAAATAATCTTCCCTGTTGCCGAACCTTTTGGTGCCAACTTGGAGAGAAGGATAGGAAATCCCGATCTGGCGGCTCCATACGTTTATAAAGAGCTGTACGATTCGACGCTTGTTGTCGCACGTCAGTTTGCCGACAAAAACAAATTTTCACTTGTCGGTGAATATCAGGCGTCCAATGGTGCGCAGATTCGTTTGAATGCGATGAATGTGCCGCGCGGTTCGGTAGTAGTGACCGCCGGTGGTGTCGTTCTCACTGAAAATAGTGATTACACTGTGGATTATTCAATGGGTATAGTCACTATTACTAACCAGAGTATCATCGATTCGGGCACAAACGTAAGCGTGACGCTCGAAAATCAGTCCATGTTCTCAATGCAACGCAAGACACTCCTCGGACTTGATGCCCAATATAGATTCAACAAGAACTTCACGCTCGGTGCGACCCTGCTTCATTTCTCGGAAAAGGCGTTGACGGAGAAAGTCAATATCGGTGATGAAATCATCAATAATACCATGTGGGGTCTCAACCTCGCATACAATAAGGAGTTTATGTGGCTTACCAATATGCTCAACAAGGTGCCGACCATTAATGCCACAGCTCCATCTTCTCTCACTTTAAGCGCTGAGTTCGCTCAATTGGTTCCGCACAAGCAAAAGACCGGTACCAACAAAGGATCAAGCTACATAGATGATTTTGAGACGACGCAGACTGCTGTCGATCTCCGCTCCCCGTATTCATGGTTCCTCGCTTCGACACCTTACGATTCCGGGGCGGATGCTTTGTTCCCTGAGGCAGCCCTCTCCAATAATGTGGATTACGGTAAAAATCGTGCGCTCCTCGCCTGGAATTATATTGACCGTATCTTCACCCAGAAGAATTCTTCAATGCTTCCCGGTTATCTGAAAAATGACCTTAAGCAACTCTCAAACCCATACGTGCGCGAGATTACAGTCAATGAAATTTTCCCCAACCGTGATTTAGCTTACGGTGAAGCAAATTATATCCAGACTCTTAACCTCTCATTCTATCCGAAGGAGAGGGGCCCGTACAATCTTGATGCCGATAATATCGCTCCCGACGGCTCTTTGCTCAATCCGGAGAAGAGATGGGGTGGCATCATGAGGAAGATGGATAATTCAAACTTTGAGAATTCAAATGTCGAGTATATCCAGTTCTGGATGCTTGATCCATTCCTCGATCCCGAGAATTCCAACACTGAGGGTGGTGACCTCTATTTTAATTTCGGGGAAATCAGTGAGGATGTCCTCAAGGATGGTATGAAGAGTTATGAGAACGGTATTCCCATCGATGGCAACAATCAATTCATGACTGAAACGAACTGGGGGCGTGTGTCGCGTCAGAATTCGTTGACCTATGCTTTTGAGAATGCCAATAACGCCCGTAAAACGCAAGATGTCGGTCTCGACGGTCTTCCTAATGATGATGAGTTTAATTTCTCTTCTTATAAGGATTATCTCGACAAGTTGCGCGGACGTCTTGATGGAGCCACTATTTCCGAGATGCAGGAAAGTCCGTTCTCACCTTTCTCCGATCCCGCCGGTGATAATTATCATTTCTATCGCAGTAACTGGTATGATGATCACCGCACGTCCATTCTCGAACGTTACAAACATTATAACGGGGTCGAGGGTAACTCCCTGTCTCCTGATGAGAGTGATAATCCACAGTATCAGTCATCACGAACTGTCCCGGATGTGGAGGATATCAATCAGGATAACACTCTCAATGAATATGAGCGCTATTTCCAGTATAAGGTAAGTATTCGTCCTGAAGATCTCGAGGTCGGAAAGAATTATATATCCGACAAGCAAGTCAGCCGCGTCAAGACGCGCGAAGGGTCGGCGGAAGTGGTCTGGTATCAGTTTAAGATACCTTTGAATCAGCCGGATAAAGTGGTTGGTGGAATCAAGGATTTCTCCACAATCCGTTTTGCCCGAATGTTTATGACCGGATTCAAGGAGGTCACCCACTTGCGTTTCGCCACTCTTGAGCTTGTGCGTGGTGAATGGCGTGATTATCAGTTTAATCTCAATAGCCGCAATGATTCTCCCGCGGAGGGTGAGATCGATATGTCGGTTGTAAATATTGAGGAAAACTCAGGTCGTACCCCTGTCAATTATGTTCTTCCTCCCGGTGTGACCCGTGTCCAAGACCCCGGTCAGTCTCAGGCAACTCAGCTCAACGAGCAGTCTCTTTCCCTTAAGCTCACCGGTATTCAGCCGGGCGATGCCCGTGGCATATATAAAAATACTCAGCTCGACCTCCGTATCTATCGAAGGATGCAGATGTGGATACACGCTGAGTCTTTTGTCGACGACGCCACCAACCTCAAAAACGGTGACCTCGCTCTCTTCGTGCGTCTCGGCACTGATGTGAAGAATAACTATTACGAATATGAGATCCCCCTCGAGCTGACACCTCCGGGTAATTATAACAATTTCGATTCTCATGATCGTAATATCGTCTGGCCTATCTCGAATTATCTGGATGTCCCGTTTGAGTCTTTCACCGATTTGAAAACCGAGCGTAACCGCCAGATGAGTCAAGCCACAGGGGAAGCGGCTTATACGAGAGTTTTCTCACGTCGTGATCCTTCGAATGATCATAACACTGTCTCTGTGCTGGGCAATCCAACGCTCAGTGATGTCCGTGTCATGCTCATAGGTGTCCGTAATAAATCAAATTCCGTCAAGAACGGCACCGTCTGGGTCAATGAAATGAAAGTTACAGACTTCAATCAGTCCGGTGGCTGGGCTTTGAAGGCTAACGCGAATCTTTCGTTGAGCGATGTCGCGATGGTCAATGTGGCTTATCATAAGGAAACAGCCGGTTTCGGAGGGGTTGACCAGACCCTTTCAGCGCGCCGCATGGAGGATTACGAGCAATATAATGTAGCCGTACAGGGTGATTTGGGCAAGATAATTCCGGAGAAGGCGAAGCTCTCGGCTCCGATCTATTATTCCCGCTCAAACGAAAAAACTACTCCCAAATATAATCCTCTTGATCAGGATATCCTCTTGAAGGATGCTCTTGATGCCGCCACCACAAAGCATGAGAAGGATTCAATCAAGAATTATTCCGTCACAAGCAAGACCACTGAAAGTTTCTCTATCTCCAATCTGAGATTCAATGTAACTTCGAAGAATCCTATGCCTTGGGATCCCGCCAACTTCACTCTTGCGTTCTCTTTCAATAAGCAGAGGAATCTTGATCCGACCACAGAATATGAGAATACCGATGAATATCGGGGCTCTTTCCAATACTCTTATACCCCCTTCATTAAAGCTTGGAAACCATTTAGCTTTGTGAAAGGGAAGGGGAAGGGTGCAAAATTCCTCCGCGATTGGGAGATCAATTGGCTATTCAATAATCTAACTTTCTACACGGGTATGAATCGCTATTACTATGAGCAGCAGACCCGCAGTGAGGTGGATGTGGATTTCAGGCTCCCTGTTCAGGTGAGCAAGAATTTCACATGGGATCGTCAGTTCTCTCTGACGTGGAATCTGATTCAGTCTCTCCAACTCTCTTTCTCAAGCAATACATCCGCGCGCATTGAGGAGACTGTCGGTGCTGTAAACCGTAAGTTGTTCCCGGATAAATATCGGGATTGGCGTGACACCGTCCTCAATTCGATTCGTCATTTCGGTACTCCATGGAGCTATAACCAGACATTCACGGGAAGCTATAAAGCACCCTTCAATAAGATACCTTTCCTTGATTATCTCACTGGATCTGTTTCTTACAATGCCACTTACCGTTGGGATAGGGGTGTCACTGTGGAAGAGCTCTATATGGGTAACTCAATTCAGAATCAGACCACCTGGAATGCTGATGCCCGCCTTAATTTTGAAACTCTTTTCAATAAGTCTAAATATCTTGCCGATATCAACAAACGTTTCTCCTCATCCGGTTCCCGCACCACATCAAGTCGGGTAGCCAATAGGAATACACCTAATCGGAAAGGTAACGATAGTAAGAAAAATGAGAAACCGAAAGCCAAGAAGTTCGATAGGGCTATTACTCTTTCTCCGGATTCATCCACTCTTGTTACCCACAATCTTAAGACGAAGAAGGTGAAGGTATCGGCTGTGGTCAATAATAAGCCGTTCCCGTTGGAAACGAAAATTGTTGATGAGAACAGTATCGAGATTCTGACAAAGGGTAAGCAGAATATAAAGCTGACGGTGCGCGAGGATTTGAAGGAGGATCGTCCTAATGCGTTCTCCGAAATCGCTCAGCATACACTGCGCTTCCTCATGATGCCGCGGAGTCTGTCATTCCGTTGGAGATCGAGCCATTCGCTGAATTTGCCGCAGTTCGCTCCCAATATCGGTGACATTTTCGGACAATCCACAAAATATGGACCCATGGCTCCCGGTCTTGATTTTGCTTTCGGTTTCTATGATGAGACCTATGTGGATAAGGCTCTCGACAGAAAGTGGTTGCTGACTTCTTCGGAGATGGTATCCCCGGCAATCTGGAATGAGACTCAGGAATTCAACTTTGAACTCAATCTGGAGCCTATCCGCGGTCTGAAGATCGTATTGACTTCAAATCTTACCGACAACCGTGCCCGTCAGGTGCAGTTTATGTTTGCCGATATGCCTACTACTCGCTCCGGCAGCTATACCCGTACACATTGGGCTCTTTCTTCCGCATTGCGCGGCTCCAAGGCTTCGGATGGGTATAGCTCTCCGGCTTTCACCAGATTCCTTGAAAATCTGCCGGTGGTTGCCGCCCGTTATCAGGCTCAATATGCCGGCACCAGATATCCTCACGGTGGTTTCCTTGAAGGGAATCCGCTTGGTGGAGCTGATTTCAACCCTCAGGTCGGATCCGTCAGCAGTACGAGTCCTGATGTAATGATTCCTGCCTTCATTGCCGCATATAGCGGATTGGATGCCAAGAAGATTACACTTGATCACTTCCCGGGTCTCTCTTCAATGCGTCCCAACTGGCGTGTCACATACGATGGTTTCCTCCAGATGGGATCGATGAAGAAGGTCTTTAAGGCATTCACGATCAATCATGCTTATCAATGCACATATTCCGTCGGATCTTATTCGAGTTATTTGAACTGGATATCTGTGGATGGTAACCTTGGTTTTACTCAAGATGAACTGACTCAGAATCCGATTCCTTCATCTCCGTTCAATATCTCTTCTGTCGCCATTACTGAAAAGTTCGCACCTCTGATCGGTGTTAACATGACTTTCGTCAATGAAATTACCCTCAATGCGGAATATCGCGACTCAAGAACTCTCAATCTCAATACAGCTGCCGGTCAGATTGTGGAAACTACGAGCCGTCAGATCTCGGTAGGCGCGGGCTATAAGATCGTAAACTTCAATAAGATCTTGAAGATAGGAAGCCGACAGGGTGGTGTGAGCAACGACCTGAGTCTGAATCTTGATATCGCCTTCAGCAATAATCAATCCCTGATCCGTAAGATAGAGACTGCCTACACTCAGGCCACTCAGGGCACTCAGGCTTTCTCTATCAATTTTATGGCAAGTTATGTCTTGAGCAAACGCATCACTCTCAACGCATTCTTTGACCATCAGGTCAACACTCCTCTAGTGAGCAATGCCGCCTTCCCGACCTCCAACTCCAACTACGGTATCTCTGTCAACATCTCTCTTGCGCGATGATAAGGAGTATCCGGAGATAAGAGCCCGTCTCATAAAAATAACGGGCTGATAAAGATCGCCCGTCGATAGGAAATAAAAGTCCGGCTCCCAAAAAGAAGCCGGACTTTATGTATTTAAAACCCATCTCAAATTGTTATTAGACGGCTCTTAGCGGTTGATAAATTTCAGCTCGTCGCCATCCCGGTCGATCACTATCGGATGCTCCCGGTTGACTTTCTGGGCGAGAATATCTTTCGAAAGTTGGTTGAGAACCATCCTCTGAATTGTTCTCTTCACAGGTCTTGCTCCGAATTCAGGATCATATCCGTCTTCTGCCAGAAGTTCAAGTGCCGGCTTGGTTATCTCAAGGGTAATACCATTGGCAGCAAGCATCTTCTGTACACTCTTGACCTGAATATCCACAATCTCCTGAATCTCTTTCTTATCGAGCGGTGTGAACATCACCGTTTCATCAATTCGGTTGAGGAATTCCGGACGTATTATCTGTTTCAACCTGTCCATTACATCCTGCTTGGTATTGGCGATAATCTCCTCCTTCTCATCTTCCTTCTTATCGTTGAATCCCTGGAAGTTCTGTCGGATAATATCGCTTCCCATATTCGAGGTCATAATGATTATGGTGTTCTTGAAGTTGATGAAACGCCCTTTGTTATCTGTCAGACGACCGTCATCAAGCACCTGAAGCAAGATGTTGAAGACATCAGGATTTGCTTTCTCGATTTCATCGAAGAGGACAACGCTATATGGTTTGCGTCTCACAGCCTCGGTGAGTTGTCCACCCTCTTCATATCCTACATATCCCGGAGGCGCTCCGACAAGACGGCTGACGGAGTGTTTCTCCATATATTCAGACATATCGATACGGGTCATCATATCCTCATCGTCGAATAGATATTCCGCCAATGCCTTGGCAAGTTCGGTCTTTCCGACACCGGTTGTACCTAAGAAGATGAAGCTGCCGATAGGACGGCGCGGATCGTTAAGACCGGCACGTGAACGACGCACTGCGTCACTGACTGCAGTAATCGCCTGCTCCTGTCCGACCACGCGGCGGTGGAGTTCCTCTTCAAGGTGAAGTAGTTTCTCCTTCTCGCTCTGAGCCATTTTCTTCACGGGAATTCCCGTCCAGCGGCTTACTATTTCTGCGATGTCTTCAGCGTCCACTTCCTCCTTTATCATCGCTCCTTCACCTTGAAGCTCTTTGAGGCGTGCCTGAATCTCCTTGTTTTCGTCTTCCTTCTGTTTTATCTTACTGTAGCGGATCTCCGCCACCTTTGCATAGTCACCTTCGCGCTCGGCACGCTCGGCTTCGATGTTGAGCTGTTCGATATCAATCTTATTCTGTTGAATCTTATTGATTTCATTTTTCTCAGCTTGCCATTTTGCCTTGAGCGATTTCTCAGTGTCGCGAAGATTGGCGAGATCTTCATCAATCTCCTTGATCTTATATTGATCCCCTTCTCGTTTGAGTGCTTCACGCTCGATCTCAAGCTGTTTGATTTTGCGCGCGGCTTCGTCAAGAGCCTGAGGCATTGAGTCCATCTCGAGACGGAGTTTTGATGCTGCTTCATCAATAAGGTCAATAGCCTTGTCAGGGAGGAAACGGTCTGTGATATAGCGCACGCTCAGCTGAACGGCAGCCACAATCGCTTCGTCTTTGATACGCACTTTGTGGTGGTTCTCATATCTTTCGCGCAGACCGCGCAGAATCGATATAGCGCTCAGCTCATCCGGCTCATCCACCATCACTTTCTGGAAACGGCGTTCAAGCGCTTTGTCTTTCTCAAAGTATTTCTGATACTCATCGAGTGTAGTTGCTCCGATCGAGCGAAGCTCACCGCGGGCTAATGCAGGCTTGAGGATATTGGCGGCATCCATTGCCCCTTCTCCCTTACCTGCACCTACAAGAGTATGAATTTCATCTATGAAGAGGATAATTTCTCCATCGCTTTGTGTTACTTCATTTACGATGGCTTTCAATCTCTCCTCGAACTCACCCTTATATTTGGCACCGGCTACAAGGGCTCCCATATCGAGGGAATAAATCTGTTTCGATTTAAGATTCTCAGGCACGTCTCCGCGTACGATCCTGTGAGCAAGACCTTCTGCGATAGCTGTCTTACCGGTTCCCGGTTCACCGACAAGCATCGGGTTGTTCTTGGTTCTGCGGGAAAGAATCTGGAGCACGCGGCGTATCTCTTCATCACGACCGATCACGGGGTCGAGCTTTCCGCTGCGGGCACGGTCATTAAGGTTGATTGCATACTTTGAAAGTGCCTGATAACTTTCCTCTGCACTCTGTCCTGTAACCGTATTACCTTTTCTAAGCTCCTGGATAGCGGCTTTCAACCCGCTCTCCGTGACTCCGGCATCTTTAAGAATCTGAGACGCTTTGCATTTGGTCTTGAGGATACCCATCAGCATAGCTTCCACGGATACATATTCATCACCCTCCGACTTGGAGTAATCCACAGCCTTCTGGAGTGCCTCATTCGCTTCTCTGCCGAGCACTACTTCTCCTCCCGTAACTTTGGGTAAGGTTGCAATCTCATTATCGAGAGCCTTCTTCACTGAGGTGAGGTTTGCACCTAACTTTTGAAATATGAAGTTGACAATTGTCTCGCTCTCACTGATAATTGCCTTCAGAAGATGAGCAGGATCGATTTGCTGTTGGCCCTCCTGACGGGTCAGCTCAATCGCTTTCTGCACGATCTCTTGCGACTTGATAGTGAAATTATTAAAGTTCATATTGTAATATTTTGAATTTATAATTTTCCGCTTGATTTTAGAATCATTACAATATTTTAACAATTGAACTGAATGATGGTTGACTCGCATCCCCGTTTTTTTAATCTTCGCTTTCTTTTTGACTTGATTCTGGGGGAGGGATTGAGTGGGAGGGAGTCAATGGGGGGTGATGTGTCTTATGTTTCTTATGTGATTTATGTTTCTTATGGGTATTATGGGCGTAAAGAAAAAACTCCGGTGCCATCGCCGGAGTTTTTTTACCATAAATCGATATAAGCTTCTTTGAATGATGCTGCTTCGATTTATGCTGGTTTTTTTATGCTTCGAGTTCTCTTTCAGGGTTTATTTCGACTGCGTCGAGAGGTTGATTCCCGGGAGTCTCGTAGTGATATTTTGCTTCCCAGCCAAGAGCTGATGCACCGAGCACGGCTGCGTCGCTCTCCTTCAATTCGGAAACGATAATCTTGGTCTTTCCCTTGAAAACATTGAGGACTGATTTCTCCACTGTCTCGCGCACCGGTTTGAGCAGAAGATCACCGCTCTTTGCCAATCCGCCGAAGAGGATTATGGCCTGAGGGCTGGAGAATGTTATCATATCGGCAATTGCTTCCCCTAATAGAGTACCTGTATATTCAAAAATATCTTTTGCCAATTTATCCCCGTTCATCGCTGCGTCATACACATCCTTGGAGGTGATATCTTCTATAGGAATGCTGCGGAGTGAGGAGGGATCAGTGCGGATTTCCAAAAATTCGCGGGCTGTGCGGGCTACCCCTGTGGCTGAGCAATAGGCTTCAAGACACCCGGTGCGACCGCAACCACACACGCGGCCGTTATTTCTCTTCACGATGACATGACCCAACTCTCCGGCAAAACCGTCATGACCATATACCAGCTGACCGTTGATGACGATACCGCTCCCGACCCCGGTGCCAAGGGTAAGCATGATAAAATCTTTCATTCCTCGGGCTGCACCGTAGGTCATCTCTCCGAGCGCTGCTGCATTGGCGTCGTTGGTGACAGCCACCGGTATACCACCGAATGCCTTACTTACTGACTCTGCCAACGGAATGTCAGGACCCCAGGGGAGATTCGGCGGATTCTGAATCTTTCCCGTGTAATAATTACCATTAGGCGCACCGATGCCGATTCCTTGAATTTTTCCTACTGCATCATTTGCAACCAATAGACGCATCATCCCGGCGTGCAACTCCTGGATATAGTCTTCAAACTTAGCATGTTTCTGAGTCTTGATAGAGTCGCTGGCAATAACTTGCCCACGTGCATCTACGATACCGAATACTGTGTTGGTGCCACCTATATCGACACCCATAACGTATGGTTTCATCATATTTTAAGGTTAAGGGTTATTTTTAAGGTTAAAGGGGTTATTTATTTAGTATTTCATTTATCCTCCCAATGTGGAAGAAACACTATATACTACATAGGATACTAATAGGAAGAATATTCTCCATAGGAAGATTCTATTGACGAGAGAGATAATAGAGCCGATAAAGCCGTGTGGAATTATCCCACTCTTTATAAACACAAAGATAGCCAAAAAAGTCCAACTCCCCGCAAAAAATTATAAATTTTTAAATTTATCACTCTATCCAAATTCCGAATGTCTGATTCACAATTCACAATTCATAATTCATAATAGCAAACACCAAACAGTAATCTTTTCTTGCTATTAAATTGTTATATCAGTGAATCACAAAATTATTTAAATTATGAAAGTCAGAAAATTATTGTTAACATTAGCTTCTACGCTGTTTTTATCCGCGGGCACTACGGCGCTTGCGCAAGTGCCACGTATCAACGGAGGTCCCGGAATTGCCGTGGCAGGTTCTACAAATTACGACAAATTGCCTAAAGAAGCCAAATCATTTATAGATCGTCATTTCAAGGGAGTCGGTGTGAAATCCTGCGAACAGTATTTTGCAAAGGGTAAATATGAAGTTGAACTTAATAACGGTATAGATCTTGAATTCGACAGAGCCGGAAAACTTACCGAAGTGGATGCTCCCGGCAATACTCTTCTATCAGTAGAGGTCGTTAAAGATTTCCTTCCCCGCAAGGCATATGATCGTCTGAAGAAAGAGGGACTCGACACCAAGGTGGAGTCAATTGAGTTTAAAAAGGGGAAAGCTTACGAGGTAGATCTGTCAATTCCCGATCCCGATACATATATCTTTGATGTCAACGGTGTCTTCTTAGCTATTGAGGATTAATCTACGGCTGATTTCCTCACTGAGCTCTTCACCGATAACTTGCAAGTCAATTTTCCGACCCAATTCCCTGGAGAGAGAGGTGACACCCTTGTCTGTAAATCCACACGGGTTGATTTTGCTAAACCAGCTCAGATCTGTGTTCACGTTAAGAGCAAACCCGTGCATACTGATAAATCGTTTTAAAGTCACTCCGATGGCGCATATTTTTGCAGCTTCCGGAGTGTCTTTTTTTATCCATACCCCCGGAGCACCATCCATTATCTCCCCCTTGATTCCATAACGGCTCAATATCGCGATGACTGCATTCTCGAGTAACTCCACATATTTCTTGGCTCCGAGGTGATAACGCTGGAGATCGATGATAGGGTAGACCACCAATTGTCCGGGTCCGTGGAAAGTGACATCACCCCCCCTCTCAATCTCTTCCACGTCAGCACCGCTCGCTTTCAGTATCTCCGGAGAAATTAGGAAATTATTGCGGTCCGCGTGTCGACCCATTGTATAGACCGGCATATGCTCCACGGAAATAATCAGATCCGGAAGGTCATTGCTGCCGGTTCTTGATAGTTCCACCCTCCGGCTGAACTCATGTCGCTGAAGCTCCAGAATATATCGGTAGCTAAACCCTTTTATCCATCCCCTTTCGATTGGATAGGGGGGAATCTTTCCCAATTTATTCGATGGACTGTCTATCTTCATTTTATCAGGAAGGAATTATTCAATGAACATGTTTTTCGGCATGATAACTCGATCTGACCATCGGTGCGCTCTCGATATGTCTAAATCCCTTCTCTTTACCGATCCGTCCGTATTCGGCAAATTTTTCGGGAGTGACATAATCTTTCACGGGATAATGCCTGCGCGTCGGCTGAAGATACTGACCGATTGTCATCACCTCGCATCCCACACTCCGCAGATCATCCATCACTTCCTCAATCTCTTCCGGTGACTCTCCGAGCCCTAACATAATTCCACTCTTGCTCCTTATTCCGCTTTCTGCAATTTGCTTGATTACGCTCAGGGAGCAATCGTATGTTGCGCGGCTTCTTACAGACGGGGTCAGCCGCCTTACTGTCTCCATATTATGCGAGATTACATCAGGCTTCTCGTCGATGATCATTGCGATCAGATCCTTTCTTCCCTGAAAGTCTGGTAAAAGCACTTCCATCGTCACTCCCGGACATTCTCTTTTGATTGCGCGTATCAATGCCACCCAATGTCCGGCTCCTAAATCCGGCAGGTCATCACGATCCACGCTCGTTATCACGATATGCTTCAACTTCAATTCCTTCACGCTTTTGACAATATCCGTTATCTCCTGAGGGTCAAGAGGAGAGGGGTGACCGGAAGTCACGTTGCAGAAACGGCAATTGCGTGTGCAGATATTACCCCCTATCATGAAAGTGGCTGTTCCGTTCCCCCAGCATTCCGCACGGTTAGGACACATTCCGCTCGAGCAGATAGTGTGCAATCCGTGTTCATTTAGCAAGCCGACTACCTGGCTTGTCTTAAATCCGCGGGGAAGCTGAATCTTCAGCCAATCCGGTTTGCGTGGAGGTCGGTTATCCTTATTTGGTTTGATGTCTGACATTCTATTATGAGTGTTTTTACCGGTACAATTACGAGTGACTGTTACAAGTGGTTATAACCAATGCAATTACGGATTCAATTATAAGTGTTTTTATCGGGAGAGAAGTGATGAGAAATAATACCCGAAATATTTAATTGAATAATGATTATTCTAACACTCTCCAAAATTACAAATTCTCTCCTTTTCCACCAAATCTTTTATGAGCAGAAGATTCTTATCACCTATAGATACCCGATAGCTAATCACATCGTCGGAGACGATGAACATGCGAAACCCCAGTCTAAGGAAAATGGTCAACCCATTTTCCTTAGACTGGGGATATGAGAGCCACAAAAAAACACCTCTCACGTTGGCTCGCCAACGTGAGAGGTAAGTGCTCTATATCATCTCCGGCTTAGCCGGGGATTTCATTATTTCACCATCATTTTGGTTACCTTGCCATTCTTACGTACCAGATAGATACCCTTGGCGAGATTACCGTTGACCTTCATACCGTCAATTGTGAAGTATTCAGCTTCAGTATCCTTAACAATAATCTGCACACCTGTTGTGATAGGAGTATCGGATACTGTCGGAGTACTCTGAAGATTGTTTGCAGGATCATGAGCTACTGAGCTAAGTGTCACTGCTTTATCAGCGGAGAGGTTCTTGATGTCTACCTTCGGAGAATCACTTGTGATTACGTGAGTCCCTTCGAGATCATCGTCACCATCGATAGTATAAACACCATCGGCAGCAGCTGCGCGAGCAACGACTTTTCTCATCTTAGACTGTTGCTGTGCCTCCTGAGTGGGAACCTGAGGAGCTGAACCGTCAAGAGTGAAGTATACATTCACACCCTCACCGATCTTACCGAAGTCGATAGAGATCTTGCTTTCTTCTGAATTGGTATCCTTGAAGAAGTTAAATTGAGGAGCTGTCAGATGGAAGTATTCTTTTATATTGCTCTTTACCCCAGAAATATCGTTTACATACCAAATTTTGATTGAGTGTGTAGTTGCGGCCTCCAAAGCAGCTTCATACATACCTTCATTTTCAACAAAGTTGTATTCAGTACCATCATTGATAGAGAACATTGCTGTCCAATTCTTTGCGGTTGGTATCTCATCAATGAGCAGACCATTCTCATCACTAATAATCTCCAAATCTTCGGGTAGTTCAGGTGCTTGTGATTCTTCAAAAAGACGATAGTAAATTGTAATATTATTTAGATATGTAGCACCTGAAGATTTTGTTGTGTAAATTGCAAAGTATTTGTAATCGTTTGTAAATGTTACTGAATTAGCATCTTTAGTAATTGTACCGATTTTTTCACCTGTAGTTGAGTAATTTGTGTCTGTTAAAGGTTCATTAGATCCTACTACTGCAAATTCAGCGATAGTGGTAGATTTGGAGATATGATCCAGATCATAGTCAATATCAATGCGATCAAGGACGTAACCTTCATTTTCGCTTGTCTGAATTATATATATAGTTTGGGATTTTCCATTTACTTGAATTGATGAGTATTCAGCATGATGCAAAGCATTCATTTCATATTCAACATCATCTATAATGCAAGTATGAGACTTAGAGTATTCTGTTCCTTTATGCTCGTGATCTTCTGTATTAAGTACATTACAGGTAGGATCAAAGAGACGGTAGGTCTTTTCAATAATTTCAGAAGGAAGCATATTATCTACTCCTTCTGCCGGGAATGCACGAACTTTTATAGTACCAACGCCAATGCCCTTAACATCGAATTCAAATGGACCTGAATAGAGATTAGATTCTTCTGTAGGTTCTTCTTTGTCGAGTGTATAATAAATGCGAGCACCTTCAGTCGCACAAGAAATCGAGATAAGGTCTCCGTCTTTGAGTTCTCTTTGTTTAGGTGATATTTCTGGATTTTTAACAGTTTCCATATAAATACCACCCTCAATTTTGATGGGTACTATTTGAAGAACATTATTATTACGTGATACAACTCCTTTAATGGTAAAATTTTCTCCATTTTCAAAAGTAACTCCGTAACGGTTATAGAGCGCAACAGTTTCACCGTTAAAGGTAATTGTAGCATTATTCCCATTTTTCCCGCTAATTGTACATCCACTCATTGATACACCTTCAAAAAGATTATCATTGTAGTTGATGTCATTTAGAGAGTTAATGGATTTGAAGGTTGATTCTGCCCCTGTTCCTCCTTTAGTCAAAGTGAAATTTTGAAGTTCAAACAGATCATTGTAAGGTGTTACAGTACCCCTTACAGTTGAAATGTTATCTCCTACGGCGTAACTGTTAGTACCATAGAGCAACATGAAGGAAGCTCCATCAGTTAAAAGAAGATTCTGACCAATAGAAGCTGCAACAGTGAAATTTCCAATTATCCATATTTTATCGTTGTTGCCAGCTGCTAACGCTTCTTTGAAATTAGTATAGCGAATTGCCGGAGTGATTGATTCTATAGAAACTTTTCCTGAAACACCATTGAGTTCTGCGTGAGCATAAACAGTACATTTTTCTGTTACTTTAAAACGTGATGAATATTCGTTAGTCTGGGCATTTTCAGCAAAACCGTAATAAATAGTGGCCCCTGGTGTAGGACAGCTGAGTGATACATATGTCTCACCTGAGATTTCAGCTGTGCTTATCAATACATCTGCAACGGCCTTTTCTATAACATCATATGTAATTTTTATTGAAGCCATGCGAACCTGTGCAGTATTACGATTAACCAAAGTAATTTCAGGTGTCTCGTCTTCAAAAGACCATTTTTTATTAGTGGAATCTTTTGTAGATGAATTTGCAGTTACACCATCCGCAACTTTTCCATCAATTGTTAATTTACCCCATGCGTATGAACCGCTTGTAGTAATATTAATTTCTGTAATGGATCCGTTCGCTACAGAAATAGTCATTTCATTGCTTGCATAAAAGCGAAGAACACCACTATTGATAGTTGCTTTATCATTCCCTGAACCTCCTAAAGTAACTGTAATTACCCCATCCGGAGTGGTATACTTGTTATTGGTGAATGAAATTTTGCTAAAGTCGATAGTCGTTTCAGCTGCATTGCCATAAATACCTATCGTCAATAGACAAGTTAGCAAAAGTAAAATTTTTTTCATTTGGTTTTTGTAGTTATAGGTTGTTATATGTTAATAAAATTGCTGTTTTAGGCAAATTTTTGTTATTCATAGCGTTACGTCTTCTTTGATCTCGTGCTATGTGTTTGTAATTATCAATTTGCAAAATTAATCATTTTCTTTCACTTTTGCCAAATTTTTAACACTTCTATTTTTTTATTAATCTTTTAATTGTATTTTTTCAGTCGGAGTATGTAGGGTGTTGTGATAGATTTTTCCCGCTTTAAGTATAAAAAGTTCAAATAATTAAGGGTGTTATATTTCTGCAGATTGCCGTTTTTGAATTATAAAATGCAAGAGAGTCAAGGCGTTGTTTACCCTGACTCTCTTAAATTATTTTGGTCTCTTTTAGAGAAAAACGCTCGTTTCGATTGCTATTTTGCAGTATAAGTTGCTGTTGCTGTGGTGGAGGTGCCGTTGTTGTTAACGGTATATTTAGAACCGCTCGCAATCCCGGGACAGCTTATCATCAGTTTGCCGGACAGGACTCTCATATTTAATAAGAAAGATGCCATGGTGAAATACACCCTTCACTTCTTCGATGCGATTTTTTTCATCATTATAATATATTGAGTGTGTCGAATTTTGGAATCGATAGATCGAATATGATCAATTTATCAAAAAGCATATCTCCGGCATTGGCGAGATATTTAATAGCCTCCGCAGCCTGAATGGAGGCTATTATCCCTGCCGCCGGACCGACAACTCCCTTTAAGGAGCAGGGGAGAATACCATTACAGCCTGACTCCTCACCGAAGAGAGCCGAATACCCGGCATAACCGGGCTTCCAACTCATCGCCTGCCCTGAAAAGGCTTCCACGCCGCCGATGCAGTAGGGCATTCCCAGCTTTTCGCAAATGCGGGCTGTCATCTGCTTGGTGGCAAGATTGTCGCTGCCGTCAATTATAAAATCGTAGGCGGGGAATATCCCGCGGGCTTTATCTGCCGTTATCATCTCCCGATAGGTCGTGATATTCACTTCTGAATTTAAATCGCGTATGCGACACTCCAACTCGATGGCTTTGGATTTCCCGACAGCCTCTTCACTGAAAAAGAGCTGGCGCTGCAGATTGGAAAGGTCGATGGTGTCGAAATCCGCTATACCGATCGTGCCGATTCCTGAAGCCGCGCAATACATCGCACACATCGATCCGAGTGCCCCGCATCCCACAATAAAAACCTTCCCTTCGCGCAATTTGGCAACACCTCTTTTACCAATTGATTCAATTATTTCCAACCGACTGTAGCGATTACTCATGATTAATAAGATTCAATTATGACCGTTTATTAAGGCTTATTTTTATTCATTATGCGAGGGGCTTATGTAGCAAAGGTAATAAATTTATTTGTCTCATTACACTCATATGTAATTTTTTTTAACTAAATTTGCAGCCGGTTTTAAGGTTTTTTAAGTTTTTATTGCCGGTGAAGATTCCGGCATAATGATACCATCGGGTATCATCTACAGGTATTATTATGAAAATTTTACGTACACCGGATTTCCATCCGGCGCTTCTTAGCGCTTGTGAAAATTACAATGTTCAGAAATTCCGACAGGATCTGATTGCCGGGATTGTTGTCGGCATCGTTGCCCTTCCCTTGGCGATTGCATTTGCGATAGCGAGTGGCGTAAGTCCGTCGGTGGGACTCATTACTGCAATTGTCGGTGGTTTCTTAGTTTCAGTATTTGGCGGGAACAGCGTTCAGATCGGTGGACCTACAGGTGCATTTATCGTTATTGTCTATAACATCGTTCAGCTTTACGGACTCGGTGGACTGGCAATGGCTACTCTTCTTGCCGGACTGATACTTGTCCTAATGGGTTTATTCAGACTGGGAACAGTGATCAAGTTTATCCCCTATCCGATCGTGGTCGGGTTTACCGCGGGTATTGCGGTTACCATCTTCTCAACACAGATGCCTGACTTCTTCGGTTTGTCGATAGATGAAAAGGTGCCGGGGGATTTCATCGGTAAATGGGGGGTATATATAAGGAATTTCTCTACTATAGATCTTCCTACGCTTGCTATCGGGGCAGCTTCATTATTAGTCGTGATCTTTACCCCTAAGATTTCAAGGAAACTCCCGGGAGCGTTGACCGCGATAATAGTCATCACGCTTGCAGTCTGGATACTGAAAACTTTTTGTGGAGTCGAAGGAATCACTACGATCGGTGATCGTTTCGGGAACCTGACCGCCGCTATGCCGAAGACACCGGCTTTCAGTTTCGATCTCGAAACGATCAATATTCTTCTTCCCTCAGCCTTCACAATTGCAATGCTGGGTGCTATAGAGTCTTTGCTGAGCGCTACGGTGGCTGACGGTAGAACCGGAGGAAGAACCAATTGCAACACGGAATTGATAGGGCAGGGGATAGCCAATATCACGGTGCCATTTTTCGGTGGAATACCGGTGACCGGTGCTATTGCCCGCACTATGACCAATATCACCAACGGCGGACGCACTCCGGTGGCAGGTATCATTCATTCGGTGGTGCTCCTGATAATCTTTATTTTCGCAATGCCGCTGATTAATCTTGTCCCGATGTCCTGTCTTGCGGCAGTCCTTATTATGGTCAGCTATAATATGAGCGGCTGGCGCACAATCAAGGGTATGCTCAATAATCCTAAAGGGGACATCTCGGTTTTGGCAGTCACTTTCCTGCTGACAGTGATTTTCGACCTGACGATTGCCATCGAGATCGGACTGCTCCTTGCGATAGTGGTTTTCTTGCGTCGTGTGATGGAGAATACGACAGTCAAGGTGTATGGGGAGCAATTGGATGCCGCGGCAGGAACCGACATGACTAAACATGAAGTGTTAAATCTGGCTAAGGGTGTTTCAGTATATGAGATTGACGGTCCTTTCTTCTTCGGTGCTGCCACGAAATTCGATGAGATAGTACGTCATTCACTTCAGGAGAGCCCTAAAGTCAGGATAATCAGAATGAGAAAAGTACCCTTTATTGACTCCACAGGTATTCACAATCTTCAATTGCTAATTGAATCCTCTCACAGTGAAGGGATCAAGATTGTTCTTTCCGGAGTGCGCGAAAATGTGCGCGAAGCCCTCGAACATGCCGGCATCGACAGGATGGTAGGCGCTGACCATATCTGCGACCACATCTCAAAGGCAGTAGTAGTAGCCAACGCCATAGCCACCGATTGTTGACAATATCACTTATTCCGCGAGTCGTTCATTTCAACATAAGGATACTCTCAGAACCGAAGATCTATCGGTTTGTGGGTGACGTATTATTGAAGAGGAAGCGTAAGGGACGCGCCACCCTGGATGCCCATGCTTTCTCTTCATGCGGTGCTCCGAAGTCGATATAACTGTCGAGGTTCTTTCCATAGACGTACCCTTTTTCCTGAGCCTTCAGAAGTGCCTTTGTCTCCCAGGGACCATAATAGGCATCGATTGTCGATGTGCCATGATCGAAATACAGACGGTGAGTCTCAGGATCCGCGAGATGACGATCCACGAAGTCAATCATTGCATTCCCGAAAGAATCACCGGCATTAAGTGAGCCATACCAATGAGTTGACATACAGGCAGCTCCCCCAAATATATCGGGATACATGGAAATGAGATAGAGGGACATCAAACCTCCCATGCTCGATCCCATCACCATGGTATTCTCACGATCTGCAAGGGTAGGATAAGTACGGTCGATAAGCGGCTTTAAATTTTCTACAACAAAAGCGGCATATTTATCTCCGAGCACAGGTTTCCCTTTCAACTTGACTTCTGCCATCAGTTCATCAAGTCCGGCTTCTTTCACGGCTTGCTGCGGCATGAGTTGTGAAACACGTTTTTCAGGATCGCTATGAATGCCAACAATAATGAACGGTGGCACTTCACCATCCTTTATCAGCCGACCGGCAGTGACATCCATCTCCCATGACTGGCGGTTCCAAGTAGTGTTGGCATCATAGAGATTCTGCCCGTCGTGCATATACAGAACAGGATAGCGTTGGGCAGGATCCTCTCCGAATCCATCCGGCAACCAGACATCCACATAAATCGAATCCTGCAACTCAGGAGATACCACACACAGGCGCTCAACGCTTCCGGTATCAGCCTTTTGAATTGCCGGAGCGACGGCAGACAGATCCGATCCCACGGCATTAACCGCTGCCAAAATTACCAACGCGCAAACTATACTAATTCCAACTCTACTTTTCATTTCCTTCCTTCCTCCGGCACCATCTCATGCCGACAAAACCTTCTGACTTCAATAATTCAAAGTTACTAAAATTAACGCAACTCCACAAGTCCGAAGGTTCATTTTAACTCTTTTATACCCATGTGTTAAATATGCTGATCAAGGAGTCCCCAACAAATTTTCAGGGTGTTCTAATTCCTCAACGAGTATATCGACTGTGGTACACGGCTTATGGGATTTATAGTCGAGTGTATGCTCAAAGAATCCACGGAGTTTTTGTGCTCTTGCTTTTGCCAACTCCTCATTGCCGATCTTCTGTAACAAGGAATAGAAGTCTTCGTCATTCTTTCGGTATCTGAAATCCTTAAATCCGTCAAATCTTCTAATCTCTGTCTCCAGTTTAGAAATATAGTCTGACCGAGATATGTCGGCATTGAGATACACGAAATGCAAAAGATACCATAATTCAAAAGCTTCATTTGACCATGCCGCTCCATAGCCTTTTCGCTCAGCAAGGCCTATAGCTTCATTGAAGTCATTGAAATCGTCCTTGTCGAAAACAACCCATACGCGGTCGAACTTCAACTGTCGTTGATGCTCCAGTCGCTCTCGAATCTCTGCTGTCTTCTTTACCAATGCACATGTTGAGCGACCTTCACCTACAATCTCCTCTGCCCGCACTTCGGAATACTTGTCTTTCACAAGCTCCTTGAAATAGTTAGGTTCGGTTCGCTCACCCTCGCATACCACAAGGAATCGAACAATCTTATCGCGCGTCGCCACCTTGCGTTTCTTCGCGGCCTTTGCCTCGCGCTTCTCCCTTTTGAGCTGTTCGATTTTTGATTTTGGAAGCTGTCCCATATACTCAACTCATAAAAGGTATTGCGCCGTAGCGACCATTGATATAGTCTTTCTCAATGTTACGGTCATTGCGCACTTTATTGCCGGCTTCATCACGAAACTCTACCAGAGAGTATAGCTCAGTGGAATCTGTGTTATCCTTTTCAGTGAACCAGATTTGATCACGGCGCAGATACTGAATATTGAGAAGATTTGTGTCATGAGTTGCAAAAATCAACTGGGCACCGTTCTTATTGAACTCCTTATCCATGAACATTGAGATAATCTTCCGTGTCAGGAACGGGTGGAGTTTTGCATCAAGCTCATCTACAACAAGAATCTGACCGAGTCTAATTGCATCCACAATCGGTCCGGCAATCTCAATCATTTTCTTTGTGCCTTCCGATTCCATCTTATCCATGGGAAAATTTCTGATACCTACCATATTTCCGTTGGCATCATAAAGTTTATGGACACTCTCCGCTTTCATCCTCATTGCATTGGAATCAACCAATTCAATATCAAGTTCATCGAACCCTAAATTTGTTTCGGAGAAAATCTTTTTGATTTCTGAAGCACCAGCCTTATCAAGAAATAGCATCTCTAATGTCTTTCCGGCATAACCTTTCCCGTCCATACCCGACATGTACTCAATGTTTGAGAACCAGTCAAGAATGGACTGCGACACCTTTCCATTGAGTTGAGCAACCAACGACACGAACAACCGATTGGCAGGTGTAGCATCCTGCTTTCCGATTCCCTCGGAAAAACGCGTCTTGGAAATCTTGAATTCATCACCACTGCGAAGAAACAACTCAAACTCTCGTTCACCGGGTCTTTTCTCATATAGCCATTCGGCAATAATAACCTCGGAGGTATAATCGAAGCCATAACGGTATTTAGAACCGTTAAGTGTGAACTGAATTTCAAAAGAAGTCGGTTCTGACGATGATGTCAGGTCAAGAGAGAATGGTTCTGCATCAAGCCTATCCTTTGGATTGAGCTTTACAGAATTGAGCAGCACATCACGCATTGCTTTCAATGCTTTCAACACATTACTCTTGCCACTCGAATTGGCTCCATACATGACTGCAACCGGGAGCAGGTCCTCTCCACAAGATTTCACAACCGCATCTGACAACTCCTGAATCGAAGCAGCCTCCATACTCAGAGTCATCTCATCTCTGAATGATCTAAAGTTCTTGAATGTGAAATTTACTAACATATCTTATCCAGTTTAACACCGCAAAGATAACAAAAATTAATCATATAGAGTTCATTTCGTGAGATATTTTCTCATAAAATCCTATCGGTGCGAGTTTTCAGTGGCTGTTCCAACTATGTGTTTACTCACCGAAGGATATATTTCTTTATCATTGAGGTCATATTGTCATAAATAATAGTACACATTTAGACATTTTATAAAGTACAGCCAGATTTACAATTTCCTCGCTGATAATACTCCGAGAGGCGCAACAGCTAATTCATTGTTATCGCAAGCGACCACTTCGATTAGGATGTCTATGCCGTCAGCGGCATTTGGAGCAAGTCCTCTCAAATCCCATTTATTAGAGCCTTTGCGCTACTACTGAACGGCAAGACAATCGCCACCGTTGAAATCTACTTCAACGACTTTTCAATCCTCCAATGCAGAGCCTTTGCCAATGATGTCTGCAAATACACTGAGCAGATAGCCGGTATCATCAACGCCAACAAGAAGATGATTGCCGAGAGAACTGAAAGTCGACGAGTTTCCGCTTAAGACACTAATGACTAATAAAAGTGAAGAATAATCATATAACTTACTGTTGCTTGGATGCTCTAATTGTTACAATGATTAAATGATGTGTTTTATTGTGAGCTGCTTCATTAGATTACTCCAAATTTTTTGAACTTTTCTTGTATTATGGTTAATGTAACAGATTTATCACCACAAGTTATTATGATTGAACCCGATCGTTCTTCTTTATTCGGATTCTTTACGGACTCAACAACGATTTCACCGTCATTTTTTGAACAATTAACCCAATTGGGTTTCTCTGTAATCTGCCAATCGGGATAATTGCATTTTATTCTCGCTTTCTTAAATTCTCCACCTTTACCTTTAAATTTGAGATAAGTACAGTCTATCGAAAGTTGAACCTCTTCCTTAACTTTTTTTTGATCTATCTCCTTCGGCTTAACAGACAGTGTGCCAATATCCTCTTTCGGCACAGAAGTGTTTGGCTTAGAGGTTTGGCCTTTTTTTGAAAGCTTCGCTATGATATTTCTGCATGCTCGAATTTGTTGATCACATAAATCTTTTTTAGATTTAGAGTCATAGCATATCTTTGCTTTTTCAAAATAAGTAATGGCCTTATTTTGAGATGTTATGGTCATGGTCTGTTGACACTTCACGCCGTTGGCGAAAAGTTTTTCACATGATGTCTGAGCGATTAGTGGAATAGCGCACATGCAAGCCAACAGAATAACAATAAATCTAAATTTCATTGTCATCTTCCAATTCTTTTTCTGCTTGTTCATTATTTGTATCGGTTGTATCATTAGTTTTAAATTTAGTCACATCTAAAACGTTGCTAATTGCTTTTGCCCTATCCTCAAATTCATTCGAAATTTCTTCATCATCAGCAAAAATCGCAGATTTCTCTTTAAATGATGAGTAAACATCCAATAATTGAGATTCTAATTGTTTTATTTTATCCTCTATTTTTGCTTTATCCTTATAGCTTTGACCATCGCTGAACTGGTATGACATTGCTTTCTTATATGAGCGATACGCTTCTATCAAAGCTACTTCAAATCCTTCTTCATGGAGACTGCCTACGTTAAAAAGACTGTCCCCATCCATAATTGATATATTTATTAAAGTCTGAATAGAATCATTGTATGCCTTTGTTTGCAAAGCAATAATATTCGTCTGTTCTTTTTCGTGATGCTTTATATTATGAAAGAACGAAGTAAAACCTGCGATAAGTACAACAAGTGTTCCAATGATTATCCACACTTTGTATTTGTCCCAAAATGTTTTATCTCCAATGAAAGTAATCTTTCTTCCATTTAAGCCATCTTCAGCATATTTTTCTAATTGCTCAGCTGTAGGGCGTTCCCATGGATTGGTTCGTAAACAACGAGCAATCACTTCCTTTAGTTGTGGTGAATATTCCCCCTTCAACTCAGGAACCTCTGCTCCTTTCATTTGAATTAGACCACCATCATCTCCAAATGGGGTGTCTCCCGTCAACATTTCAAAGACAGTTGCTCCAAGTGAATAAATGTCATTAGCCATAATTGGTGTATTGTCTTTACTGAATCGTTCAGGGGCCATATATGCAATTGTGCCGGCGGAACTAAACGCAGCACTCATGCTTTTACGGAGTGTCGATTTAAGATGCGTGCTTACACCGAAATCAGTAATCATGAAATCTCCATTTTCACTGATCATTACATTATCTGGCTTTATATCCTGATGTATTACCGGTGGCTTCATATTGTGAAGCCAAGTCAAGCCACTTGCAACATCCCGTAATAAACGCCAGGCATCTTTTTCTGACATCTTTCCTACATCTTTCATTATACTCCCTTTTTCACAGAATGGAAGTACAAGAAACGGTTTGCGCTCGAAAGAATCGTAATAAAGGGGCTTAAGTAGATTCATGTGATTTGCGTTTACGACAAGCGAAAACTCTCTTGCAAACACATTAAGGCCTGCATCATCAAGGCCGGTACCCGGTGCATATATTTTTAGTGCTACCTTAATATCAGTCTTGGTATCCTTTGCAAGCCAGACCTCGGCGAAATTACCCCTGCCGAGCAGTCGTTCTAAAAAAAATCTATTATTGAATAAGTTGTTGGCTTCCATTATTTCCGGGCTCTAAAAATCATGTCATATAAGGTGTTGGGAGAATTCGTGGTATATCCCTCTCCATTACGATTCCCATAGTTAAAACTAACATCTACTACGAACTGACCATTGGAAGATGTTGCACGTATTTTTGCAGATAGAGTATTTCTGCCTGAATATGTCTTAGTTGTGGGACTTTCCTTAACCTCCACCTTAAAGCCAAGCTCTTTAAGTCTGGCTAATACTTGATTATAACTTTTGTCCCAAGACAAACCGAGATCTATCCACTTTACTGGCATTTCCTCATGACAATTGATACTAATGAAATCTATGATTTTATCATGATTAAAATCCCATACGTTTAAATCGTGGACATCAGCGTGAGAATCACCATCTTTATCGGTTTTAATATTATAGCCAAGAGATCTTAATGCTGACAGAGTAGTTTCCCCTATAATTATATCATATACCGGGAAGAACTTATTAATCAGGCTTGTCGTGGAAGAAATTTTCTCTGAGGAAGGAGTTGCAGTGCCAGCGGATGAATTCGCAATATTATAATAATCAGATACTTCGGTTTTAATACTTTCGAGTTCTTTCATACATTTATAGAAAATGTATCTGAATTCCTCTGCAGAATGACAATACATTTCTATGACGAAAGATATAGAAGTATCATTAAAGATTGCTTTGGCACAACGAACTTTCATGTTCGCTGCATTAACAGATTGAAGAACCAACCCTTTGTCAGCATCTTGGCATTTCAGTCCGGAACTATGGAATTCAATGTAGACGGGATTTGAGCCGCCAAAAGAAAAGCAGGCACAAGAAAGAGCTTCTTCTCAGATGGCAAACGCTGTTTTAAACTCGATGAGAGCAGAGTCAAGATATGGTAAAAACAGTAGACAAGCACAAGCGGCAGCCAGAAAAGGTGCAGCCCAGTTATTCGGTGCATTGAGTGGTTCGAAATTTTATGATGATAAAGGTTACAGATGGCTTGAAGAGGTTAAAAGTGTATATGATGATAAGATTCAGCAACCCTACCAACTGGAAAGAATTGACAATACTTCTTTCCGTCTGACATACGCATCTGAAAATGGGGAGGGTGAATTTGAGATCATTGCCAAATACACTAACGGAAAACAACCCTATACCTACGTAGTAAACTATACAGTTAACTCCATTAACGGCAAACGACTCTTCAATTCTGAGGATATAGTTCGTTACGAAGAGTTGAAAGCCAAACATTCCAAGACCTCCCGTTCAAAATAATAAATTTCCTTATCATCGAAATTTAAAATAAATGATAGCTTGTTCCGTACAACCGTCTGCGATAGCAGGTGGTTGTACTTTTTTTTGCCTTACTTTCGGGGTGCAATTCACTTGTTAGACTGCCTTTTGTCTTCTTAAAACCAAAGAAGTTCAGCAGTACATAGTGAAGATGGAGGGACTTGTTTCCAACGCTACAAATATGCTTATATCAATTAGATACGTTTTGGCAAAATGAAATAGTAACGCATTTAGCTCTTGTTTTAGGCAGTCAAGCCAACTGTCAACGCAATGCTTGCTCAATTCTGTGAACGAATGGCTCAAGGGATATTCTGCAAGCATCCCTTTCCGTCAGCTACTCGCCTTTCAGGTAACGAGCAAGCAAAACATTGATGGTCGATCAGATGCATCAAAAAAAACGTCGCACGATGCACGCCGTTGATTTTGCACGGTAGTTTAACAAGCCCATCTTCGCCATTGCCTGCGACTGCTCGGGCAACCGTTTCTTGATAGATAATGGGATTGCAAAAGCATTTAAGATGCAGTTTCAATAATCTGTATGAAAGTAAATTTCACATCTTATGATTAACTTTGCGTCAATAAACGCAAATAATATGGCTGACTCGACCTTACGCAAATACATCTGGCTAATCAATACAATACTTGATGCAGGGAAAATTACATTCAAAGAAATCAGCGAGAAGTGGGATAATTCTTCGCTCAACTATAAAGGTACAGAATTATCCAAACGCACTTTTCACAATCACCGCGTCGCTATTCTTACTGAACTTGGCGTGAATATTGAATGTACGTCTATGCGTGAGAATAGCCAGTACTATATTGCAAACAAAGATGAGATTGAAGAGAATGAAGTTCTAAACTGGCTATCAGATAGTATGGCTACAGAAACGCTCCTTCTTGATAATAAAAGCATAAACAACAAAATTGTACTTGAACCCATTCCCGGCGGCAGAGAATGGCTACCCTTAATATCAAAAGCTCTGAGAGAGAATCGAATTATCAAGTTTCAATACACTTCGTATCACTCCAATACCCATAACAACAATGATCGATACCTTGAGCCACTCTGCCTGAAACTATTCAAGAGACGATGGTATATGTTAGGCCAGATGACTGACAGTGACAAGCGTTTGATATTTGCATTAGATCGCATTACTCAACTCGAACTTGGCGAAGATACATTTGAATATCCTGAAGATTTCTCGGCAAAAGAGTTTTTCTCTAATTTTTATGGTATCTGTTCAGATCCCTATTCCAAACCTACAAGGGTAATTCTCAAATGCTATCGCGAGTTTCCAAAGTATATGAAGTCATTACCCCTGCATCATTCGCAAGAGGAATTAGAGGTTGCCGATGGATTTACAACCTTCGGTTACTATCTCTCGCCGGCTTTTGATTTTATCCAAGAACTCATGAGTCACGGCGATGACATCGAAGTTATTGCTCCTATTTGGTTGAGAGATGCACTGCGCGATAAATCTTCAGCATTGGCAACCCTATATAAATAATATGAAAAAATCTGCATTTAGCTTTCATATATGAAACAGTTTTTCATACGTCATCTTTAACTTTGCATCGTAACAAAGAAAGAGGACATTGAAAACATCAGCTGACCTTTGCACTCTGTCTGCTGTATCCGGCAGACTTCGTCCATGTAGTAGTGGACGCCTCCAATGTTAGTTACTCGGCATCGGCCCTGCACGCTGCTCGCTCCGGTCGTGCACTGAACATCACCTTCGCTTCGCTTTCGGTGATGGGGGGTGCACTCCCTCGCTCTCAGCGCACATTGCCGAAGCCTCGGCCGTCCGGCGCGACCGGGCTGATGTTTTCAACCTCAGCATCGAAAGTAAGGCTGATGTTTTCAATTACTCTTTCTATAAGTGCCTACTTATGCGAGAATTGATTGATGAATCACTTAAATACATAAAGATTGAGACACCTCAAGACTTTCTTGATGTAATCAACAATATAGCTTCAATATTAGGCTATTGGGGCTTCGCAAACCCAATTTCAGGTCGAAGACTTATACAGTTCACTCCGGCAAAAGTAAGGACAAAAAGCTATATTGACTTTGACATACCAAAGAAATCGGGAGGAATGCGCAAAATCAGCGCACCTGTCAAACCTTTGAAAGCGTTACAGTCTTCTATCAATCTATTCTTGCAATCAATATTCACTCCGTCAACTGCGGCAACAGGTTTTGTTGTGGGTAAAAGTGTAAAAGACAATGCCGAACTGCATATAGGGCAAACGTGTATCTATAATACCGATTTGGAAAATTTCTTTCCAAGTATAACCAAGTTGATGATTCGTAAAGCCTTACACAAAGAGTTGGGCGATATAATTACCTCATCAGAGGTAATTAATATAATATGCAAAATATGTACTGTGCCAAATGAGGAGGGCATAGAGGTACTGCCACAAGGTGCGCCAACTTCACCTATTCTCTCCAACATTGTTCTGAAGGGTATGGATGAAGAGATGATACGACTAGCACAGCGTATGAAATGCCGTTATTCACGTTATGCCGATGATATGACTTTCAGCCATCGAAAGCAACAACGGAGAATGAGTAAATTCTGGGAGGAACGGATATTAAAGGTTATAGACAAATACGGGCTTAAAGTCAATGATAAAAAGACCAAAACTTATGCTCCCGGAGCAAGGATGGAAGTAACAGGCGTGACTGTAAGCGACAAAATTAATGTCTCTCGACAGTATATCAAGCAGCTGCGCACTTTACTGCACCTTTGGACGAAATACGGATATTCCAATGCCCAACAGATATTTGTCCGCGACTTCTGTCATGGTATCAACAAGAATCTTTTAAATGTCATTGACGGGAAAATAAACTACCTTGAGATGATAAAAGGGAAAGATAATTCAACCTATCGAAGATATAAACGCAGATTCAAAACTCTCATGTGGAAAGAAAAACAACTTAATAACCAGAAAAATGAACATCATTTATCTACACGGACTTTCCTCCAGTGGAAACTCCAACACAGCTAAGCGTTTACGCGAGTTGCTCCCGGATGACAATATCATCACCCCTGACATTCCCATTGATCCTAAAGATGCACTTTTGTTGCTTGAGACGTTGAGGCGCATCTACAATACCAATGAAACTATCATTATTGGCACTTCTATGGGAGCAATGTATGCACAACAAATGAAAGGTTTTAGACGAATACTTGTAAATCCGGCATTCCATGTCTCAAAGTTACTGCGTGAAAATGAAGGCAAAACTCTTCCCTTCTTTACAGAAAGAATTGACGGTACAAAGTATTTCTCAGTCACGTCTGAACTATGCGAGGCTTTTGAGAAGATGGAAAGTGACCAATTCACTTATCTGTATGAAGATGATGAATTGAATTCGTATGAAGATGATGAATTGAATGTAATTGGTCTGTTCGGTGACAAGGATAATGTTGTCAACTGCAAGGACGAGTATCTGGGTAAATATCCCATCTATCACACTTTCAAGGGCGGTCATCGCATGACAGATGAAGTCATCAAAAATACACTGATTCCGGTTATTGACTGGATGTGCAATTCCTCGCTTAAATCGAAAGAGATAATCCCCTTTGAGGAAGTTGAAGACGGTGAGATGGGAGAAGATATGAACGGGATTCCGTTTAAGATTTACCGTAAGGGAAAGGGGCGGACATGGTTTGAACAGATTGCCAAGGAATTTGCCGGAGATGAACTCCCGGATAGTCGCAAAGCAACCTTTGTATTTCCGGTTCTCCCGGAGGACGTAGATGATCATACAGCGCCGTTGGTCTTTGGCAATCTGTATCTATGTGCTCCAACCATAGAATACTATGGCGCAAATGGAATACATATTCATTCTAGAAGTGGATCTTTTATTTATAAGGGAGTCCTAATAATAAAAGCATGGTAAAACTATGCGGGAGAGAATCAAGGCATTATTGTCAGCGATGAAAGTCGGCACATACGAGCGCGAGGAAGTGCTTGCTCTAAGCCTGCTTAGTGCATTGTCCGGGGAGAGTATATTTCTGCTTGGCTTGCCCGGCGTGGGAAAGTCTATGATGGCGCGGCGTTTGAAATTAGCCTTCAAGGATGCTACAGTGTTTGAGTATCTGATGTCGCGATTCTCCACTCCTGATGAAATATTCGGGCCTGTCAGCATATCCAAGTTAAAAGATGAGGATTCTTACGAGCGCGTAACTACCGGCTATCTGCCGGAGGCGGAGATTGTTTTCCTTGATGAAATATGGAAAGCGGGACCTGCTATTCAAAATTCATTGCTTACAGTACTTAATGAGAAGATTTTCCTTAACGGCAATAGGGAACTTCGTCTCCCCATTAAAGGCATTATCTCCGCATCAAACGAATTGCCAGCCGAGGGAGAAGGATTGGAAGCGCTTTGGGATCGATTTTTGATACGGTATGTTGTTGAGCCTCTCAGCAACAGACAATCTTTTGTCAATCTAATCTGCAATACAGATATGGTGGCGCCCTCAGTGACAAAACCCATTGCAGAAGAGGAATATGTGGCAATATTGAAAGGGAGTCGAGAAATAGCTTTACCTGCTGATGTAATCGAAGTTATATGCACTGTGCGTGAGCGATTGGCAAGAAAGGCTTCTGAGTCACATGAACAAGAAAAGGACGAAGGGGGGATAGATCCGTCAAAATATTATATTTCCGACCGTCGGTGGAAAAAATCAATTGGGGTGATTCGTGTCTCAGCCTATCTCAATGGGCGAAACACTGTTAATCTGAGTGATCTTCTCTTGCTCAGACACATGCTTTGGAATGATGAGAAAACAATTAAGGTTGTGGAATATATTCTGGTGGAAGAGATTGTGAAACACCTCTTCTGTGGAATGCTTGAAGAGCTCAAAAGTTATAAGCGTCACGCCACCATAGAATCTGCCGACAAGCGGTTATTTATTTCTGAAGGCGAATATTATGTTGTTCTATGTGATGGTGGCCACCTTAAACTAAAAATCACCGATTATAAGATGATGCGACAATCAGCTCAGATTTATTTCGGTGTAGAAAAAACTGATGGCACAATCTCTGTAAGGCAGCGAGGTCAATTCTCTATTCAGGTGACAAAAGAAGGATTCGTGTGCATAAACAGCTATAATTATCCCCTTCGCACAAATGCCGATAGACAGTTATCAGAAAAATTCCTTATTGAGTTTGGTGACAAACTTGAAGCATTATCCAAAAGTATCTGTCATGATATGGATAACAATATCTTTCTGACAAATTCTCCAATTCAACAAGCAGTAGCACAACATATAAACATATATCGCAAACGAATATCCGAGTGTTGACACAGATGAAAAAGACCCATCTTCAATATCTTGACAGAGGTGTTGCTATTGCCATCAACTTGCGTGCGTCTGATAGAATATTAGATGCAATGGCACGAATGAAGTCCGGGAAATTGCCAATCTATAGTTTGATTCGAGATATTGTGTCTGATGTACGCTTTTTTAGTGTTACTGACTCTGATCTCTTTTGGCGTAAGTATTCAGTATATCAAATACGTAAATTTATCGAAAGGCTGTATCCCGATGAATGGAGCGATATGCATGTTCTAACAGGATTGAAGGAAGATTTTCTTAATGAATGGTTTGCTAGTCATTTATTCTTTCTCCCTGAAAAAGAAAAAAAGGAACGTCTTGACAAGATTAAACAAGAAGAGAATGATAAGAGTGAAAGTCAGAATGAGGAACAAAAAGTAGACGAAATTCAATCGGAGTATAAAACCGGTAATCAAGGATTAGACAACTCGTCGATAAAAGATTGTACTGATTTCGATAATGGTGTAAACACCTACCATCTCCCCGAGGACGTAAAGGAATATGCGGAACAACAGAAACAAAATCCAAATCAATGTCTGGGAAGGGCCCCTGAGCATACTTCCGAAGCTATTTTTCTTAAAAATATAGACCCGCCTATCGTTCAACTTGCAGAAATGATTGGTCGGTCCGGGTGTGCAGAAACTGATGAAATTAAAGGCAAATTCCTTCACGGCGGCAAAAGCGACATTGCCGGTGTTACAGTGGGCAACAACCTAAATTGCGTGATGCCTTCAGAAATGGTTATGCTTGGAGACAAGTCAACTGAAGAAATCTTTTATCATCGATTTTCTCAGAAACGATTGCAGGTATTCGCTTCAGCTTCCGGTTATACAAAGAAGCCTAAAGAAGACAAAGGACCGATTTTCATGTGCATTGACACAAGCGGTTCGATGAGGGGAGAACCGGAGAAGATGGCCAAGACATTGGCTCTCGCCATCGCTATCGTAGCCCAAAGGAGAAATCGTCCATTGGTATTGGTCAATTATTCGCATACAGTGTCTTTCTTTGTTTTGACAAATTTGAAGAAACAGAAAGTGAAACTTTTGTCTTTCCTATCAAAATCTTACGATGGTGGCAACGACGAAAACCTACTGTTTTCATTTTTGTTTAATGACCTACAACATCGAACGGAATACAGCCGCTTCTCAAACAAATTCGATGGAGCGGATTTGCTTGTGATTTCTGATTTTCAATGGGGATATATTCGTAAAAAAGTGAACAAGCTTATTCGGGAAAATCAAGATAAAGGCATCAGAATCTATGGCGTAAGCACAGAGGAATCAATATTATGCCATGAGCGAAAGGATTACTATGATGAATTTGATTATAATGGCTATGACTTCTTTAACTCATGCGATTTCAGATATTTATATACAAAACAAAACGAACTTGAAGATATAACAAATTACAAATTCAAAAAGGATACCGACAATGATAATGAAGATGAGACTTGAAGATGCAATGGTATATGCTCTTGCAACTTCCGGTCGAGGAATGACAACAGACCAACTCGCACAGAAAATAAATACAGAACGACTCCATGTAAGAGTCGATGGTAATCCTGTAACTTCAGCTCAAGTCTATGCAGCGGTATGCCGTAACAGCACAATATTCATCAAAGAAGGCGGCCTCATCCACCTCTGCATGTAGTGATACGTGATATTGTCGGAAGATTGCAAACTTAGTAAAAAAATCTCACATCTTCGGATAAATATCTAAACTTATTGATGACCAATTGAATCACCAATCAATTGTATCGACAATTAGTTGATTGTTTAGACTGAAGCCATTTCATTTGCATCTGATACAAATGAGATGGCTTCGTTATTTATGAATAAGAAATCACTTTTCTATCCAATCAAGAAGTTTGTCAAAGATATGAAGTCCTCGGACTCTGGCATTCATAATGGATGGTGTACGATATGCCACTACACCTGTTTCGCCTCTGAATCTTTGTGGGTAGGTTTGGAAAATCTTTATTGTATAACTCCCCAAAAGCTCTTTAAATGGTGATGTGTAGCCGGATTCTGTCTCAACCCATCCAAAGTTGAAACGTTCGCAAACAAAGAATTCTCTCCATGATTTACCGAGGACTCTCGTTGTCAAGATATAAAGAACATAAAGCTGATCTTTGGGCTCGCTTAACGATGACAAATCGTTGTTAGACTTATCCAACAATTTCTTGATAATTCGCTGCTGACGTGTTGCTATTGCTTTTTCGACATCTCCTTCAGCATTCACAACTAATCGCACCAGCATCATCATTACGGGATGATTGGCGTAGTCAATGTAATTGTTGTCTCCATCATTCCACCAGCATACATACTCGTTGCTTTTATACAAGCGCGTCTGTAACAATTCGCCCCAAATTCCGTTGAAATGACCATTGTCTTTATAGTTTCTTAAAGCGACAAACGCATCAAAATATTTCTCAAGCTTTTCACAATCAACTTCTTCCGGAATAATATCCTTAAGCGACAAGGTGAATCTGTCAGTAGCTTTGGGTTCTGACATTTCGATAATCAAATTACCTTCTCGAGCTTGCATTTCGAGATCTTCATCCATGCGAGCTATGAGGTTAATAGCCTCTGGATATTTATCTATAATTTTGGCTTTGAAAATTTCAATTTCTCTCTGTTCACTACGAAGGCCCGGAAGTTGAATATCTGGGGCGAGAAGAATTGAGTAGACATCAGTGGAGACCAACTTCAGAATGGATTCTATCATTACCGGCCATTCACGCATACTACGGTCCGCAGTATTGGCTATCAGATTGCGAATAACTCTCAGATAATCAGGCAAACCATTGGTCGACTGTAGTGTCTGTAAGAACTTTAGAGCACCGAATACAGAAAGTTGTTTGACAGCGTCGGTTCCAGGGTTATCCGTTGTTATTATCCATTTGACAGCAGGGGCGAGTCCTTTTTCTCCGTTCCACTCCAAACTGCATTCAATATTCTCAGCAGCAAGAATTGGAATTGCGTCGAAAGCATGTATGAGAAAATCGATATTTTCAGCATCTGAATATACGTTGCTAAGAACGTCTATATCAAGATAATCAATATTGTCTTTAGTCGACCTCGCAGCTTGTGACTTGACGTAAAGCATCATTGTAACATAGCGCAGCCAATTCATAAAAGGAGCATCGACAATGTAGACGTCTTTCTTACGATAGGGCCAAAGATTTGTTACCCACTCGTATTCTATTTTCTGCGATATTTCATCTTTTCGAGGTGATTCCTCGATGATTTTGAAGAAGTTTGACTTAAACCGTTCAAAGTCCGTTAGGATTTTCCCTCGTGCGTTCATACGAGTGTAGATTTCTTCTCCAAGTCCGAATTTCTCAAGAGAGAGAAAATAAAAGGCTACGGCAGGTGTATTGGCAGTCAGCGATTTGTATAACGCACTCGCGTCGTTGTTTTTTACGACTTCATGATTGGCTATTGCATCCAACATCGTGAGAAAACCCATAATAGATGGGTCAAGCTTCCATGCTTCGTCGAACCATGGAGTTTCATCCATTATGTAACTTTTTATATGCTCAGAAAAAGGAATTTGCTCCGTGCATAATCTGTGCATAAAATCTTTGCTTGAGACACGGGTTTCGTACGTAAATCGTTCCAGCATTTTTCTTTCAGTCGAATCGGCCGCTTTTAGCAATTCGGCTTTACCCGCCAGATACCAATGTATAAGCCATAGAGTGGTCAGACGTTGTTGACCATCAATAGGCACTAACGTCTTTTTGACTATACCCTCTGGACTTGTGTAATCATATTCCACACCATACACAAAATCCAGCTCAACAGGAGTTCCGCCATCGGTTAGGGCGCGAAGTATATAGTTAAGGATATCCTTACGAATTTTTGTTTCATTCTTTGACGTTCTTCCTTGGGCATAGTCACGCTGTATGATAGGAATTTCAATCCTGTCAAACTCCAGAAGTAACGCCTTTAAAGAATACTGTCTGCCTAATTTATCCATACTCATTTCTGTCCTTTGAATTCATCGATAACTGAAGTTAAATCCTGAAGATATGACTGTTGGTCAGACTCACCCCAATAATAGGGTTGACAATCGGCTGTACTGTAGAACTTAAGGAAAACATTGCGAGTACAAGGCGGAATGAATCGACCAGCTTTTTCAAGCTCAATTATCCTATCGCGTTTCGTTGGGAAAATAGCATTATTGAGAGACGCATTGTCGCGAGTAGACAATAAAGCCATATTTGACAATGGATGTTTGTCTGGCTCACCAAACACATCGTTCAGACGCTGACGCAATTTATTAAAGTCATCCATGTTGATTTCAGACTCCGGAAGTGTCAGCATTTCGTCAATCGTAGATTTCAGGGCGGCAATATCTATCCATTCGGATACCTCGTCAGATCCCGACTTGGGTGGTTTCGTGACACCATCAATTTTTTCAATTGATTCTTTTGTGTCAGCGAGCCACCGGTGTGCTACACGTCGGTCTTTTATCGCATCTTGCGAATTTTGTGCGAATATGTGCTCAAGGCTCCATCCTCCTCGACCTCTGTTTTCGTCCGCGATTTCGTTGTAACGATCAAATGGGAAACGGTTATAGATGCCGTCTGCAATCCTTTCACACGTAAGAACATTGTGAAGAAGGAGGATTCGTTTTATCTCCTCACTATTATCGAGATATGACAGCTGGTCAAGATCGACATCTTTAATTGTTTCAAGAATGAGATTTTTTAATGCCTGTTCAAAATCTTTCTTTGATTTGGAATCCGCAAGATTAAACAGTTTCTGAATACTTGCTTTCCCTGACGATATAAGGTAACCGACATAGTGATAAACGGTTGCCTTAGATTCAGGGGTGCTATCACAGAACCATGTGTTAATTCTGGCAAATGCAGCCTTGATTCTTCTCCAAAGGTCGATGGCTTTTTCACCTTGCATGCGGGTATCTCTACCGGCCTCTGATATATGGTTTTCAAACCACAAGAAGGTCGTATAAATCCCTTGATCTGATTTTGACATGTTACCGGCAAGGAGATCGAACAATAATTCTATATGTGAATTATAATCCTTATCCACATTCCCGGTTAAGAATTTCCATTTTTGAGGCTTCCGTAAATCAATCTCCATTCTTTGCCATTCATCACTAATCTCAGCCTGCCTCATAGTCAGTTCATGGCTATCCTTATAAAGACCTTTTATTTTGCTTAAAATTAGAGCTTTGACAAGCTCAGCGTCGGTGAGAGGTATCTTGCCAATATTAAGTCTGTTGAACACATCAATATTAGCATTTCGGTTGTCAGACTCAATATCAAACCAAATTACATAAATATTCTTCAGTAAAATTATCTTGAACTCGTCAATAAACTCGGGCGATTTCTTATCTTCTTCGTCAAGCCACGTGTTTATTTTCTTCCATGCCGCACCCATGAAGTGGAAATCCGGATTACTGTGATCTTCTCGCTTATTATCTACCAAGTCATGAACAAAAGTAGTACTTTTATCTCGAGTCTCGAATTCAATATTGAAACAAGGCTTTTTTAGAGCCTTTAGCAGTAAAAACAACGTGGTGAGTCGCTGCTGACCATCTATAACCTCCCAAGCTCCGGGATGCGTAGTAGATTGTGTAACAACGATAGGCTGAAGGCAGTAGCGATCATCTCTGGCATTGCTCATATTCATAAAGTCACGAATGTCATTAAGCAATGCTTTGACATGGACATCGGCCTCCCATCTATAACCTCGCTGATAATTCGGGATGCAGAATGTTTCAACATCCACAGTCGGCATACCATATTCTTTGCGGATGGTATCCAGACGGCTTAATTCTTTTATTGGTATTGTTGTGATTTTACTCATGTTGATACGTTCTGATTTACAGTGCAAAATTACAAATAATTTGCCGTATTTTCTTGTATCCGGCTGAAATACTTGAAATTTCAATAGGTTTTGATTCCGAGCCGACAATAATTCGGAAATTTTTATTGAGGTTTAGTCTTTGGTAGGATCAAGCTCAGCCGGATATACTTCCCAATCGGAATTAGGGTCATCATTATTTTTAATAAAAACAATAAAAACATCATACGACCAAATATCATCATTGGGGAAATCGAGCCATCGGCCCTGACTCCAGCCTTTAATCATTTCAACTTCCTGCATCATTTCATCCCGAGTTCTTTCGTATTCATCGAAATACGATTCTCTGCTTCCTTGATCGCCGTAGAGAATATTCTCTTTCATACATCGTTTGTGAGACTCAAACCATTCTTTGCGCTCTTTGGAATATTGGTCTTTGTCCTCAAAAAATGCTCCCCAGTGTTATAAGATTTTTAATGCTATGGCAGCACACGCCTCTGCATCGGCAAGTGCGTGGTGATGGTTTTCGAGGTGGTAGCCACAAGTCGCGGCTACCACATGGAGCTGATGGCACGATAAGTCAAGTTTGCGTCGGGATGCA
>CAZFUF010000020.1:0-46051 GCA_964521885.1 uncultured Sangeribacter sp. | reverse complement strand
TATTAGTTTACCAAATACTGACAAAAATACACATTTATTTTTAACTGACCGCACCTGATTAAATATTCGCACCTGATTTTATTACCTTACCTTAATTGCTAACCGGCACATTAATTTAGTGAAAACCTTAAAATAATGAGGAAATGATATTTGAATTATGTATCTTTGTAAACGTTGGATAACGAGAGACAGGCAAGCCACGTACATACGAACCTGAACTCTTCGATAGTTGTTATAATTGAGAGTATATTCCATGAGACAAGATCCATCTCATAATCTTGTGCTAATTAATTTGTAGTGAAAAACATAACCCATAAAATCTATAATATCGATGAAGATATACAAAGCCGGACTATTGGCAATCTTGTTGCCATCTATCTGTATGACAGCCTTCGGTAATAGAAAGGTGTCAACCCTGAACGAAGGATGGGAGTTTTCAAAGGGCGCCCTACCGGATGTGAAACAATGGCAAGAGGTCAGAGTGCCTCACGACTGGGCAATCTACGGACCATTTGACAGAGCGAATGATCTGCAGGAAGTTGCCGTGGAACAAAATGGAGAAACTGAAAAAACCGTCAAGACAGGACGCACCGGAGGTTTACCTTTTATCGGGAAAGGAGTATACCGCCGGACTCTTGAAATTCCGGATACCACGGGGCGCTCCTTCTCTCTTCTTTTTGACGGAGCCATGAGTAATGCCCGTGTAAAACTCAATGGTAAAGAAATTGGGAATTGGCCTTACGGCTACAACTCTTTTGAAGTCAGACTTGATAATTCGGATCTCCGACCGGGGAATAATGAGCTGATAGTGGAACTTGAGAATTATGAACGCGCTTCACGTTGGTATCCGGGTGCCGGATTATATCGCAATGTTCATCTCATCGAGACAGACAAAGTGCATATCCCTGTATGGGGAACGTATGTCACTACCCCTGATGTAACCAAGGAGTATGCCACAGTCAGACTGAGCATGAAAATCGATGGTGCCAAGCATTTTATGGAATGGCCATACGGAGATAAGATAGGTGTAAGCACTGAAATAGTGAGTCCGGAAGGTAAAACAGTAGCAAAAGATAGTTCTACATACGTGGCAAGAGGACAAGAGTTTACTCAAAATTTTTTAGTTAACAATCCCCAGCTATGGAGCACAGAACATCCGGAACTATATACCGCAAAAACCTCTCTTTTCATTGATGGAAAGGAAGTTGATTCATACGATACACGCTTCGGAATCCGCAAATTGGAATATATACCATCCAAAGGATTTTTTCTCAATGGAGATCACACAAAGTTTCGTGGAGTAAATAATCATCATGATCTGGGTCCGCTCGGGGCTGCCGTTAATAAATCAGCGTTACGCCATCAGCTTGAAATACTTAAGGATATGGGAGTCAATGCAATAAGGACTTCTCACAATATGCCGGCACCGGAATTGGTGGAGCTTTGTGATGAAATGGGATTCATGCTGATGATAGAACCTTTCGATGACTGGGGCTTCCGTCCTAAATCCCCTAATGGGTATGGAGCAGTCTTCAATGATTGGGCAGAGCGCGATATTACCAATATGGTTGAACATTATCGTAATAATCCTTCAGTGGTGATGTGGTCAATAGGGAATGAAGTTCCATCTCAATGGGGAGAAGTAGGAATGTCGGAACTGGTTATGCTGCAGGATCTTGTGCACAGACTGGATCCCACCCGCCCGGTGACTTGCGGAATGGATCAGATGAATTCCGTTCTTGAAAACGGTTATGCCGCCGCGCTTGATATCCCATCATTCAATTACAAACCTCAATTCTATGACTCCATTTATCAGCACCTTCCTCAGCAACTTTTGCTCGGGTCTGAGACAGCATCCACAGTGTCATCCCGCGGTGTCTACCACTTTCCGCTGACAATGCCTGATTCTAATGCGCGTCAGGAAGCCACTCACCCGGATAATCAATCGTCAAGCTATGATGTGGAAACATGCTCATGGTCCAACACCCCGGATATTGACTTCGCACGTGATGACGACAATGACTATGTACTGGGCCAATTCGTATGGACCGGATTCGATTATCTCGGCGAACCCTCCCCATACGACACGGATGCATGGCCAAGCCATAGCTCTTATTTCGGAATTGTGGATCTCGCTTCCCTCCCTAAGGATCGTTATTACCTCTATCGCTCACAATGGAATAAGAAAGATGATACCCTTCACATTCTTCCCCATTGGAATTGGGAAGGACGGGAAGGAGAAGTAACCCCCGTAATGGTCTATACCAATTATCCAAAAGCGGAACTTTTCATCAACGGTAAAAGTCAGGGAATGCGGGAAAAGAATGATTCTACTTACGCCAACAGATACCGTTTGATGTGGATGGAAACTGTATATGAACCCGGAGAAGTAAAAGTTGTGGCATTTAACAATGATAATCAAGCGGTAGCGGAAGAGATAATACGTACAGCCGGGAAACCGCACCATATCGTACTCACACCAAACCGAAAAGAACTGGATGCTAATGGAGATGATCTGTTGTATATCACTGTGCAAGTTGCTGATAAGGATGGCAACATTGTCCCGAACGACTCACGTCTCGTAAAATTCTCTGTAGAAGGAGCCGGAAAATTTGAAGCGACTGCCAACGGAGATCCGACTTGTGTCCTCCCCTTCCAGAATCCGGAAATGAAACTCTTTAGCGGAGCGGCTACCGCGATCGTCCGCTCAGGAAAGACTCCCGGCAATCTTAAATTTACAGCGAAAGCACCGGGAGTTAAGTCAGCTACAATTACTCTTCCAGTAAGGTAATGATTTGAATCATATTTTATCCTTCAATAATAAAGGCTGCCTTTTGGCAGCCTTTATTGATATGTAATTATGATAGGGAGAAATTTTCCTCTAAAGGTCATGAAAGGGGAATATATCCGAAATCGTCATCTTAAATACTATTGAAGAAGATAACAATTTATTTTACGAAAACCTTACGGGTCCTTCCGGTCTTAGGATTACGTAGGATGTACAATCCAGAAGACGAAGGATTAATAATCTTCACACCTGAAATAGAAAACCATTCACCGTCATGAATATTCAATTCAGCATCCGGAAAGCCGGAGTTGTTGAAAATAGTATCTATACCGGTAATTGTATGAGCAGCGGTTGAAGCAGATAGACTCCTAATATAAGCAGGAGAATCAGTATTATTCTTGAGCTGAATTTGTGATAAATCCACATCACCCGTATCATCCCACATAGCATTTCCTTGACCGGCAAGTTTGCCGATTTTTGCAAGCTCGGAATCGTTTTCCTCAGCGCGTTTAATAATTCTCTTTGAAACAGTTTGAGGATTATCTTCTGGGTTAGGTGAAAGTTGATCAACATTATATAAGTCTAATTCCACATCTCCGACTGTTGATAAAGAAATGCTTGTAAGACGAACGGATTTGTCATTGGTTGCAAGGGTGAGAGAAGCTTGCGGTGCGATTTCAAGAATATTGGTATTATCATTCGCCACAGACAATCTAATTTTCTCTCCAGATGCGGCCCTGAGAGTAATGTTGCCGAATTCAATATTAAGTGGTAACGGTTCATATTCGTCACCAGTCAGACCTGTTGTCAAGCCATAATCGTCATCGAAAGAGATATTATTTTGTGCAGGACTTTCTGATTCAGTTCTTACCACTAATTTGGTTCTCGCTCTCTCCTTCTCATTGAAATAAGCTATTGCAACATATTCAGTGCGTCCCGAACGAACAGTCAAAGGATTTAAGTATTCACGTTCGGTTTCTCCTGCAAAAGAATCCGTATAGAAAATCTGCGCTGATTCGGATACACATTCAATCGCAAGCGTTACACCGGGTGCAATACCAGTTAAAGAATCACTATCGATCTTCTCTCCATCAATCGTAAACCATAAAGAATAATCTTTATCCGGAACAATGATACGGGTAGAAGCACTTGCCGATGTATAATATGAATTTCCGGGGTATGTAACTTTCAGATTGTAGATTCCGGGAACATTTATTTTTAAGATCGGGTTGGATTTATCCGTGGAAAGCGAGTAATAATCAGCAGATACCTGTTCGTCATCCACATTTGCCAATACTATCTCAGGTTCGGCATTGGAATTTGAAGTCAATATCGAATTCAACTCTATCTCAGAATCAACGATTAACTCATACTCCGGTTCACTGAACGCGGCTTCACCTTCTGTGGGGTCTATAGTGCCTTGAGCGACATATATTACAAACCACGTGTCATAAAGGGGATCTTCATTGTTTGAAAGAGAGTTTGACAAACGGAAATAACCGGCAACATCATAAGCTAAATTATGAGAACCAGACTCAGTAAAACGTATCCAAGACCCTCTTGTTGCATCGGAAGCAGTATTAAATCTCGCATAACATTCCGCACTTGGCTCAATACTTTCTGCGAGACCAATCATATTCAGACCGGAGGTTGACATTGCAACTCCATTCTTTAACCAATAGACACCGGTGGAATCATCTGAAATATTCCGGATGGAGGATTGCATTGCAAAATAGTAATATCCGTCCCCTTTTTCAATCTGCTTAAGAGTAAAAACAGCGACTCCGGAATCATCGTCTAAAGTCACTGTCCCATCATTAAGATATTCGGAAATATTGAATACGTTTAATCCATTGTATCCGTTGAATTTATTTCCTATAGCCAAATTCTGACTATTGAATTTTGAAGATGTTCCTCTCGAAACAATTATAACTTTATCACCGTCTTTTAGTTCACTTGCATTTGAGATAGCCCTGAACGTTGTGAGAGTGGCATTAATTCCTACAGGGTTGAAGAGAATTAAGAACGTAAAAATCGTCAATAATACTTTAGATTTCAGAAATTCACAGATAAAAAACCGGTTGGACAACTCCTCTCGGACATCTCTTAATTCATTCATAAGTAAGCTGTTGTTGTATTTATTATATTCTTTAGCTGATTCGCAAAAAGATTCTTGATCTTTGATACAGATTTCTATCTTGCGCTAAATCACAAAATTAATAACTTCCCCTTATAAACCCAAATAAATGAGCCTTAATTTATAAATTTAAATTTCTTCCTATAAAAACACCTCACAAATCGAAACAAGTCCCAATTCCGGAATTTATAAAATAGTTGTCGTGTCAACCATTTGATTATCTCGATTGTTTTATAGTTGATATGATAACAGAAAACATGACATACGGTCTCCCTAATATAGGTTGCTTACTCGGGATTGCTTATCAAGCTGAATTGGCAAGATTGACCGATGCTTTGGTCACTGCAAACCTTGATATCACTGCTGCTGAGTATCTAATATTACGCGTCTTGTATAATAATGAAAACATACAACAGTGCGAAATCTCCCGAATACTCAATAAGGATAAAGCTTCCATCTGCAAAACCATCAGATCCCTGACAAAAAAGGGATACGTGGAGGCGACTCCTGTAAGCTACAAATGCATCATGGTTTCACTAACGAAAAAAGGGGTGACACTAAAGCCGGTTCTTATGGATATCGCCAATCACCTGCATAAGGAATTATCAGACAAAATAACATTAGAACAGATGCAGAATCTTCGTAAGATTCTTGAAACAATAATCAAATAATTTAAATCAAAAAAACAAATATTATGATGACACTCACAGTTTGGAGCGATTTCGCATGCCCTTATTGCTATATAGGGGAAACAAGATTACAAAAGGCAATTGAAGAAATGGGACTTAAAGATGACGTTCAGATTGACTTCAGAGCATTTGAGCTTGATCCGACGGCACCTAAGGAAGTGGTCTCCACCACCCCCGAACGCTTCGCAATGAAATATCGGCTCTCACTGGAGGGTGCGAAAGAGCAGATAGAGGATATATCCCGGTTAGGACGCGAACTTGGTATTGACTTCCGGTATGCCACAACCCAATATTCCAACACTCGCGATGCCCATCGACTTATGAAACTTGCGGAAGCGAAATATGACCGTGAAACAGTCGGCAAACTTAACGAAGCCCTTTTCGCAGCATATTTCACGGAAAATCTTGTCCTCGCCGATCACAAAGTTTTATTGGATAAGGCTGTTTCTGTCGGGATGAGCGAGGAAGAGGTCAAAGTTGTACTTGAGTCTGATAAATATGACGATGAAGTGCGCTTTGATGAACGCGAAGCTGCGATGCGAGGGGTCCGTGGTGTTCCATATATAGTATTCGCCGGGGAGTTTTCAGTTCCGGGTGCAATGACAATAGATGGCTTCAAATCTGCTCTTGAACGCACTCTTAAACGACAAGCTGATAAGGAAGTCGCAGAAACGGATGCGGAACGTCCGCACGTTTGTGGAGAAGATGGATGTCAGTTACTTTAATGAAAGGGATTTATTATGATTAAAGAATTGACAGTCCAGGGCGTATATGCCGAAAATTGCTACTTCTACATAGACGAAGTCAGCAAAGCAGGATTCATCATCGACCCCGGAGCAGAAGCCGGGGTCATTCTTGATGTAGTAAGGAAAAATGGATGGAAGATCGAGAAGATACTTCTCACACATGGACATTTCGACCATATGGGCGCCGCGGAGTTATTGCGCGACGAATTGAATGCTCCGATATATATCTACCCGGAAGATGCAATCTATCTTTCCGACACCTTTCTGAATCTGAGTTCCAATTCCCCTTACCAGATAACGGTGAGTCATTATGATGAGTTATATGACGGGGAGATTATCAGGTTGAAAGAGAACTCCGGATTTTATCTCAAAGTCATTCACACACCGGGACACACACCGGGGTCTGTGACCTATTACTCTGAGAAAGAGCATGCGGCATTTGTGGGGGATCTTTTTTATAATCACGGACCCGGACTGACGAACTTTCCCGGAGGCAACAGGGAAATATTGGCTAAATCCATTATAAATAAGATTTTCACATTACCTTCCAATACGGTTCTTCTTTCAGGACATTCAAGTCCTATAACTGTAGAACATGAGAGGGATTTACTATATGGTTAAAGCAAAATAATTCTAAAATCCAATTCTGAATGTCAAAATTTAAAGTCCCCTCTTAGTTTATTCTAAAAATATCCATAGCTATGGATAAACGTTTAATCGGTATGAATTGAATTAAATATGGTTGTGATATTTAAGAAAACGTTTCTAACTTTGCAGTCATAAAACGATAAAATATCTTGATTGAATAATTAATTAAGATATAACTACACATAAAAAACAGTAAAGTCAAAATACTATGAAGGTAATTAAGGATAAAGAATTCGGGGGAGAACGCCCTTTATTCGGAAGTCATGACCTCAAATTGGAAAATGTCACAATCCACGCCGGAGAATCGGCTATAAAGGAATGCTCGAATATAGAAGCCCACCACTGCCGGTTTGAAGGGAAATACCCGTTCTGGCACGTAGACGGATTTGTAATAAAGAATTGTCTTTTTACTGAGGGGGCACGTGCTGCCTTATGGTATTCAAGGGATCTGAAGATGTCAGACACACTTGTGGAAGCACCAAAAATGTTTCGCGAGATGACGAATCTCAAACTGACAAATGTCAGGATTCCGAATGCTCTGGAAACTTTATGGGATTGCTCTGACATAGAGATTGAGAATGTGGATGTGGAGAAAGGTGACTATATCTTCATGCGCGGTAAAAACATCCGGATCAACATCTACCGACAGCAGGGGAACTATTCCTTTCAGAAGTGCAAGAATGTTGAAATCCATAATGCCGTTCTTGATACAAAAGATGCTTTCTGGGAAACTGAGGATGTGACCGTCTATGATTCCGAAATCGACGGAGAGTATTTAGGATGGCACTCAAAACGTCTTCGTCTCGTGCGTTGTCATATTAAAGGAACGCAGCCATTTTGTTATGCGGAGGATCTTGTGATGGAAGACTGCACAATGGATCCGGATTGTGATTTAGCATTCGAATACTCAACAGTCAAAGCTGATATCAAGGGTAATATTCCAAGCATAAAGAATCCCCGAAGTGGTGAAATCATAGCCGATTCTATCGGAGAAATTATCTTGGATGAAAATATCAAAGCACCCGCGGACTGTAAAATTGAAGTAAGGAAACAATAAGTATTTGCTCGCGGGGATAAGAAATACGGACGCTCTGTTATCCCTCATCAGGGATGGGAAACAGATAGGGACACGGGAACAGTTGAGATTGACGGTATTATTAAGCATGCCGTCAATCCTGGCTCAGCTCTCGTCTATTGTCATGCAGTATATCGATGCGGCAATGGTCGGGAGTCTTGGAGCAGCTGCATCGGCATCGATAGGACTGGTTTCGACAACGACCTGGTTGTTCTGGAGTCTTTGTTCGGCAGTAGTCAGCGGATTTTCAGTACAAGTCGCTCAGCTGATAGGAGCCGGGAAACAAAACGAGGGGAAATCTGTGGTGCGTCAAGGACTCGTCGCATCTGTAGGCTTCAGCTTCATCGTGGCTATCATAGGATGTGCAATAAGCGGGAATCTTCCGGTTTGGCTTGGTGGCAACGAGGACATCAATAGCGATGCGACAATATATTTCTTTATCTTCTCAATGGGGTTGCCTGTGTTTCAACTGGGATTTTTCGCAGGGGCAGTCTTACGGTGCAGTGGAAATATGTTTGTGCCCGGAATGCTGAATATCATGATGTGTGTGCTTGATGTGATTTTCAATGCTTTGCTTATATTCCCTACACGGGAGATATGGGGAATCACCGTCTATGGAGCCGGCATGGGTGTAAAAGGAGCAGCAATCGGGACATTTCTTGCAGAAGCTGTGATTGCCATCATAATGTTTATATATCTTTGGTATAACAACCCTCAGTTGAAGATGCACAAGTCTCAAGGAAGCTTCCTGCCTCGAAAGGAAACTTTGAAAAAAGCGAATAAAATCGGGTTGCCGTTGGCAGCGGAACATATAATGGTTTGTGGTGCACAAATTATCATCACCATCATTGTAGCGCCATTAGGGACAATCGCAATTGCCGCGAATGCCTTTGCAATAACGGCAGAGAGTCTTTGCTATATGCCCGGTTACGGGATCGGAGAGGCAGCCACTACCCTTGTGGGGCAAAGTGTGGGGGCAAAACGGAAAGAGCTGGCTGATCGATTTGCCAAGATCACCATTTACTCCGGTATTGTAGTGATGGGTATTATGGGTTTAATAATGTACGTTGTTGCTCCGTCGATGATGGCTTTCTTCACTCCTGATATTTCCGTTCGGGAACTGGGAGTAGACATTCTCCGAATAGAGGCCTGGGCAGAACCAATGTTCGCAGCTGCCATAGTTGCATACGGAGCTTTTGTGGGTGCAGGTGATACTCTGGTGCCGAGTTGCATGAACTTCGGAAGTATATGGGCTGTCAGACTGACATTGGCAGCATTTTTAGCACCCCTTTACGGATTGACAGGGGTATGGATAGCCATGTGTATCGAGCTTTGTTTCCGCGGCACTATCTTCCTCTGGAGACTCTACAGCAAAGCATGGCTTAAAAAGTCAACCTTTATAGTTACCAATTAGATGTACAGTAGAAAACGATGAATATGGAAAGATATGATTTTGACAAGATTGTTGACCGTAGAGGCACCTCGTCTTATAAATGGGATTCAACGGAAAACAAGGATCTGATACCGATGTGGGTGGCAGATATGGATTTCCGGACAGCAGACTGCATCATCGACGCGCTTGAGCAAAGGGTTCGTCATGGAGTATTCGGATATACCCGTGTGCCTGAAAAATATTATGAAGCAATTATCGGGTGGTTCAAAAACCGACACGGTTGGGATATTGACCGCAACCGGATCATTTATACCACCGGGGTGATACCGGCTCTTTCCGCTACTATTAAGGCTCTCACATCTCCCGGTGACAAAGTTATCGTCCAGACTCCGGTCTATAACCACTTCTTCTCTTCAATCAATAATAATGGTTGCGAAGTTGTGGAAAACAGGCTTATCACTGAGCAGGGACGTTATGTAATGGATTACGATGATTTAGAAAGGAAAGCTCAGGATCCGAAAGTCAAACTGATGCTTTTATGCAATCCACATAATCCAACCGGGCGAGTATGGACAACTGAAGAACTTGCAAAACTGAATGAAATCTGCCTTCGCAATAATGTGATTGTCGTTTCTGATGAGATTCATTGTGAGCTTGTGTTTCCCGGAAACACCTTTATTCCCTTTGCTTCCATTAGCAGGGAATGTCGCGACAACTGCATCACATGCAACTCCCCTACCAAGGCATTTAATATCGCGGGATTACAGATTGCAAATATCATCGTTCCATCTAAAGAGGTAGGAGATAAGATTGATCGGGCAATCAACATCAATGAAGTATGCGATGTCAATCCTTTTGGTGTGATTGCTTTAATAGCCGCTTATACGGATGGTGAGGAATGGCTGGAAGCATTAATTGATTATCTATATCAGAATTATCTGACTTTAAAAGAATATTTTGAACTTAATCTCCCTCAGTTACCTATTTCCACGCTTGAAGGTACCTATCTTGTCTGGGTGGATTGCCGCTCGCTTCCCGTCGATGTCGACACATTGGAAAAGGGTCTTCTGGAAGAGGAACATCTCTGGCTAAATTCCGGCACAATGTATCGTGGAGAAGGATTTTTACGAATCAATATAGCCTGTCCGCGCTCCGTGATGCTTGAAGGACTTGATCGATTCAAGAAATATATCAACAAACACTTTTAAATCATTTTCTTATGGATTACCCAAATCATGAACGCGAATATAGCGGTCTTCTCATCAATGGTTTTCTGATGATATTTTTAGTCTTCATCCTTATTCCGTTGATAATCGGATGGTCATTTTATAAACTGACCGATTCCAATCCCGAATTGATGATGACAATCAATATTCCTTTATTCATAATTTTCGTGCTCGGATGCAAAGGATATTTTATTCAAGAACCTAATGAAGCCAGGGTTATGATCTTCTTTGGGAAATATGTCGGGACATGCCGAAAAATAGGGTTCTTCTGGATGAATCCATTTGTCACGAAACGTCGGTTATCTTTGCGTATCCGGAATATGGATATCGAACCGATAAAGGTGAATGATAAAGTTGGAAATCCTGTGCTGATCGGCATGGTTCTGGTATGGAAAATTAAAGATACCTACCGCGCTGTTTTTGATATAGACTCCAATCTCAGCGCCACATCCGGGACTGCAGTGACCAATGCGGTATTTGAGAAATTCGTCAGAATACAGAGTGATGCAGCACTCCGAGAAGTTACCGGGCATTACGCCTACGATGAAAGTGGTGTGGATCATAACGAGCTCACACTGCGCAGTGGCGGAGAAGAGATTAATGAACTTCTTGAACGTAAGATCAATGAGCGTCTAAGTCTTGCCGGCATGGAAGTGGTGGAAGCCCGCATCAATTATCTGGCATACGCTCCGGAGATTGCGGCAGTAATGCTCCGACGTCAGCAAGCATCGGCAATTATTTCAGCACGCGAAAAGATAGTTGAAGGTGCTGTGTCTATGGTTGATATGGCACTTAAGAAAATCGAAAAAGACGGCGTTGTCACCCTTTCCACAGAACAAAAAGCAACAATGGTGAGCAATTTGCTTGTAGTGCTTTGTGCCGATGAGCCAGCACAACCGGTTCTGAACACAACTAATTAGGAATATTCATCTAAAAAGAGCTGATAATAGATTTTAGAATTCCTGAATCTCGACTTGGAAATATATGTCAGTTCTTAAGAGACCGTCTCAAAAAATTTGAGAATCCCCGTGGCGGATTTGGGCGAGTGATTTTGTCAAGTTGAGGATGGAATGATGCGGACTCTAAGATTGACATCTTGACAAAAACATAAGGAAAAACGGTATATGCGGAGGTGAAATTCGGCTCCGCATATATTTTGCCAATTGAGGAAATTTTGTTATTTTTGTAAATGTCGGTGTTTCCGCATTTTATGGTTGTGAATTTTATCTGCCGTCAACTACCAGCTTGACCGCTTATACGAGCTTGTCGCGACCGTTTTTTTATTAAACACACTCACGCTACCCGCACAGTATCATTTTATAATCATCGGTGTGATAACACTTTAGAGTTTATGAATTTTCGCAAATTTTTATATTTTCTTATCGCTTGTATAATTTCTTTATCGGGTCTTGACTTGATATTTTCTTCTGATGCTTTCGGAGCAACGGGAGAGATTTCAGCGATGTCAACAGCTGCTAAAAAATCTAAAAAAACTAAAAATAAAAAGAAAAAAACTTCGAGCCGCTCCAAAAGTGCCAATTCAAAAAAAAGAGGTAATAAGAGTGGCAAAAAGGGTAAAAACAAGAAAAAGTCCACTAAAAAGAGAACTTCCTCTAAGCCAAGGGTAGTTCAACCTGTGGAAACTCCCTCATACGATTCACTGACACTCGCTATAAATAAAGTCGTGATAGATGCAATACCTTCCAACGTGAATCCCGGAGGCTTGCGGGTCAATTGCGTTCGACCTGATTCAAGATGGAAGACAGCCAAAATCAGTCTTAACGAAAATTTCACATATCTTCCTGTCACGCAAGAGCTGATAAAGAGTATAAGTGATGTTGTGAGTAAAAATTTACCCGACTCCATTGCCAATTATGATGTAAGTCTTACAGTGGGGAATAGAAACCTCGCCTATTATATCACCAAAGTAGATAAACTTCCGGAGCAATATCGCACCAACATACCCTTTGTAGTGGCACGTGAGCCTTTCATCAACCCGAAAAAAGGTATGGAGGGTGATATCGTTGCCCTCTGGCATAGTCACGGACGCTATTTCAAACCCGGTAGCAGTTGCTGGCTGTGGCAGCGTCCTGTCCTGTTTGAGACTCTGGAAGACATCTATACTATGAGCTACATGCTCCCTTATATCGTTCCTATGATAGAGAATGCCGGAGCATACGTCATGCTTCCGCGCGAGAGGGACATCAATTCCGAAGAGGTTATAGTGGATAATGATACAAATGATGACGGACAGATTTTTTCCCAACCCTATTATAAGGAGATGACCGGTTCTCGAAAATGGGTCACCGGAGATGAAGAAGGGTTCATCTATGACCTACCGGATTTTAGAGATACAGAAAATCCATTTGAAAACGGCACATACCGACAGACCACGACCGTGCGTTCCGGAGCTCCCTCAGTAGCAGCCTGGTATGCCGACATCCCCAAAGATGGAGAATATGCAATCTATGTCAGCTATAAATCACTGCCCAGTTCCACCACCGATGCACGCTACACTGTGAACTACTCAGGAGGGAGCAAAGTCTTTAAAGTCAATCAGACAATGGGAGGAGGGACGTGGATATATCTCGGCACATTCCCTCTGAAAGCAGGATACAGCGATAGTGAACCCGTCGTGACCCTTTCGAATCTGAGTGATAAGAATGCGGATAAAATATTGACAGCAGATGCAGTCAAAATAGGTGGAGGAATGGGAAATATTGCGCGTAGCAACCGTCGTTCAGACATATACTATGACCCCTCTACACCTGAAAATGATTCATATTCTTCAGATAATACAAATTCATCCGTGGATGACGAGAATGTGAATGACACCGGTGATGATGAAGGCGACGATGAGGATGATGGTGATGAAGAAGGAGATGATGATGAGACCTCTGAGGGAGATGATGATGCAGACATAGATGAAGCCACTGCACCGGAAAGCAACACACCCACACCTTCCACTCCCAAAGGACCGGCACCGACTTTCCGCACAAGCGGAATGCCGAGATTCCTCGAAGGAGCCCGCTATTGGCTACAGTGGGCGGGCGCACCTGAAAGAGTCTATTCCCCCTATCATGGCACTGACGACTATAAAGATGACTATACATCCCGCGGGCATTGGGTAAACTGGCTTGCAGGAGGTTCTCGCGTCCTCCCAAATAGAGAGGGTCTGAATATTCCGGTAGATGTGGTTATGGCACTTCACTCCGATGCAGGAAAGAGAAGTGATGATTCATACGTCGGCACTTTAGGAATATATTATACAAACAATGGTGACAAATATGTTGACGGCACACCGCGAATCAACTCCCGAATGCTTACTGATCTTGTGATGCGCCAGATCACCAACGATATCCGTCAAACTTATGAACCATCCTGGACCAGACGTTCCATGTGGGATAAGTCATACGTTGAGGCGCGCGTGCCCGAAGTTCCGACAACGCTCATCGAGCTTATGAGTCATCAGAATTTTGCTGATATGCGCTATGGTCTTGACCCTACTTTCCGATTCACAGTGGGACGTGCAATATATAAAGCCATCGGGAGATTTATGGCGGAACGTAAAGATAGGGAATTTGTGGTTCAACCATTGCCCGTGAAAGATTTTGCGATTGCTAAATCCAAGAAGGGAACCTACCGGTTATCATGGCAACCCACGGAAGATCCCCTTGAATCTACGGCCAAACCGCACAAATATATCATCCTTGAGCGAACAGGTGAAGATCTCGGATTTCATAAAATTGCAGAGACCTCGTCAACCCACTATGAAGTGAAAGTTTCAGACAAATTGATTCATTCTTTCCGAATAGTTGCAGCCAATGACGGAGGTGTTTCCTTCCCATCGGAGACGCTCGCCTTCCGGGAGGGTGATGGACATCCGGTGCTGATAGTAAATGGATTTACACGTCTTAGCGGACCCGGAAACTTCAGTGCAAATGGTGAAGCGGGTTTCGATTCAGAGAATGATTTTGGAGTGCCTTATATCAACGATATTTCCTTCTCAGGACATCAAACTGAATTCAGGAGGAGCGCCGGTGAAAGATTTGGATTTTCAGGATCCAATTATACATCGACGGTGATTGCCGGCAATACGTTTGACTTCGCGGCAATCCATGGAGAGATATTCGGTGGAGAATCCGGATTCGTCTCTTCGAGTGTTGGAGCTGTGGAAGAAGGATATGTCAAACTCACAGATTACCAGATAGTCGACTTGATTTTAGGGAAGCAGAAAATGACTACAGTGGGACGTGGAAAAGGGGGAATTAAATATTCAGCTTTCCCCGCCAAACTCAGAAATATTCTGACCCAATATATCGAAAAGGGAGGAGACTTGGTTGTAAGCGGTGCATACGTTGCCAGCGATTTATATTCGGAAGCAGCTGAAGAAGGGTCTGCACAATTTGCCGAAGATGTTTTAGGTATAGCCATGCCAAGTGAAAAAACCCGCACCAGATCAGGAAGAATCAGGGAAATAGGAGGAAGTTCCGCCGGAATTAATGAGAGAACAATCCCCTATTCTTCCACACTCAACACTCATAATTATATTGTGGAAAATCCGGATGCGCTTCTTCCTGCAAATGATTCCAAGTCGATAGTTTTTCTTGAATTTACGGATTCCGACATGCCTGCCGGCATACTTACTCGCAGGGGGAAGAGCAAGATAGCTGTAATGTCAATTCCCCTTGAGGCCATTCCTGATAGAAATCTCCGAAACTCTCTTGGCAGGGACATTCTGAAAGCCTTTAATTAACAGTTGCTTAATCAGAATCCTGACTTTATCAAAAATTATTACACACCGGCAATTTAGATTTATATGAACCGGGTAACAAATGAGAGCCAACTATTCCATAGAATATGAATAATATATACCGCTTTGTCAACGTCAATGAGCTGAGAGAGGAAGTATTCAGACGTCCTCTCGAACAGTTTATCGCAGTGCGTCTTGATGACCGTGAAATCAAACTTGATGATAATTGTCTTCACCGTATGATCCAAGTGGCTGAAGATACCGATGCCACCATCACTTACAGTTATTACCGGGATCTCCTTGATGACGGCACTTTGATTCCACATCCTGTGATAGATTATCAACCGGGCTCTGTCAGAGATGACTTTGACTTCGGGCCTCTCGTACTGCTTAATCAAGCTGATATATTGACAGCTTCCGAAGACTTTACTGAAATCGAATCGGACAGTCCCGACGGAGGATGGTATGCGTTGCGACTGCGGATGACAATTCAGAGCATCGTTGCAATGGTGCCTGAATATCTTTACACAGTGCGTCGCATTGATCATCGAAAGAGTGGGGAGAAACAACATGATTACGTGGATCCTTCCCGACGGGATTATCAGATACGAATGGAAACCGTGTTGACCGATCATCTTTATGAGATTGACGCGTTAACACATCAGCCATATGAGAACCCGGATCTTGAGGATGGGGAATTTCCGGTTGAAGCATCTGTAATAATCCCGGTACGCAACAGAAGATCGACTATCGGAGATGCTGTCAGATCAGCACTTAACCAGCTCACCACGTTTGATTATAACGTCATAGTAATCGATAATGACAGTAAAGACGGCACAAGGGAATATCTGCAATCAATAGATGATCCAAGATTGGTCTTGATAGAAGTGTCGGCAGATGAATCTCTCGGAATAGGAGGATGCTGGAATAAGGGAATACTAAGCGAAAGATGTGGACGTTTCGCTGTTCAGCTTGACAGTGATGATATATATTCCGATGAATCTACTCTTCAGAAAATTGTAGACACATTTTATGAAAAGCGGTGTGCAATGGTAATCGGAAGCTACATGATGACAGATTTCGACTTGAATCCAATTCCCCCGGGTCTAATCAACCACATTGAATGGACCGATGGGAATGGACCGAATAATGCTCTCCGTATCAATGGTCTTGGAGCTCCCCGGGCATTCTTTACCCCCATAGTCCGAGATATTCTTTTCCCGAACGTAAGTTATGGAGAAGACTATGCTGTCGCGCTCAGAATTTGCCGTGATTACGCAGTCGGAAGAATTTATACTCCAATCTACTTCTGCAGACGTTGGAGTGGCAATTCCGATGCAGCTTTATCGCAGGAAAAAGTCAATGCAAATAATTATTACAAGGACTATATACGTTCAATCGAGATTCTTGCACGCAGTCGCGATAATTATTCCAGATTGCTCGAATGGAGAGATCAAGTGCTTGATAACGAAGAAGATGATAACCCGGAATGCGACGATTGACCTTTGAAGAATTAGGAGAAGCTATTGAAGCGCAACTCCAATTATGGCCTTTGGCAAAGGAAAATTATACAGCTTTAGGGAGAGTGAAGCGCAGAAGTGTAAAGATAGGAGATCTGGATCTTGTCTTACAATATAACCCTGCGCGCGCGGTGAGCACCGGAGCGGCTGTAGATGCTGCGAGCGTGGCGAAGCGTCCATGCTTTCTCTGCCGATCAAATCGGCCTAAAGAACAACTGATTGCAGATATCCCCTCAGGATGGGATTTCCTTGTGAATCCTTATCCCATTTTTCCTCTGCACTTTACGATTGCATCAAGACTTCATGAACCGCAAACAGCACCTCCGGCGGAGATGGTCACATTAGCGGAGATGTGTCCTGGTATGGCTGTCTTCTTTAATGGTGCGAGAGCGGGTGCTTCTGCTCCTGACCACCTTCATTTTCAAGCTGTTTCAGCCAATGAATTACCTCTTCTGCGTCTCTTGGAAGAGCGGCATCCGGAGAATCTTGACGGGATATTGACTACACGTGAACTTGATATTAATCTTCCATTCGGAGTATATAGCGCCGTTATTCCCGGAGGAGAAAAGGGACTACAAATTCTTAAATCAATATTGGCAGCACAAGGGATAGACAATATAACCGGCAACCCCGATTCCGGACTTGTCAATACATTCTTCTGGGTATCACGTCAAGGAGGAAAAATGCGAGTACTTGTTATTCCCCGGGGTGGACACCGTCCTGAAAAATATGGACGAAGGGAAGATGAATATCTTGTCAGTCCCGGAGCAGTAGATATGGCTGGAGTATTGATACTTCCAAGAGAAAAAGATTTTGATTCACTGACTTCCGATGATATAATCGATATATATCGTCAGACAGGTGTATCACCCGATAAACTCTGATATAAAGATGAACCCCGACAATGAATCAGTTTCCTTAAAAGTCTCAGGAACTGACGTGGGCATGACTCACTCCCAGGTTTCACCGTGGAGATGGATACCCACGTTATATATAGCTGAGGGACTACCCTATTTCGCAGTCAACACCCTGACCGTGCTGATGTATACCAATTTGGGAATCAGTCTCAGCCAGATGGCATTTTTTACAGGTTGGCTATATCTTCCATGGGTAATAAAACCATTCTGGAGCCCTTTCGTGGATATATGGCGTACCAAACGGTTCTGGGTCATAGCAATGGAGTTACTGCTGGCGATATGCATGGGATGTGTCGGTCTTTTTCTCACGACGGATATATTTTTCGGTGCCACTCTCGTAATGTTCTGGCTTATGGCATTTTTTTCCGCCACACATGATATTGCAGCTGACGGATATTATATGCTTGAGCTTACCCCTCATCAGCAGGCGGCCTACGTCGGTGTCCGATCAACTTTCTACCGGATCGCAAGTGTGCTCGGTCAGGGTGGACTGGTGATCCTCGCAGGATACTGGGAGCAGACTTCAGTCGGGATATCTCAGGCTTGGCAGAAAATATTTCTTCTTCTCGGAGGAGTTTTCTTCCTCATTACTTTTTATCATGCACGCTTCATGCCTCATGCAGCAAGAGACCTCCCGGCGAGAACCACCTCAGCGAGAGATGTTGTTAAGGAATTCTGTAAAACTTTTGTAACGTTCTTCCAAAAACCGCATATATGGAGCGCGTTGGCGTTCATGTTGCTTTACCGCATGCCGGAAGCCATGTGTATTAAACTGGTTCAGCCCTTTCTGCTTGCAACTCATGAAGCGGGGGGACTTGCACTGACTACTTCCCAAGTCGGTTTTGTAAACGGCACAGTCGGTGTAATCGCCCTTCTCGCAGGAGGAATACTGGGAGGACTTGCAATCTCCCGCAACGGTTTGAAATATTGGCTCTGGCCGATGGCGCTATGCCTCACATTACCATGCGGAGTCTATTGCGGTCTTGCAGCAACTCAAACTTCCGATTTTCTATGGATATGCACTGCAATCGGTACTGAACAATTCGGATATGGCTTTGGCTTTACTGCCTTCATGCTATACCTGATTTACTTCAGCCAAGGGGAAAATGCGACGTCACATTATGCTTTCTGCACAGCATTCATGGCATTGGGGATGATGTTGCCCGGGATGATTTCGGGTTGGATACACGAAACACTGTCACAATACAACATTTTCTCAGCAGACGGTTCACAAGGTTACCTCAATTTCTTCAGCTGGGTAATGGTCAGTTGTATTTTTACCTTTATCGCGTGTGGCATAATCAAAGTTGACCCAACCTTCGGGCGCAAAAAAAATCAATAGCCGCATCAGGAATTATGAAGCGGCTATTAGAAGGATTCACTATTTGTCTATTTCACAAGGCAGATAGTGAACATGGAAGTTATGGATTTATTTAGGATCAACTCGATAGGTCAATGTGGTAGTGCCAAGAGTTACACCATCCGGCAGATCATCAACACTTGCAACGGCAACGACATTGAAATAGATCTGAGTTCGGAAAATCTCTTTATCAACCTGCAGAATGGAAGTGTCAAGACCAATTTCATTCACACCTTCGGCAAAACTCTGCACGTCGAATGCAATGGAATATGGAGCAGCGCTCATGGTCTCGGCATACAAACCATTGACATAATATGATACTATTGATAACCCGGCATTACCACCATCGATAGGTGTCACTCCCACGGATTGAATCACCAGAGGAGTATCCGGATCAGCAACCACATAAAGCGTATTACCATCCTGAGCTACATTTTCAAGATTGATATTTACGTCCACACGTGGGATTAAATCATCGTCATTCTTACACCCTACGAGTAAAGTCATAGGGATAAGGAGTAAAAATAGATACAGTTTTTTCAACATTTTGATTCTCTTTTAAAGTTCTGGAATTTTGTTTAAACTCATAATTTTGTTTGTATATAAAACAAATTAAAAGGAGTCCGGTTGCATTAAAACGTGTAATAATAACGCAGATATATAAAGATTAACATATTTTATTAAACTTATATAAATGTTGGCATATTTTTTGCGTTAATAGTTATATAAACCGGAACCAGTATTAAGACAGTGGAATTAGAGTTAATAACGCAATGTATAATTCCAATTGGATACCCTGGACATGGAGTATAAACGAAAAAATGAGTAATCAAGAGATACAGATAAAGGGAGCGAGAGTCAATAATCTTAAGAATATTGACCTCAATATCCCGCTAAATAAGTTTATTGTCATAACCGGAGTCAGCGGCAGCGGGAAGTCCTCATTGGCGTTTGACACATTAAACGCGGAAGGTCAGCGGCGATATGTGGAAAGTCTTTCATCCTATGCACGTCAGTTTTTAGGACGAATGGCAAAGCCGGAGTGTGATTATATTAAAGGACTCCCTCCCGCGATAGCAATCGAACAGAAAGTCATCACACGTAATCCAAGAAGCACAGTCGGGACTTCCACTGAGATTTATGATTATATGCGTATGCTTTTCGCCCGCATCGGGAAAACGATCTCCCCTATCTCAGGAGAAGAAGTGAAGAAGCACGGCATAGAGGATATGGTGCGCAAAGTAAGCAGTTACCCTGAGGGAACGAGACTGGCAATATTGATTGACATCAACCTTCCTGAAGGACGCTCTTTTGATCAGCAGCTTGACATCTACATGAAGGAGGGGTATTCCCGCGTTGAACATAACGGGGATTTAATTGACATATCCGAACTTCTGCAGAGCGATACACCTCGAACTCCTGAATATTTCAGACTTTTAATCGACAGAATGAGTGTTTCTTCAGAAAAAGATGAGATATCTCGCTTGACGGATTCTGTGGAAACAGCTTATTTTGAAGGGAATGGAGAATGTGTTATAAAGATATGGGAGGACGAAGGACCTACTGAATTGCGCTTCTCAAACAAATTCACGGCAGATGGAATTGAATTTCGCGAGCCGAGCGACCTTATGTTTAATTTCAACAATCCTTACGGTGCATGCCCGTTATGTGAAGGATTCGGAAAGGTAATGGGTATAAGTGAGGATTTAGTGGTTCCCAATAAATCCCTCTCCATATATCAGGATGCAGTGGCTTGTTGGAAAGGGGAAAAGATGAGCGAATGCAAGAAGGAACTTATCCGGCTTGCAGGGCGCTATAATTTCCCAATCCACACCCCTTACAAAGATCTGACTCCGGATCAGCTTGATTTCCTTTGGCATGGGAAAGGCTCCTGGGAAGGGATCGACGGTTTCTTCAGATGGATTGATGAGAATCAATATAAGATCCAGTACCGTGTAATGAAAGCACGCTACAGAGGGAAAACCATCTGTCCGGAATGTCACGGGACACGTTTGAGAAAGGATGCACAATATGTGAAGATTGACGGCAAGTCTATCTCTGAACTCGTCAGATATCCGGTCAGCAGGTTACGCGACTTTTTTGAGAATCTCCAGCTTTCTGAAAATGAAGAATTAATAGCCAAGCGACTTCTACTCGAAATAAAAAACCGTTTGAAATTCCTTGATGAGGTTGGATTAGGTTATCTCACACTTGATCGTCTCTCCTCAACTTTATCCGGTGGAGAAAGCCAACGAATAAATCTTGCAACCTCCTTAGGATCAAGTCTTGTGGGTGCTATGTATATTCTTGATGAGCCGAGTATCGGTCTGCATTCACGTGATACCCAACGCCTGATAAAGGTACTAAGAGATCTTAATCATTTGGGAAATACCGTCATAGTCGTAGAACATGATGAAGAGATCATGCTTGCGGCAGACGAGATTGTAGATATAGGGAAAGATGCCGGTCTGAACGGAGGAAATGTCATATATCAAGGTAAACTTTCCGAAGCACTGAGAGATAAAACGGACACAGATTCATATACAGTCAACTATCTGCGAGGAAATCTCACTATTCCCTATCCAGACTTACGTCGCCCCTGGAAAAGATATATATCTGTGGAGGGTGCATGTGAAAATAATCTCAAGAATATAGATGTGAAGTTTCCGTTGGGTATCATGACTGTTGTCACCGGTGTCAGCGGGAGTGGAAAGTCTACTCTTGTCAGGGAGATACTTTATAAAGCACTGACCCGCGCCATAGGTGAAGGTAATGATTCACCAGGTGCTTTCCTGCGTCTCGGGGGAGATATCAAGGATGTAAAAGCGGTGGAATTTGTTGATCAGAACCCTATCGGGACTTCATCACGCTCAAATCCTGCGACTTACCTGAAGGCATTTGATGAGATCCGTAAATTATTTTCTGAACAACAACTTTCAGTTCAAATGGGCTTTACACCTGGATATTTCTCATTTAATTCCGAAGGGGGACGATGTGAAGAATGCAAAGGTGAAGGTACCGTGACAATTCCAATGCAATTCATGGCAGATATAACAGTGCCATGTGAGGTATGCCATGGTAAACGATATAAACAGGAAGTTCTGGATGTGGAATATCGCGGAAAAAATATCTTCGATTTCCTTGAAATGACCATAGATGAGGCAATAGAATTCCTAAAACAGAATGAAGGGACTCAAGAAAAAAGAATTATCAAAAAATTGATGCCTCTTCATGAAGTAGGACTTGGATATCTCAAGCTTGGACAATCCTCATCTACCCTCTCCGGAGGTGAAAACCAAAGGGTTAAGTTAGCATATTTTATCTCTCAGGAGAAGCAGGGACATACTGTATTTATCTTTGATGAACCGACCACAGGTCTGCATTTTCATGATATCTCAATTCTTCTTAATTCTCTCAATAAACTGGTGGAGAAGGGACATACCGTCATAATCATTGAACATAACATGGATATGATAAAATCAGCTGATTGGATTATCGATATAGGACCGGAAGGCGGAGATGCGGGAGGAGAGATTGTGGCTGAGGGTACTCCTGAGGATGTGGTTTCAGCCGGCAAAGGATACACCGGAAAATTTCTTAAAGGTAAACTGATAAAGGAATAAAACTTTAATTCCAATCGTCCATAGGGTATAACGCAATAATTAAATGAAGATGAGAAAGATATTTTTGGTCATTGCCGGAATATTACTGACAGCCACAGTTTTCTCTTGTTCGTCAGGAATGGAGACTACACATGCAAGATCAGCAACGGAGTTATATAATAACAGTGTTAAGCTTATCAAGAATTATACTGACAGTCTGCTTCTTGCAAGAGATTCCGTGAGAGTCAATACCTTGGCAGATAATCTTAACGAAGAGCTGACTACACTAAATTTCAAGTATTCACCCAATAGCGACATACTACTATCCGAAGGTGAAAACGATACCTTAGCATATATGGTGGAAAAATTTGTAAAGCTGAAAAACGAACAGCTTTATGGGTTTGCCCATCCTATTGTAAGAAGCGACTCCCTCTCCTCAGACACCCTTGATACTGTGGATCACCCGACTTTAAATCCCGACTCATAAAAAATATTTAGCGTTCAGCTATAAGCTGCATACAGCAATCGCGGCAATTGAATTTCAGGCGGTATTTTGTGTGACCGGAGGAGATTGTCAAAGGTTCGGCCGGAGTTTTTCCATGCTTTTTACACATTCCTAACTCTCTCAGAATGCAATGCCGTGTGGTCATGGCAACAGGTTGCTTACCGACTTCCCTATCTGTTTCCAATGCCGGCTGTATCTTAGTGACTCCATGCTCCCGATAAAATTCCTCAGCTTTTGAATTGGCGACATTATCCGTAAATATCAACTCTTTATCCGGATAAGGAAAGTCTTTATTTTCAGGTAGACGTAACTCGAATGGATAAGTTGCATTATTAGCCTTGTCCAACGCTTCCAAAAGCTGATTGCGTAAATCACTCAATAATGATGCCGGATAAAAACTATCAGGCGGTAATTGCGATTTAAAGTCTTTAATCCGATAATACGTATTACCCAGTTTAGACAAAATAGGGAATGCATCAAAAGGCTTTTTAGCCACATCAGGAGATTCCGGCATTGCAATTCTTACCGCCACTCCCCTCTCATCTTTAGCCGATAATCCTTTGCTGTCGACATTTATATCAAGGTTCAGTATTCGTTTCGCAGTGGGCTTCAGAAGTGCTTGTTGCCAAAGACGATCATAGGTGCGATGGATTTCGGCAGTGGCGGGGATTATAACCGGTCGAGCGGTAATAATCTTGTTTTTTTCTACTTTATTTACGTTTACTCCTTGATATTTACCATCCTTATCAAACCAACTGATTCCATCGCCATTATTCAGCAAAGAAATATCTCTGATAACTTCCCCCATCGATTTAGGAGTATCCGGAGAAGAAATATTTTCAGGAGATTCTGAATCAAAAAAATAGTGGGTAAACCCTCTATTGAAACTTTTAGCCAAATCCGGATTGAAGGATATTTCAGATGATCCGGCTGATGAACGGTGAAGAGAGCCATTACTCCGGGCAATAACCCTGTCAATTATGGCCCTATATGCAGCTGTGACATTCTTCACATAATCCACATCTTTAAGTCTCCCCTCGATTTTAAAGGAAGAAACACCGGCCTCTATCAATTCCGGGATTCTATCCGAAAGATTGAAATCTTTAAGAGATAGCAAGTGTTTATCGCGAGCAAGAACTTTTCCAGAAGCATCCCTGAGTGTATAAGGCAACCGGCACATCTGCGCACATTCACCACGATTCGCACTTCTTCCGGTAGCCAATTGAGAAGCAGAACATCTCCCTGATAAACTGACGCATAACGCGCCATGCACAAAACACTCCACCGGCACTTTCACTGAATCACATATTTCCTTAATCCGAGAATAGGAAAGTTCGCGTGCAAGGACAATTTGAGAAAATCCCACCTCTTCCAGAAAGCGCGCTTTCTGCACAGTCCGTGTGTCGCATTGCGTGCTTGCATGAAGCTGAATCGGAGGAATATCCAATCTGAGGATACTCATATCCTGCACAATCAAGGCGTCCACGCCTGCACGCCATAATTCCTTAATCAGTCTCTCAACATACTTTAATTCTTTTTCATAGACCAAAGTATTGACAGTGACATATACACGAACACGGAAAATATGGGCGAACTCAACGAGACGGGCAATATCATCTACCGAGTTAGAAGCAGCTTTCCGGGCTCCATGACTCGAAGCTCCAATATATACGGCATCCGCACCATGGAGAATAGCCTGACGGGCTATTTCAATATTTGCAGCAGGTGCGAGCAATTCCAACTTTCTCATCACTTCTTGAACATTCGGTCGATATTGCGTTTATCCTCGCGTTCCCTGATACTTTGGCGTTTATCGTATTGCTTTTTTCCTCTACCGATACCAATCAACAATTTAGCAAATCCACGGTCGCTGATAAACAGTTTGAGCGGAACAATAGTAAAGCCGACCTCATCCGCGGCTTTCCGAAGACGTCCTATCTCCTTCTTAGTAAGCAATAATTTGCGATCCCTCCGTGCTACATGATTGTTGTATGAACCGTAGAAATATTCTGAAATATTCATCCCTTTGACCCACACCTCGTCATTTTCGACAAGACAATATGAGTCGACCAGACTCGCTTTTCCGGCACGAATGGACTTAATCTCTGTCCCGGTAAGCACAATTCCGGCTGTAAATGTTTCGGTGATTTCATAGTCAAACCTCGCTCTCCGGTTGACGATATTTATTTTACTATTACTCATATTTATATCGCAATTGAGTCAAAAGATGAAAAAATGTGTTGCCCAGCCCGTCACTCAAACAGTGAAAAAATGTGATCAAGCAATAAAGGAAACCCGATTAAGAGGGCAACGATTACAAAGGTAGCAATTGTTGAACGATTATCCGGCAATCTCAGATACTTTACTCCCCGCGTGACGGAATATATTGTCCATATCGGCAGGAACACCAACACCGGTTCCAACATCGGAAGGAAATTTACCAAGGAAAAAAAGAAAGCCAATGTTGAAAGTGAAAGTATAACAAGACCTCTACCATAACGATCATCGAGCCTATCTCCTATCTTACGTCCGAGTAAGATACGTCCTCCAAGCAGGACACAATAGTAGGAAAGAATATAAGCTATAAAAACTTCAATACTTTCAAAAAGAGAATATCTTAAAGATTCTTTCAGACCATAAATCCACTGTGCGATGACACTTAAAGCCGCCAATGCCGAAGAAGGCATCAGACTATATGCCATCAATCTTATAGGAGTGACTGTTTTATCGCGATTAAGACTCTTCCATCCTTCCACAGGGCGCAGAAGAATCTTTGCGGTGAGTTTTAAAGGTATGTATTTATCAAATGCCTCCTCTTCCTTCTCTTCCTCATTGGTTGCGTCATCAGCTATCCTTTCTTCGGGAAGGGAGTAAGAAGATGTAAGATCTTCTGAATCCGGAAGCTCATCTTCATCAAGGACGTATGAATCCGGTTCATTTTCCGATTCTTCATCGGGAATTATATAATAGTTGTTATCCTCTTTCATTACAATTCTATCCTATCTGACAACCGACACCAGCAGTCCGGTTCTGTTTCTTTAAAATAAAGTGGAGAATCTGAGTAAATCACACCCGGTTCCTCCGCGACAAAAGGTTTGATGCCGATACGCCCGCAAGAATCAATACTGACAATTTCCAAATTAATCTCTCGTCTCTGTCCGGATAAGCTAATTAAAATTATCTTTCGGGCAAGCCACTTGCCTGGAGTCTTACATGTGCACCCTATCATAATTCGGTGCGCTTTGCTTTTTCAAAAGAACCCGGCGCAGAAATTGGTAAATCCCGAATTGAATCCGCCAGACTTTTATATCCTTTCCGTTCACCCGCCACAACCGAGACTTCCTCCTTTTTCTCTTTTTTCCTCGGTAACCGATATTGATTGACGATCGAAGAATAAAAGACCGAATCGTAAGGATAAGTATGAAGGGATATGCTGTCCAGCCGAACCGGAAGATCAGAACGGGAGGGGACTCTGATGACTCCATACAAACGTTTGATAATTTTTCCCGTGTCTGATTGCAGCTTAATGGTTGCTAACATTTCGCGCATATAAGAACGTGTCGTCATATCAGTCGTACCATCCTCATAGTCTACTGCCAACATGAGTTTTGGAGACTTTTGTTGCCCCATATACATTGACAATTCAAAAGATTCACCTTTCCCGACTGCAGGAGCAGGAAGGGAGAATGCGAATGAAGAAGACGACGAAAGTGGGGAGAACAGCATATATTTACCATAGGGCCAAATATCATCCTTATCCTCTACTTTCGCATCAGATCCCAGAGCCTTATTTCTTTTTGCAATCAGTTTCTTATCTACCTTATCATAAAGTTTGTTGAAATCATCGATATTTCTTCCATACCATGATAGCGTGGAGTCAAGCTGCTCGGCCGTGACATTATGGGCTTTCAATACGGCTGCCCCATTCTTCCACCTTTCTTCTCCAATGGCATGCGCACCGTTTGTCACTTCACTGTATGCTTCAGCCAATTGCATATCTACCATCAGATCCACCAATTCGGATTCCGACAGCACATTTGAAGGTTTATGCCGGCATCCTGTCAATGACACGACGAGCACCAACATGAAAACCGCAAAACATCCTGCAAAAAATCTATGACGCATATTTCCGTACATAAATCACTTTAATCCGTCTTCTTCCTTATTTGTTTCTTTCTTAAAGGTCTGCATCAAGAGAGAAGCATCACGGGAATAGAAAAGGATAAGGAGAGCAACGCCTACACAAATTGAAGCATCCGCAATATTGAAAATATATTGGAAAAATTCAAACTCGGTTCCACCGACCCAGGGGAGCCAATCAGGCCAGACGAAAGAAAAGAGAGGGAAATAAAGCATATCCACTACCCTTCCTTCAAACCATCCTGCATACCCACCTCCGGGAGGGAAAGCCTGCGCTACCTCCGGTGGCCAAGGATTATTGAATACTACTCCGTAGAATACACAATCAAATATGTTGCCCGCTGCGCCTGCTGTGATCAATGCGGCCGCTACAAAGAACCCTGTCCTTAATCCCGGAAGTTTTACAGCTTTCACGAGCAGCCAGATAAAGAAAGCGACAGCTGCAATCCGTCCGATGGTCAAGACTAATTTATTCCATAGCTCCACACCGAACGCCATACCGTTATTTTCGATGAATTTCAGATGGAACCAAGAGGTAATTGGGAAATCTTCACCCATATAGAATGAAGTCTTGACCCAAATCTTCAGGGTCTGGTCAGCCACGACCACAGCGATTATTACCAATGCGACAATCCAGCTGAACCGCCTTATCTGTTGTGAAGTCACCGACGAAAGGCTATTCACACTTTCGTCGGTGGTATTAATTTCCATGCCCATTAGTCAGAGACCTTGGTTACTTTAGCTTTTAATTTCAAACCGTCGATATCGAGTTCCACACCTTCCTCATCGGAGAGTCCTGAGGAGGTTATTGAGGTAGCAAGCACCTGAGCTGCAATATAATCGGCATATTCCTTGAGACACTCTTCCACTTCCGGAGAGGGAGTGATAACGACTGACACACGATCCGTGATGTCGAAATCGCTGCTCTTTCGAATATTCTGAATACGGTTGATCAGTTCGCGTGCCATTCCCTCGTTTTTGAGTTGTGGGGTAACAGTGACATCAAGAGCTACCGTCACATTTCCATCATTGGCAACCAACCATCCGGGAACATCCTCCGGAATGATCTCAACATCATCGAGAGTAACAACGGGCTCACCCGGAAGGTCTGTGAATTTGAACTTACCTTCCTTTTCGAGCATTGCGATCTCCTTGGAGTCCATCCCCATGATAGCTTTCCCGAGATCTTTCATGATCTTACCGAAGCGTGGGCCGAGCTTCTTGAAATCTGCTTTAACTTTCTTGACCAAGCCGCTTTGCTCATTATCTACAATCTTGAGATCCTTGACATTTACCTCAGACATAATCAGATCTCTAACCCCTTCTACAGCTTTTTTCTGCTCTTCATCCATTACAGGAACGAGAAGAGTGCCAAGCGGCTGACGGACTTTGAGATTGACTTTACGTCGGAGTGCAAGCACATTGCTTGTAATAACCTGAGCAAGAGCCATTCGTTTTTCAAGAGCCGGATCGATCAAAGCTGAATCACTTTCGGGGAATTTCTCGAGATGGACAGAAGCATATCCATTCCCCTCCTTAGAAGGAGTAATCAAATCGGAATAAAGACGATCTGAATAGAAAGGAGCGAACGGAGCCATCAGTTTAGCCACAGTCTTCAGACATGTGAGGAGAGTCTGATATGCAGAGAGTTTATCTTCATCCATCTCTCCGGTCCAGAAACGTTTTCTGTTAAGACGAACATACCAGTTGGAGAGATTGTCGTTGACAAATTCGTCTATTGCGCGTGCCGCACGAGTCGGCTCATAATCATCAAGAGACTCTTTGACCTCTTTGACCAAGCTATTCAGCAAAGACAGAATCCAACGGTCAATCTCAGGTCTTTTCTTGATCTCGACTGCCGGTTCATCGCCTGTGAATCCATCAACATTTGCATAGAGAGCAAAGAACTTATAAGTGTTATACAAGGTTGCGAAAAGCTTACGGCTCACCTCAGCCACACCTTCCTCGTCATATTTGAGATTATCCCAAGGCTGAGAATTGGAAATCATGTACCAACGCACAGGGTCAGAACCGAAACGCTCAAGATTATTGAATGGATCAACTGCATTTCCAAGACGTTTCGACATTTTGTTTCCATTCTTATCGAGCACCAAGCCATTTGATATAACAGCCTTATATGCTACGGAATCAAATATCATGCCGGCAATAGCATGGAGTGTAAAGAACCATCCGCGAGTCTGATCCACACCCTCGGCGATGAAGTCAGCAGGATATACCTCCCTATTTTCAAAAATTTCTTTATTCTCAAATGGATAGTGAATCTGAGCATAAGGCATGGCTCCGGAGTCAAACCAGACGTCAATAAGGTCTGTCTCTCTCTTCATTGGCTTTCCTGAAGGGGAAACAAGGATTATATTATCAACATAAGGACGATGAACGTCAATCTTATCATAATTATCCTTGCTATAATCACCGGGCACAAATCCTTTCTCCTTGAATGGATTAGCAGACATCAAACCTGCTTCGACACTCTTCTCCATTTCATCATAGAGCTGTTGGAAAGAGCCGATGCAAATCTCTTCACGCCCATCTTCTGTTCGCCAAATCGGAAGTGGTGTGCCCCAGTAACGTGAACGGGAAAGATTCCAATCCTGGAGATTTTCAAGCCATTTACCGAAACGACCCGATCCGGTGGAAGCCGGTTTCCATTTGATATTATTATTGAGCTCCATCAGACGATCACGAGAAGCGGTGGTGCGGATAAACCAGCTGTCAAGAGGATAATAGAGCACCGGTTTGTCAGTGCGCCAACAATGCGGATAGTTATGCACATGCTTTTCGATACGGAATGCTTTTCCAGCTTGTTTCATCTCAATGCACAAGACAATATTGAGATCTTCAGCCTTGGTAGCCGCCTTCTCGTCATATTGGCCACCTTGATTGAATTTCGGATCATACGCATTCTTTACGAAGTCTCCGGCATGGCGCGAATATTCCTCGACATTAACACACTTTTCAACAAATTCCGGGGCCAACGAATCAAGGGTATAATACTTACCCTGAAGATCTACCATCGGACGCGTCTCCCCTCTTTTGCTTATCATAAGGAGCGAAGGGATACCTGCGAGTTTCGCCACTTTCGCGTCATCGGCACCGAAAGTCGGAGCGATATGAACGATACCGGTACCATCTTCGGTAGTGACATAATCCCCCGGGATAACGCGGAAAGCTTCTGACTCAAGCTCCACGAATTTATCGTGACCAACGCTGAAAACATTACCCGGATGTGTCTCGGCTACTTTTTTCACATACTCAGGAGAGTGAGGATCAAGTTTCTCAAGAGGTTTAACCCACGGCATAAGCTGATGATAATGCATTCCGACGAGCTCGGCACCTTTCCATTTACCGACAACTCTATATGGCAAAATCTTATCACCGGGTGTGAATTCCTCCATAGAAGCTTCCGCACATTCCGGCTTAAAATATGAATTGAGCAAAACCTCTGCAATGACAGCGCAAATTTTTTCTCCTGTGTAAGGATTGAAAGTATTGACCGCAACATACTCGAAATTAGGACCCACACAAAGAGCGGTATTTGAGGGGAGTGTCCACGGAGTAGTGGTCCAAGCCATAAAACATGGTTTACCCCACCCTTTCATCTCCTCTTTAGGCTCGGCAATTTCGAAAAGAGCTGTGGCGGTGGTGTCTTTTACATCTCGATAACACCCGGGTTGATTCAACTCATGGCTGCTGAGTCCGGTTCCTGCTGCCGGTGAATAAGGCTGAATTGTGTATCCTTTAAAGAGATACCCTTTATCATAGAGCTGACGTAGCAACCACCAGACAGACTCGATATATGCATTATCGTAAGTGATATAAGGATGCTCAAGATCAACCCAATACCCCATCTTGTGAGTAAGGTCGGTCCATTCCTTTGTATATTTCATCACTTCGCGACGGCAAGCAGCATTATACTCGTCTACAGATATTTTCTTACCGATATCCTCTTTGGTTATCCCAAGTGATTTCTCAACACCGAGTTCCACCGGAAGACCATGAGTATCCCAGCCGGCTTTGCGCTTAACCTGAAAGCCCTGCATAGTCTTATATCTGCAAATTATATCTTTAATGGTACGGGCCATGACGTGATGGATACCGGGCATACCGTTAGCGGAGGGGGGACCCTCAAAAAACACAAAACTCGGGCAACCTTCGCGTTCTGACATACTGCGACCGAAAACATCGGCATTGTCCCATGCCTGAAGAATCTCCTTATTGATTTCAGACAGATTCAACTGCTTGCTATATTCCTTGAATTTCTTTGACATTGTTAATAATTTCTATTAAACCACGGTATCAGGAGCCGACAGAATGCCCAAAGACACCTGTTGCTTACCATTAGCCGAAGCAATCTTTAAGGTGCAAAGTTAACAAATTTCGGTCAGATAAGCAAACGGTTAGAAACACATTGAGTTCTTTAAAATGAACTCATTAATTAGAGTCTTTATTAAATACTTGATTCCGCAAGGTGAAGGATATTGTTGATAAACCCGGTTTTTGCCTCTGTGTATGCATCCCGGTTATTTTTATACCTCGGGATCAATGAAAGTTTCAACCGTTCATACTCTTTGGCTGCTTCAGGATTATTGATCAGGTAGTCCCGGAACACTATCTCCTTATTATCTCCAAAATGATGAAAATGGACATGATAGACCTTTTCTTCATAACCATCCGGTGTATATCCCCTATTGAAACTTAAACGTCGGTCGGAGGTGGACATGCATATAAAACCATTATTCTCCATTATCACGGTCACCGCATCCCATGCAACATCCGGAGAAATCTCAATAAGAATATCAATAATCGGCTTGGCATGAATTCCTGGAATAGCGGTGCTTCCTATGTGGGTGATTACTGTGGAGTAGTCTTCAAGAAGCGTTTGCAGTTCAGAGATAATTTCTTTACCCCATCTAATCCAATCCGGATTATGATGTTCAAGCACGATGGGAAACAATTCCCATAGTTCCTGCAAAGTCATATCCTTCAGATCTCTTTTTCCCATAATAGTTTTACACTACCGCTTAACATATTTATTACTGAAACTACACCGACCTACCCTCTCTTACGGATACAAACCAGGCGATGCGTCAGATTCAAGAAATGACACATCGCCTTGATATTTGAATACTTTTTATTTTAATTTCGGACCTTTGGCGCCACCTTTCCCTGAACCTCCCATAGCAAAGATATTGGCATCATAGTTGAATGTTTTTCTGGATGCCTCACGACGGCGTTTCAAAGCAAGTTCTACAAGGCGATCCATAAGTTGTTCGAAGCTGATTCCGGTTGCTTCCCAGAGGTAATATGACAATGATCCTGGAATTGTGTTAATCTCGTTAACATAAACGGAATTATCCTCCTCTTCGATCATGATATCAACACGACTGACTCCATGACATGAGAGCGCACGGAAAGTATCAGCGGCCATCCTGCGGATTTTCTCAGTCATATCCTCAGGAAGGTCAGCCGGGATTCTCTTGTCAGACGCCTGCATACCCGCTTCTGTACGTTCCCCACCTCTATATTTATCATTATAAGAAAGAATATCTCCGGTTTTGAAGGGTTCTTCGCAAACGGAAGAGATATGATCGTCAGCATCCCCAAGCACAGAACAGTTTATCTCCTTCAGGCGACGTACCATGTGTTCAACTATAATACGGCTCGAGAACCGTTCTGCATGATCTATCCGCTCAATCAGTTCCTCACGGCCTGCAGCCTTACCTATGCCTACACTTGAACCGAGATTGGCAGGCTTCACGATGACCGGATATCCAAGCTTCGACTCTACCTCTGAAATGATCTCATCACGACGCCTTGTCCATTCTTTATCAGTAAACCAGACATAATCCACCACAGGAATTCCGGATTCATGAAGTATCATCTTCATGGTGATCTTATCCATGCCGTTCGCACTGGAAAGGGTATTGCATCCTGCGAAGGGTATACCTATGGTTTCGAGCAAACCTTCAAAAATACCATCTTCTCCGTTAGTGCCGTGCAAAACCGGGATAGCAACATGCAACTCCGTTAATACAGGGTTGCGGCGAGCAAAACGTCCTACGTTCGCCTTATATAGATTGAAGTCCCCATACTCAGGGCGCATGAACACTTCCTCACATTTTTCAAGGAGAGCAGGAATATTACGATAATTGCGTATATTGAGGAGAGCATCACCGGTAAACCACCTCCCTTGCTTTGTGATATAAATAGGATAGATGTTATATTTTTCCTGATTGAAAGCATTGATTGCCTGCAAAGCGGATATAACCGAGATCTCATGTTCCACGGATCTCCCTCCGAAAAAGACAGCTACATTTGTCTTCATGATAACGAACTGCAAAAAAATTCAGGCACACCGAATATGCACCGACATTTGATTTAATAATTAATGCACAGGGAGCGGACTCATGAATAACTCGCGTCTAAACAGAGTTAAACAACTATGCGTCATAAGATTCGAATCTTCAACTTTTATCAGAAAAGAATCTACCCCCCTTAAATACTGCAAAATTACTATTTACCAAACGAAAATGCAAACAAATTTATCTCAATATGAGTAGTGCCCCCAAAAGGTTGGACAGGATAAGCATTCTCCTGAGATTGATAGAGGGTATCTAACAATAACTGAGACCCGACACCTGTCTCGCCCTGAAAAAAGTTGACTCGTTTTGGAGTCAACTTTTTTCAGGGCGAGACACATATTTCTCCCTTTTTAATGCAACGGAGTAAAAAACTGAGATTTTTTATGTACTTTTGCATTTGGAATAGGGGAATGTGCTTTTGCAAGAGATGCATAGCATATCCCCGCTCTTAAAATAGATAGCAGATAATGTTAATTTCATCTATAAAATCATTCGGGCGTTATTGCCTTTTTATGACTCAGGTCTTCAAAATCCCTGATAAATGGAGAGAGTTTTTCCGTTGCCTTCTAAATGAGATAAGCAAGCTGGGCGTCGATTCAATTCCCCTTGTCATCATCATCTCCATATTCATCGGTGCGGTGATCTGCATACAGATGACAATCAATATAGTCTCCCCTTTCATACCGACATATGCCACCGGATTAGCGACCCGCGAAATACTTTTGCTTGAATTTTCCTCGACAATGATGGCGTTGATACTTGCCGGCAAAGTCGGAAGTAATATAGCCTCTGAGATTGGCACCATGCGTGTGACGGAACAGATTGACGCAATGGACATCATGGGTATAAATTCGGCTAACTATATTGTGCTTCCGAAGATTGTAGGATTCGTATTATTCGTTCCCGTGCTTTGCATACTCTCAATGTTCATGGGGCTCGTGGGTGGCTGGTGTGTGGCAGAATTTACCTCCATGCTCACGGTTGACAACTATATCTATGGCATTCAATCGTTCTTCACCGAATGGTATGTGTGGTATGGCATAATTAAAACCGTGATATTCGCTTTCATTATCACAAGTGTTGCAGCCTACTACGGTTATTATGTCAAAGGGGGATCGCTCGAAGTCGGCAAAGCGAGTACCAACGCAGTAGTCTCCAGCTCAATATTAATACTTTTTGCCGATGTTGTTCTTACTAAACTTCTACTGCAATGATTGAGGCAAAGAATATATCCAAATGGTTTGATGGTCAGCAAGTTCTGTATGATGTATCAGCAACATTCGATACCGGGAAGACCAATCTCATCATCGGTCAGAGCGGCTCCGGGAAAACAGTGCTTATGAAATGCCTGATCGGGTTGCTTTCTCCGGAACAAGGAAAGATATTTTATGACGGACGACTCCTTCGTGAAATGAACCAACAGCAGCAACGTGAGTTGAGAATGGAAATCGGTATGCTTTTCCAAGGGTCTGCCCTATTTGACAACGAGACGGTGCTCGGAAATGTGATGTTTCCATTAAAAATGTTCGGGAAGATGAATCGAGAAGAACAGCTTGAGAGGGCTCACTTCTGCATCAAGCGTGTAGGACTCGAAAATGCTGATGACAAATATCCGTCGGAAATCTCCGGAGGTATGCAAAAACGTGTGGCTATTGCCAGGGCAATAGCCCTCAACCCGCGATATCTATTTTGCGATGAACCTAACTCGGGACTTGATCCCAAGACCTCTATCTTGATTGATGAGCTGCTTAGCGACATCACTCATGAGTATAACATGACTACCATCATCAATACCCATGATATGAATTCCGTGCTTGGTATCGGGGAAAAGATTGTTTTTATCAACAAAGGACACAGCGACTGGATCGGTGATGACCGGTCTATCTTCCGGAGTAAGAGTAAAAGTCTCAATGATTTTGTGTTTGCTTCACAATTATTTCAGGAAGTCAAGAAATTTCTTGAACGTGAGTACGAAGCATCGGAAGGTCGATGACACACTCTTTATCATTTCAACATGTTCTGTAGCCCATAAACTTCTTATAACACGTATCATACTAAGTATAAGCTCCCGACTCATAAAAAATGGCGGTCTAAACCATTTGATTACTAATCGATTGCAAAATATTTGCTAATTTTTATATATTTTTTTTGGTAGTATCGAAAAAAAGGAGTAATTTTGCATCGTCAAAAACGGAAGGTAGTAAGACATGAGAGTCAACCTGACCGTTGGATATTGCCTTGTGGTGTAATGGTAGCACGCAGGTTTCTGGCACCTTTAGTGAGGGTTCGAATCCTTCCAAGGCAACAGGAAAAAGAGCTGAATCAATTGATTCAGCTCTTTTTCTTTTTCGGAGGGGAAAGGTATAGATAGTGATTAATAAAGAAAGGGATTGTATCAGATATTTTATAAAGCGAATGAAATGATACTTACCACTCGAATCCAAGATTGACACCGAGTGAGTTAACTACTTGTGAACTACGATAGTTATACCAATAATCCGCTGTCAGTAGCTGATAGGAAGCTCCGATGTTTACAGCTTGCTTCGGATTGGTGGAATTTACAGGAATTCTCACACCAATCTGCGGATGAAGGTAAAAATATTCGCTATTGGTAATATATCCATTGCTTACACTCAGCCAATTCCCACCCATGAGGAAGGAAGCACCTATCTTTAAATCTGCATAAAAAGATGCTGAAGACTTTTTCCCTATGTTAAATCGGAAATCTGTGAAAACCGGCACCATGCACCCATTGGTCGATGTTCCATGCCAATTATTCGGCTCTCCGTAAGAAGGGAGCCAGTTTTCACTTGGATTGGAATGGACATATTGCACTCCCAGTCCAACACCCATAAAGAACCAATCGGCATATTGAAAGCCTTGGGAAGTGGAAACCCCTGCGAAATCAACATTAACATTCCCAATTCCTTTCAGATATTCCGCCTCAACAAATCCACGATAACTCATAGATCCACTCAGAGCCGGAGTAATCAAGTTGGGAAGCTGGTTGGCAATGGCGGCAAACTGCGCAGACGCCTGTAGAGATACAAAGATAGTCAAAGCGGCTAATGTCAGTCTAAGTGTTTTCATAATTTCGTAGTTTTGATATAGTATTTTCTGAGTATGGAAATTATTTAAATAACTTCTATAATAATAACGTATCGGAGGATAACATGTTCATACTCATGACAGATTTCTGTCTCCTATTAATATGCCGGCATAGAAAATCCGACTCATATCTCTTCCCCGGAAGTATGAGTCGGGTATCTGACAGACCGCTGAAAATCCAAGTCCTTATGTCAGTTGATTTAGAGACTATTTCATTAAATCAGCGGACCTATCAGTGTTTCTTAAGATGAATTGCAGCCCAATTATTGTCAATTCTTGTTTCCTCAAGTTCCAGACCATAAGGGGCGGCTGCTTCAGTAATCAAGGGGATATCTTCGCTGTAAAAGCCACTTAAAAACATATCTCCTCCATCTTTAAGCGCATCTGCATAGTGCATAATATCATTTAAAATGATATTTCTGTTGATATTTGCCAACAAGGCATCACTCTGCTCCACTTCGGGCAGCACCGAGGCATCCCCAAGCAGCATGGTTATCTCGGAAGCATCGTTAAGTCTGCAATTCTCCACTCCATTCTCCCAAGCTACAGAATCGATTTCAATGCCGGTTACTTTCTTAAACCCGAGTTTGTGGGCAAGTATGGATAAAATTCCAGTTCCGGCCCCCATATCTATGAGACTTTTATTCTCCGGATTCATATCCAGAAGATACGACATCATAAGGTTGGTCGTGGAATGATGCCCCGTGCCGAAAGCCATCTTAGGATCTATCACAATATCGATGGGGGCTTCAGGGACATCGGTGTGGAATGAGGAATGCACCACACATTTACCGGCTATGACTATCGGTTTGAAGTAATGTTGTTCCCATTCACTGTTCCAGTCCTTCCCTATCACCAGTTCTGAATTAGCAGACAAATCAGTCGGGATTGGAAACTCAGCAATTATCTGACTCACATCGGTTGTATTATATAAATCCGCCCGAATATACGCAGTCAGTCCTTTTTCATCAGGAGAGAAACTTTCATAACCTACATCTGCCAGAAAAGCAGCGAGGAGATCGGTTATATCTTCGGAACATGGATTTGCGTCTATTCTCAGTGCTTGATAATCAGTCATAGTCAGGTAATGGTTATTATATGTTAGAGATCAGAGTAGTGGCTTTTGATTTAGAATGCTATTCTCCCTTTTTTTGCCTGATCAGCCATTTTGGTGCCCGGCACAAGATATATTTCCAATCGCCTATTCTTATCACGATGCTCCATACTGTCATTGGGATATAGCGGCTGGTCATCGCTCATATTATAAGAGAAAAGATAGCGTGTATCAATCCCGGAATCTTCAAACCAATCAAAGATCGCATTAACCCTGTCTTCCGACAATTCTTCACGATAACGTTCAGAGCCGGTATTATCGGTATGCATCACAAGAAGCACCCGATACATATCCGGTTCCCTGAGATACCTTCTGATCGGCGACAGATAATCTGCGGCTTTAGTGGAGAGATGCGTATCATTGGCTGCAAACAGGAGATGGGCAGGAATCGTGATCAGAAGCACTTCCCCGTTTCTATATTTCTCGACAGTACAATCACCGGCAGGATTATATTTGCCATTCAGCAGACGGGACTTCCCTTCCTTATTCTGAAACTTGCGAACCAGATCCGCACCTTTCCCGAGATCCACACTATTGAGCATCTCAGTGAACGGCATTTCATCAAGCTCGGCAATCCTTGCTGTTTCCTCTGCTTTGGGAGTTGCCGCAGCCGCTCCGACAGGAGTAAGGATAACAGATACACACAATATACTTTTAGAAAATATCTTCAATAGATTTCTCATAATCAAGTTCAGCTTTCACTATAAGACTTAAATCATTCGGATCCATTACAAACTGATTATCATCCTTCAATCTCGAATCCACATAGCCGACAAGTGTATCGAGATGGATTTCCTCATCATCAGTAACTTCAAGATCCAGAGTCAGATACCCTTTCTCTTCATAGTAGTCCCAAATCAAATCCACGACGGCAAGTATTTCATCGTCGCTCCATTGCTCATTGACTTCCGACGGAAGTTCACGGCGGATAAATCGGACAGCTTTCTTTTCATTATAACCTTCAAAATCTTCCATACTTCAAAAATTTAAAATCCTTTGCAAGGCAACTTGAAATAAATATCATTACTTAAAGACAAATCTTCAAACGACAGACAAAACCGAAAGTCAGTCTTCATCATCGTCTTCAATATCTTCTTCTATATCAATTCCCCCTATCAATCCCTCCGGAAGATCCATTCTGACCATCCGGCTTTGATCATCGATATCTTCTATTAAATCGTCTGCCAAGGGAATTACTATTTCCTCCCCGTCAGACATCAATACCTCAGCGATAAGATTTTCGGTGGAATCATCAATACGTTTAATCTCTCCTATATCACCCAACCGGGAATCTACAACCCTATACCCGATAATATCAGAAGAATCTTCAAAATCTTCCCCATAATATTCCTCAAGATCTCGGAGCCGGGCATTTATAACCTTATTGACGAACGCCTTTGCCTCAGACTCTGAATCCACCCCATCGAGTTTAATAATGGAACTCTTGGAACCCTTAGGACGTATATTTTCAGCGAAAAAAGGAACAGGAAGACCATCCACATCAATTATGAGTGGATAATGAGCCACAAAATCGTCATCAACCTCCAAAATGGCATTCAACTCACCCCGCAAGGCATGAGTACGCTGAAATTTCCCAATCTCCCTTATATTGTTTAAACCGTTCATCAGAGCAAAGATTATATCAAGTTAAGGAAATATACATTATATAAATGATCACATCAGTAGCCGTAATTAATTTTCACCCAACGTGGATCGGGAAAAAGATGCAATCCCTTTATTCTCTAATGATTTTAGCGCCCAAACGGTTCAATCTCACGTCAATATTCTCATAACCCCTATCGATCTGATTTATATTCTGGATACGGCTCGTGCCTTTCGCACCCATAGCCGCAATCAATAGAGCGATACCCGCACGGATATCGGGAGAAATCATATTTGCTCCATGAAGCACGTTAAACCGCCCGGCACCGATAACGACTGCTCTATGCGGGTCCGCCAAAATTATGCTGGCTCCCATATCAATCAATTTATCAACGAAGAAAAGGCGCGATTCAAACATTTTCTGGTGAATAAGCACACTCCCGCGCGCCTGAGTAGCAACCACAAGAAAAATACTGAGAAGGTCAGGGCTCAAACCGGGCCAGGGAGCATCAGCGAAAGTCATGATGGAGCCATCTATAAATGTCTCTATTTCATAAATACCTTTCTGATTGATCCTCAGGTTATCACCATCTTCAATAAGATCAACACCAAGGCGTCTGAACGCTTCCGGCATAATCCCGAGATCACGGATACCGACATTTTCCAAAGTCAGATCACTTCCCGTCATAGCCGCCATACCGATAAAGCTTCCGACTTCAATCATATCCGGAAGCATACAATGAGAAGCGCCATGAAGCTCACCGACCCCTTCAATGGTCAGGAGATTAGAACCAATCCCTGAGATCTTGGCTCCCATCTTCACCAGCATTCTGCATAATTGCTGGATATATGGTTCGCATGCCGCATTGTAAATTGTAGTGATTCCTTTGGCAAGCACTGCTGCCATCACCACATTGGCGGTTCCTGTGATTGATGCCTCATCAAGCAACATATAGCACCCTCGCAGACCTTGAGGAGAAGAAATGGAATATACCTGAGTATCCGCACAATAGGTAAATTCAGCACCCAGGCGAGCCAAGCCGAGGAAATGAGTATCAAGACGACGGCGTCCTATCTTATCCCCTCCGGGACGCGGAAGCGATGCGACACCAAAACGAGCCACCAACGGACCGACAATCATCACAGACCCCCGGAGAGACCGGGCACGCTGACGGAAGTCTTCCGTGTATATATAATCGATATTTACGTTATCCGCCGTGAATCGACAAGTATGGTTGTCAACACGATCCACACCCACTCCCATTTTCTCAAGAAGGGTAATGAGATTATTGACATCGAGTATATCGGGGATGTTGGAGATTGTTACCGTTTCCGGAGTCAGAAGTGTGGCACAGATCACTTCGAGAGCTTCATTCTTGGCTCCCTGAGGACGGATTGTTCCCTCAAGACGGTGTCCTCCTTCAACTATAAAAGTAGACATCTTTAAAATTTTGGGTATAAAATGCAAAGAAGCCCGTGTCAGTACCGACGACGTTTCTTCTTATTTTTTTTAGGAATCGCAGGCTTTTCCTGCATTATATCGCGGAGTCTGTATTCAGAAGGATTCAGCACTATTCTCCCCATTGACAACTCGGCAATATCGGCAAAAATCTTTGCGTCAGTCACTCCCTGACTGTTATTGGCGAGCAAGATTCTCTTTATGTAATGGGCAAGACGCAAAATCAATGCGTCCCGCTCCGGCCCCGGCTCCATTCCAGCTGCAATATCTATCATCCGAAGGATATTATTTCCGTACTGACGATGATGAGACAGCCCACCGCTATAGGGAATCTTAGCCGGTGTGGGATGCAGACTTTCAGCAGTTGCCACTTCCACGGGAAAATCAATATCTAGCGAAAAACCGGAAATGATATTAATTTCATCCCAGAGTTTCTTTTTATCTCCGTTAGGACCAACTTGCTTCGGAAATAGACGGGCAAGGGTATCCACTATGGAATTAGCACATGCTGTCCGCTCATCGCGATTCTCAATGCTACAGCAAAAGCGAACCATATCTTGCACAGTTCGCCCGTATTCCGGAAGAACGAGATGATCAAGTCCGGTATTATAAGGAATAAGATTCAAATCCATCTTGAAAGGAATAACTATCCGCAATCACACCGTTTGTCAAAAAAAGATCTTGACAAAGGCATATATCCGACCAAAGGTCAATAACCTTCAGTGGATTTACAAATTTATAAAAAAATAAGAAGTCTTCCAAATACCAATTTAAATTCCGATCCCATTAAGAAAACTACAGAAAGCTATCTCAAAGGTCATTCAGAGAATTTACAGCCGACGCTAAGCCTATCCGATAATTCTTAAATAAGACTTCATTCCCCGAAGTGGCAAAATAATATACATCCTGAAGATCAAAGCTACCCTTTAGATTTTCAATACTTTATTGGTGCTTTTAATAGCTTGGTATTCTTTCAGATATTGAGGAACACTATACGCCAGATCCAGAAAATCCTCATCATAGAAAGCCTTTTCGGAGAGAGCAGTCATGTCAGCGGCATAGGGATTTATAATATCGAGCCACCGCACGTTCCGGCGCTTGATGACATCACGACATTTAAGAGAACCATCCCCCATAAAACACAATACCTTTTCCTGAGGGAAATCACTGAACGCATTTTCATCAATTATCAGTGGAGATGGCTTCATCACATCATTCAGCCTGAAATCATAGACAGCTGCATAAACCTCCATTCTTCGGGCATCAAGCATGGGCACCAATAACTCATCCCCTTGCCAATCCAGACTGCGAAACATAGCCTTTACGGCAAGAATCTTCAAAGTAGGCACACCTATCAAAGGCAACCTGCGGGCAAAAGCCAATCCTTTAGCCAAAGACAGTCCTATCCTCAGACCGGTGTAGCTTCCCGGACCAATACTGACAGCCACAGCATCCAACTTCATCTCCCTGCGATCCGCCTCAGCCACCGCATCATCTACAAACGGCGCAAGCTTTTCAGCATGGCGCATACCCTCCTCGTCCTCTCTACGGAACTCTACAACGCCATCACGAGACAAAGCCACTGAACATACATTTCCCGACGTTTCTATATTAATGATAGTTGGCATTCTTATCCTATTTTATTGAATATTAGCTAAATTTATAAGAATATATTAATAAAATAATATTTATTATTAGTATAAAATATAATTTTATTATTTATAATTATTCATTATCTTTTCTGAAAGAGCCTTGACACCACGCATTCCATCGAGGGCTGCAGACACTATCCCTCCTGCGTATCCCGCACCTTCACCTGCAGGATAAAGACCTTGTAATTGCAATTGCTCCAAAGTCTGGGGATCCCTGGGCACACGTATGGGGCTGGACGTTCTTGATTCCAAACCAATCAATACAGCCTCATCTGTCAGAAATCCTTTACATTTACGGTCGAAGTCCTTAAACCCTTTCTTTAATCTATCCGCTATAAACGGAGGAAGGAGGAGATCCAATCTATCCGGATGCACCCCTGCCGGATAAGAACATTGTGGAAGATCCGTGGAAGACCTGCCAATGACAAAGTCGGTCATCCTCTGAGCAGGGGCATTAATGCTGCCGCCCGCTTTTTTATAAAATTCCTTTTCTAATTTTTCTTGAAAATCGAGAAGGTCAAACTCATCGCCATTCCCTGCCCCATCTATATCTCCCGGACGTATTTCCACAACCATTCCTGAATTAGCCCACCGGCTCGCGCGTGCGGATGCAGACATGCCGTTGACCACGGACTCACCCGGTGATGAGGCGGCAGGCACCACCACCCCTCCGGGACACATACAGAACGAATATACACCTCTACCGTCTACTTGGCTCACGAATGAATAAGCCGCTGCAGGGAGCCATTTTCCACGCCCTTCCTGTGAATGATATTGTAATTGGTCGATCAGGTGCTGGGGATGCTCCAGACGTACTCCCATTGCAAAACCTTTCGCTTCCAGTTTCACTTCATGATGTTTCAGCATTCTGTATATGTCTCGAGCTGAATGGCCGGTCGCTAAAATAACTCCGTCTCCTCTGAACTCTCTCCCGGATGAAGTCACGACACCCACACACCGTTCATCTTCAATAAGGATGTCGGCTACACGAGTCTCAAAATAAACCTCACCTCCTGCAGCAATTATATTCTTCCTGATATTACTTATAATCCCGGGAAGTCTGTCACTCCCGATATGAGGATGAGCATCCACAAGTATATCAGGGTTGGCACCATGCTGGACAAGCAATCTCAACACTTCTCCAACATCACCTCTTTTTTTACTCCTTGTAAAGAGTTTCCCATCGCTGAATGCACCGGCTCCACCCTCTCCGAAACAATAATTGGAATCAGGGTCTACCTCACCTGAACGACAGAGTTGGGCGAGATCCTTCCGTCGGGTTTCAACATCCTTTCCTCTCTCAAGAAGAATCGGCCGCATTCCAAGCCTGATCGCCTCCAGAGCTGCAAACAGTCCGGCGGGTCCTGCGCCTACTATGACTACCACCGGAGCGTCTTTTCCGACGGGGTTTAAATCCAGAGGAGTGACCGCAGGGGTGACTTTTCCATCTTTACCTACGGCAACCATTACAGAAAGATTGACACGCACAGGTTTACGACGGGCATCCACACTCCTGCGCACAATCCTGAAATCCGATATAGCCTCAGGACTGATACGAAGGCGACGCGCTGCTTCCCTCTTCACGACAGCCGAATTTGCTGCATCCCGCGGGGATAATGTCAAAGAAACTTCTTCCATAAAAAAATTTCGGAAAAGCGCGCCTCCGAATAATAACCGAAGGCGCGCCTTATGATTCATGGACTACCGTCTATCAGGCAGTCTCATTAAGGATCTTAATCATCTCGATAGCTGACTTCGGGATACGTGTGCCAGGGCCAAATATCGCACATACACCTGCATCATAAAGGAAGTCATAATCCTGAGCGGGAATAACACCACCGGCAGTCACAAGAATGTCTGGACGTCCAAGTTTCTTAAGCTCTTCAATCACCTGAGGAATGAGAGTCTTATGTCCGGCAGCAAGAGAAGAAACGCCAAGGATATGCACGTCATTCTCCACAGCCTGACGAGCAGCCTCGGCAGGAGTCTGGAACAACGGACCCATATCGACATCAAATCCACAGTCAGCATAACCGGTAGCAACTACTTTTGCACCGCGGTCGTGACCATCCTGACCCATTTTGGCAATCATGATACGAGGCTGACGACCTTCACGTTTAGCGAAATCAGCCACCATGCGGCGGGCTTCCTCAAATTCAGGATCACCCTTTTCTTCACTTGAATACACTCCTGAAATAGTTTTAATGACAGCTTTATAACGACCTACGACAGCCTCGCATGCATCTGAGATTTCTCCTAATGAAGCACGGAGACCGGCGGCCTTGACAGCAAGATCAAGGAGATTACCTTTGGAGGGATCTTTCACACACTCCGTGATCTTATCCAAAGCTTCACGAACGGCTGCTTCGTCACGATGTGATTTCAGATCCTCAAGACGTGCACATTGTTCCTTACGAACCTCAGTATTGTCAACTTCAAGAATATCGATAGGATCTTCATGATCAAGACGATATTTGTTGATACCGACGATAGTCTGCTTGCCGGAATCAATCTTAGCCTGAGTGCGTGCGGCGGCTTCCTCAATCTTAAGTTTGGGAAGACCGGTTTCGATAGCTTTAGCCATACCTCCAAGTTTTTCAATCTCCTGAATATGCTCCCAAGCACGATGAGCGATCTCATTTGTCAAGCTTTCCACATAGTAACTGCCGCCCCATGGGTCAACTTGTTTTGTAACGTAAGTTTCCTCCTGAATATAAATCTGAGTATTACGGGCAATACGAGCGGAAAAGTCAGTAGGCAAAGCGATAGCCTCATCGAGCGCGTTAGTGTGGAGAGACTGAGTATGACCGAGGACAGCACCCATAGCTTCTACACAAGTACGACCGACGTTGTTGAATGGATCCTGCTCCGTGAGCGACCAGCCTGAAGTCTGGCAGTGAGTGCGGAGAGCAAGGGACTTCGGATTCTTCGGGTTGAACTGCTTTACAATTCTTGCCCAGAGCATACGGGCTGCACGCATCTTGGCAATTTCCATAAAGTAATTCATTGAAATACCCCAGAAGAAAGAGAGACGCGGAGCGAAAGCATCGATATCCATACCGGCATTGACACCGGCACGGAGATACTCAAGACCATCTGCCAAAGTATAAGCAAGCTCGATATCTGCAGTCGCACCTGCTTCCTGCATGTGATAACCGGAGATGGAGATAGAGTTGAATTTAGGCATGTTCTTTGAAGTATATTCAAAGATATCGGCAATAATTTTCATTGAGA
>CAZFUF010000019.1:0-46388 GCA_964521885.1 uncultured Sangeribacter sp. | reverse complement strand
GAACAGCCGCGAACGGAAACGGCTCGCGACTTAAGAGGGAAATAATTATGCGGGATATTGGGTATGACCTGAATAATTTGGGGGGGAAGATTAGCCTGAGGGAGGCAATTAGGAATAGGAAAAATGGAGTATTGAGAATATGAAATTTGGGAGGAAAAATAACAGATGGGAAATATTTAGAGCCCGTCTCAAATTTTATCAGACGAGCACTAAAAGGTGAAAGAAGTATATAGGGATAAGAATTCTCCGTCGGAAATGGGAGAAATTTGCAAATTGTGTTGTTTCGCCCATGGGCGGGTAAAAATATATGCGCTCCCGGCTCCAATAGCCGCACCGGCGACTGCGTCCCACCAATGATGCTTTTTACTGAACACTCTCCCCCACCCCACATAGGTAGCCATTGCATAAGCGGGAACTCCGAATGCCCAGCCATACCTGCGCTGAAGAAAAGCAGCGGTAGCAAATGACGCGGCAGTATGACCTGAAGGGAAAGAGTGATAATTACTAAAGTCAGGACGCCTTTCTTTAATGGAATATTTAAGAATCAGTGTTGCACCGGCAGTTGCGGCTGCCGTATAGCAACCTTGCACGAGTCCTTTCCAATCTTTTTCAGCTATTACTCCAACCAAAGTGGCAACCGGCATGGCAAGCGCAATCACATCAGTTGAAATCTCCACTCCATGTTGGGAGGAAGTCTGAACGAAATTGGGAGTAGTCTGGAGCGAAGCGGAAGACTGGGAAAAGAGAGAAACAGGACACGATATGATAAACGCAAAAAAAACAGTAATAGTGAAGATATATTTATTCATGATCAGAATTAGAATTGGAAGTAGATGAATGGGGCAACTTCTTCCGCCATAAATTCAATTACAAACTGAACTACGACAATGAAGCAAGTCAGTTTAAAAAGCCATGGGGACTTAATAAAAATTGCACAGCATTTATCCGCAAATGATTGTGGAATAAAGTGAGTGATGATAAGGAAAAGCATCATAAGACACCACACCATGCGTGCCTCAAAAAATTGAGGTATCTGTGCCCAATGAAAATCAACAAAAATATTACTGATTATAAGTACTGAATCTTCAAAAGAGGCCGCTCTGAAAAATACCCAAAGCAATGATACATATACAAAAGTCACTAACCAGGATAGGAAAATAGTGAACCAATTATCCGGAATTTTGCTAAGGATTGGTTTAAACGCTTTGTGGACGGCAAGACCTACACCGTGCATAGCACCCCAGAATACAAACTTCCAGGCAGCTCCATGCCACAACCCTCCGATCAACATCGTTAAGAAATTATTAACGTACGTTCTAACAGTACCTTTTCTATTACCACCAAGAGGGATATAAACATAGTCACGCAGCCAGGAGGAAAGGGAAATATGCCATCTTCGCCAGAATTCAGTCAGATTTCTGCTTTGATACGGGGAGTCGAAGTTTAAACCAAGTCTGAACCCCATAATCAGGGCTAATCCGATCGCCATATCAGAATATCCCGAGAAGTCACAATATATCTGCATTGTATATCCCAGAACACCCATAAGGGTTTGAACACCGGTATATAAGGAAGGGTCGTTGAATATCAGGTCATTATACTGGGCGATATAGTCAGCAATAAGTGCCTTTTTAACAATCCCGACGAGAATCAGCCATAATCCTCCATAAATATTATCCCGGGAGGGTTCACGATTTTCTTTTAGTTGAGGAAGAAAATAATCGGCTCTCACAATCGGGCCGGCCACAAGAGCCGGGAAGAATGAAAGGAAAAACAGATAGTCGAGCCAGGTTTCAGTCGGGCGGATCCTTTTCTTATATACATCCACCACGTAGCTGATTGACTGAAAGGTATAAAAAGAGATACCGACGGGGAGAATAATATCGAGCGGTTGAAAATTACCCTCTACCATCATATTCCAGTTCCATAGGAAGAAATTGGCATATTTAAAATATCCTAAGATTGAAAGCGACACACATATTGATAGCCACATCAAAGAGAGGCGCGCACCTCTTCCCGTCAGATTGTCCATTAATCTTGAAATTGTCCAATCTATCAGAGAAGTAATTAGGAGAAGAATAAAAAAGAATCCACTGCTCTTGTAATAGAAATATAAAGAGAAAGCCACAACAAAAAACACCATCTTGGGCTTGCTCTTTCTCAAGAGAGCGAAAAAGGGGATAAATATGATAAACAGCAACCAAAAGAGACCGCTTGAGAATAACATCGGCGCTTTGGGGTCATATTTCAACATCTCCAATATATTGAAGAATGCTGTCTCTATATTTTCAACTGAAAGATTCACGATAATAAAAAAGTTTGAAAAACTTTAATCAACTCATTTATTAAGAGCTTTTAAAAAAACGACATGAGGATTCTGTTTTCCAATAGAATCCGCAGGGATATCCATAACAATCGGGTGGGATGAATTAGGGAGCCACCTCACCACACTGTCCACCCATAACGCAGAAGCCTGCCTTGTGGGGTGCACCTTATCCTTCTTTCTATCCAGCTTCATCCCATTGGTCAAAAAGAACGATCCGGGACGACACTCTTTTGCAAGCATATCGTTGATACCAGCATCCTCCTTCCAGTTAGGTGGTCCTAACCAAATGTATGGTATGGTATCAATTTTTTCAAGAATTTTTTTCACATAAGGAATTCTTGTCTCCGGCTTCTTCAAATAGAGCTCATTACTTCCTAAAGCAATAAAAATGAAAGTGGGTTTAAACTTCTTAATGAAATAATCAAGCGTATCTGATTGAGCCCAAGTTATGGTATTACTTGAATCCCAATTCACAGAATTAATGGTATGACCATTTTGCCTGGCGTATTGAGCCAATCTATACGCAAGATTCAAAGTCATCGAATCTCCAAAAATAAATATTGACTGGGGAAGGGAATCAATTTCAACAATCTTTTCCGAGACATCCTCCGGAAGTTGTTCCGACAATAACAGAAGGGAATCCTGTGAATTATTACGTGTCTTAAGCAAATGTTCGTGAAAAGGCGCCTTTTTGAATGGACCTGTAGAAAAAACGTCATCTCCAATAAAAGAGATAACAACAAAAAAAACGAGGGCAACGACCAAAAGAAGCCATATTCCCCAATATTTTGATTTCATTTAGCAAATGTAAACTTCTTAAACATTAACATCTTCAAAAGTTCTTACCGAAAGAGATGAATCATCTGTGAAGAGGAGAATTATAGAGAATTGATTAAAATCTATCGCACAAAAACAGGCACAAAATTACTATATGCAAACAATGTGAGCAAATATATAGAGTGAAAAAACAGAAAAAATTTTTCAAGAATCCCGGGGCAAAAAATTTTTTAAGAACTGAGTAAAACAATACAAAAAAGGGACAATTGATCTTACCGAAGATCTACTACTGAAATTCCTGCACCACCAAACCTTACGTCTTCATCATAAACGGCAGCTACATTGGGATTTGTATTGAGCCATTGTCTTATCATGGTTTTAAGAATACCATGTCCTGTGCCATGAAGAATTCTGACTTTAGAAGCGCTAAACTGGAGTGCATCGTCGATAAAATATGTTACCGCCTGGATAGCTTCGTCAGCTCTCATGCCCCGAACATCAATCTCATTGGAAAAATTTAATTGACGATATCTTGACTCATCGCTAACAGCGGCTCCTACAATATTGATTCCACCTTTCGGTTCTTTCGGTTTTGACGCTGAAATGAGCTTGTCGATATTCACTCTTGTCCTCAGCCCACCGAATGCAACCTCTGCAACATTCCCATTAATGGATAAAACTTTTCCAACCACACCACCTTCCTGCATTCTGACATAGCCATCAATGGAAATAGCGGATTCTTTAGCAATAGGCTTAATTTCAGATACCGGATTTTTTACACTCTTTTTGCGTTTAGGGGTATGATTGAGAGCCGGGGGTAAGGAATCCTTCCTATCTCCCTCTTGCACTGACTTCTTATAATCCTCAAGCTGCCGACGAATTTCTTTAGTCTTTTGTTTTTCTGCCTGCACCATTCTGATATCATGAATGGCATTCTCAATTTTCGCATTAGCAGTTGCAAGAATCTCTTTAGCCTCCTCACGCGCTTCACGCAATATGGCAGCCCGTTGCGATTTCAAATCCGAAGCTTTAGATTCGTAGGAATCAAGAATATTGTCAAGACGATGTTCTTTCTCTTTAATGCTCAATCTCTTATTCGCCCAATATCTTTTATCACGTGCAATATCGAGAAGGTATTTCTCCATGTTCACATAATCACTTCCCACAATCTCATTGGCCTCATCGATTACATTTTTGGGAAGTCCTATCTTTCTTGCAATATCAATGGCAAACGAACTGCCGGGATTACCTATGGACAATTTAAAGGTAGGGAGCAACTTCTGTCTATCGTAAAGCATCGCTCCATTTACCAACCCTTCCTGAGAGTCTGCAAATGTTTTTAAATTTTGATAGTGAGTGGTAATTACCCCAAGACAATGAGACTCTGCGAGTCGGTGGATAATAGCTTGCGCAAGTGCGCCACCAATCTGAGGTTCCGTGCCCGAACCCATCTCATCAGCCAACACCAGAGAATTACGGTTCGCATTGAGCACAAAAAATTTCATATTCCGGAGATGGGAAGAATAGGTAGACAAATCATTTTCAATTGACTGCTCATCACCTATATCAATAAAGATATCATCGAAAATGCCCATGTGAGAGTTGGCATATAGAGTAGGCAAAAGTCCTGACTGCATCATATATTGAACTATAGCCACCGTTTTCAGACACACGGACTTTCCCCCGGCATTGGGACCCGAAATGATCAAAATTCTCTGTTTATCATCAAGATGTATATCCAAAGGTACAGCCTCACGGTTTTGAGATCTAAGAGTACGCATCAGAACCGGATGAAGGGCATTAAACCAGTCAATCTCGCGCCGCTTTTCAATCACCGGCATCTGGGCATTTACAGAAATTGCATATTTGGCTTTAGCTCTTACAAAATCAATAAAACCTAACGATTTGAGAGCAAACGCCACTTCATCAATCTCCGGACGAATCATATCGGCAATCGAAATCAGAATAGAAATGATTTCGTGTCTTTCCTCAGTTTCAAGTTCCCTCATCCTATTACCGAGCTCAACCACTTCCGCCGGCTCAATAAACACCGTTTTTCCGGAAGCGCTCACATCATGAATAATACCGTTAATTGATTTTTTCAAGTGTGAATTTACCGGAATCACCATTCTTCCCTCTCTTAAAGAAGGTGCTGAACCTTTTTCAACTATCCCTTCCGATGCCGCATGCTCCATGACTCTCCTGACTGTCCGAGTCATGGCTGTATTTGCTTCCTTCATCTTTTGTCTCACTTCCGCAAGTCCGGGAGATGCATTATCCTTTACTTCTCCGAACTTATTGATGCAGCGGGATATTTCATTGATTATATGAGGGAAAGAGAGAACTTCAGAAAACTCCGATGATAAATAAGGATATCGGAACTCACCAGTTTCAGGATCCTTTTGTTTTTTTAAAAAATCTGATATATTGTCTATGGATCTGAGCATCAACATTAATTGATAAAGATGCTCGGCAGACATGTATCCGGCAATCGCCTTAATACCCGAAAGATATTGATTCAAATCAAAAATACTGTCTAAAGGGATGGATACACCGGAATTTAAAATTCCCACCATCTCATCGACCAATTTCAAATCATTTATAACAAGAGTCCGATTGTTTGAAAATTTCATTTCACTCACCCGCTCTCTCGCCATAGCTGACTCACATAAAGAAGCGACGGCTTCACGGACAGCGGTGAAACCAATTTTTGATTCAAAATCTTCAGGATATATCATATAAGGTTATGCAAATTAGACGGGGATAGCAAAGAGCGGGACATCGCTGTCAAATAAAATTTTATGAGCAATCCCGGGTTTAAATAGACGGGAGAAGATATTGGATTTCCTATTTCCCACCACTACCATATCGAATGCCTCTTGCATTGCAAGCTCTTCCAAATCTTCGCGGGTAGTGCTCCCTTTTAAATCTTTAAATTTAAAAGATGCAGTCGGATAAAGATTGGTCATGTAATTGCATAATGATTCAAGCTTATCCGAGGCATTACTGTCCTTGAATTTTGCCGGGACAAAGGTAATATCAATTTCAGGATAGCTAAACATCTTCATAAGATTCTCCACAATCGCCGAGTCCCTGCTATCAAGATAGCAAAACATCAATAATTTCTTAATATCCGGGAACCCTGGAAATTCATAATTTTCCGGCACTGCAAATACAGGGACACGTAATGTATCTAGGACTTCTACTGTCACACTTCCGATCATATCCTGACGTTTCTTATCTCTATGGCGAGTCGCCATTACAATGATGGATGGAGGAGAGACACGACAATACTCATCAATAACATCTTCCGGTACACCCTGCGACAATTTAGTGGAGAATTTGACATCAGGAATAAGTCCGTCCGTCTGAAGTTTACATAATTTCTTACTGAACTTGCTCATCAATTTCTCTGATTCTGTCTGGACAATTGCAGAAGTTTCAACTTCCACCAATTCATCCACCTCGGTTTCGTCGAACCCTATAGCGGAATCATATTGAGATTTTTGAGCGAAGAATGGTGAGGGATATGCATGAATAATAACTGGATGAAGGTTAAGACGTTTGGCAAGAGCAAATCCGATTTTACAACCCGGCACTGAGCGGGAAGAAAAATCAACCGGGATAAGGATAGAGCCATTTACACCGGATTTTCGATTCGGAGAGACCGAAAGAGCACCGCTGCTTTCGATTATTTTCACTGCAATTTCAAGATTATCCTTTTCCACAAGTACTTCAGTAAGTTGCAGTCCTTCATGATTCGGAGGAGTAATTTTCCTTATTGCCGGAGAAATTCCATTGTTTCTGAGGATAAGGGAAACGTCATCAGACCTGCGGTCGGAGACGACCACCAGACGTTCGAAAGAATCACCGGAATTATTCATACTCATAATTAAATTAAGCCGGAGGAATAAATCCTCCGGCTGCCAACCCCGGAAGACCGAGATTATAAGATTAATATTTTACAAGATTATCACTCTTCAGATTTGTTTTGCTCTTCAAGAATCTTAACAGCCATGTCATAGATAGTTGAATCATCAAGAACAACGATACCCCCGTCGGGACCCGGTTCGATATGCATGCCGACGTTCTTTCCAAACTGATAGTTTACGCCACCAAAATAATTACGTACGGTCTGAACAGTAAGGTGGAGTTCGTCGGCAATACGATGTGTCGCTCCGTCAGGCAAACTGTCTTTGAGTCTGCGCAGTTCATTGAATGTGATTGTCTTGCTCATATTATTAGTATTTTTAGTTAACTTATTGATCCACAGCAAACTTAAAATATAACTTTTTAAGCGTATGGGATTATGTTGCTAATTTAAGCAAAATATTTATTATGACAAAGAAAAAAGATATATTTTTTAAATATAATTTACATTAAAGAATTATATCCAAAAAATCTAAAGCTCATTAAACTACTTTATAAACATTTATATTTCTAAAAGTTACAAATAAACCAGACATTACGAATCTATATACGTTCTATATCTTTTTCCTTAATCCAACCGATAAAATCAGAATTCATTTTAACTTTCACCCATTTTTCCCCACCTTCATCAATATCATCAGTAGAAAGGATATTTACACGGGTTCCGCTATTGAGCGGGGTGGTCGATGGCTTTGAATCCGGATCCGGATCCTGAAGAAGAGAAACCTTATAAGCCATAATGACAGCTTTATCCTTAGAAGAATATTCACTCGCCGCCATAAACGCAAAAATTACGTACAGGATAGAGAAGAACAGAAAAATAAGCGAGCCAAAGAAACCGACTTTTCTTGCAGCGATATTTGATGCAAAAATATATGTCGCCAACATTGCGATCAATGCCACAAAGGAAATAGCAGCGAATGTCGCCCAACTATTTGAGGTGTGGTCAGAAGCTATAATATCGTGAATGGTCTGAAAAAAGGAACGGTCATCAGGTGTGACCTTAAGTTTTTTTCCATTTAAATCAGCCTTATTCGCATCATCCACCTTGGAAATAACAAGCTGAAGATTATTGTTAATCTCTTTGTTACGAGGATCAAGTTTTCGGGCACGTTCATAACTCAAAACAGCCAAGCCGAAATTATCGGCTTTGAATGCTGCATTTCCCAAATTATAATACAACTCCGGGGAGCAGGCACCGGCAGCAATAGCGCCTTTATACTCAGCAATTGAAGCCTCGTAGTCCCCCTCATTATAATATCGATCTCCCTTTTTCAAATCATTTCCACGTGAGTCAACCGGAAACATGAATAGAAAAAGTGTCAACAGTAAGAAAGGAATTATTTTGTTCTTTTGAGTATCCATAAAAGTATGTATTGAATTAAGCAGGTGAATTACTAGGTTTTACACAATCGAACTCATCTTCAATCGCATTGATTGTACTGACAGCTTCATCATAAATCTCCTTCATATTTGAAGAATCGGATGACGGTGCATATTTCGCATATTCGCATTTATCAAGCAAATCAACGAGCTTATCAATCGTGCCATCATAAATTCCATGAGCAACGAGTTTTTCCCTTACATTGTCGCGCATCAGATCGGAAGTAGGTATTTTGAGTTTGTCACCCAGATAACCCCAAAGAGATTTGAGCATTACATTATAAAAATTATCGGAGTCATTATTCCGCAGACACTGCTCAGCTCTCTTTAGACGTCTACGGGCCACTTTCCCTGCCTTTTTACTTCTGAACGCCACCATATCAGAGTGAGCCTTGATATAAGATCGATAGTAAAGCACCGCTCCTGCCAACGCAAGAACAGGAATAATATACCACAACCAATACCAGAAACCATAAACAAGAGGGGAATAATTACTTGCATTGGTGTCAGGAATACTCATTAACTTCGGGTCAAATGAAAGCTTAATCCTTGTCTGCGACTTGTTGGATCCCTTTCCTTTTGCAACTTTTATATTATATCCTTTTGCTGTAGTCTTTTCATATTGACCGGATGCAGGATTGAAATAACATAATGTAATCTCGGGAATAGTGAAATCTCCAGCCTCCAAAGGCATAAACGAATAGTCAAACTTGATATTTCCGGCAACGTTATTTGCCATTACGTTGGCTTTCACGTCAGTAGTCGGAGAATAGACTTCGAGTTGCGAGGGGTAGATTAGATTTAAATCCGGAAGCTTCACATATTTGATATTTCCTTCCCCGCTGACAGTGTAGACAATCGATGAAGCTTGATTACTAATGAGATTAACCGAAGGAAGTGACGATGAAATATTAAACTTACCTACTGCACCGGAGAAATCCACGGGTTTGGGAGATGGCAGGGCTTTGACATCGACTTGAAGATCATTCGGAGTGATGTTCAGTTGAAGAGGTGTACTTGTGGAGAGAGTTCCAAACCAGGGATCATGGAAATATTCGCGCTGATCCACACTGACAGTATATGTATTGCCTATTACTTTCAGTTTGCCGGGCATCTGAGGAAAGATAATATATCTTGCGATAACGGCTGTGGCATACTGCTTTCCATTTAAGGTTTCGTATGAAAACTGACTATCGGTATCATTGGATTCTTCCACGACAAATCCCTCAAACTTGGGGGCGGAAGTGGCTCCGACAAATTTAATCGCTGAATATGTGGTGTATAATTTTACTGTATAAACCAAAGCTTCCTGTTCGTAGGCAGAAGATTTGGAAACATTAGCCTTCAGGAATAATTGATTATCTCCTTTTCCGATGAACTGCGGTTTATCCGGATCGGCTGAAGGATTCACGCCAGCCGATTGCGAAGGGTGGTTAGAAGAAGAACCGGATGAACCTTTAGGTCCGATAGTGAAAGACACTTTATTACTTTTTACCCCTCCAACAGTAATCGGGCCATAAGAATACGATCCCTCTTTAACCGCTCTAAGCGTAGCCGTATAGGTGTAAGTAAAACTTTGGGTAGTCTGTCCATTATAACTTTCAAATCTTGATGACTGCCCCGTCCGGTCAAAATACATTAGTTTCGAGCCCGGGAAATCTTTGGGGGCTTCAGGCGCATTGCTGATATTAGAGACCATGATTGTGAGATGAAATTCATCACCAACTCCAATACTATTTGCACCGCGGGGTGTATCAACTCTCATATCCACTTTGCCTGAAGCATTGGCTATAAGTGACGAAGCAATTATGCAAAACAGAAAGATATGTCTGAAAAATGCCATAGGGTCGAAATAATCAAATACAGTAGAATCAATGCGTGATTTATATTCCAATAATTACAGGAGATGAAGAGCCAGAAGTTTCTGAAGAAGAAACATCAAAAGAGACCGGAGAAGATTCGGCATAGCGATATTTGCCGATGGCAGTGTCAAAATAGCCGAATTTAATACTTCCCAAAGACAACTGACCTTCCTTAAGCGGGATAAATGAACACTGAAGTTCGATTTCAGAATGAAGAGAATTATTTTTTATAAAATTTTTACGTTCTTCCGAAACATTCTTCAATTTAACATCTCCTCCCTGGAATGCGGGTAAAACTTTAGGAATCGAAGCATTCTTAAGTGATCCGATACCCGATATGGAAACCATTGCAATCGCTTCCTGATCCTTGCCGACTTCACCTGCAGGCACCCAAAGTTCAACCTCGTATTTTCCCACGGCACCCGAGAAATCAAATCCATTTGGGACAGGAGGTATTTCATTAACTTTAAATTCCACCGGTTTACTACTTATCCGGTATTTTTGCTCGGTTCTGATTTTACGTTTCCCCCAAAAGGTATCAACAATTTCCTCATTTGGGATTCCTACATAGAAATCAGGAATATCTATTTTAAATTTACCGGGAGATTCTGAGCAAACACACCATCTTGCAACAACCACTGAATACCGGTCTTTCCCTTTGTACTTTTTTTTCTCAAATTTTCTATCGCCTCCCATCTCGTAGACTGACAGACTGCTAAAGTTAGGATTGGATATCGGATAGGCACTTGATATATCCGGAGAATCTGAAAAAAGAGTCACGGTCAAAGTAACCCACTGACCGGCATAAGCCTTATGTGAATCTATCTCAGAAACTAAGATTACACCCTCAGGAACTTTCGAACGAATCTCCCCAAAAGTATTGAAAGCGACAAAACAGATTGAAAGAAACATCCAAATAAATTTCTTTCCTGATAAATTAATATTTAACTTTTGGGTCATAAGCATCGGAATTAAATTAAATATTAGAAACAACTACGGAAACTCACCATTTAAGTCTATTACTTCTCTGCCCCTTGGCCTTCTCTCCATTCCGTGAACCTTTACCGGACATCACTCTTTGACGAGTCTGTGCCTCTTTATTCTCCATGGCCTGCAGAATCTGATCCGCAGTCTGCTGGCTCATATCTTGCTGTGGAGGCTGTTGCTGATTCCTGTCTTTATTCTGCTCCTTATTCTGATCTTTATTCTGGTCTTTGTTCTGGTCCTTGTTTTGGTCCTTGTTTTGGTCCTTATTCTGGTCTTTGTCCTGATCCTTGTTCTGATCCTGCTTGTCTTTATCTTGCTCCTGTTTTTTCAGTTGAGCTATTCTAAGATTTCTTCTGGCGTTCTCATTTTGCGGATTTAATCTTAGAGCCTGCTTATAGGAATTGATAGCGGAAGCATAATCTTGTTTTTCAAAAGCCAGATTCCCGATATTATAATTTGCATATCCGGCAAGTTTGGGATTAGAAACACCTAATGAAGCCACTGCTTGCATATTTTCCAATCCGTTTTTCAGCATCTCCTTTGTGGCATTGGTCGTATCCGCCACATTGCCGATTCGTATCTGACTTAATCCCAAATTAAAACGGCCGACTGCGGATGACGGATTGACCTTAAGGGCTTCCTGATATGATTTTATGGCTTCACGATATCTTGCCTTTTTATAAAGTTCATTACCTTCGCGAATGAAGTTTCTTTCCTTTCGGACAGATTTGACACCATTGTTATCATCGGCCAACGAATTGATCGGAAACAAAAATGTAGATGCACAAATAAAGCACACCATTGCAAAAAAACTAAATACCGAATGTCTCATGCTTTATCCTCCTTCTTAAAAAATGTAATTTTATCGAGCCAGGTAATCTTACGATCAAGAAGAACAATATCTATAATCATAAATGCAATGGCAAGCCAGGCGAAAATTGGGAAAAGCTCAACATGAACCGCATACATACTTGATTCGAGTGCTGTTTTTTTGACTGTATCAAGCTGTTTTTCCAATTCATTTAGAGCATCTCGGTTGGCCGCATTCACATAAATTCCTTTTCCGGCAGATGCAATATCGGAGGCAAGCGTCTCATTTAAAGCGGTTTCAACCGGGGCTCCGGTTTCCGGATTGATCATATATGACCCATTGAAGGGAATTTTGACAGGGGATGAAGAACCAACACCGATCACATCAAGCTGTATATTGGATTTCGCGGCAAGGCGTGCTGTCTCCATCACTTCTCGATCATTCTCCAGATCTTCCGCATCCGTAATAAGGATAATTGCTTTCCCAATATTTTTATCATCGCTAAAGGACCGCATCGCGGAGTTGATGGCAGCCGCGATATTAGTTCCTTGATTGTTGATTTGACCGGGATCTATTGAATTTAAGAACATCTTGGCAGACACATAATCATTGGTGACGGGTATTAGCGTATAAGCATCCCCGGCATACATGATCAACCCAACCCTATCATTATCAAGACGATTAATCAATTTTTCAAGAATAAGTTTAGCAGTACGCATTCTGCTTGAACCGTCATTATCAGAACCTGCCGGTGCCAACATCGAATTGGAAGCATCAACTGCAATTACAACTTCGATACCTTCTTTAGTGGTCTTTTCGTCTTTCAGTCCTCCCCACGGGCGGGCAGCGGCAATAATAAGGCAAGAGAGGGCAAGCAATTGAAATGTAATCTTCAATGGTGGCTTATACGGAGAGACCATAGGCATCAACCGTCCGATCACAGATAACTGCCCGAATTTTTTTAATTTTTGTTTTCTTGCTCTACGTGCCCAAAAATATAGGAAAAGATAGAAAGGCACCAATAAGAGCAAGAAAAGGAGTTTAGGATATGCGAAACTAAACATAATTACAAACTAATTGAAATTAACAATGATTGCCAAACTCGAAGGTGGTTTGTAAACATCATCATGGAATTCTGCGAAGCAGAGTATATCTCAATGTCAGAGAGCACAAATATGCAACCAACGCAAAGAACACCCAAGGCATAAAGTTTTCTTCCGTCTGAGTATAGCGAGTGACATCCAAAGATGTCTTCTCCAAAGAATCGATTTCAGCAAACACCTCATTGAGCATACGTTCATTAGTTGCGCGGAAATACTTACCACCGGTAATGGACGCGATATTTTTCAAAGACTCTTCATCAATTTTTGTCTCGATAGTGGTAGTCGAAAAGCCGTAAGGATCCTGAATGGCAATTGAACCATTGGTCCCCACTCCGATGGTATACACTTTTATACCTTTCTGACGGGCAATGTTGGCAGCCGTAGATGGAGGAACATCCCCCGCGTTATTGGAACCGTCGGTGAGCAATATAATGCTCTTTGATTTTGCTTTGCCTGACACCAACCTATTGATAGCGGACGTCAGACCGTCTCCGATAGCAGTTCCATCACTCAAATCACCCATCGAGATATTATCAATTGTATTTAGCAATGTAGCCCGATCATTAGTCAAAGGGAGCAATGAGAGGGATTCGCCCGAGAAAGCCACGATAGCCATATTGTCGTTCTCACGTTTATTCACAAATTTTGAGGCGACTTCCTTAGCGGCTGCAAAACGATTCGGTCTAAAGTCTGTGGCACTCATAGAGCCGGAAATGTCTATTGCCAATACAATATCTGTACCTTCTATCTTTGAAGATTTAAATGAATCATGTGATTGGGGACGGGCAAGAGCTATAATGAGTCCACCTAATGCAATTAACTTTAAAGCAAAGGATATGTGCAATAAAATAGATTTCCAGGAGACAGGAATTTTTTTAAAAGCTCCGAGAGAAGAGACATGCATTGATGGATTTGCATTTTTATATTTGGCTATATACCATATTATCAAAGGTATATAAACAAGGAATAAAAGCAAGAACCATGGATTTTTTAACATCATTTCTTTTCCTCCTTCCTTTTTTCAGATTGAGTCTTCTCCTCAACGACCGGGGCAGGCCTGGTCTCTTCGACAAAACGGAGAGCATTATCTATCGCCGCCACATTATCATCCGGAAGAGGACGGACTTTGGCAAATTTGACAAAATCAGCCATGTTCAGAATCTGACGCATGTATTCACGCTTATCTTTAATTTCAGGATTTGATGATAATGAATCAAGAATCTGACGAGACGTCATTTCCATAGCATTGATGGAGAAACGTTTATCAAGATAAACACGAAGGATATCTGTCAGTTTGGTGAAATATTCTTTCTCCATTCCATTTTCCCACAATTTACGCGCGCGCAAGTTGCGAAGTCCGGAAATCGCAACAGTATATGGATCCGGTTCAGGTTTCGGAGGAAGAATAGAACCAACTTTCTTATATCTTCTCATCAACCAAATCACGAGGGCAACGAGCGCCAGGATAAGCAAAATAACCCACCAATAATCGATAAAGAAATCCGGCACATGATCGAAGACTGATGTATTCTCGGGATCCATGACGGAAGTCATCGGAGCAATCGAGTCGTTGGCAGACACCTGAACAGGATAGACCTTAAATGCAACCTGATTGGAAATTGCTGTATCCCTCCCCGAAACATATAAAAATTCAGGGAGTCTGTAAGCTCCGGAATCAAAACATTGCATCGGGATGGCGAAATTAATCTGACGTCTGCCTGAGCCCAACTCAATGGTATCAAGAGAGCGAGGTAGTCTTAATTCTATACTATCTCCTTGCAAAGGAATAAAACCATCGGACGGACAATCCTTAAACAAGGGGAAAGAACCGTGGGAGGTTTTATCTTCCACGACTTCAACTTTCAAGTCAGTCAGTATCCCCATTAAGAAAGAAGCCGAATCCAAAGACACCTTTACCGAAGGCTTTGAGTATGCCGGCAAAATGAACAAGAGCAATAAGATAGTAAAGGATAACCTTCTGACTACTCGCTTTATATAATAAATGAAAGACATAAAAACGTTCGATAAGAAAATTTACCTGTTGACACGCTTACGGAAGAGAGAAAGGAGTCCTTTGACAAAATCTTCATCAGTGGCAACTGAAACAAGATCCACACCGCAACTATTCGCAGTCGCTGTCAATTTCTGTTGCCTCTGATACCAATCACGCTCCCATGCTTTTCTGACGGATGAGGAAGATGTATCTATCCATCTCTCTGTTCCGGTTTCCATATCCGTCATTCTGACTAATCCGACATCAGGCAACACCGCATCTCTTTTGTCATAAACCTGAATGGACGCCAGATCGTGCTTTTTATTCGCAATAGTCATGGATTGTTTGAAATCGTGATTATCTATGAAATCAGATAGCAGAAAAGCTGTCGATCTCTTTTTGAGGGCATTAGTGAGGAATTTAAGAGCGACATCAATATCCGTGCCTTTACTCTCTGGATGGAAATCAATTATTTCACGAATGATGAGAAGGATATGCTTCTTACCCTTCTTGGGAGGAATGAATTTTTCGATTTTATCACTGAAAAAAATCACGCCTACCTTATCGTTGTTTTGAATGGAAGAGAATGCGAGAGTAGCCGCTATTTCTGCCATCATCTCCATCTTCTGTTCTCCGACTGCACCGAATTCCCGGCTACCGCTTACATCTATGAGGAGCATAACGGTCAGTTCACGTTCTTCCTCATATACTTTTACAAACGGTTTGTTTTGGCGCGCAGTCACATTCCAATCAATGTCGCGCACATCATCGCCGGGCATATATTCCCTGACTTCAGAGAATATAACCCCACGACCTTTGAAAGCAGTATGATATTCACCCGCAAATATATTCTGACTTAATCCGCGGGTTTTAATTTCAATTTTCTTTACTTTTTTTAGAAGTTCCTTGGCATCCATAGGAGAATAAATCAAGGCACGACAACTTTATCCAGAATATCCGTGATAATTTCATCGGCGCCTATATTATTAGCTTCCGCTTCATAAGTAAGTCCGATACGATGACGCATTACATCATGACAGACAGCCCTGACATCTTCAGGAATAACATAACCACGTCCTTGCAAGAAAGCGTATGCACGCGCAGCTAAAGCCAAGCTTATCGATGCACGTGGAGATGCTCCGTAAGCTATTATATCCTGTAGATCCTGCAACCCATATTTTGCAGGTTCACGTGTTGCGAAAACAATATCCACGATATAGCTTTCTATCTTTTCATCAATGTATATTTTCTGGACAAGCTTCTGAATTTCTATGACATCTTGTGTAGTGACCAGGGGAGTTACCGGGGGGAGAGATCCGGCAATATTCTGACGGATAATTGCTTTTTCTTCCTCTTTAGAAGGATATCCGATCACGACTTTCAGCAAGAAACGGTCTGTTTGAGCTTCCGGGAGCGGATAGGTACCCTCTTGTTCAATAGGGTTTTGGGTTGCCATTACAAGGAAAGGACGGTCAAGTGGGAAAGTTTCCTCACCGATAGTGACCTGACGTTCCTGCATAGCCTCAAGCAAAGCACTTTGAACTTTTGCCGGGGCACGGTTGATTTCATCTGCCAAAACGAAATTGGCGAATATAGGACCCTTCTTGATTTCAAAGCTCTCATTCTTAATACTATATATCAATGTTCCTATCACATCAGCAGGGAGCAAGTCTGGAGTGAACTGGATACGGCTATAATCAGCATCAATTATGCTCGCGAGCGTTTTTATCGCCAATGTTTTTGCAAGACCCGGCACACCTTCAAGCAGGACGTGTCCATTACACAACAATGCTATCAATAAAGAATCCACAAGATGTTTCTGACCCACGATGCGGCGATCCATTCCAGAGCGGATCAGACTTAGAAAACTACTTTTCGATGCAATAAGATCATTTAATTCTCTTATATTTACGATCTCGTTCATAAATACCTTAAGCTAAATATTTTTATATTTCTGCACTTCTCGATTCCGACCCATTTACGAAACAACAAGTGCACTTCTGATTTTGTATCATAAAATACGATACAAAAGTACAATTTCTATAACTAAAATGTTAAATTGAAATGTTAAATTAAGTTGATTCTGGGTTAATTATTCTTTAATAATTAAGTAAAAGCATTCCACCCTTGAGCTTGCAATGGGATTTCAGAACCATCACGAGCAACCATCATCATTCCGAGATCCTGACGCGTCATATATCCTATCATTTTTACACCGGGCATCCTTTCAATCTTCTCTTTATCCACTAAAGGAACCGTAAAGAGCAGTTCATAATCTTCACCACCATTCATTGCAGCCATTACCAGATTCATATTCAGTTCTTCCGCCATGCAAGCTGTCTGGTAGTCGATGGGGATTCTGTCTTCATATACCCGGCAACCTAATTTCGATTGCTTACATATGTGTATCAACTCCGAAGAGAGACCATCGCTAACATCCATCATCGCAGTTGGATGAATTCCTTTCTTTTTCAATTCCTCGACAATGTCTTTACGAGCTTCAGGTTTCAACTGCCTTTCAAGTATATATTCTTTTCCTTCAAAAGCCGGTGCGAATTCTGGATTTCCTGACTCTGCTGCCACCTTATTTTCTCGCTCAAGGAGCTGAAGTCCCATGTAGGCTGCTCCAAGATCACCGCTCACGCAGATTAGATCAGTGTCTTTCGCTCCATTTCTATAAACGGCTTCATTTTTATCAATCTCTCCAATACAAGTCACTGAAATCACCAGGCCGGTAACCGATGCACTCGTGTCGCCCCCCACAAGATCAACACCATATATTTCACAGGCAGTCCGGATACCGTCATATAAGGCCTCTATATGTTCTACTGTGAATCGTGAAGAAACGCCAAGACTGACAGTAATCTGACGTGGCACTCCAAACATGGCATAAATATCACTAAAATTCACTACGGCAGCTTTATATCCCAAATGTTTTAAAGGGACATATCTCAAATCAAAATGAATACCCTCAAGAAGGAGATCAGTTGTCACCAGGATATCTTTATTATCAAAATCCAGGACAGCAGCATCATCCCCAATACCTTTAATGGATGACTTATTCTTCAAGGGGAAATCCTTGGTAATTCTTTCAATCAGTCCGAATTCACCAAGAGATGAAATTTCAGTGGATTTATTATCTGACATATCTTTAGCAGTAATTTCTATTTTTATCTCATTTTAAACCTTACACGTACCCGCACATAATTACAGGTTATTCACACCATGCGGGCAACCTCTTACCAACCTCATATTTTGGAACAAAATAATACCGTCAAAGGTTGTCAAGGCTGAAAAAATAACCCCAACTCACAAAACCATATCGGAATATAATTTTGTGAATGGGGCCAATAATCATCTATCTTGTAATAGTCGTAACTATGGAGAATTTAAAATTTTTCAAGCATTCGGGTTATGATATGACACATGACAGGCTGGGCTTTGATTGCAGCCTTTTGCACTTCTTCATGTGAAGGGACATCAGTTATATCTTTGCCGCCCAAATCCGTAATAACGGAAACACCGAATACTTCCATATCCGCATGTTTGGCAACAATTACTTCAGGCACCGTTGACATTCCGACTGCATCTCCGCCGATTACTCTGAAATATTCATACTCAGCGGGAGTCTCAAAGGTAGGTCCGGGAGTCCCGACATACACACCATGCATTAAGCGGATATTATCCTCACTGGCAATATCATCCGCAACTTTGATAAGACGTTTGGAATAAGGTTCGGTCATAGCAGGGAAGCGAGGACCAAGTTCTTCATAATTCTTTCCACGAAGAGGATTTTCCGGGAATAGATTGATGTGATCCGTAATGACCATCACGTCTCCTACCTGAAACTCCTTATTCATCCCACCGGAGGCATTGCTGACAAAAAGAGTCTCCACACCGATCGCCTTCATGACTCTGACCGGGAAGGTAACCTGCTTCATGTCGTATCCTTCATAATAATGGAATCGACCTTGCATTGCAATGATGTATTTACCACCGAGATTACCGAAAATCAATTTTCCAGAGTGTCCTTCAACCGTAGACACCGGGAAATTAGGAATATCCTTATAATTGAGTTCTTTAGTAATATCAATCTTATGTACGAGATCACCTAATCCGGTGCCAAGAATTATACCGATTGACGGGAGCTTACCACCCACTTCAGCACGAATGTAATCAGCTGTCTGTTTAATAATGTCAAGCATATTCATTTCCATTGTATAAAAGATTTAAGACACGGCAAAAGAGAATTTGTCTTCGAAGAATCAGAACTGACTATCACGGGTTATCGCTTTCCTCAACTCTTGAATGAAATCTTTATTCTCCAAAGCATTAAGCATTATCACTTCTACCGGTTGATAAAAAATAAACGGTTTGAGTTCTTTTGGGAAATATGGATTATACGCCAGTCTAACGGCATCTTTTTCAGTTGTAAGAATTAACTTGCGACGTCCTGAAAGTTCATTAAACTTTTTACTTATATAATCAATATCACGTCTTGAAAAATCATGATGATCCGGAAAATGTTGCACTTTCACCTTGAAAGGATACTTCCTGAATTGGCGTACAAATTGACGTGGATGAGCTATTCCTGTCAAAAGCAACACGGAATCTTCATGAGTTAACGTGGAGAGAGACGCATGATAAGGAGCATCCTCTGTAAATACAGGTTGCAACGGCAATTCATTGTATTTCGAGAAGAAGAGCTGCTGGAAACTCATCAGGGAAAGCTCCTTCGATTTGATTCGAAAATCAATTGGCATAATATTATCAGGCACTTTTGTGATAATAACCATGTCGGCACGATTTACGGCATGTGCACTTTCACGAAGGCGTCCGAGAGGAAGAAGTTTATCTTTATAAAAAGGACGGTTATATTCCGTAAGCAGAATCGAGACTTTAGGTTTAACCCATCTGTGTTGAAACGCATCATCAAGAAGGATAAGGTCAAGATCGGGGAATAATTTACATAATTGTCTTATCCCTTCCCTTCTATCTTCACAGACAGCAACTTTAATTCTAAATCCGAATTTGTTGTATATCTGCATAGGCTCATCACCTATGAGTTCAGGTGTGGTCTTGGAATTTGCAAGAATGAAACCTTTTGTCTTACGTTTATATCCCCTGCTGAGGACGGCAATGTTGAATGATTCCGACAGATGACGGACTATATATTCGACATGCGGAGTTTTACCAGTTCCACCTACAGTTATATTTCCGACGGACACAATCGGAATACTATATTCCGTTTCCTTTAGAAATATTCCTTTATCAAATAATTTATTGCGGACATAGACCACAGCGCCATATATCCATGATAATGGCGTCAAAAGATAAGTCAGGATTGTGTCCGCAGTTTTTTTCACTTTATGCTGCCTTTTTCAATAATATGAACAAATCAAATAATATATGGGAAGAATAGTTAGAGGGAAACGGAAAAATCAAGCATACGAGCTTGCACGGGCTTCCTTGTCAATACATCTTTCACTTTATCAGCCACAGCGGGAGTATACATCTCACCACCGATTTTTTTCATTGCCATATCAAATGACATTGATGTTGAAGTGGGAATAAAATCCCAAACAGACATCTCGACACGCGGATAAACGACAACGCCTAAGTTTTTTTCATCAACGGTGGATTTAACCCAATCAATAGCATTATCCAGGCCACCGATGCTATCTACAAGATGAATTTTCTGTGCAGTCAAAGCATCCCATACTCTTCCTTCCGCGATAGATTTCACTTGTCCGACAGACATCTTACGCCCTTTTGCAACTCTACCGACGAATTTTTCATAGCCGCGCTCCACGTATTTCTGAAGCACTGATAATTGCTCATCGCTCATAGGTTTAAAGAGATTTGGGAAATTAGCCGAGGGATTAGTGGAAATAAATTGAGGAGACACTCCGATATTATCCGCCAAATTCTTGATATTGGGGAAAAGACCGAAAATTCCGATGGAACCGGTAATGGTCAACGGGTCTGCAAAAATCACATCGGCACCGGCAGATATCCAATATCCTCCGGAAGCAGCATAATCACCCATTGAAACAGCTAATTTCTTATTCTTGGACATGAAATAATCCAGAGCCTCCCCTATCTGTTCACTACCATAAGCGGATCCTCCCGGTGAATTAACTCTCAGCACCATCCCTTTCACATTTTCGTCGTCCGCGAATTTCACGATAAGAGGGACAAGAGTATTGAAATCTATTTGTGAAGGATTGCCATCCACAATTTCACCGCAGGCATAAAGCACCACGATCTGATTTTTGGATTTATAGGAAGACCCTAAATCCAATTTATTGACTATATCTCCACACCCGATATAATTTACCTTATCCGCATCTTTCCCTACCAGGCGTCCTATTATAGCGTCAAATGTGCGCTCATAGACCGCCTTATCAACCAGATTATTCTTAATCGCATCCTCCACCGGCGACCATGAAATATGATTCACATTTATCAGAGAATCAATTTTTGCAGCGGAAAGACCTTTGCGAACGGATGCTACATTCTCGCGGATATAACTCCACATATTTCCATACAAAGTATCAAGCTGAGCACGCGCCGGAGCACTCATTTCGTCGGAGATATAAGGTTCGACTGCAGACTTAAACGTGCCAACCTTTGCCACTTGGAAAGAGATTCCGAGTTTATCGAAAAGTTTTTTAAGATATATGGATGTTCCACCTATTCCATTTAACGCGACTTCCCCACCGGGATTAACAAAAACGCTATCCGCTACTGACGCGACAAATAGATCACCCATTGAATAAGAATCACCATAGGAATAAACTTTCTTACCGCTCTTCTTAAAATCCAACACGGCATCACGAATTGCATTCAATGTCGCCGGCGCAGCGGCAACACCGTTACAATTGATTCTCAGGGCATCGATATTGTTATTATCTTTAGCTTCAGCCAATCCCTTCACGATGGTTTCAAGCGTCTGCGGACGGGTGAAATCTCCATTGGCTAAATCGTATAAACTGGGGGGTCGGGTACCATTTTCCCTTTCTTCTATAACTCCGCTCAGCTCCAGGACAAGGACACTATGTTTCTCGACAGATTTCACATCCTCGCCCAAACTTTGACCAAACCGGGCAATCAGTCCGAAAATGACAAGCACTAACACTCCGCCGAGAATAACTATTGCCATCCACGCCCCTACAAAAGAAGAGAGAGCGTTCATAAAGAATTTTTTTAGCATCTCAATATTGGGATTTATAGCTATAAAAAATAAGATTTAAAATAATCATCGATAATCAGGTATTTTCAAAAAGCAATTACTGCTTAAGAATTTCCTTGATACTTTCTCCGAGTCGTTCAGCTTTCTGAATCGTAGACGCCTCACTATATATTCTGATTATCGGCTCTGTGTTCGACTTACGGAGATGAACCCATGAGTCAGAAAAATCTATTTTCACACCGTCTATATCAGTAATCTTCTGATCCGCGAATTTCGACTTCATTGACTCTAAAACTGCATCGACATCAATATCAGGAGTCAATTCCACTTTATTCTTGGCGATTGCATACTGAGGATAAGTCGATTTCAGTTCGGACACTGATTTCTTGCTTTTTGCAAGAAGAGTGAGGAAAAGAGCCACACCTACGAGCGCATCTCTGCCATAATGAAGTTCGGGATAAATAACTCCACCATTACCCTCACCACCTATGACGGCACCGGTTTCTTTCATTTTGGTCACTACATTGACCTCTCCAACGGCAGCCGCCGAATATGAACATCCATGGCGCTCGGTGACATCGCGCAGTGCACGTGAACTGGAAAGATTGCTGACAGTAGCACCCGGAGTGTTGGAAAGAATATAATCCGCCACAGCGACAAGAGTGTATTCTTCTACAAACATTTCTCCATTTTCCATCACAATTGCCAGACGATCAACGTCAGGATCGACAACAAATCCTACATCTGCCGAACCGTCTTTCATAAGATCGGAAATCTGGGTCAGATTTTCCGGAATAGGCTCAGGCGTGTGGGCAAACTTCCCATTTGCCTCGCAATTCAATTCAATTACATTATTTACGCCCAGAGCCCTGAGTAACCGGGGAATGACAATTCCCCCGACTGAATTTACAGCATCCACGGCTACGGTGAAGTTCGCATTTGCGATTGCCTCGCAATCCACAAGCTTAAGAGCCTTCACCATTTCGATGTGTTTATCTGCCCAAGTGTTATTGATAAATTCCTCACCTAAAGAAAAAACTTCTACAAAAGTAAAATCTTTAGTTTCAGCAATCGAAATTACTTCTTTCCCCTCTTGATCGTTCAAGAACTCTCCCTTTGAGTTAAGTAACTTGAGGGCATTCCATTGAGTGGGATTATGGCTGGCTGTAATAATGATTCCTCCAGCTGCCTTTTCGCCGACAACAGCAAGCTCAGTGGTAGGAGTAGTAGCCATACCAATATTGATTACGTCAAAGCCCATTGACATAATAGTGCCACAGACAAGATGGCTGACCATCTTGCCGGAAATTCTGGCGTCACGACCCACGACAATTTTTTTAGAACCGTTACCGGTTCTTTTCATAAATTCGCAATAAGCAGCAGTGAAGCGCACAATATCTACGCTCCCGAGCCCATCACCGGATTTCCCGCCAATCGTTCCTCTAATTCCGGATATTGATTTTATTAATGCCATTTCTTTAAAGTCAATTGTACTAACGGATTATATCAGATATTTTAATAAATAGCCTGAAAATATCTGATATTATAAATATAAGGTATACAGTTATCCTGATCCGAAGTGAACCCCTGATAAGATTTCAACACAAGATTGACCTCGGAATCATACCCGAGATATTTAATCGGCAACTGAATTCCCTCTCCAAATTGTGAAGTGGATTGCAGCACTGTATTTCCATATAGAAAATAAGTAGGGGATGAACTTAAATCATCGGCATTCCCTTCCGGCACAGCATCAGTGCCGGCATACATGCTCTCTATATTTCTTCTCATGAAACGGAAATATACTTTATCACCTTCCTTCCAACCTGTGCCAGACGTTCCTAAATTGATAATCTGCATATATACATTTCCTTCTTCATCGAGTTTATAGAACGGTGCATCTTCTCCTGTTAAAAAATTGTTATCTTCAGGTAGATTTACTTCCACTTTATGATTTGCAAGAAACCAATTCACAGCATGTTCCTCATCACGGAGCAAATCTGAATAACTTGTTGACTTATCGCAAGACGAGAAAGGGAGAAAGGCACCCAAAGTAAGGAGCAGAAAAGTTATTTTAGTTAGATATTTTGTCATTTTAAATACTTAAAAATATTATAAATTGGAAATTCGATAAACATTTTTATTCCATCTCAAGTTTCGGGAGATGTTTTGGTAAATATTTATCATACGTAGCAATATTATCGAGGAGCAACCGGAGACAATCTTCCAGACTCCCCTTATATTCACCTCCGGCAGCCATTATATGTCCTCCGCCACCGAAAAGATCCGCACAGACTTTAGATACCGGAAAATTATTGATACTTCTCGCAGAAATTTTAATGCAATCCGGATCTTCCCTCAAAAAGAAAGATGATACAATCCCGATAATTTCCGTAGGCTTATTCGAGAGACCTTCGGTGTCACCTCTTTCATAATGGAATTTATTAAGTTCCTCGCGCGACAATGTGATGATTGCACACCGGCTCGGAGCAATGATTTTCATTTTTTCGGCGATTGCGAATGCTTCGAGTTTGACACTCCAATATGATTTAGCAATTATAGCCTCTCTGATTATCTTCTGCTTATCTACACCCTTGTCGAGTAAATGGCGAAGGATTTCAAACAGATCAGGATTATTACAATTGACAGTAAAATTCCGTGTATCTGTAATAAGACCGGTCGTCAAACAGGTTGCAGCATCTTTATTCAATTCATCATACAATCCAAGATCAGCTATCAATCTGAAAACCAACTCACAGGTGGAAGACATATCAGGATAAGATATGGTCAGATCCGTGAACTTCATTGGATCTTGATGATGGTCAATCAATATTTTTCTGCAGGGTGCTTCCTGAATAAGAGGTGCGAGAGCATCCTGACGGGAAGGAGTGTTAAAATCGCAACAGATTATTAAGTCGGCATCATCCACCAACCTCCGGCAATACGGCTCATGCAGACTATATACGGCAATATCTTTAAATCCGGGGAGAAAAGATAATGAACGAGGAGGTCTGTCAGGGACCACCACGGAAGCTTCTTTACCGATACTTTTAAAAAGATGCATGAGCCCCAGTGTGCACCCTATAGCATCACCATCAGGTCGCACATGACATGTCAGCACGATTCTATTAGATTCGGCAATAAGCGTCTCCGCCTTTTTTACTTCATTTGCTGTTAAGTATCTGTCCAACTTTAATCAATTGACTGTTTCAACCCACAAAGATAGTAATATTTTAAATAATTTTTATATTGTATGAATGAATTTATTGTAATATTTTCGGGAATAGTGGTTCCTAATTTTATTTTTTTGTAATTTTACCCATCAAAAATCACAAGCATAAAATCAAAAGGATTCAAGATCCTCCTTAAAATTCCCGTCAGCAGTAATTTCTGATTCTCAAAATCTTCACATATGGGAACCATTATCATCGGGAATAAAATTGTAATATAACTAAAATGGAAAATAAATCTTCAGTCAAAAACCATTCAAAAGAGCGTAAACGCCAACTTGAAGCCTTCAGCAATTTTCTTGATGTATTGGACACGTTGAGAGAAAAATGCCCCTGGGACGCAAAACAGACAAATGAATCATTAAGACCAAATACAATTGAAGAAGTTTATGAACTGGCGGATGCACTGATAGCTGATGATATTCCGAATATAAAAAAGGAACTCGGAGATGTGCTACTGCACGTTGCATTCTATTCGAAAATAGCTTCTGAAAAGGGACAATTCGATATTGCGGATGTATGCACGGCATTGACTGATAAATTGATATTCCGCCATCCACATATCTACGGAAATGTAAAAGCAGACGATGAAGAGCAAGTGCTGCAAAATTGGGAGCAGATAAAACTTAAAGAGAAGGATGGTAATAAAACTGTTCTATCAGGAGTACCCTCTTCATTACCGGCTCTTATAAAAGCCAACCGGATTCAGGAAAAAGCGCGCAATGTCGGATTTGATTGGGAAGAACCCCATCAAGTCTGGGAAAAAGTTAAAGAGGAGATTTCAGAAGTGGAAGAAGAAATGAAATCGGGAGATAAAAACAAGCTTGATTCAGAATTCGGAGACCTGCTGTTTGCAGTTATCAATGCAGCTCGATTATACGGAGTTAACCCTGAAAATGCTCTTGAACACACTAATAGAAAATTCATCAAGCGTTTCAACTATCTTGAAGCTAAATCAAAAGAGATTGGTAAATCTCTCAAAGAGATGAGTTTGAGTGAGATGGACAAAATCTGGGACGAAGCAAAAAAATCAGAATAATTATCCAAGCTAAATAGTATGAAAATATTGATATTAGCGGCCATGGATAAAGAATTAAGATTAATTCTTGACCATTTCCATGCCAATCCTGCTGAATTACCTGACGGTAACAATGCATTCACCGGCAATTATCGTGATCTCGAAATCATGGTAGCCAAATGCGGAATTGGGAAAGTCAATGCCGCTCTAAACACTTCGCGTCTCATACAGTATTATAAACCTAATCTTGTAATCAATACCGGTGTAGCCGGTGGTGCAGGGAATGATATTGGCATTGGAGAAACACTTATTGCGGATTCAGTATGTTATCATGATGTATGGTGCGGTCCGGGTACAGAATATGGTGAGGCTGACGGAATGCCTCTGTTTATGAAACCAAGCAGGAAGGTTCTTGAGATTACAGGTAATATTTTTGCTGCTGACGAAATTCATTACGGATTAATTTGCACTGGCGATAAATTTATCTCCACTCCGGAAGAAATCACCGAGATAAAAACACATTTTCCAGAAGTAAAAGCAGTTGACATGGAGTCAGCGGCAATCGCTCATTCCTGCATGAAGGAGGGTGTCGAGTTCAACATAATCAGAGTTGTGAGCGACACTCCCGGTTCCGGAGAAAATATTGAGCAATATAAAAATTTCTGGAGTGAAGCACCGGAAAAAACTTTCTTGACTTTGACAAGAATACTTGATAATCTCCCAGTATAAAAGCCAACGAATATGGGGAATGTACTATTGCTAACATCTCTTATTGTTCAATATAGCATAGTCGGGGCAATCCTTATCGGGGCACTGATATGGAGCATTAGCAAAATCCTAAAGACCCGCAAACTCACTAAAAACGGTGATAACGCTGTCGGATGCAGCAACTGTCAGTTGGCAGAGTCTTGCAACAAACCCAAAAAACTACACACTTCCAACAAATAGGGTGCGTCGGATAAATCTACTTAAGAAATATAATTTTCTCAATACATTTTCAGGAGCGGGTCGATTTGGACTCGCTCCTCTCTTTTCTGACAAGCTGCCAGGAATTAATAATATTTTGCCATGCGATATAAGCAGCGGGAGCAATGGACGCAATCGGGTTCATATAGACTAATGCAAGCCATACAGCAAGCACTGTATTTTTCTGAGCCAAGCCTTGTCCACCCGCAACTGCATCATTAAAGATTCTTCCTATTCTCCTTCCCAGCGCAAACTGAATCAGACAAACAGCCAAGGCCCCGAGAGCCAGACAAAAAATGGGAAAAGCATGTTCATCCGACCAATGATTAATTGCAAAGCTGACACAGCTTCCGACAACTATAAAAAGAGAAATAGCCCAAAGATAAAAGGAAATCTGCTGATGACTGACAACTCTTTTATGAACCTCAGGAAACAACCTTTTTACCAACAATGCAAACACGAGAGGAAGAATCAAAAGAGGAGCGACACGTGACATAATCAGTAAAAATGATTGCACAAATGATATATTTGCGTTATCGCCGATTCCGGCTAATACGAGAGGTCCCACGACTGCCACAAACAAATTACTTATCAATGAAAACGAAGCTACTTTTGAAATACTACCTCCGAGCATGGAAGTAATTACCGGAGCAGCAGTGGCAGTGGGGATGAAGACACAAATGAATACACCTTCCGCAACAGTATGGCTGAATGGCAGTAATACAAAATAGACAGCCGACGCCAATGCCATCTGTACACTCAACAGCACACTCTCAAACTTCCCGGGCTTGAAATCTTCAAGTTTAAGCTTGCAATAAGTTATAAAAAGCATCAAGAAGATAAGATACGGAGACAAAAAGGTCAGATATCCCATCCACTTATAAAACACAGCACCCCCCAACATCGCTAACGGGAGCATAAGTGTCTTGAGTCTGCTTCTGCGTAACGTTAGATGCATTACTTAGATTTCTTAGAGATTTTTGATTTTTCAGGAGCAACATATGTAACTCTCCGGTTGGAATTATCTTTCAGCACGGAAAGCGTTATCTGACTTATCATCGCCTTCAGTTCGTCAATAAACTGCTGAGGACTATATTTTCCATACTCAATCTGGCGAAGTTTTCCCTCCCAAATTCCGGTTAATTTAGCACTCTTGAGCAACTCCTCCTTGATCAAAGAAATAAGTTCAATTCCTGCTTGAGTCGCACGTAAACTTTTTCTCTCCTGACGTATATATCCTCTCTTATATAGAATCTGAATTATAGCTGCGCGGGTCGACGGACGACCTATACCATTCGCTTTTAAAGCCTCCCGCAAATCCTCGTCTTCCACCAAGGAGCCTGCTGTTTCCATCGCTTTAAGAAGTGTTCCTTCTGTGAAATATTTGGGGGGTTGTGTTGTTTTTTTGGTGAGAGCCGGGGAATGCGGTCCAGACTCCCCTACTATAAATTCAGGGAGGACACTTTCCTTATCATTCTTATCGGTCATGTCTGCGGAATCTTCATCCTGAATCTTCTTCTCAGACACATAAACTTCTTTCCACCCTGATTTCTTGATAACTTTTCCGGAACATTTGAACCCAATCTTACCTACCTTCGCCTTGACTGTGGTCTGTTCGAACTCACAATCCGGAAAAAATACCGACACAAACCTGCGGGCGATAATATCAAATACTTCCCTTTCATTCTTTGTCAGGTTCCCGGGAAGAGGCTGACCGGTCGGAATGATTGCATGGTGATCCGTGACTTTGGAATTATCAAATACTTTTTTGCTCTTCTTCAATCGGGCTCCCCTAATTTTAGCGAGAACATCTTGGTAATCTGCTAAAGAGTTAAGAATCGCACCACACTTGGGATACATATCATCCGTCAAATACGTGGTATCGACACGAGGATAAGTAGCCACTTTCTTTTCATAGAGAGACTGAATTGTCTTCAGTGTATCATCTGCACCAAGACTTAACTTCTTGTTACACTCCACTTGAAGAGACGTGAGATCGAAAAGACGGGGGGGAGCTTCTTTACCCGCTTTTTTTTCCACTTTGGTAATTTCAAGCGGAATTTGAGCGATTTGAGAGAGAATTTCCTTACCATCATCCTCTGAATCGAAGTTCTTGGAATCGGCTAAAAAAGTGGTGTTTTTATAGACAGTTTTGAGCTGCCAATAATCCACAGGAACGAAATTATCTATTTCCAATTGGCGCCCGACCACCAATGCCAAGGTTGGAGTCTGGACTCTTCCAATGGAAAGGATCTGACCCTGTTCACCATACTTCAGGGTGTAGAGTCTGGTAGCATTCATTCCGAGAATCCAATCTCCAATTGCACGACAAAGACCGGCGGTATAAAGCGGAACGAGTTCCTTATCCGGTCGCAGATTATTAAACCCTTCTTTTATAGCCTCATCGGTTAGTGATGAGATCCAGAGTCGCGAAACCGGCTTATTGCATCCTGCCTTCTGCATCACCCATCTTTGGATCAGTTCACCCTCCTGACCGGCATCACCGCAGTTTATAATCTCATCACATTGGACAATCAGATTTTTAATGATTTCAAACTGCCGTTTTATACTATCCTGATCTATAAGCTTAATTCCAAATCGGGGAGGCAGCATAGGGAGTTGAGAGAGCGCCCATTTTTTCCAATACGGGGAATAATCTGCTGGCTCTTTCAGTGTGCATAAATGTCCGAAAGTCCATGTCACACAATATCCGTTACCTTCGAAATATCCATGACGGTCGGTATTGGCACCAAGAATTTTAGCAATATCCCTGCCGACGCTTGGTTTCTCTGTAATACATAGAATCATAAATCAAAGAATAAATAACGGAAAAGAATTTTTATCGACTTCAGCTTATCAGCCCAATCACCACAAATAGCCTACAAAGGTATAAAAAAAGTGTAAAATTTAGGTGCATCCGGAAAATATTGTTAGTTTTGCATCATTGACAACTATATGAAGCTTTAGAGATCCGACTTTGACAGATAAGCCCGGAAAATGAAGATAACCAATTGGCATGAAAACAATAATAGTAAGAAACGGAAGCGTTTCAGACCGACAAGTACGCGAAATCGTAGACAGTATAAATGAGGGGGATTTAGTTATAATTCCAACGGATACATTATACGGGATTACATGCGACGCACTTAATATAAAAGCAATCGAAAGATTGTGTGCCTTAAAGGGGATAAACCCTGAGAAAACCAATCTTTCCATCCTCTGCGACAGCATTTCGATGGCTGCCGACTATGCCAAAATAAGCAATAAAGTCTTTCAACTGATGAAAGAACACACCCCCGGGCCAGTAACATTCTTACTTAAAGCCGCTTCCTCACTTCCGAGAGCCTTTAAGAGCAGAAAGGTCGTTGGCATCCGAATCCCGGATAATAACTTATGTCTCCGGATAATCGAACAAACAGGACATCCATTGCTTTCAACATCAATTGAATATGCCGACGAAGATTATGCCCGCAGTCCCGGACTTATCGGAGAGGCATACAGGGATAAAATAGACTTGATGGTTGAGGAAGAGGAAGGGTCAACAATTCCATCAGCCATAATAGATTGCACCGGGGATGATCCGACTATAATAAGAGAGCGAGACTCATTGGAGCTTTAGAGCACTTTTCATAAAAAAATGGGGACGGGGTCTGAATTGCGACAGCGATGCTACATCATGAAGGACTAAACCCGAATTAATACGAAACAAAATGATTTCGGGGTGTTAATATCTAAGATCAACGATTTTCTAATCAATATTGAAAAAGTCTCATTCAATATTGGATTTAATAAATTAATTCCTTAATTTTGCAAAGGCACAAAAGGGATCAATCCATAACAGTGCCAACCGTAGATGATGAGAGTATTTCAGAGATTTGGAAACCCGATTTTAATCTAAAACAATAATAAACCCAAACCATAAAAACATAACAAAATGTCAAAAGTAACAGTAGTTGGAGCAGGCAACGTCGGTGCAACTGCAGCTAACGTAATAGCGCTCCGCGAAATCGCCGATGAGGTTGTAATGATCGATATCAAGGAAGGAGTGTCCGAAGGGAAAGCGATGGACATGATGCAGACTGCCAATCTCCTTGATATGAACACTTGCATCAAAGGTGTCACAAATGATTATGAAGCAACAAAAGACAGTGATGTAGTAGTAATCACATCAGGTATTCCCCGTAAACCCGGTATGACACGTGAGGAACTAATCGGTGTAAATGCAGGGATTGTAAAACAAGTAACAGAGAGCGTTTTGGCATATAGCCCCAATGCTGTTATCGTCTGTGTATCCAACCCTATGGATACAATGACTTATCTGATCCACAAGGTATCGGGTCTTCCCAAGAACCGTATCATCGGTATGGGTGGAGCTCTCGACAGCAGCCGCTTCAAATATTATTTGAGCAAAGCCCTCAATGCCAACCCCAATGAAGTTGAAGGTTTTGTAATCGGTGGTCACGGAGACACAACCATGATTCCTATGAAGCGTTTTGCTACACTTCGCGGTATTCCTGTGACTGAATTCCTCGATGCTGAAACACTTGATAAGGTAGCTGCTGACACAATGGTTGGTGGTGCAACACTAACTAAGCTTCTCGGCACATCTGCATGGTATGCACCTGGAGCAGCAACAGCAGAGGTCGTTGAAGCAGTTATCCACGACCAGAAAGCCATTATTCCTTGCTCAGCTCTTCTGGAGGGTGAGTATGGTGAAAGCGAGCTTTGCATCGGTGTTCCTTGCGTTCTCGGCAAAGGTGGTATCGAAAAGATCGTTGAAATCAAACTCAATGATGAAGAGAAGGCTCTATTCGCCAAGAGTGCAGAAGCCGTGAAGAAAACAAACGCAGCTCTCCCCTGCTAAGATTTCAGATCATACTTCACATAAATAAAAGCAAGCAATTCAAATTGAATTGCTTGCTTTTATTTCATCTCTTATGAGGATTATTTGAAGAGTCGAAATTATATTCAGGAATTCAAGATGATAAATTCGATTATGAAAGAAATGAGGAAGCAGATTCCGAAGATAAGGGCGCATCGATCGAGCGTTGCGGCAGCTCTTCCTATAAGTCTCTTTAGATAAAGAGAGAACAGATGAGTAAAAATCATCATGAACGCAAAGAAGATATCAATAAATTGCCACCATTCCTCACGAACCCTGAATGTCAGAATAATTACTAAAACAATCAATACTAAAGCACACCATGCGGCTAATTTAGAATTAATAATTTTATTCATCGCACTCATTAAGAAGCTAATAAGAATTGAAAATTATAGATCAACGATATATTTTAAACCCGTACGGCTTGCCGGATACACCTCTGACAACAACGAAGTAGAAACCGTTAGGTTGATGAGCAATATTTATATGGGCAACGTCTGTAGATCGATACGTCTGTCGTTCCACCATCGACCCGCTGATGTTATATACAGCCGCATAGTTGATATCTTCAGGGAAGAAAATTTCAAAATGACCTCCACCAATACCCTTAACTTTCGGTTCTGTTGGATTAAGAATTTCATTGACAGCCATTTCTTCGGCAATTCTGTCTGCTTCAAAAGATTCCAAAATTTCTGAATAGAAAGAGAAGGGGGATTCTTCTTCAGGCAGCGGAGGTATAACCGGATTCAATATATCTGCAATTTGCCATCCGGAGAAAATTTCTGACGGATTTATGCGGAGATACCGATTATTTGGACGTTCAAAATTAATTTTATAGTAATCTCCTTTTTTCCCATATATAATGGCAGGAGCAACGCTTTTATCAGACAGAATACCTAAAACCACATCTCTGCCGGAATTCAAATCCTCATTTATTAAATCCTGCCACTGAGATTGAGTGTACATATCACTGCTTAAGCTTTCAATCAGGTCTGATTGAATGAGATTGTCCACGCGCTGTTTAGCCGATTCAATGGACTCACCTTCAATAGCGACTCTGTAATCGGCATTAAGAATTTTTTTTACATATCCCGGATAGTCTTGCCACGCCTCGATCGCCTGATATGGAACATCCGCAACATATCTTATATGTTCAATATCACGTGCATAATCGGAAAAGAATGCCTTTTCAGATTCGGAAAGAGATTCCGGGTCAAAATTATCTGTGAGGCTATATGCGAGAATAGGGAAAGCCTTATTTTCCGCTGAAATCATGACAAACCCTCCCGATTGAGTATTGTATACATAAAAGGGTGAGAACAAGCGATCTGTCGTGAGTCGTTTACCATTCCAAACCAATTTAGGCTTAGGAGTCATTCTTCCGGAGGCCTCATTGAAAAATGTGTGTGCAAGTTCAGAAGCCTGCTTCTGGGTCACTGTCTCCGCAAAGACTTGAGAACATAAGAAACAAGCCAAAACTCCCGCAATAATCGCAATATAATATCTATTACACTTCACAATAAATCTTCTTCAATAATTTGACAGGATCATATCCGCGAAACCTGTTCCATATATAATAACACCTGAGTTTAATAATATATTGTTGACAAGCTTCTATCCGAAGGAAATAATATGCAAATATAGCGATTAATTAATAAATAACAGTATATTGCTCAATATCATTTCAGTCGAAATTGATTGTTTGGATTGAGACTGCATCCCTTAATAACTTTAGAGCCCATTGAATTTACAAGGGAACGCAGTAGTAGATTTCTACGTCTTTTAATCCTATCAATTTATCTTTCTCGCAGATATTAATAAAGAGTCGTTTATTGAATATTGAATAAAGATAAATAAATCAAAATTATTGTTAAAAATCAATCCGTTTTCGCTATCTTTGCAAAAATCGGATGATAAAATGAAGGCAATATAAAGCCCGATAGGAAAGTTTGACCAAAAAATAATTTATTATATCAAAATAACCAACATCAAAATCAACAACTTATGAAGAGGCTAATTCTCCTTGCCATGGCTGTTATATTGACTTTAGGACTATCAACGGTCCACAGTCAGACTATAATAACCAAGGGCACAGTAATTGATGAGCTCGGAGAGCCGGTGATTGGAGCAACCATCACCGCAAAGGGTGCTTCCGGGACAGCCACGGATATTGACGGGCATTTTGCTCTTAAAGTTCCTATAACCACTAAGAAACTTAAAATCAGCTATGTGGGTTATTTCCCGATTGAAGAGACCATCCGTCCTGAAATGGGAACAATCCGACTAACACCGGATTCGAAGGTGCTTCAAGACGTGGTGGTCACCCAATCGATAGCAAGAACACGCGAAACTCCTGTTGCGATATCTGAAGTGACAGCCGGACAAATCGAGGCAAAGCTCGGTAATCAGGAATTTCCGGAAATTCTAAAAACAACTCCGGGAGTCTGGGCGACCCCGACGAGTGGCGGATACGGAGATGCAAAAATCAATATGCGCGGATTCAAATCTCCGAATGTTGCAATTCTGGTGAATGGTATTCCCATGAATGATATGGAATGGGGTGGTATTTATTGGTCGAATTTTGCTGGACTTGGTGATGTCACCACCAGTATGCAGACACAACGGGGACTCGGAGCCAATATGATGTCGGCTCCGTCTGTCGGTGGAACCATAAATATCACGACAAAGACACTTGACGCAAAAAAGGGTGGAAAAATATGGTATGGAATTGGTAATGATGGTCTCAATGACGTAGGGTTCACCCTATCAACCGGTCTGATGTCAAACGGATGGGCAATCACAGTGCTCGGAGGTCATAAATGGGCTGAGGGTTACATACAGGGTACACAATATTCCGCATGGAATTATTTTGTCAATGTCACTAAAAAAATCGGTGAAAATCATCAGCTCTCATTCACAGCATTCGGTGCTCCCCAATGGCATAACCAAAGACCATCTTCACAAGGACTTACCATACAGGGATGGCAAGCCGTGAAGCAATATATGGGAAGCGAGAGTCCATATCGATATAACCCGATATACGGTTTTGACAATGAAGGACGCCAACGCACTTCTGCCCGTAATCAATATCACAAACCGATTCTTTCATTAAACCATATATGGCAAATCGATCACAAATCTTCTCTTTCATCAGCCGTATATGTTTCCTTATCAAGCGGTGGTGGATATAGCGGTCAAGGACGTGGCACTTACAACGGTCAGACACTCAACTATAACTCCTGGAATGGTGTCAACACCAGCAATGGAGACCTCCTCACTCTTTTCCGCCGCCCGGACGGGACATTTGACTACGGAGCAATTCAGGATATGAATGCAGCTTCCACCACGGGTTCCAACATGGTGATGTCAAAGCAAAACAATTCACACGAATGGTATGGTCTTATTTCCACCTACAAAAATGAGTTTCTCCCCAATAAACTCACGTTTACCGGAGGTGTTGACTTCCGTTATTACGTAGGACATCATGATAATACAATCATAGATCTTTATGGTGGCGAGTATTATATGGACGATGCCGACCGCAAGAACGTGAAACCCGCCAATAATGCTGCAGCCGCAGACCCCAACTGGAAATACGAGAAACTTGGGGTCGGGGATTATGTTTATCGTAACTACATCGGTCACACTCATCAGGAAGGGGTATATGCACAGGCAGAATATAAGGCTCTTGATGGCGCGATCACCACATTCTTGAGCGGGTCTCTAAGCAATACCAGCTATCAGAGAATAGACCATTTCTATTATGATGAGGAGCACGCAAAATCCAAGGTTAAAAGCTTCTTCGGAGGGACAGTCAAAGCCGGAATCAACTGGAATATAGATCACCACAATAATATCTATGTGAATGGTGGATATATTTCAAAAGCACCGTTCTTCTCCTACGGAACATTCTTTAATGCCACTACCAGCAACGCAATTAATCCCAATGCCCGCAACGAGAAGATTGGGTCTATCGAGATAGGATATGGATTCCATTCTCCTAAGTTTACACTTCAGGTGAACGGATATTGGACAAAATGGATGGACAAGACAGGTTCGGATACTCAGAAGAAAGGAGAATTCGGCAACAAGGCAGGCGACATGGCAGGTCAGGAATATCTGATAAGTCTCGAAGGGGTAAATGCCCGCCACATGGGTATCGAGGTCGATTTCAAATATATCCCCGTCAAATGGTTTGAATTAAGCGGTATGGTTTCATTAGGAAACTGGATTTGGGACTCGAATCCGAAAGGTTACTTCTATACCGCACTCGGCCAACCATTGGCAAGCACTGAAACCGGAGAACTCGCAAGCTCAATTCAAGGTCCGGATCATTTATGGGCAATTGTAGGTCAAAAAGGACGCAAGGTTGGAGATTCAGCTCAGACCACAGGGGCTCTCGGAGTAACCTTCATGCCATTCAAAGGGTTCCGTATCGGTGGAGACTGGACGATGTGCGCCAATAACTACTCAGATTATATTATCAGTTCAAACGCCATTCAAGCCGGGAAGATGATCAATATCGGTGATCCATGGAACATACCATGGGGCAATCAATTTGATATGAATGTAAGCTATAAATTCAAGATAGGCGGACTTGATGCAACGGTATATGGAAACGTCTACAACCTTTTCAATTACAATTATGTAAAGGATGCATCTACCAACAGTGATACCAACGGGACATGGGCGAATGCCTATCGTCTTTTCTACTCTTTCGGACGTACCTTCTCATTGCGATTCAAGATTGCATTCTAATCAAAAATTATCTTCTAAAAATAAATTCCAATGAAATCAAATATATTTAAACTGACGTTTGCCGGGGTGCTCTTCCTTGCGATGACCGCTTGCAGCGAAAATGCATGGAATGATCATCTCGATGGATTTGAAGAGCCGTCAGTATATTCCACCAAAGAGATTCTGACATATACTCTGACGGACACGGATTACACAACCATCTCAGGATTGTCAGAAAATAAGGAAATCGCCCAGGCAGAGGGAGAGGAAGCAGTAAAGGCACTTGCTGCGATAGGCACCAACAAAGCATTTGCAAATCAGGAAGAATCCATCAAATATCTGCCGGCATTAATGCAGCAATCCTCATTTCCCTATTTCTCTGTCAATAACGGGAGCTCAATAAAAGTAAGCTATAACCTGCTTGAATCAGAATCAGAGACAGTCACAAGAATAAATGCCACCGAAACAGGAGCAAACGACCTTCTCCGCAACACAAACGTTTATTCTTATACTATCAGCGAGAATGATTATCAAGAGGTATGGGAGAGCGATGATGATTATGTCAATGCGTTCACCCCAAGCACCACAGCATCTAAACATATCCCCAGGATTCTCGCAAGCGTCTATGATGATGCGGAAGCAGGTGAAATGGTTTTTGTGACATATAATGAAAGTCAGCAGAATCCTGTCTTTGGATCGGGCTCAGGCACCACTACTGAAAAAATTTCTGAAATCGCATCCGTTGCCAAAGATGATGAAGTGACATTGCAGGGAACGGTCACTGCAATATGTAACCGTGGATTTATTCTTACTGATAATACAGGTTCAATCTTTATCTACCAATCAAGTTTTGACATTGCATCCGTGACAATCGGATCTCAGGTGAAAACTTCCGGCAAGGTAGAAGTCTATGCTACAGGAATGCAATTAAAGGATGTTCCTTTCACTGTAGAAGGGACTTCCACATACTCCTATCCTACTCCTGAAACATACACAGCATCGATGATTGACACTGACTCGGAGCGAACTTCCAACTGTCTTGCAAAATATGTTACAGTAAGGGGAACTGCAAGTGTCAGCGGAAACTATATAAATGTAAAAGTGGATGGCGCGAGCCATACGGTTTCCTTGACTTATCTTCCGGATAATCTAAAAAGCATGTTAAAAGAGAATACCGAACAGACCTTCACAGGTTATTACGTATATAATTCGGGAGATTCTCATTATTTCAATATTGTGGTGACTTCAATCGACGGCAGTGCTAATGCACCCCGACGGACGCGTCGTGCTCCTGCCGGAATTCTTCCTACAAATGAGAAATATGCTCTTTACATCCTCGGGAGCGAAGGTTGGAATCCGGTTGAGGGAGTTTATGTCGTTCAACCCTCGGATTTCACAGCGATGGGGTTATCGTATTCCAATTTCAGCGGCACACAACCTGCATCATACGTACCTATTCTTCTCGACAATATTAAAGCATACGCCGCTGAAGATGTTTGCACCATTGTGGCATATAAATATTATGCCAATAAGAGCAACTATTATCAGGCATCTGAATATACATTCAAGGATGGTAAATGGGGTGTGAATGACTTACGCACACAATCCACAGACCAATATGTGAAACGCGAGAATGTTTGGAAATTTGATCCCTCGTTTGAGATTACACTGCCCTATTCGCGCAATACCGATCCTTCATATTCATATTATATGGCATGTGTCAACTGGGTATTCGAGAATATTTCCAAACCAGATTATGGATCCACATCGCTGACAAGCGCAGCGTTCATAGATTACCGCGGAAATGCCGAATTCTATGGGGGAGCATCCGCATATTACGGGAATGTGGATGTGCGTGCTGTGACAGCCAGAAAGAATGCACCAGCTGATTACACCGGTTATGAAGGTCTGACTGACGATGAGGTTTCAATGATTGTGAAAAAACGGTTCTGCACTGAAGTGATGAAGGGTGCTCTCTCGATGATTCATCCCGATGCCAAACCGGCAGATGGAATTGAGGTGCTCTATACTCTTCAATTCTATGCCTATGACACTGATGAAGCGGGAAATTCGGCAGCCAGATTGGATACACTGGTATATGAAGTTGTGGGTCCCGCTCAATTTAAATATAAAAATTGCACCTGGTTTAAGAATAAAGAAGACGAAGGTTGGGAGTAAATCCCTCCCTTCGGATTCTAATTGGATCCCAAACCCTGACTCATAAAAGTTATCCGCCTTGCTTCCGGAATCAAATCCTCGGCAAGGCGGATAATTTAATTATTATGATTTCCGTCTCTAAAGACTAATCAGTCGATGGGTTTATCATGTTCAAGAAGAAGTGTCATCGACGGACGATCGCATACTTCTGATGGACCGAAATATTGGATCGGGCCGGGATACTGATAGAGAGTGTTGAGCATGAGTGTTTCACGCATTGAAGCAAACTTCAGGTAAGGACGCCCGTTAAGGTTTACAAGAGCCTTTTGAATTACAGGTTTAAACTCTCCGTGACGACGTTCCATATTCATCATCATAGTGATAGGAATACCACCGGGGATCCAATTTTCAGTCTTATCAGTCAAATTGCGAACGGAACTCATATATCCTGTGAGACCGGCATTGATAAGCATGGCTGCATTGTAGCCGAGAGCATAAGTATAATCAGCATCAAAGTTTGTAGGATCAGCGCAACGACCTTCATATCCGAAGAAGTGGTGCTGGGTTGCAAATTTGCCACTGTATTGACCTTCAGCTGCCATCTCTTCCAATCTATCGGCAACCATACGGCTTATCAAGCTCTCGGTTTCGATAAGAGAAACCTGCACATTGCCGTGGCTATCGCGCTCAAGACTGAGCTGAAGTGCGATGTCTTTAGGAAGGCTCTTATACAGATCAGCGTTCGATGGCGAAAGGAATGAATGGATCAACTCAAGTTTTTGGTTTTCTTCCACACCGTCCAATTCTGCAGCGTGGTCAACGAGAACTTCATTGAGTTCCTGAATGAGGCTCTTCACTGAAGGGATAAATTCAATAAGACCTTCAGGGATAAGGACTGTACCGAAGTTCCAACCGAGTTTGGCACGCTCAGCGATCATGTAGCAAAGAGCATCCACAATATTTGCAAGAGTCATTCTCTTTGCCTGCACTTCTTCTGAGATGATACAGTAGTTAGGTTGCGTCTCAAGCGCACATTCCAGAGCGATGTGAGAAGCTGAGCGACCCATCAGCTTAATGAAATGATAATATTTCTTTGCTGAGTTGCAGTCACGTTGGATATTGCCTATAACTTCTGAATAGACTTTGCATGCAGTGTCAAAACCGAACGATGTTTCAATCCATTCATTCTTAAGGTCTCCATCGATAGTTTTGGGAACACCGATAACCTGAACGTCTACACCCTTGTTCTTGTAATATTCAGCAAGAACAGCAGCATTAGTGTTGGAATCATCACCCCCGATAATAACGAGCGCTTTTATATTGAGCTCTTCGAGAATCTTGAGACCTGCATCGAATTGCTCAGGATATTCCAATTTGGTACGACCGGAACCGATGATATCGAAACCACCTGTATTACGGTAATCTTTAATATAACCGGCAGTCAGCTCCATATATTGATGATTGATAAAACCACTCGGACCCATGAGGAAACCGTAAAGACGACACTCACGGTTGAGGGATTTAATACCATCGAAAATACCGCTTACTACATTATGACCACCGGGAGCCTGACCACCTGAAAGGATAATACCTACGTTAAACGGTTCTTCAACACGAGTGGGGTTCTCATCTGTGACACACTCAACCACGGGCATACCGTAGGTGTTGGGGAAAAGCTCTTTAATCTCTTTCTGATTAGCCACTGATTCGGTAGCTTCACCTACTTTCAGTTTCACAGCACCTTGGAGGGCTTTGGGAAGTTTAGGCTGATATTCAGACCTAACTCTTTGAAGGGCACTTTTTTTCATGAATTATTCTGACCTAAATATTATATTGCAAATATATTTTTAAAAAATCTTTATCTTCATATAAAGACATCAAATAATCCACTCATAAACCTGATTTTCTTAATTGACATGATCCTAAAAAACAGAGATGAACCACACCAAATACAACTCCTTATCCTCGTCCTAATAATCTTATGGATACCGGACGCATAATATACATATTGAGAAAAGATTTATGAAAGATTAATATGAACCGCTTATCAAGAATGCAAAGTTAATGAATTTAATTACATTATGCAATTAACATTAATTTTCTTTACTCATTTTATTTACTCCGCTTTTTGCATGAACTCCTCGGCATGAATCAGATCTTCCGGAGTATCAATACCAATAGTCGGAGCATATGTCACTGCGACCTTAATACTAAACCCATTCTGGAGCCAACGCAACTGTTCCAATGATTCTGATAATTCGAGAGAGGATTGAGGAAGAGCGGTCAATTTTGAAAGCACATCTCCTTTATATGCGTATACTCCGACATGTGTATAAAATTCCGCGCGGTCAAGCCATTCTTTCCATTCATACCCACGCACGTATGGGATAATACTTCTCGAAAAATATAATGCCTCGCCGATATTACTGAAGGTGAGTTTAACGAGATTAGGATCAAACAATGCATCAAATCCGAGCTCTTTATCAAATTTACGAGCAAGAGTCGCAATTTTCGTATTCGGATCAGACTCAAAACAATTCATCAGTGCTTCCAGTTGCGAAGTGGCAATGAAAGGTTCGTCACCCTGAACATTAATCACGACATCAGCATCAGTGTCAAGCTTACGATAAGCTTCATAAACCCTATCTGTTCCGCTTTTATGATTTGTGCTCGTCATAACTGCGCGAAACCCCGCATCTGTCACACACTTGAAAATTCTATCATCATCGGTAGCAACAGCCAAAGGTATTCCAAGCTCACTCACTCTTCTGCAAACTCTGACGATCATAGGCACTCCACATATTGGAGCCAGTGGCTTACCGGGGAACCGGCTGGATGCATAACGGGCTGGAATTATCGCAATAAATTTAGATTTCATTAAGTTGGATTTTTGTAATGACAAAAAATCGTGTCCTGTGTTTTGTCAAATTATTTACAAGAAATTAGACCAAAAGAGGTATCAGAATAAAATATATATCCACTGATACGGATGGATATTCAAACTGCAAAATTACAATTTTTTGCATAATCAAAAAATAAACAGTAACTTTGAGGTAGAAATATAACAATAATATAATCCCAAAAATCCTAAACATACAACCATGGAAATACCATTTGCAGAGTCGTGGAAAATCAAGATGGTCGAACCGATCAGAAAAAGTACACGTGAACAACGCGAGCAATGGCTTAAAGATGCCCATTACAATGTTTTTCAGCTTAGAGCTGATCAAGTCTACATCGATCTGCTGACAGATTCCGGCACCGGAGCAATGAGCGATCGTCAATGGGCAGCCCTGATGATGGGAGATGAATCTTATGCCGGTGCACGCTCATTTTTTGAACTGAAAGATGTCATCGGACGAATCACCGGGTTCGAGTATGTAATACCTACCCATCAGGGACGCGCGGCCGAAAACGTATTGTTCTCACATCTCGTAAAGGAGGGTGACTATGTGCCTGGAAATTCACACTTTGATACGACAAAGGGTCATATCGAATCTCGCAAGGCTCATGCAATCGACTGCACAATCGATGAAGCAAAAAATACCCAACTCGAACATCCATTCAAAGGTAATGTAGATCCCGAGAAACTGGAGAAAGTGCTCGAAGAACACGCTGATAAAATTCCATTCCTCATTATAACAATTACTAACAACACCGCGGGCGGACAGCCTGTTTCCATGGCAAATCTCCGCGAAGTAAGACGCATAGCGGACAAATACGGCAAACGTGTCATATTTGATTCAGCTCGTTTTGCTGAAAACGCTTACTTCATCAAGACTCGCGAAGAGGGATATGCTGACAAAACAATTAAAGAAATCAGTCGCGAGATGTTTGATTTGGCTGATGGAATGACGATGTCAGCTAAAAAAGACGGTATCGTCAACATGGGTGGTTTTATAGCCACACGCCATGAAGATTGGTATGAAGGGGCTAAAAATTTCGCTATTCCATTTGAAGGATATCTCACATACGGAGGGATGAACGGACGTGATATGGCAGCACTTGCAGTGGGATTGGATGAAAATACCGAATTCGATAATCTTCAGACACGCATTCATCAGGTTGAATACCTTGCTTCAAAACTTGATGAGTACGGAATCCCCTATCAGCGTCCTGCAGGTGGCCATGCAATATTTGTGGATGCTGGGCTTATTCTCACAAATGTACCTAAAGAAGAATTCCCGGCACAGACATTGACAGTGGAGCTCTATCGCGAAGCAGGAATCAGAGGGTGCGAAATAGGCTACATTCTCGCTGACAGAGATCCCGAGACACGCGAAAACCGCTTCGGAGGTCTTGATCTTCTTCGCCTGGCAATTCCGCGCAGGGTATACACCGATAACCACATGAACGTAATTGCCGCGGCTCTTAAAAATGTGTTCGACCGCCGCGATGAAATCAAACATGGTGTAAAGATCGTGTGGGAAGCTGAGTTAATGCGTCACTTCACTGTTCAACTCGAACCCGTGACCGACTAAAGAAACTGATTAGAACTTCTACGTAAAATCCGCTATCCTGCAAAACGTCTGCAAGATAGCGGATAATTTATTAGTCACATACCAGACTGCATCAAAAGCATACAAAAGAGCGGACGAGAAAAATCGCCCGCTCTTTCTATATCAGGAATTAAATTATTGCTGCTGGAGTTTGAAGGTAACCGGGAGGTTGAAGTATGAACGAACGGGCTGACCGTTATTCTTACCGGGTTGCCACTTCGGCATCTTCTTAACTACGCGGAGCGCTTCGCGGTCGAGATCTTTATCAATACTCTTCACAATTGAAGCAGCACCGATTGATCCATCTTTTTCAACCACAAACTTAACGACAACGCGACCCTGAATATCGTTTTGCTGAGCAGCTTCCGGATATCTGATATTCTGACCGAGCCATTTCAAGAGAGCGGTTTGACCTCCGGGGAATTCAGCCATCTGCTCAACCGCAACGAAGATTTCTTCCTCTTTTGGTTTCACTTCGGGTTCCGGCTCTTTAACAACCACCGCTTCCTGGACTGCTTTAAATTTATCAGCATCATCAGAACCTTCCTGGTTGACAACACCACGAGCGGTATTATCTTCCTTCTGGCTTTCCATATCCATCACTTCGTTTTTCACTTTATCAGCATCAACGATAGCAATTTGAGTCACCTGAACGGTAGCGAGGACTTCCTCAGGAACCTCAGGTATTTCCATTTCCATTTTTTGCTCTTCTGGAGCTTCCTCTTCAGGCGTTTCTTCCTGTTCGGCAAGAATGGCCTCACTCATACGCTCTGCTCTTTCCTTGGCTTCGAGGGCTGCTTTCTCAGCCTGATAGTCGGAATACTTAGAATAACCAAATATCAAGACTGCAACAACAACGAGTCCGATGAGGGTATATAGCACAGCGAGATTGTGACGCTTATCACTCTTGCTACGAAGCAAATATGCACCGAATTCTTTATTTTTATCGGCAAAGACAATATCGCGCCATTCTTTAGAGGTTAGATCTACATTTCTTTTAGCCATGATTTTTTCTGCTTAAGTTATTAATAAATCTAACATTATTCACCATGGTGGCGATTTTGATAATCGATAAGCATCACGGAGTCAGCACGTGTCATGTTATCAATCTGATATTTGGAAATAGAGTTGATCTGCATCTCATCGAGAGTTTCAACCAAAGCACCGTATGATGCCTGTGGAGTCGATTTGATGATAATCACAGGTTTCCTCAGATTTTCATTCTTACGTACTTCTTTAGCGAGTTCGTCATATTTGGTCTGGTCAATCTTCCCTTCGCGGAACTGCTTTTTGAGTTTTTCAATCTCTTTGAGCACCTCTTTATTGCGATCCTGGATGATTGAACGGATACCGCGAGCTTTGGGCACTCCGGCATTTACTTCATCGGTAAGGAATTCGGATTTCTGAAGGTTATTATTCTCAGAGAGGATAGCACCATTGGCACCGAACATACCGGCGTCACCACCGGGTTTACCGAAATAATAATAGACCTCGTTGACAACACGGCCGTTCACAGAGTCAACGTCAAAAGAACCGGTTTTTCTTTTGGCATCGAGGATAATTGTCACAGCATCGTCAGCAGAAGCCTGCGACATGTTTTCCTCATTCTGCACCTTTTCATTAGAAGGGAGGGCGATATTGAGGGTCTGTGACTTAATCATAGTAGTACAGAGCATGAAGAACGTAATAAGCAACATGTTCATGTCGACCATCGGCGTAAAGTCCACGCGGATAGTCATCTTTTTCTGGTGGTTTTTACCTTTACCACCACCTGTGTTTTGTTGAACTTCTGCCATTGTTATTCTCCTCCGCTCTTAAGTGATGTCAATAACGTAAACTTATTCATGTGGATAGTCTGAAGATTATCCATAACCATGTGGACAATTTCGAAAGCAGTATTCTGGTCAGCCTTGATACACACACCTGTACCATCCTTGATAGCACCGGCGAGATTCTCATTGTCAGTCTGACGGAGAGCCTTCATCCACATCTGGAATTCATTAGGTTGATTCTCATCGCTGTTCCAACCGATTGGAATACCGGTGACATGATTAGGATTACCATCGTCACCCTGAAGCCATTTATCCATGGCTGAAGTGCCTTCCGGCTTATCAGCGAGGCTGAGGAATTCACCCATCTGAGAAAGGGGAACACCAAAAGAACCTAATTTACTAAACGCTTGCTTTTGCTGGGCGTTGAAGCTAATTTTATTCTTATGTGATTCGTTATAAATATCAGCCACCTTATCGAGCAACGCCATTTTCATTTTCTCGTTCGACCAATTGGCGGACGTATCGTTGTTCATGGTAAGCCAAACTTTTCCTTCCGGAGAAAGGAGGACCTGCACATAGTTTGTTTCCTGCACTTTCTCTTCTGAGACAGAAGCAGGAGTGATTACCGTAGCAGGTTCCTTCTGAAGGAAGGTTGAAGTCAACATAAAGAAGGTAAGCAAAAGCACGGTCACGTCACTCATCGCCGTCATGTCGATGAATGTACTTTTTCTTGCTATTTTTACTCTTCCCATATTAGCTA
>CAZFUF010000018.1:0-50705 GCA_964521885.1 uncultured Sangeribacter sp. | reverse complement strand
AAGGTGCATACTTTGCTAACCCTGCATTCGTTCAGATTCACCCGACCTGTATCCCCGTTCACGGTGACAAACAGTCTAAGCTGACACTTATGTCAGAGTCCCTCCGTAACGATGGCCGTATCTGGGTGCCGAAAAAGAAGGAAGATGCAGAGAAACTTCAGAGAGGAGAGATCAAGGGTAGCGATATTCCTGAAGAAGATCGTGACTACTATCTCGAACGTCGTTATCCGGCATTCGGTAACCTCGTTCCCCGTGACGTGGCATCACGTGCTGCTAAAGAGCGTTGCGATGCAGGTTACGGTGTCAACAACACAGGTCTTGCCGTATTCCTGGATTTTTCAGAAGCAATCAACCGTCTCGGCATCGACCAGGTTCTTCAGAGATATGGCAACCTCTTCGATATGTATGAGGAGATCACCGATGTTAATCCCGGCAAGCTCGCTAAGGTTATAGATGGTGAGAAATATTACAACCCGATGATGATCTTCCCGGCTATCCACTACACAATGGGTGGTCTTTGGGTAGACTATGAGCTTCAGACTTCAGTTCGCGGTCTGTTCGCTATCGGTGAATGTAACTTCTCTGACCACGGTGCCAACCGTCTCGGTGCGTCTGCTCTCATGCAGGGTCTCGCCGACGGTTACTTCGTGCTTCCCTACACGATTCAAAACTACCTCAGCGACCAGATCTCTGTGCCCCGCTTCTCAACAGATCTTCCTGAATTTGAGGAAGCAGAAGCTAAATGTCAGGCGGAGATGGATCGCTTGATGGCTATCCAGGGTAAACGCTCGGTTGATTCAATCCACAAGGAATTGGGTCACATCATGTGGGAATACGTTGGTATGGCTCGCGATAAGGAAGGTTTGCAGAAAGCTATCGAGATGCTTAAGGATATCCGCCACACATTCAACACCGACCTCTTTATCCCGGGTAATCAGGATGGCATGAATGTCGAACTTGACAAGGCATTCCGTCTCAATGACTTCATCACTATGGGTGAACTTATCGCATACGATGCTCTCAACCGCGACGAAAGCTGTGGCGGACACTTCCGTACTGAATATCAGACTGAAGAGGGTGAGGCAAAACGTGACGATGAAAACTGCTTCTATGTTAGCTGCTGGGATTATCAAGGCAACGACAGCACAGCTCCCGAGCTTATCAAGGAGCCGCTCCATTATGAGGCAATCAAAGTTCAGACTCGTAACTACAAATCATAAGTCAAACCACTTAAGGATTATTTATAACAATGGAAGAAAATGTAATGAAAGTTAATCTCAAGGTTTGGCGTCAAGCCAATCCGAGAGCCAAGGGTGGTTTTGTGACATATAATGATGTCGAGACCACTCCCGACACATCTTTCCTCGAGACTCTCGATATTCTCAACGAGCAGTTGGTGGAGAAAGGTGAAGAACCAATTGTATTCGACCATGACTGCCGCGAAGGTATCTGCGGTATGTGCTCACTCTATATCAACGGACATCCCCACGGTCCCGCAACGGGAGCTACCACATGTCAGCTTTATATGCGTCGTTTTGCCAACGGTGAGACTATCACTGTTGAACCCTGGCGTTCGGCTGCGTTCCCTGTAATCAAGGACTTGATGGTAGACCGCAATGCATTCGATAAGATTCAGCAGGCAGGTGGATATGTCAGCTTTAACTGCGGTGGTGCTCAGGATGCCAACGACCTTCCCATCAGCAAAGTGAATGCTGACGAGGCTATGGATAGCGCCAGCTGTATCGGGTGTGGTGCTTGTGTTGCAGCTTGCAAGAACGGTTCCGCTATGCTCTTCGTATCTGCCAAGATCGGTCAGCTCGCATTGCTCCCGCAGGGTGCTGTGGAGAAAGACCGTCGCGTCCGCGCAATGGTTAAGAAGATGGATGAGCTCGGTTTTGGTAACTGCACCAACACCGGTGCTTGCTCAGCAGAGTGCCCGAAGAACATTAAGCTCTATAATATCGGTCGTATGAACCGTCATTTCATAGCAGCTAAGTTTAAGAAATAATCTATAAACTCCGGAAAAGCGGAGATATTGCAGATAAAAACTGCAGTATCTCCGCTTTTTTTGTGCGGTATCAGCGGTCCGTCGTTGTTATAGTGATGATGCCGTTGGATACGTATCGCCGATGTTTCGAGAGGGTGGAAATTCCACCTTTAATCAGGATCGATGTTAGCGGCGCGGATTGCGGCCGCGGTCATTGGGGTCGAAGGGGTTGCGGGTCGGATCGAAGTAGTCATCATCTTCCTCCTCATCGTCAGGCTGGGTGTTACCGGAATTACGTTTCCCGGAATCAGGTCTGTTTTTCTTTAGACGTTCCGGCTTCATCAGGTCTATGGCGGAACCCCATACCTCCCATGGCTCCACTTTGTCCCAATTCTTCTTGATATTGATTATCTTAGGATAGTAATACGCCACTTCCGGTTGAAGATTTTTGTCGAGATTGCCGGTGTCAAAAATTCCGTTCCCATTATCATCTTCAATGATACGGGCATAATATTTCCCGGGAGCAAGGAAAGGGAAGAAAGCTTTGGAGTCTTCCACTACGACGCGTCTTACAGGCTTGTCGGTAGTATTCAGAAGCTCTACAAATGCGGGTGTGGTCGAATCCCAATCAGACAGGGTGAGAGTCAACGAACAATAGTCTGACTCGCTTTTGACTTTTATATTATGGGTTTTAGGAGCTGTGACACGTCCGTCCATACCGGTCGCGGCAAGGGTGTCGACCTGGAGACGATAGTCAGTGTCGTATTCCCATGGATAATTAATAATGTATTTGCGTGGAGAGAGTGTATCGGCCCGATTGATTGATAGAGTTCCCGGAGCCGGAATCCACAGTGTGTCAACTTTCATCTCCATCCGGAACGCTGTGGTGTCAAGTTTGGAGACAGGCACATCGAAATTCATGGTGAGAGGGGCATAGACTTCCTGAGTGTTCGACCCGAAATTGATCGGCATCAGGAGTCTGCGCAATGAATCGGCGCGTGCGGCTTCGATTTCCTCTTTTTTCAGTTTCTTCTCCTTTTTGGGATTTGCTTTGGCTCCCGGCAATCTCAGTGTGGTCAGACGGAGGGTATCGGTCGCCATCACAATATTGCGGTCCTTGTCCTGACGGGGGAAAGTGGTGGCAACGCGGAGAGTATCTATGGAGATCACATTATCGCGGAGCCAGAATGTTAGCGTGTCATTCTGTGCTGACTTCTCGAGCACATACCAATCCTCCAGATCCGGATAATCAATAAGTTTCACCGGGGGGGCAGTCTCCATCGGTGCGTTGAAAATCATGGAAATGCGTGTAGAGTCCATCCGCTCATATTTGGCCAGATATTGAGGTCTGATATTTGTGGGGTAAGAGCGCAGGAGGATGTCATTAGGAAGATATTTCACCGCCTGACGTTCGACCACGGTGTCAATACGTGCATTCTTTAAATCCCATATTGTATCAGTGACAGTGGTGGGCTCGGAATAGGGGGAAACGATCACATCATAAAAAGCCATATCCTCTTCAGGATTTGCATGATGCATATCATTATCCACATCATTGACTGCATAAATGCGATAAGAACCCGGGGCGAGTCCGCGGATTGTGAAGCGACCGCGGTCGTCAGTTTTCGCAACCCGTGTCGGCATTAGGGTAGAGAAAGCGGAATCAGCGAGATTGGTATAGGCTGCCACGACCATTCCCTGCTGCGGTTCGGCCTCAAGCGCCGAGAGCACCATTCCCGAGATGCGGAGCGTATCGATCTCTGCACCGGTGGAGAATGTGTAGGTGAAGCCACGGAGCTTGTTCCCCTCATTGTTATCTTCGATGCAATCAGCGAAATCTATGGTATATGTTGTATTGGGAAGGAGTGTGTCTTGAAACTCGACGGTGACACGTTTCCCGGAAGAGGAAACACGAGGCACTGATTTGGATGGAGGGGAGACAACCACCTTTGAGAATGCATCCTTCACATTTACAATCTCGTTGAAGTCGATAGTTATTTTCGGTTGATTGACATTAAGCGAACCCGGGGCCGGATTCCCCTTTACGAAACGTGGGGGCTCCTCATCCCGGCGGCCGCCGGAGGGTGTGCCCATCGAAGCGCAGGAAGCAGCAAGGAGACTTGCTGCGATTCCCAGGAGACCCCACGCGGCACTTGAAAATCCGGTAGACTCAATGATTGATTTCAGTCGGGGGAGTATATTTTGAAATGAGAGTATCGACACGTAATTTATGATTTAAACTGGTGTTTCGGGCTCAAAATTAGGTATTATTTTGTAAATATTCCTTGTTTTATTGATTTTTATCATTTTTTCTTCCTTATACATCAATTTTTTAGATTATATTTGCACCTTGAAACGGGAATGCCCGCCTTTTTCCGGAGAGTAAAGCTTCGGAGAGAGGGGAGTGTTTCTTATGTTTAGCCACAAAAAAATAACAACAATAAAACAAACTAAACAATGCAGAACAAAGGGTTTATCAGCACCATTGCAGTCCTGCTTGTCCTGATTTGCGGATTCTACATTTCTTTCTCATTCGTGACAAGTCACTATGAGAAGAAGGCTCAGGAATATGCAGCAAAAATGTCAGGCACAACAGATGTGACCAATGATGCTTACAAACAGAGTCTGAAACAATTCAACGATTCAATCGACAAAGAGAAAGTCTATCTCGGCTACACCTACAATCAGGTGCGCAAGAATGAGATAGGAATGGGCCTTGACCTTAAAGGCGGTATGAATGTGGTGCTTGAGATTTCAGTGCCCGACATTCTTCGTCAGTATGCAGCCGGTGATCAACAGCTTGCACAAATCGATGCTGCCATCAAGAAAGCTGTCGATGCAGGCTCCAAAACTTCCGACAAAGATTTTATTTCCAAGTTTGCTTCATATATCCAGCCGGGTGTGATGGCCTCATTGTTTACCCGCGAAGGTGAATTTATGAGCAAAATCACAAGCAATTCGAGCAATGCTCAGGTGACTGATGCTCTTGAAAAACAAGTTGACAGCCAGGTTGACGCAGCGTTCAATATCTTCCGTACCCGTATTGACCAATTCGGTGTCGTAGCTCCTAATATTCAGAAGCTGCAAGACAAGTCAGGTCAGATTCTTCTCGAACTCCCGGGTGTAAAAGAGCCGGAACGTGTCACCGAACTTCTGAAATCATCTGCCAATCTTGAGTTCTTTGAAGTCTATAATTATAATGAAATAGCTGCCGATCTCAATGCGTTTGCTCAGGCTTACGCCGCTCAGGATACTGTTAACCATACCAACCTGATTGCACTCCTCGGTGGTATGCAACGTTCAGGTAGCCCTGTGATCGGTATTGTAACTCCTGCCAATAAGGCTCTTGTCGACAGCATTATCAATTCACCGCTCGCAAAGCAGAAACTCCCCAGTGATTTCAGCGCTGTTTGGGAAGTCAAAGCAGCTGAATATCCGGTTCTCGACGCTCAGGGTAATCCTGTGATGAAAGATAACGGTCAGCCTAAGACCACTCCTTACTGGCAACTTATCGCCCTCAAGGGTGAGGCTGCTCTCGAAGGTGACGCCGTGACATCAGCTACCAGTGAATATGACAACATGCGCGGTAACACAGTCAATATGCGTATGAATGACCGTGGCGCTCAGGAATGGGCAACCCTTACCCGCAACAATATCGGTCGTCCCATCGCTATCGTGCTTGATAATAACGTTTATTCATATCCTAACGTTAACAATGAAATCACCGGCGGTAGCTCAGAGATTACCGGTAACTTTACTCCTGAGGAGGCCAATGACCTTGCCAACGTGCTCAAGAGCGGTAAGATGTCTGCTAAGGTCGATGTGGTCAGCAACAACGTTATCGGTCCGTCGCTTGGTGCTGAGGCAGTTCAGCAAGGATTCATCTCCTTTGTTGTGGCTCTCGTTCTCCTGATGATCTTCATGATTGCCATCTATGGCGTCATTCCCGGTCTTGTGGCTAATGTGGGCTTGATGCTCAACCTCTATTTCACACTCGGTATCCTCGCTTCCCTTCAGGCCGTGCTGACACTTTCCGGTATCGCCGGTATCGTGCTTGCGCTCGGTATGGCGGTCGATGCCAACGTGCTTATCTTCGAGCGTACCAAGGAAGAGCTCAAGAGTGGCAAGAAACTTCGTCAAGCCATCTCGGAAGGTTACAGCAACGCATTCTCTGCAATCTTCGACTCCAACTTGACATCTGTCATTACAGGTATCATCCTCCTCTTCTTCGGTTCAGGTCCGATTAAAGGTTTTGCCACCACTCTTATCATCGGTCTTGTCTGCTCATTCTTCACAGCAGTCTTCCTGACCCGTATCGCCTTCGATCTTATCACTAAGAACGGTCGCAACGCAGGCATGACTTTCGACACCAAACTCAGCCGTAATTTCCTTGCAAATACCCATATCAACTTCTTGAGCAAATGGAAAGTTGCTGCGGCGGTATGGTTGTTCCTTATCGTGGTTTCAATTGCTTCACTTGCAATCCGCGGAATGAATCAGGGTATCGATTTCTCAGGTGGTCGCAACTATGTGGTTCAATTTGAGAAAGATGTTGTTCCTGCTGATATTCAGGAGAGACTTCTTGATGTATTCCAGACTGCTGCCAACGATAAGACAGTCAGTGTAGGTGTCATTTCAATTGACAATAACAGCAAGGTCCGTATCTCTACCAACTATAAGATTCAGGACGAATCTGAGAATATCGAAAACGAAATCACAGACATCCTCTATAATAATCTTCAGAATGAGCTGACATCTCAGGATGGTAAAGTGATGGATAAGAATGCGTTTGCCGTAGCTGACGAAAGTCATGGTATCATCTCGATTCAGAAGGTAGGTCCTTCCGTGGCGGACGATATGCGCAGGGATGCTTATTGGGCTGTAGGTATTGCTGTTCTCTGTATGTTCCTCTACATCCTTCTCCGTTTCCGCAACATCGCGTTCTCAGTCGGTGCTGTGTCCGCAGTTGCTTTGACAGCATTCCTCATCATAGGTTTCTATTCAATATGCTGGGGCTTCCTGCCGTTCTCAATGGAAATTGACCAATCATTTATTGCGGCAGTCCTGACAATCATCGGTTATCAGATTAATGATACCGTGGTTGTGTTCGACCGTATCCGCGAGATGATGAAGGTTTATCCTAAGGAGGATCGTTATGTGACATTCAACCGTTCTCTTAACACCACATTGACACGTACAGTGATGACATCATTCTCCACTCTGTTGGTGCTCCTCTGCATCTTCTTCCTCGGTGGTGATACAATCCGTTCATTCACTTTCGCAATGATCTTCGGTGTGATTGTCGGTACATTCTGTTCACTCTTCTGCGCAGCTCCGGTGGCTTACAGCATCATCCGCCGCAGCAATGAAAAGCATAAGAATGCAGCTGCTCAAAGTGGCAAACCCGCTCTTGAAGGTAACCGTCGTTTCAAATAATCGTCCATCGATTAATATATGATCAAGGAGCATCCGGATGAAAATTCGGATGCTCTGTTTTTTTGACATTACAATGTCGGCAGAGCCGACAGCGGAGACAGGATAGAATATCGTGGTAATTACACATAGTTTTTATTATTCCCCATGTGTTACCGGTATTGAAAGGGTCGGAAGTCTCATTCGATTGCCCATGAATCAGAGGGTGCCGTGAGTAGATTCGGTGAGGTGAACTGGCAGAGGATGGATAGTTCCTTTCTTGTGCATTCCCGCATGAAATGCTTATAGGTCTGCAGCAGATCGAGCAGGGAACTCATGGCATTGGTGGTCTGCTGGCTGTATAGAGTCCCGCTCATGTTGACCGCATCAAGTTTCCCCTGCAATGCGCTGTTCACTCCGGAGACATCCTCAAACATCTTCAGCTGGATATTAAGAAGTTCTGAAATGCCGATATTGGTGGCGTTGCTGCTCACCTGCTGCGGCAGGGGAATACCCTCCTTCGCCTTAATCATTATAACCCCGTTGAACCGGCTCCACTCATCGGCAATATCGCTTATGTCCCAACCATCCGGCATTGAGCTTTCAGGGAACAGGAGAACTCCCTTCGCGCTTGCGCGCATCACCCAATCGTAAAGTGTTATCAAGCGGTTGGTATGTCGCTGCTGATCGATCACATCATTCACAAACGAGTGTATTTCACCGTCAATGAATGGGTAAGCCTTGAAAACGTATGGGTGGGAACCATGGCGATAAGGTGTATCTCCTTCCCTGAGAATATCTCCCGATGGTGCTATGAAATAATAGCGCCAGACATCATCCATAAACCATTCCGCGCGGATTTCACCACCCTCCGGGCGGTCTTTATTTACATCTTTCACCAGTCGTTCGTAGTCACAAGCCTCTATCTTATAGAGTAACCCTTTTTGCTGATCATGACAACGGTAGCGGGGAATAAACTCACGTCTCCATATTTCAAATACGCGGCATTGATTGTCCTGAGATTGGAGAAAACCGTGTATCCCTTGTCGGTTGAAGCCGAACTCATTACAGAAAGAATGGAGAAATCTGGAATCAGATACTCCCGAATAGATGTCGCTCATTTTCTGAAATTCCGAGGCATCTCTTGCGAAGCCTGCGCAAAGGGTATTGAAATTCATATCGTGAATCTCCCCGATCAATTCAACATCGTTGCCTCGAAAATCGGAGCAAGCAGTATCAAGGAAAAATTTTTCCGGATTCACATAATCGGTCTGACAGCCCTCATGCCCGCTTCGTGAGCCATACCATTTACGATGGATTGCCAATCCGCTGATCAGAAACTCCTCCATCGTGCGGGCATACAGCTCTTCGATAGCGTTAATTCTCCCGGAATAGTCCAGCATGGCATTCCCTTCATCTGCCATCGGATTGCCTTCCATAGAAAGGGATCTGATTTTAGGTAGCTCCATATTATTCCTGAAAACACCGAGGATATTGCGCACCATTCTTCGGATAAGGTTATTTTTCAAGGGGATGCTCCCTTGTTGCTTGATATAGTTTTCCTCACTCATTGTCACTCCGTCAGAGACAACAAGATCATCCCATTGGCGTCCGTAGGTGTAGCGTTTATTCCGTTCCCGTTCGCGTCTGAAGGTTTCCATTGCTTCCCAGCAATTCATTGCCTGACGAAGAATTTTCGCTCCCCGGATTCTATCGTCTCCGTTGGAGGAGTGTAAATAAGTTTTGATAGCAGTAGTGCTGAATCCCTCTGCAGGTTTGATAATCTTCCTGTTTGATATTTCCATAATTTTCTGAATAAATATTATTTGCTCAAAAATAGTGGAAACAGGGGAGGGGAAAGGCATATCGGGTGAGTGTAAAAGTTTTCCGCCGCTTTGAATTGTCAATCTCAATTCAAAGCGGCGGAATAATTCAGAGATTATTTTTCCTCCCGGGTGTTAATTCCGACGATATCTTTTTATAAAGATTCCAACATATATTGTGAAGCTGACTCTCGACTGATATTTTATCAGGATTCTTGCTTCCGTTTCCGGGCTAACTCACCGGAGAGGGGAAATTCGTCGATCAAAGGGATTATTTGAAGGCGAATTTGATGGTGCGAGAGTATGTCTCACCGGGGTTGAGCGTCTGAGTCGGGAAGTCTTTGCGGTTGGGTGCATCGGGAAATCCCTGAGCTTCTATTGCAACTCCATCGTAGTCCTCGTAGCTGCGTCCCGCGCGGTTCTTAGGTGAGCCGGCGAGCCAGCAACCGGTGTAAATCTGCACACCGGGTTGGTCGGTGGAGACTTCCAGTCGACGACCCTTCTTGACTCCGTTCAGCACCACGGCTTTCTCAACCATTTTCCCGGGTTCCCATCCTTCTACTGCCCAGCATGAGTCATAACCCTTACCATATTTCACAGCAGGGAATTCTTCATCCTTGAAGTGATCAAGTTTCCGTGGAGTAGTGAAATCCATCGGAGTCCCAGCCACCGGGGCGATTGGACCTTCAGGGATGAGAGTGTCATCAGTGGGGAGATATTTGTCAGCCTTGATTTGCATGGTGTGGTCGAGCACGGAGCCTGTATCGGCACCGTCAAGATTCCAGTAAGCATGATTTGTCAGATTGACAACTGTCGGTGCGTCAGCAGTAGCTTCGATATGCAGAGTGAGCACATTGTCTTCACTCCAGGTATATTCAGCCACAGCTTTGAGATTCCCCGGATATGCTTCTTCACCATCTTTGGCGTTATAGGTGAAACGCACACCGTTTTCAATCTCCTCTGCATCCCAGATTTGATTCTGGAAACCTTCCGGACCACCATGAAGGGCATTCGGACCATTGTTGATGGCAAGCTGATAAGTCTTTCCGTCGACTTCGAGATGCCCGCGGGCAATACGATTGGCATATCGACCGGGGATTTTACCCATGCATGGCCCATCTGCGATGTAGTCGGCAGGATCGGCATAACCAAGCGCCACGTTCTCGATCACACCATCCTTATCGGGTACGGAAACTTCGATGATTCCTGCGCCGAGATTGGAAAGTTCGACTGAAGCCCCGGATGCATTGGTGATTCGGAACAAAGTGATTTCCCCTTTAGGTGAGGGAGCTGTTCTTTTTTTGATTTTCATTTGAGCGATCTTCAATGGTTATGCTTCCACGGGAGAGATACGACGGGCACCGTCAGAGATAATTACATCATAAATCTGAGGTTCGTGACCGTATTTTTCGTTGAAACGGGCCTTGGCAGTATCGATAAATTTGTCGTGGAGTTCATCTTTGACGAGATTGATAGTGCATCCGCCGAAACCACCACCCATGATACGGCTGCCGGTTACGCCCATCTCTTTGGCGACATCATTGAGGAAGTCAAGTTCTTCGCAGCTGACCTCATAATCTTTTGAAAGACCTTCGTGGGTTTCATACATCTTCTTGCCGACAGTCTCATAGTCATCTTTCACAAGAGCGTCGCAGACAGCGAGAACGCGATCTTTCTCTTCGATTACGAATTTAGCGCGGAAATAATCTTCAGCACTGATTTCACCCTTGATGGCTTCGAGCATCTCCATGTTGGCTTCGCGGAGTGTGTCGAGACCGAGTTTGGTGGCAACGCGTTCGCAAGATTCGCGACGACGGTTGTAGGGGGAATCCTTAAGCTCATGTTTTACGCGTGAGTCAACGAGCACCAGGCGATAACCTTTCGGGTTGAAGGGGAAATATTCATATTCCATAGAGCGGCAGTCAAGACGCATGAGATTACCCTTGCGACCGAAGACAGAAGCGAACTGGTCCATGATACCGCAGTTCACACCGCAATAGTTGTGTTCTGTTGACTGACCGATTTTTGCCAGCTCGAATTTGTCGATTCTGTTGGAATTGAAAAGATCGTTGAGAGCGAATGCGAAGCAGCTTTCAAGGGCAGCCGATGAGCTGAGACCTGCACCGAGGGGTACATTCCCTGCAAAGACAGCATCGAAACCGTTGACTGTGCCGCCGCGTTTCTGAATCTCACGGCAGATGCCGAAGATATAGCGTGCCCATGATTCCTTGGGAGCGTCCTCTTCGCGAAGACCGAATTCCACATATTCATCGATGTCTACTGAATAGACACGTACTTTTTCAAGACCGTTGGGGCGAATTGCGGCCATGATTACTTTATCAATAGCGCCGGGGAATACGAATCCACCGTTATAGTCAGTGTGCTCACCGATGAGGTTGATACGACCTGCGGAAGCATAGATGATACCTTCTCCACCAAATCTCTCTGTGAAGAGTTTGGAAATTTTTTCCTGCATTTCTTCAGTTGTCATGATAATTCTAAGATTAAGTTATTTATGTTAGATATGTGAAATTATTTTCGGGTATATTACAGACCGGTTGATAAATCTCGCCACTGTCCTGAAATTTATGACAAATATATAAAAATTAGATTTAATATCAAAACATAATGTCTGAAATGTCGGAATATTCTTTCAGCCATATTGCGGGGGTCTGCAAGGGGAGTTGCCGGGTAAAGAGGCTGTGAGATCTTTCAGGGGAATTGACCCGTAAAGATGATACCGGGCTCAGTCACGGTAATGGGGATGGAATCGGGCTATCTGGTCGCGGAGTCTGGTACGGTCCAGATGAAGGTAAATCTCAGTGGTGGCGATTGATTCATGTCCTAACATCTCCTGAATGGCACGCAATGACGCCCCCCCTTCCAGAAGATGGGTTGCAAAGCTATGGCGCAGGGTATGCGGACTTACTTTCCTCGTTATCCCGGCAGCCGCAGCCAAATCTCTCACCACGTAAAATACCATCACGCGAGTCATGGCTCCTCCGCGCCTGTTTAGAAAAAGGGTATCCCGACTGTCAGGTTTGATGTTGAGCCGGTCGCGCAGGGGGAGATATTCCCTTATTAAATCAATCGATACGGGCGACATAGGCACAAGACGTTGCTTATCCCCTTTCCCGTCGACTATCATAAATCCCTCATCAAGATTGACCCGACTCAATCTCAGGGAAGCCAATTCGCTCACGCGCAAACCGCTCCCATAAAGTGTCTCTATAATTGCATGATTACGTGGAGTCTCACTTTTAGCCGGATCGAGAGCCGCCACCATGGCGTCAATCTCCTCCACCGATAATACGTCCGGGAGATGACGTCCCACCGACGGAAACTCCAGTAATGCCGAAGGGTCGTCCTCGCGGATCCCCGTCATCATTGCAAATTTGAAAAAACTTCTCAATGCGCTGACCAGGCGCGCCTGACTGCGCGGCTGAATCCCCACGTCGCGCAACGAGCATATCAAGCCGTGGAGATCCTCCTCTCTGACTGTCATCAGCTCCAGACCCTCGGCATCCATAAATTCATATAGATGGGAGATGTCGTTCAGATATCCGGCTACAGTATTCGGAGAAAGTCCTCTCTCCAGACCGAGCCATCCCTCGTAATCTCTGATAACGGAATTCATATCCTGATATACTGTTTCTGCATCCCGGAGCGGGAGAAGATAAGGATATATTTGCGTCCTTCAAATATCACCCCTTCATCAAGAGATTCAAAGAGCCGGTTTGCAAGTGTCGTGGTTCCCCCTATAATCATAGCGATGGCTCCGTCATGAGAGAGTATAGCCGGCAACCCCGCCACTATGGGATGGTTGGATTCAACGACGGTCAGCTGAGGAGGCTGCGTAGATTCAAACTTCGGTTTGATGACTGCTGTTGAATCGGCTGATCTGAGTGCCCGGGTGATAACTCCTGGTAAGTTTCTCGACACGAGGATATTCTTCGGTCGCAGGGCGACGGCAAGGCGGAGCAGCATCCGCGCCACTGCGGATGCGCGCAGAATCCCGTTCTCCGTGCGGATAAGATGTGCATTCCCCTCTTCAGCACAGTCTATCTGATGATAACCATAATATCCATAGACTTTCAGAGGGCGGATCACATCCGTCACCATGCGGTATGCGAAAGCGGAATGAACACCGAAGCCCCTTTTATGGCGCAACCGTTCCAGCCATTCCCCCGCGGAAGGATACTTCTTATTTCTTTTCCCCTTTCCCAACATTCTCAATGTCTTTCGCTGACCGCTTGCGACGCAGAGTGAAAACACACCACCATGTGAGTGCCACGGCACAGATGAGATAAATTACGATTACCGAAGCGACCGACAGTTTATTGGTAACATTTAGTTTTTCAGGATCAAAACGGAAATCCACCGTGTGATTGCCGGCAGGGAGTTTAAGGGCACGCAGGGTATAGTTCACACGTGCAATCGGCACTTCCTGTCCGTCGATTGTAGCTTTCCAACCCCAAGGGAAATAGATTTCGCTGAAGACGGCTACAGCATCTTTACCAGTAGAGGAATGATATACAAGATGATTCGGGGCATAAAGGGTCTCGTAGATGGTATCGCCGGGAGTTTTGGATACTGACGTGCCGAGAATCTGCTGCATGGATTTTTCCGCCACTGCTCCCCGGCGTGTGTCGAGTGTATCAAGTGCTGCCATTTCCGCGTCAGCGTTATCCACGTATGTGAGATGAGATGCAATCCAGACATTCCCCAAAGCATCAGGGTTGAAGACCGCGGAATCCCCGGTGATGAGCCAACGGGCATTGAGCATATTGAGAACTTCCGGATTCCCCTTGGAGATCTGATGAGTGATCAGATCATTATAGCGCGTGAGCTTTGCGGCGTGGTATCCTCCGATTGTCTTGTGGAAATATGAAGAACGCGCCTCTCCGAAATGATCTATATCCATCACACGGTAATTGGAGGTGGTATCCGCCAGAATCACACGGTCAGCGTCGGTCATTTCAAAGCCGTTGTCCGTAGCAACCGGATCAGTGAAACTTGACGAGTCGAGGTATCTGTGGTTTACTGTGAAAAGGTCGATTAATGCCACCGCCGCAAGAGAGCATGTGAAAATTGTTGCATTCTTGATTTTTCCAAAGACATAAAGCCAGATAAGCGCCCCTCCGATCAATATGAAGATCAGACTGCGTATGCAATCCGCACTTACAAGCGAAAGACGGCTCTCGCGCACGGCATTGAGTATGCCGGAATAAGCGGGATTGGTGAAAATTCCCATGGCGGAAAGTTGTTCCGTTTCAGAATAGCTGAAGGCTGATCCGAAAACCGAGGGGGATATCCAGCCGATCAAGCACACGAGAGCTCCCAAGCCGAAAATGCCGTAGAATACCCATGGGTTGGCTTTGATGACCTCCGGATTGCGAACGATTTTCTCAATCGCCATTGCCGCCAATAAGGGAATTGTAAATTCCACCACCACCAGAATGCTTGAGACAGTGCGGAATTTGGAATATCCGGGGAAATAGTCGATGAATAAATCGGTAAACCACGAGAAATTATGACCCCATGAAAGGAGAAGAGCTAAAACACCGGCAGCAAAAAGAGCCCATTTCATGGGGCCGGCTTTCGGACCGGAGACAATAAAAAGTGCCAGCACGGCCAAAAGAAGAACGAAAGCCCCGACATAGACAGGACCGTTGGTCATGGGCTGATCACCGAAATATTGTGGGAATTGTCCTAAGAACATCCTTTCTTCCTGAGAAAGTGGCAATTGGTCTGACTTATCGGTTTCAGCTACAGAAAGGAGTCTGTTCTGTCCCGCTTCCGGGCGGATTGTAGCGCCCCCTTTAACGTTAGGAATCAGGAGAGTCATGGTCTCGCCTACCCCATAGCTCCAGGCAGTGATTGCTTCCCGATCCATCCCTCCGGTCGCAGCGGAAGAGTTGCCGTCGGCGGGAGAAAGCATTGTGGCACGTCCGCGGATGGTTTCTTTGGAATAATCGAGTGAATTGACGATGCTTGCGCAGTTTGCCCCCACGGCAAGCACGGCCGCTAATACGCAGCATCCGGTCGCAATCCCCCACTGTGCCAATTTCTTTTCGCGGATGGCAATCCAAAGCCATGCCAAGACGAGGAAGAAGATGACAAAGAGGAAATAGTAAGACATCTGCGGGTGATTGCTCTGGAGCTGGAGCGCTCCGAAGAGAGCGGCAAGTGCGGTGCCCGGGATATACTTTCCCCTGTAGCAAAGCACAATCCCCCCGATCGTGGGTGGGATATAGCAGAGAGTCATAAACTTCCATATATGGCCTGCCCCTATGATGATAATGAAATAGGTCGACAATCCCCACGCCACGGCAGCAAATAGAGCCGTCGGCCATTTCATTTTCAGACATAAGCAGAGGATAAAGAATCCCACCATCATGGCGAAAAGGAGGTTTGCCGGACTCGGGAGTCCAAGTGTATAGACTTTCCAAATCCAATTCAGCAAGGGGGCTGAATCATAACTTGGCGCGATTTGGAAGGTCGGCATTCCGGAAAAGAGGGAATTGGTCCAGCGTGAGGTCTCTCCGGTGGCTTCGGTGAAGGCTTTTCCCTCCTGACCGTTTGCAAGACCCTGCATGATGTCGTGTTGTTGAAGCACTCTTCCTTCGATATCATCAGGATAGAAAAAAACAAAAGCTACGACTGCCATTAGCAGAGTAGCAATCACGGGGGCAATATATTTTTTCATAGTTCTGATTAATCCGGCAGTCTTTCCATTGTAGTGTGCGATAAAGTGGGCATCAGGATGCTGCCGCCGGCTTTTTGGCAACTCCTCGTCAGGAGTGTACGGAAGTTATGTATAAAAAAGTTTATAGTCCGGCATTTTAAGCCGGACTATGATATTGGGGGATTGATAATTATCTACGTTTGGATTCGTCAACCTTGATAAAGATCTGACGATTCATGCTTTGCTCCAAAGATATGAGGGTCTCGGTCTCGGTGACACCCTGAATATGCTGGATGCGGTCGTTGAGAAGCTCCATGAGGTGTTGGTTGTCTTGGGCATAAACCTTAATGAGCATGGAGTAGGGACCTGTGGTGAAATGACATTCCACAACTTCGGGTATTTTTTCAAGCTCACTGACAACGTCGCGATACATGGATCCTTTCTGTAATTTCACCCCGATATAGGTGCAGGTGTTATAACCTAAAGATTTAGGATTAACATTATAACCTGAGCCGGTGATGACTTTCATATCAATCAGGCGCTGAATGCGCTGATGGATCGCAGCACGGGAAACTCCACATTCAACAGCCACATCTTTTGACGGAATGCGTGCATTCCTCATGATGATATTCAGGATTTTTCTATCCAGATTGTCGATTCTGTCCATTTTTTTTCGTTTTACGGGCAATTAATTGTATGGAAAAATTTTGTTGCGCCCGGGTGATTAGATTATAGTGTTTGGTTTTGGTAAATTTATGACAAGAGTTAACGAGCCGGGTTTAACCCGCGAAGTGAATATTCTGTTTTTTTTATATTTCGGCGCTTTGATTAAGGAGTTCGGATAAATCCGCGAGTTCTTCATTCGTATAACATTCCGACAAAAACAGAACTTCCGTGCAAATTTATAATAAAAAAGTCGCCAATGCAAGAGAAAGAGAGAGTAAAATGACAAAATGTTAACTAAAATGTGAAAGAAGGGAATTTTTTAGGCTCGCGAGGCAGCGAAACGTGAGGAAACCCATGCCGTCAACCCTCCGACAGCCACTACAGGGATTAAAGTGAAAAGAATATCCCATCCTTTGACCGCCACCGGATAAGCGCGCACCAACAGGTCTGCCGGGTCACCGGCGAGATGAATGATTCCCCAATGTTGCTGAATCAGGCATAAGGCTAATCCGAGTATGATGCCGATTATACCCCCGAGGAGAGAGACCAACATCGATTCCCATCCGAAAATCGCACCCGCGGTGCGCCGCGACATCCCCAATGCGCGTAAGGTCCAGAGGGAGCGACGTTTCTCAATGACGGCCATACATAGAGTGCTGATTATATTGAATCCGGCAATTATCAGGATAAAGAAGAGAAGCAGAAAACTTACCCATTTCTCAATATTGATCATCCGGAAGTTTACCTCCTGCATCATGAAGCGGTCGCACACTTTATAATCTCCTCCAAGCGTGGAGGAAATTTCTGAAGCAAGTTTCCGGGGGGAGATGCCGTCGAGTGCTTTCACTTCGACGCCTGTCCCTTCAGTAGTGTATTGAAACAGACGTCGCGCCAGGTTGATGTCGCAGATGACTGTCCGCTCATCTGTTTCCACGCGGTCAGTGCGAAACACTCCGCTGACCTTTATGGAGTCGGTGATAAAAGAGGTTATCGGATTTGCCGGATTAATCCTGCCGTTGCGGCGCGGTGCGAATATCAGGAATTCTACCCCCGGGGCAGGTATTCGCAGGGAGCCGGCTGTCCCGATTGATATGATTCCATCGTTACCCGGATGACCCGGATACTCCCCCCCTTGAAGCACCCGCTCGCTTATTCCGGTAATCTCCGGATACCGGTTCAAGGGTACACCGCGTAAATCTATCGGCATCTCAGCCGATTCATAGATCGCAAGGGCATTATCCGCCATCACCGGGATTGCATCTTCCACCCCTTGGATTCTGGCTACAGCTTGAGCCAGGGAGTCGGCATCGGCTATCACCTTTCCGCGGGCTGGTGTTATGACAACATCCGGTGTAATACGGTTGTCGCGCTCCACGAGTATGTCGCGAAAGCCGTTGAAGACCGAAAGGACACATATAATAGCCGCCGTCGCCACGGCGATTCCAGCCACGGCAACTGCGGAGATAGCACCCACGGTGCTACCTCCTTTTCGCACGCGCATATAGCGCCATGCAATATTAAAAGGTAATTTGTTTATCACCCGCAATGAGATGAACTACGTTGTCAAGATAATTTGTTTGCCGCCTGCAAGCGGAGACAAGCTATCCGGTCCGATTAATCACGACCTGCGAGGAGCAGGTCGTGATAGGGAGGATAATTATTTATCACCGGCAAGAAGACGGTCGATATTGTCTATATAGTCAAGCGAATCGTCAAGATAGAATTGAAGTTCAGGACATTTTCTGAGTACCTGCTTCACGTTCTGCGCCAACTCGTAGCGAACGGTTTTCGATTGCTTTTTGATATTTTCGAGAATAGCTGCGCTTTTATCGCTGGGGAAAACGCTTAGATATACCTTCGCAATGCTCAAATCCGGGGTGACGCGGACAGTGCTTACGGTCACGAGAACATTACCCATGGCGGCTGTCTGGCGACGGAATATTTCGCTAAGTTCTTTCTGAAGGTATCTTGAAATTTTTGCTTGTCTTTTACTTTCCATTGTATTTTGTTTTTATAATCGCTTCTTCCTTCTGTTTTGTATCAGCTTCTTTCGGCTGTCGATAACCCTGCATTTTCTCTCGGTTAAGAGCAAGAGCGGGATGCACGCTTCGGAAACCTTTTATTGATTAAACAATAATTCAGGGAAGAAGGTTGAATTGACATCACCCCGGACTGGTTACCCCTGTCAGCGTCAGCATGGTTTAGGACGCTCTCTATAGGAGAGTGAAGGAGGACGCTGATATAGGAGATATAACATCTGAAGAGAGGCTATGAGCGAAGGGAAGGACTCGCTAATGGGGAGTGATGTGGATGATTGTCAGACCATCGCGAAGGGGGAGGATGACGACTTCCGCATCCGGATCGTTGGCTATATAATCATTGAAATCTATAATCCCTTGAGTCTGAGAAGAGTGTTTGGTCGACTCGATGACGTGTCCGTCCCAGAGAGTATTGTCGGCTATAATCCATCCCCCCGGTTTTATCAGCGGTTTGACGGCTAAATAATTGGCGGTATATTCCCGTTTGTCTGCATCAATAAAAGCCAGATCGAATGTGGCTTTTGGAAATTGCGTGAGAATATCCATGGCTGCCCCGATGTGAAGTCGTATGCGGTTGCCATAAGGGGATGAGCTGAAGGCGTTGCGGATGAAATCTTCCAGTTCGTCATCGACTTCTATGGTGTCTATGATGCCGTCTTCCGATAATCCTTCAGCCATGCAGAGGGCGGAGTATCCGGCAAATGTGCCAAGCTCCAGCACACGCTGCGGACTTATCATCTCCACCAGCATTTTTAGGAGTCTCCCCTGAAGTCTGCCCGAACACATACGTCCGTTGAGCAGACGGAGATTGGATTGTCTCTCCAATTCCGAAAGATATTTCGGTTCCGGAGAAATATGGTTTTCGATATATTCTTCAAGTTCCGGCGACATCCTGAGCGATATATTGATTCCGGCTTTACCGATATTAATTGAAAGGTCCGGGGTTATTTATTCATCGTAGGCGAGATATTCCAGCGCCATCTCATATCCGTGGAGCCCGAAGCCGGAGATAACTCCGATGCAAGCGGGGGAGATCACCGATTTGCGACGGAATTCCTCACGTGAGAAAATATTTGAGATATGCACTTCCACCACCGGAGTCTCGATACTGCGGATCGCATCCGCAATAGCTAATGAATAATGGGCGTACGCGCCTGCATTGAGTATAATGCCATCGATGTCATCGCGCATCCCCAGCGATTGGATAATATCGATAATGTCGCCTTCGGAGTTTGACTGGAAATATTCGATTGCGACATCCTGATAGGTATCGCGCATGGAGGCAATGAATGTTTCGAAATTGACATTGCCGTATATTTCGGGTTGGCGAATCCCGGTTAGATTAAGATTTGGGCCATTAACAATTGCTACCATAGGCATGATGAAAGTTAAGGGATGAGATTGCTCAGGGCAACAGAGTATAAGAAAAGGGTGGTCTGAGTCAAGGATAAACGAAAAAAGAGCAACAGGAAACCGAAGTTTACGCTGCTGCTCTTCCTCTCTCCTCAGCGGTGCGGACGGGGCTCGAACCCGCGACCCCATGCGTGACAGGCATGTATTCTAACCAAGCTGAACTACCGCACCATTATTGAGATTGCAATGGGGATGTAAGCGTTTTCCCCTTTAGTGGAACTCTCTTGTTCCCCGTTTGCGAGTGCAAAGTTACAACGGTTTTTTGATTTTGCCAAATATTTTTGCGAAAAAAATTGATAAAAATTTAATTTTTTTTGTAAGAACCAGATTGACAGTGTATTTAAGATCCTCAAGTTTAAAAAGACTTTTAAGCCTTCAGCATCCATCCGCTACATAAAACACATAAGAAACATCCGACACATAAGACCCATCCAAAACATCCGACCCATAGCATCCGTCCGACTCTTTTCAGCTATAAAAAAGCGAGAGCTATGAGCGGCGGGCTCATAGCTCTCATTGTCATTCGGCAGACTCAGGGGAGGAGAACCCTGAGAGCCGTATGCATGATATTGGGGTTTTATTTTGTAACCACAAATTTCTTGCCGTTGCGGATGTAGATCCCTTTGACGGGGTTGATAACGCGGCGACCCTGGAGATCGTAAATAGGTGCGTTCTCATCTTCAACGACTGTCATGTTAACTCCACGCTGACTGTAAGTGTCTTCAGCATTACCTGTCTTGGTCAGGCGGAAATTGGTGAATGAATGCCACTGATGTTCCGTTGCGGAGCCAGCGTTAAGAGAAATCATAACGGGCTCACCGTTGGCTTCGAAATCAAGAACATAGTCATTCCAGCCGTTGCCGAAGAGTTGACCGCTGTTGCCGAAGTGACCGAGGTCTACGTAAGTACCGGGGATGTTGGCAGCATCAGCAAATTCTTCCTGAGTATCGAGCACATCATCTCTTAGGCTGGTGACGCGGAGACGTAAGAATTCAAGGTTGTCGGAACCACGGGCTGCGACAGCAAGACGATATTGACCGGCGGGGAGCTCGACTTTCTGTTCGAAGCGGGTCTTCCATCCGTTGCTACCCCAGGTTTCACCGTCGAAGTAAGACATGCCGTAGTCAGGTTTTTCACTGTCCATAACGCGGATATAGGCGTTGTTGGTAGCTTGTGCGGTTGTCCAACCTTCAGCTGTCTTGGTGTCAGCATCGTAGGTGCCGGTTGCATCGGGGTTAACGATCATGTTGGTGCTATCCTCACGACCGGATACGCTTTCGGCGATAGAGTTTGAGAGAACTACAGCTTTTGCGGCGTCTTTGAGAGCGGCAGCATTTGATGTTGCTTCCTCTGCGCTGTTGGCTTCACCGAGGAGAGCCTTGAGAGCGTCAAGTTTCTCAGTAGTTGCCAAGCTCTTATCGTCAGCATATGCACCGTAGGTTTCTTTGGCCTCGTTGTAGGCGGCATAAGCAGCTTTTGCATTTGTGAATGCGTTGGTGGCTTCAAGAATAGTGTTTGTTGCTTCCTTCATCTCATCGATGCCTGTGGGATCCTCTGCGGGAATTGCAGCTGCGAGATCAGTGCGTTCCTTACCTGTCACAACGGCATACTCCTCATTTTCAAGAGCTGCCTGAGCTGCAGACTTGGCTGCTTCATAATTGGAAGTCGGGTCAGCTTCGAGCTGAACGAGACGGAAGTAGCCGAATGATTCCCATTGATATTGAGATTTACTGTTACCGAGGATGCCGATGAGAACCTCAGCTGTAACATCCATCGGGTTAACTTCAAAGTCGATTGAGTAGTTTTCCCAACCTTTGCCGAATGTAGCGTCATCGGGTGTGCCTACGTGAGCCATGTCGACATATTTGAACCAGCCGCCGACAGTAGCTTCAGTAGCTTCAGCACCGTTTTCAGCTACAACCTGGAAGTTGGCATTGCCGTCGCCGACAACAAAACGGAACCAACGGAGAGCGTCAGATCCACGACCTAAGACTGAGATACGATATTTACCGCGCGGAAGAGTGATTGTCTGCTCGAAGCGGGAAGTCCAGTCTGAACCACCCCAGTTACCACCGTCGAAGTAAGTGGCGAGCTTAGTGCCGTCAGCGAGAGTGGGAAGTTCTCCTTCTCTGTTGTCAGAAACGATGTTTGCGCCACCGTCTTTCTGAGCCTGAGTCCAACCGTTGATGCCGTCAGCAGCATTCGGGTTGATGATAGAGGAAGTCATGACTGTTGCGCCGAGTGCTTCTGCCAATGCGTTTGATTCAACGATCGGACGGAGAATCTCAGGATCTGACAATTTGGCGATTGCAGCCTGTGCAGCCTCGATAGTTGAGATGTCGCTTGATTCAAGAGTAGCGAGAAGTTCTGCGGTAGCATCCTTGTAAAGTTCTTTGACTTTAGCAAGTTCTGATTGATATAGAGCCTGGATGGATTCGAGAGAATAAACTTTCCAGCTCTTTTCGGCCATCTTGTAAGGCTCGTAGCTTACATAGTATGAGAAAGAAGTCGCGTCCGCAGGCATGGCGATGGCCTCTGTGTATTTCACGGGGGCAGCTTCGTCGATGACATAATAGATGTCGAAGTCGGCGGATGAACATTCGATAGTGTAAGTGTGACCGCTTTCAAGGAAAGAAGCGTCCACAGCTTCGCCGTTCTCCTTAACAGTCAGAGTCGGGGTCTCAAGAAGAACCGGGTTCTTGTATTCCACAGTCTGAGCGATTGCACGGCAAGCTGCGAGAACGATACTTTTTTGAGTGTCACCGGGAGTGTAAACATTTGAAGTAACTGTCCAATCGGGAGCGTATGCGAGATCGTTATACGGGTTGCCGCCTGCCCATTGACCATCTTTGTTCCAGAATCCGGCGAATTGAGGAAGTTCTCCTGTATTGCCTGTGGAACGATACTGAGCGAAGAATGTGTATGTTTTCCCTTCTTCGAGAGTCACATTCTGATAAAGGAGGTAATCGCCCCAGTCAGTTCCGTGAGTGATTTTAAGGATACCGTCTTCAACTACGTGTGAGCCGTTACAGCCGTTGATCACGGTCCATTGGTCGAACGTAGTCGGGTTCACAAGGAGGTTCGCATCGGCTGCTTTTGCACCAAGCACACCGATTGCCAACATTCCAAGTGCTGCGAAATGTTTAAAATAATTCATTGGTTAGTTTTTTAATTAATTTATATATGATTAAGGTTGAAAATTACTCAGATCAAGGTTGGAGTTTTTCAAGAATAATTGAGTTTTCCGATAAGATAGTTATGAGTTTGCCTGATTAGGTATCCTCCTTATCTGCAAATGTTTAGGATTGTTTGCCGTGCAAGCCTCGCATTTGAAATGCAAATTAAATAAAAAATATCTGTTAAAGCAATAAAAACTTTAAAAAAATATTAGGGCGGGTTTTAGCCCGCCCTAAACACAGGGAATATCTTTAAAAAATTGCCCTTTACACAGATAGCCGGAGAAAAAACTTTGAGCGGAATCTGGAATCGGAGGGAGGATTTTCTATTTGGCTAAGCAATTGTCGAGCTCGCTGATTAGTTTCTGACGGTCAATATGACGGCCGATGAAGACGAGTTTTATCATTCTGTCGCCATATTCCGGATCCCAATCATTGGCAAGTGAAGGATCGCGCGCCATGAGGATTTTCAGTTCTTCTTCGGGAGCGGTGGCATACCATTTGCCGGCTTCGGAGATATTCTTCTGTACTCCCGCTTGCTCAAAGAGATAACTCATGTCGGGGTTTACATCGAAATAACATAATCCTTTTGTGCGGATGATGTTCTCAGGCCAACCGGAGGCTACAAAATAATCAAACTTGTTGAGGTCGAAGGGGCGGCGGCGATAATAGACCATGGTCTCGATCCCAAATTCTTCAGTGTGACTGTGACCGTGGTGATGGCAATGCCCGCATTGACACTCCTCACCGTGCTCATGATTATGCTCATGATTATGCTCATGGGTGCCTTCATGATGTTCGTGCTCATGATGATGCTCATGATTGTCATCATGATTCCCGTGAGCATGTTCATCATGATGTTCATGTCCGTGGTCGTGGTGATGGAGATGAGCTTCCTCTTCTTCTTCCGGTGTGGCGCGTTTTTCAATCTCCTGAATCCAGGTTGCGGATGTGGCCACATCCTCGAAGTCAAAGAGTCCGGTGCCGGTGAGCTCATCGATATCCACATCGGCATAATTGCAAGGGATAATCTTCGCCTTAGGCTGGAGCGCACGAATGACAGCTGTTATCTCTTTGGCATCTTCTTCCGACACTTCAGAGATTTTATTGAGCAACACGATATTACAGAATTCTATCTGCTCGATAATAAGGCGTTCGAGATCCGTGTCGCCCACTTTCTCAGGATTCAGATCCTTGCCGCATCCAAACTCATGCTTTAGATTAAGCGCATCGGTCACGGTCACGATGGTATCGAGAACAGGGATTGCACCGTTGGAGGTGATTCCCGGCATAATTCTCATCTGAGCGATTGCCTGAGCGATGGGAGCGGGCTCGCAGATTCCGCTTGCCTCGATAGCTATATAGTCAAACTTATCGCTGGAGATAAGGTCTGCGATTTGCTTGATGAGGTCAGACTGGAGCGAGCAGCAGATACAACCGTTCTGGAGCGCCACGAGGTCACCGTTGTCTGAGCTGCCTACGATACCCCCCTTCTGGATAAGGTCGGCATCTACGTTTATCTCTCCTATATCATTGACTATGACGGCAAACCGGATACCCTCCGAATTTGTCAGTATATGATTGAGCAGAGTTGTTTTGCCGCTTCCGAGATATCCGGTAATCAGCAATACGGGGATTTCTTTCATTCCTCCTCCTTCATGTTGTGGAAGACGTTTTGCACATCTTCGTCATCCTCGAATTTTTCAAGAAGTTTCTCGATAGCTTCGCGCTGTTCGGGGGTTACTTCCTTATAGTCAGTGGGGATACGTTCAAATTCAGCGGAGATGATTTCAGCGCCTGCTTCCTCAAGATATTTCTGAATATTTGCAAATTGGTCGAAAGCTCCGTAGATGAGCCATTCTTCCTCTTCAGCTTCGAGTTCAGCTTCGAAATCCATCAGATCGAGTTCGAACTCTTCGAGAGTGTCTTCCGGACGGGGTTTGATATGGAAAACGCTCTTATGATCGAAAAGGAAAGAGAGGGATCCCTGAGTGCCGAGTGAACCGCCGTGTTTGTTGAAATAGCTTCTCACGTTAGCCACAGTGCGTTGATTATTGTCAGTGGCGGTTTCCACTACGATTGCGATTCCGTGGGGGCCGTATCCTTCATATACTATTTCCTTGTAATCGCCGGCATCCTTATCAGTGGCTTTTTTGATAGCTCTTTCCACAGTATCCTTAGGCATGTTCGCAGCCTTGGCATTCTGCATGAGGACGCGGAGACGGGGGTTCATGTCGGGATCAGGACCGCCTGCTTTGGCGGCGATGGTGATTTCTTTACCGATACGTGTAAACGTGCGGCTCATATTGCCCCAGCGTTTCAATTTTCTTGCTTTTCGATATTCAAATGCTCTTCCCATAGGAATATATATTTTTTTAGATTTATTAACGGAGTTCGGCACTAAGTTCGCGTTTCAGCGCGTCGATAACCTTATTGATGACAGCGTCAATCTGACGGTCGTTGAGTGTTTTGTCGAGATCCTGGAGAGTGATGGCGACAGCATACGATTTCTTGCCTGCGGGGAGATTCTTCCCTTCATAGACGTCAAAGAGTCGGATGTCGCGGAGGAGTTTGCGTTCCTGTTTGCGGATAGTCTGCTCTACCTGAGCAAACGTTACAGCCGAGTCAAGCAGGAGCGCCAGATCACGTCTGACGGGCTGAGTCTTCGGGAGTGGAGTGAATTCAACTGCCTTTTTCTCTGTCAGGGAGAACATGGCGTCCCAATCAAGTTCAGCGTAGACAGTGGTCTGCTCGATAGAGAACCGGTGCAATAGGGAATCGCGGATAATACCTAAGAAACCGATTTTCTTACCGGTCTTGGTGGCTATTTCCAGCTTGGCGCTGAAGTTTTCATCGGAGGTCTGGTCGTATGCGAGCATCCCTTCGGAGATTCCGAGACGACGGAATATTTTGGAGACCACAGCCTTGAGGTCGAATACGGTGGCTTCCGAGGCATTGGAGTTCCAGGAGGCGGTGCTGAAATTGCCGGTGAGCCATATTCCGAGGGCATTCCCTTCTGTATAGGGAGCTAACGGGCGTTCCGGTGTGCTCTCCTTTTCCGGGTTGAGGGAATATATCTTTCCGAATTCATAAAGTCTGAGATCGGCGGCTTTACGGTTGACATTATGGCTTATCGATTCCAATCCGCCATAAAGGAGAGTCCTGCGCATCACCGACAGGTCGCCGCTGAGGGGATTCATAATTTTCACACATCCGGATATCGGATATAGGTCGCTCTGTTCATAATAAGAAGCAGCGGAGAGGGAGTTATTCAGAATTTCCTGGAATCCTTCGCCGGTGAGCTGTTCGCTGATGGTCTGCTGGAGTTGCCAGGAGAGGTCGGCAGTCCCGCGTGGGGATAGGTTGGCATGGATTTCGGTGTCGAATTCCACATTATTATATCCGTAGACACGCAGAATCTCCTCCACCACATCGCAGGGACGTGTCACGTCAACACGATAAGTGGGGATCCGGAGTTTAAGTGTATCCCCGTTTTCTTCAAGGATTTCTATTTCGAGAGCGCGGAGGATAATTTTTATAAGTTCCGGCTCTATATGTTTTCCAATGAGGTTATCGCAATAGGTCAGTGAAAATTCAATCTCCACGGGTTTGATGGGATCCGGATAAATATCCACCGGCTCTCCGCAGATCTCTCCCCCTGCGATCTCCTTGATAAGGCATGCAGCCAGACGCGCCGCATACAGAGTGATATTGGGGTCAGTGCCGCGTTCATAGCGGAAGGAGGCGTCAGTGCTCAGACCATGACGGCGGGCTGTGCGGCGTATTCTTGTGGGATTGAAGTAAGCGCTTTCGATGAAGACATCATGTGTCGCTTCTGTCACACCTGAGTCAAGACCACCGAATACACCGGCGATACACATCGGCTTCTCGGCATCACAAATCATCAGGTCTGCTTCGTGGAGAGTCCTTTCGACGCCGTCAAGAGTGGTAAACTTAGTGCCGGCAGGGCAGGTGCGGACCACTATTTCATCACCGGCTACTTTCCCGAGGTCGAAGCAATGGAGCGGTTGTCCGAGTCCGAGGAGGATAAAGTTGGTGATGTCGACGATATTGTTGATGGGGCGCTGACCCACGGCTGTCAGTAGCGCTTTCAGCCATTCGGGAGACTCTTTCACCTCCACTCCGCGAATGGTTACCCCTGAATAGCGGGGTGCACCGGCAGTGTCTTCCACTTTGACCTTAGTGGCACCCTCCGGGGTGTCGACATGGAAAGAGGAAGCATCCGGGGTATGAATCTCCGGGAGTGCTGACTCCGGTTTATTCTCACCCTCCTCGCGCCAGATATGCGCTTTGAGATCACGTGCAACCCCATAATGGCTGGCTGCATCCACGCGGTTGGGAGTCAGCTCCACTTCGAGCATATAGTCTGATTCCACATTGAAATATTCCGCTGCCGGGGTTCCTGCTTCAATATCATCCGGAAGCACCATGATTCCGTCGTGGGAATTGCCGAGACCGATTTCATCTTCGGCACAAATCATACCTAAGGACTGAACGCCTCTGATTTTCGATTTCTTGATTTGAAACTCCTTGTCACCGTCATAGAGCGTGGTGCCGACCGGGGCGATGACAACAGTCTGTCCTGCCGCCACATTCGGGGCACCGCAAACAATCTGCACCGGATTCCCGTCGCCGAGATCGCACTCAGTGATATGAAGGTGATCGGAATCGGGATGTGGAATGCATGTGAGCACCTTGCCGATCACGAGACCGCGCAAACCGCCGCGGATTGATTCCACTTCCTCCACGGTGTCACATTCCAGTCCGAGAGATGTGAGAGTGGCGGCAAGTTCCTTGGGGGATTGAGAAAAATCGATATAGCGTTTAAGCCATTTATAAGAGATGTTCATAGGTTTGAATACGTGAAAAGACGTTCAGTTATATAGATGAGAATCCGCTCAAAAACGGGAGGTGAAATTTCCTGAAAGATATTGACCGGATAATCTCGTGGTGTCAAAAACGTGCAAATGTAGGAAAAAAGGTTGAAAAAGTCAACCGCCATTTCCAAAAAAGCGCAAGTTTGCCTTAATATCGTAATGAAGGTCAGTGATAAATTCTTTGAGAGGGGAGATGAACGGACGGAATTGAGTGTCAAGCTCAGAGGCAAGGACAGTGAGGTTAGCCGGGTGACATTCCACTTTCAGACAGCTCCCCAGCTCCATCGGTTCTCCGTCGATATGTGCCGGACCCGGGTTGAGCCGGGTTATGATGGCAGATGGGACACGGAAAGTCTCAATCTGGGTGTTGCGGTCAAGATTACCGGTAAACAGGTCGACTCCGACAAGAGCGGTGGCGAGCGAGGAGCCGGAATGCACCACAGTAATATCAAGCATCCCGTCGGTCAGTCTGGCATTAGGGGCGATATAGGCATTGTTGCCGTATTGAGGAGCGTTGCAGACAGCGATCAAGAAAGCGCGCTCAGTGAGTATCTTCCCGTCGATGGCTATCGCGTAAGGCTCCGGATTATATTCCACAAATTCCTTGAGGACGCTGCGGATATATGAAGAGCGTCCCCTTTTTTTAGACGTGGCGAATTTCATGCTTACCGCAGCATCAAATCCTACGCCACAGGTGCAGAAGAACGGGTGCCCGGAGATGATGCCATGATCCATATCGGTGACCCGGCTGTTCTGCATATATTTCACGGCTCCCTCGAAATCGTTGGGTATGCCGAGAGAGCGGGCAAGTCCGTTGCCGCTTCCGCAAGGGATAATCCCAAGGGGGACTCCGGTGCCGCAAAGTGAGGAGGCAACTTCGTTGACGGTGCCATCACCGCCGGCAGCCACAATTGCGTCATAACCCTCTTTGACAGCTTCGATAGCCAACTCTGAAGCATGACCCGCATATCGTGTGGGCACGACATCGAGACCCACACCGTCAGGTGATAAAATAGAGCGGACCATAGTGTCCAGACCCTCTTTGCGTCTGGTGCCTGATTTGGGATTCACTATCATCAATACTCGTGACGGTTTGCGCACGGGGTTGTCTATATTAGTGAGAGTCATGTGTTTGTGAATAAATTGTCGCTCGAAAATATACGGGTCGCTAAATGATTACTTATCAGAATTCAGGCGTAAAGTTAATGAAAAAATGGCAAATATTTGTCAATAATAATATAAAAGAGTAAATTTGCATATCCAAGTGAAGCCGAAATGGATTCGCCGGAGAGATAAAACCTCTTGAAAAGGATTTAATCCCGTAAGACTGGCGAATGATTCCGGCTTGATATATGTCTAAATTTGTGAGTGACCTGAAAGGGTGATTCATAATTTTTCACTCTATAGCCGTGAGGATAATTCACCGCGAAGGTACAAACATACTGATACTGTTATTCATCGTGCTGGCAGCGCTCAATGTGCCGGTGTGGCTCTTTATGCCCCCTTATGTCATCCCGGTGACGCTGACCGTCGTTTCCGCGGTGGTCTATATTTTTGTATTCAATTTTTTCAGATGCCCTAAGCGACATTACCGTGGCCCGCGCCGCAATATGGTCGTGAGTTCGGTCGATGGGAAGGTCGTGACTGTAGAGAAGGTTTTTGAGCCCGAATATCTTTGTTCGGAGGCGATCCAGGTGTCAGTGTTCATGTCTCCTCTCAATGTGCATGCGAATTGGTTTCCTGTTGACGGAAAAGTGGAATATGTGCGTCATCATCGGGGGCGTTTCCTGAGTGCTTATCTTCCGAAAGCGAGCACTGAAAATGAAAGGAGCACAATAGGAATTGTGGCAAATGACGGGTCACGACTGACCGTGCGTCAAGTGGCGGGAGCCATGGCACGCCGCATTGTGACCTATGCGCGCAAGGGAGATGAGGCTTCGATAGATGATCATCTCGGATTCATCAAATTCGGTTCCAGAGTGGATATTTATCTCCCGGTTGACAGCAAGGTTCTCGTAAAAGTAGGACAGATCACACGCGGAGGGATTACCCAGTTGGCAGAACTCGGGAAATAAGAAAAACATTAGCGGCAAACGAGGCATTACGCCCGGATTCCATATATTTATTTTCATTCGCATGAACGTAGTTGTAAGAAATATACCCAATTGCATCACGTGTATGAACGTGACCGCAGGAGTTTTGGCTATTATTTTCGCTCTCGTGCCGGATGTGGCATGCGGGAGCATTCCGGCTTGGCAATGGGCTTGCATTTTTGTGGGGATAGCGGCTGTGGCTGATTTCCTTGATGGATTCAGTGCCCGGTTGCTTCATGCCTATTCCAATCTCGGGAAGGAGCTTGACTCCCTTTGCGACCTTGTGAGTTTCGGCGTGGCGCCGGCAATGATAATGTTTCATACCCTTTCCGGTCTGGCTGAAGAGGGAATGCTCTGGCAACGTTGGTTTCTGCTTCTTATCCCTGTTTTAGGCGCTCTGCGTCTGGCAAAATTCAATATAGATACACGTCAGACCACTTCCTTTATAGGACTCCCGGTTCCCGCCAATGCAATCTTCTGGATCGGATATGCATTTCTTGCTCAAGAGGCTGGCTGGCTGGCAACCCCTGCGGTTTTCATACCGGTTGTGATTATTGAAAGTTGGCTGATGATCAGCGAGGTGAAGATGTATTCCCTCAAGTTTAAGACCTGGGGCTGGAAGGGTAACGAATCCCGCTGGGTGCTTGTCCTGGTGTCGGTGGCTGCTGTGGTAAGCATGGGTTGCCCTGGTCTTATGTGGCTTATAGTTTACTATATACTCTCATCCTTTGTGTTTAGAGATAAGTGAATAGTGAATAGATGGAGAATGAAATATTATGGGAACTTTTCTTATAATTCTTATATTGATATTAACCCTTATCCCCCTGTTGCGACCTATAATCGTCAGATTTATGCAACACAGGGCTGAGGATTATCTGCGCCGCTCGATGAATATGCCTCCCCGGCCTGGAAGCCGCGAGGATAAGAAACGCAAACGTCAGCAGAGAGAGAATCCGACACCGCGAAGCCGTCAGCGGCGTCAGCAAGCTTCCGCCGGAGAGCCCCTCATACCGAAGGAATATGCGGAGGATGTGGAATATGTAGAGATAAAGGATTATTCCGAGACGACAATAGTTGAAGGAACCGTCAGCAAGGGGAAGAGAAAGGATAGCACGGAGAATATCCGTATCGAAAATCAGGTGTCGGATGTGGAATGGGTAGAGGTCAAGATGACAAATGATTCCTCTGAGGGCAGGAAATAATAATCTGTAAGCCCGGGATTCCAGTCATGAACAAAGAAAAGTCAACAGATGGAAGATACCCTTTTTATAAGTGACCTTGACGGCACTCTCCTCTCGGACGAGAGTGTATTGACACCGCGCACTGTGGAATTGCTGAACGATGCCGCGGATGCCGGCGCACTATTTACCCCCGCCACCGCGCGCACTCCCGCCACTCTTTGCCATATATTGAAAGATGTGCGTCTTCCCCTGCCCGTCATCTGCATGACCGGCTCGGCCATGTGGTATCCGCATGAAAACACCTATACTCAGATTAGGTATCTCGCGCCCCAGACAGCGCGTGAGATAATCGATTTGTATCGGCGCCTTCGGTTTCCGACTTTTGTCTATGCTCTTCGCGACAATATGATTCATGTCTATCATATCGGCAGGATGTCAAAATATGAACGGGAATTTATGGAAGATCGTCTCACTTCCCCCTATAAGCGTTTTCATATAGATCCCGCCGGGGGAGATACCCTCCCCCCCGATATGGAGCATATCATCCTGATATTCGCCATGCAGCCGGTCGGGGAGTCGCGGCGGGCATATGAGGAAGTCTGCAAAGAGATAAAAGGTTGCAACCCCATCTTTTATCCGGATCTGTTTGACCCTGAGATGGGCTTCATGGAATGTTTCGGAGCTGAATCCACAAAGGGAAAGGCGATTGAACGCCTGCGCAAGATGACCGGGGCGCGCAAGATTGTGGCTTTCGGTGACAATGTCAACGATATCCCCATGCTCAGACAGGCTGATGTGGCTGTTGCCGTGGGGAATGCAGTTCCTGAACTCAAGGAAGTTGCCGATATTGTCATCGGACCTAATACCGAAGACTCCGTGGCGCAATTTATCAATGATTGTGCACACGGTAGAATGAGACGGGCTCTTAAATTAAGATAGAATCCAAGATAGTGGGAATCTACGAACGACAACGAACCGGGAAAATGATTTTCCTCGCCATCTCAGGCGCGGCAATCATTATCTTCCTCATCCTCTCCAACAATATCATCAAGCAGTTGGCAAAGGAGGAGAAGGAGCGGATGAATATATGGGCTCAGGCAACGGAGAGGATTGCAAAAGCCGAGCCGGATACCGATCTTGAATTCCTGCTCGGGATTATCAGCCAGAATAATACAATCCCGGTGATGGTGGCTGATGCCGATTTCAATATTCTGGATTTCAGGAATTTCAATCTCCCTGACAATAATGATAAGGATATTTCGGTCTATGAAGAACTGTCGGAGAAAAATCGTAGGTACCTCCTCTCGCGCCTGAAGCGTCCGGGCGGTGACCGTCCGTTGCACGAGATGAGCCGCACCGATCCCCATTTTATCGAGGTGGAGGTCTACGAAAATACCTATCAATATATCTATTATGAGGATTCTATCCTTTTGCGCCGGCTGAGTTATTACCCCTACATTCAGCTCGTGGTGATGATTATTCTGGCGTTGGTGGTCTATCTCGCGTTGATATATACAAAACGCGCGGAGCAAAACAGAGTATGGGTAGGACTCTCGAAAGAGACCGCTCACCAGCTTGGTACTCCCATTTCTTCTCTTATGGCATGGGTGGAATATCTTGAAGCTCTCGGTGCGGATAAAGATGTCACCGACGAGATTGACAAGGATGTGAAACGCCTGTCGGTGATAGCTGACAGATTCTCGAAAATAGGTAGTCGCCCTGAACTGCAACTCGAGTATGTTAATGAGATTGTGGAAAACTCCTTGCAATATCTCCGAAGCAGAATCTCCGGACGTGTCAGCATAAACATGAACTTTTCGGATGACGACCATGGAGTCTTCCTTTCCCGTCCTCTGTTTGAATGGGTGATGGAGAATCTCACAAAGAATGCCGTAGACGCGATGGATGGGGTGGGGAGGATTGATATCTCCACCGGCACCGATAAAGATAAAATCTGGATTGAAGTCAAAGATACCGGTAAAGGAATCCCCCGCAAGAATTTTAAAAATGTATTCAATCCCGGATTCACTACCAAGAAACGTGGTTGGGGATTAGGTCTAACCCTGGTGAAACGTATCATCGAGGAGTATCACTCCGGCAAGATCTATGTCAAGGAATCCGAACTCGGGAAAGGAACGACATTCCGTATAGAACTCCCGGCTCCTTCTCCACAATCATGAGACTTCATTATTAAGTTCCTCCCGTTTTTATGAGGAGGGGGATATATAGGGAAATGGGTCTAAGATCTTATCTCAAAAAATGCAATAATGTAATAATGACGTTTGCAATAGTGCAATATTTTAGAAAATATTTGCATTAAATGTTAAAATTGAGTTATTTTGCAGTTTGAAGAGTGTGAATCTTCAATATCTATCTTCTAAGGGTTCAAGGTTTATGACAACTTCCGACAACAAAAAGAGCACTTCGCTTCAGATTTCCAAGATAATATATTGGATTCTGTTGATAATCATGTTTTTCCCTTTTGATGCTGCATTCGGGTGGAATTTCACCATCTCCCCCCCTGTGGCTCTCTTTATCGGGTTGGCGTTCGCTCTTATCTTCGGAATCCCATGTCCTAAGTTTAATAAGAAGCTGTCCAAATATCTCCTCCAGGCCTCCGTGGTGGGGCTCGGATTCGGCATGAATCTTCAGAAATCCCTTCAGAGCGGTGCCGATGGAATGCTCTTCACCATAGTTTCAGTCGTAGGAGTGATGGTGATAGGGATCCTTTTAGGTAAATATATGAAGATAGGGAATCAGCAATCCTATCTTATCTCTGCGGGCACTGCAATCTGCGGGGGGAGTGCGATCGCAGCCGTCGGAGGAGTGATGAAAGCTAAAGAGAACGATATGGCGGTATCGTTAGGGGTAATCTTCATCCTTAATGCCATCGCTCTTTTTATCTTCCCTCCGCTCGGACATCTCTTCGGGCTAAGTCAGGAACAGTTCGGCACCTGGGCGGCGATAGCCATCCACGACACGAGCTCGGTGGTTGGTGCCGGGGATGCATACGGACCGGTGGCGTGCGAATTGGCAACACTTATCAAATGTACGCGTGCGCTTTGGATCATCCCGTTGGCATTCTTTACGATGTGGTGGTTCAGGGGTCAGAAATCCGGTGAGGGGAAGGCTAAGATCAGCATTCCTTGGTTCATCCTCCTTTTCGTGCTTGCAATGGTCATCAATACTTATACTCCCGAGTCTATGATGGCGACGATGCGTCCCGTTTATGATGTGATAGTAGTGGTGGCTAAGAAATGTCTTGTGGCTGTCCTCTTTGCGATTGGCGCAAGTCTGAGCTGGAAAGTTATCAAGGGGGTAGGGGTGAAACCGATGATTCTTGCCCTCACGCTCTGGATGGCGATAGGCTCAATAAGTCTTTTCGTCTGCATGTACACAATCAAATAATCATTTCAATGGCTTACATTCCCGGATAAACTGTGACCGGGGATGAAATAAAATTCTTTTTTCTTTTCAATTAATTCAGTATGGGTAAACCGACAGCATTACAGGCTCTCAGACAATCCTTGGAGCCAATTACATGGATTATGGGTGTCTCTTCAGTCCTTATGGGGACAGCTGCAGCCTTGCTACATGGGAATTTCGAACCCATTGCATTCAGTCTGTGCATATTCTTTGTGTTATTTGCTCATGCCGCAGGGGCTTTCTATCATCGTTACACTGACCAAAAATATAGTTTCGGAGAGAATATCGACATGGGTATCGCTCATTATACCGACTCTGGAATTTCAACAGAATTTGTCTTTAAGGAAGCAGCGATCGCTTCATTCCTCGTGGCTTCGACAATAGGAATTGCCTTAGCCGCAATGGCGGGCTGGGAAGTGCTCGTGATCGGAGTCGTGTTGTGGGCGTTGATAATGGTTACGGTCGGCGGTCCGTCTCCGTTGATGAGACGTTCATGGGTGCTGGTAATTACCTTTATCGTATTCGGACCTATCGGTGTTATTGCTTCCTGTCTGGTTCAGAGTCAGCACACTTCATTCGTGGAGGTGTTCAATTGGTATGACCTCGGTCCGGCTGTGTTCCTTTCGGTAGCCAGCGGATTGATGGCGTGCAATTGCCATCTGATGATGAACTTCATGCAATATAATGCTGACAAACACAATTCCAAAAACTCATTTATCGTCAAAAACGGCAAGAAGGCATCAAGCATAATATTCATTATCGATGCTGTTGGGTTGCTTCTGGTAATGGTAGCCATGTTTATAGTCAACCATCCGACGCAGTGGGGTGTAACTTTCTATGCCCCGCTTTTAGCATTGCCCGTCTATTGGTATGTGAGCAATAAGATGAAGTCAGCGGAAACGGTTGAAGAATGGCGCAGATTGGAGAAGATTACCTTCTATATCTATCTCGGGATTGCAGTGGTGACGCTTATACTCTTCGGAATTGTCGGCGCTCCGAGCGACTCCCACTATCAGTATATTTGAAATAGGATCGTCTGACTCCTGATACCTGACAATGAAATATCTTCTTTTTTTTGAGGGGAAAGTCAAAGTAGTTGATCAACTACCTGCCGGATACTTGCTCCCCGAGGAGCCGGAATTATTCCGCTTCGATATTGATGAAGAGTCCTTTGTAGCTTTCGATGCAGTCATAGCTGACCCGGAATTTGAAGATTTGCGGGCAAGCTATATGCATCTCCCGGCGCGGGATTATGCAGCTGCCTCCAAGGGAGCGGAACTTTTATATTGGAACAGATCCATGCGTCATTGCCCGGCATGCGGAGGTGTGCTTACAAGAGCGGGGGAGATCTGTAAAGTCTGCTGCGATTGCAAGCGTGAGTATTTCCCGCAATTATCTCCTGCAGTGATTGTGCTTGTGGAGAAAGGGAATCAGGCTCTTCTTGTGCATGCGCGCACATTCAGACACCCCGTTTTCGGATTAGTTGCCGGATTTGTGGAGACCGGTGAGAGCCTGGAAGAATCAGTGATCCGCGAAGTCCGTGAGGAAACTTCCCTTGAGATAGAGGATATCCGGTATTTCGGGAGTCAGTCATGGCCTTTCCCGGCTCAGATGATGATTGGCTTCACTGCCAAGTGGAAAAGCGGTGAGATAAAGTTTGCCGATGGAGAACTGACCGACGGGGGATTCTTCACCTCTGACCGGCTTCCTCAGCTTCCTACCCTCCCTTCGATAGCACGCCGGATGATCGAGGCGTGGAGAAGCAGAAATCAGGAGTCGGGGAGTAATCAGGATTTTTAGAGTTATATCCGGTCCGGATTATTTTTATTTCAGGATCTGATTGCACTCAATGATCATACATTCGGTGCAGTCGGATATTTTTTGTGTTTATCCGTCAACGGGATATAGGGCATATGATATCCCGGAAAAGGATTGTAGCAGTAAGAATTGCAATGATATAAGAAAGGAGCCGCACGTATCACTACGTTGCGGCTCCTGCAATTAATGTTATACCAAAAACTGTATATTAATTATCACATCGTTATTTGATGACTTTCACAGTCACCTTTCCTGCGCGGAGGATATAGATGCCGGAAGCAAGCTTGCTGAGCGCTTCGGCTGCGGGAGTATCGGTGCTGATAAGCATACCTCCTACAGTGTAGACGTCAACATTGGCGTTTGCTGCAAGGATGTCTTCAATCCCTGTCTCCACGTCGCTCTGAGGCTCTTTGAGCAAGAGGTATTCACCATGTTCTTGCGGAAGCTGGGCTGCTGAGATATAAGCGTGGTGGGCATCTATCCGGCTCTGTTGAATCGTATAGTTTGTCAAGAATCCAGCATTGTTTTCTGATTCGGAAATCACATGGATACCTTCACTCGGATCAAGAACCTTGTCAACATGAACACCGGTCAGAAGACCTACAGTGTTTGATTCGGAAGTGTTGGTAGCTTTACCTCTGAAGACTGCAGTCGGAGCATTTTCTTCAGTTTCGCCATCAGCGGCTTTCTTCATTGCTGAGAAGAAGACGGGCTCGATTTCAGCCTCAGGTTCCTGAGATGCTTCAGCTGATTTCATCACCACGAGGTAGGGAACGTTCGCTTCAAACAAGCGTACGCCGTCGGTTTCTGCCACGCTTTCGATGGTGAGCAGATGGTAAGAACCTTCATAACCCTCAGGCATAGCTTTTCTCTCGCCGATTCCGGTCACTGTGTATGCGTTCAACGCCTCAGGTATTTCAGCCTCAAACGGGAGAATGATTGTACCGTAGTTTTCACCTTCCATAAACCAGTCGAGTGGCAATGTCGGTTCCTCGAAGTACAGACCGTGGATATTGGGTTCATCTTCACCGGAAGCAGGAAGTGTTATATAGGCGTGATAGGGGGCGAAGGTCTCATGTTCCACACCCTCTTCATGGCGTACGAATCCGATATTACCTTCGTAATCCTGGAGGTGATATTGCTCTGCCTCAGCATTAGTCTCGACAAGCATACCGGTGAGACTACCGTTGGAATAAGTGTCGGTGTAGCTGATCTGCTCATGCTGGGTGAAGCCTTCGAATGTGTAGACATTTCCTGTGGTGGCTTCAGCCTTGAATTTGCCGGGGGCTTTCTTTGCCACAGACTGTATCTCTGTCTCTGCGCCTGCCACTTTCACCAGATATGGAGTATGAGCTTCGATCGAAGGTTGCTGAGTGTATTGAAGAATATGGTGGGTAGCGCCCTCCGCTGTAGACTCAACGTGGGCTGTCACGCTATAGACTTCAAGACCCTTTTCGGTGAGTTCCTCTGCGTTGACTTCAAACGGCAGGATGATTGTGCCGTGGGTCGGAGTCTCCATTGTCCAGTCGATGGATACCTGACGACCGATTAGCCAGAGCTGGAAGTTATCGACTGCAAACCAGGGACCCTTCACTTCAGCATTTGCTTCCTGAGAAGTGAAGTTGCCGTCGGCAGATGGATAAAGTCCTAAGAGGAGGTCAGAATTATTTTCGGTAATCTCAAATTCAACCTCTGCATTTTGGAAGGCATCTGCGCTTTCAGCAGTGATTTTCTGAGAATTTCCGTTAGCGGCAAGATAGAAAGTATTGCCGGGAGTTGAAGCGAGCGATACACTCAGACGATACATACCCTTGGGAAGTCCGCTGATAGACTGATAAATCGGGTACGCTTCACCGTTTAGATCCTGATAATCGTGGAGGTCGGCGAAGTAGATATACTTCTCATCGCGACCGCTTACGTTATATCTGTTTTCGTCCTGATTATCGGTCACTACTGCATCTGCAACCGGGGATGCTTTGGTGTTCCAGTAGGAGAGGTCACCCAGCTCAAAGCTGTTGTTGCGGATAGCACCGCTCATATTAGCCTTTGTCTCAGCTTGCGAGAGAACGACTGCACTGAAGTGGTTGAACAGTTCGGTGCGCTCTTCAAGACCGTTGCTTCCGTTAAGATCACCCTCACTGTGGTCGCTGTTGATGTGTTCCTCGATAAGATTGGCAATTGTCTGATGATAGTTTTCATTATCCCACTTGTCCTGATAATACTGGGGTAATGTCTGAGCTGCAATCTTTTCAACACGTTGCAAGGCAGTGAGTAGACGACGATAGAATACGCAATAGTCTGCAGTACCCATGCGATAGAGGCGGACATCATCGAGTTTATACCAGTTGCCACCGTAATCATCGAATGTTCCGTCGGAGTTACCACCCATAAATGATACAGTCACTTCATCCGTGTTTTCTGCAACTTCAAATTCAAAAGAGATAAGTTTGGAGATATTGTTTGCACCCTCCACGACGATAGCGTCGGAACGTTGACCGTTAACTTCGATATACATACAGTCACCATCATCATTGGCAGCTTGTGCCGTCACCATATAGTGACCTGCGGGGAGTCCGGGGATAGTTTGAGAAAGGATCACACCGCGACCTCTGTTTTCAGGGTTCGGGTCTTCCTGCCAGCAGTTGAAAAGGAAAGCGTTATGACCACCTTTGGTGACATAAACACCTTCGTTGGGTTTCACATCCGTGTCGTTACCTTCACCTTGATATGAAGTTTCCCAACCCATCAGGGTACCTGTCTCGAAACCGGCATTGATGAAGGCGTTGGTATAATCCTGGTGACTATAGTCATTCGGTTCCTGCGCAAGAGTGAGTTCACGGAGCTTCTGATAGATTTCAAGAGCGGGAGCGGCACCCTCGTCAGCTTCGCTGTAGGTGAGATTATTCATATTGGTCTCGTAAGTCTTCAACCAATCGGGAGTCATGCTGTCATCGGTGATCTCGAGACGGCGCTTGGCATCGTCAATAGCACGCTCAAGCACAGGATAGATAGGTCCGTAATAAATCAGCTCGAAATCATCGAGAACAAATATGGAGTTGCCATATGTGCTGTGAGCACCATCGGAAGCTGTTATTGTAAATTGACCATTGGTAATCTTCTGGTTTGCCAGTTCACATTGGAAGTTGCCGGTTGCCAGCTCGTTATATATTTTTTTTCTATTATCGTCGTTAATAGAATAAGAATAATTAAGGACGTTGCCTGATCGCGAAACTGTTGCTGTTCCTCCTTGCTTTTGACCGTCAAAACTTACTCCGTTAACGTTCATCTTCACATCGCTGTGACCGGTGCCATGATATGCATGCCAACGGATAGTGTAATAACCTTTTGGAAGCCCGGTAACAGTTTTTGACAAATTCCATGACGCACCGGATTTCGCTTTCGAATAGAATGTCAAGCATCTGCGGTTATTGCTTTCTCCAACTCCGTTAAAATCGTAAACATGATTTTTATTTGTGATTGACCAGGTGTTGTTTTCAGTGTCGTTCCCATAGAAGCGACCACCGGGAATAAGGAAGGAGACATCTACACCTTTGTCGCGACGAGCTGCTTTAAGCTGTTGTTGCAAATAATCTTCAACAGCGATTATCTCCCATTGTTGGTAGGGATCGTCTGCGTTTTTAGTAACGCCAATTACATTATGAGTTGTTCCATCAGCTGCAAATTCACTCCAAACACCTTCTACGCCTAAAGTCTGATATACGTCACCTTCAAAATTGGCGGATAAAATAAATTTCCCATCACCGATAGATTCAACATCAAATTGAGCCGGGTCATTCGTATTATCGACATAGAAGTTCCGTCCGAATGTACCACCGGCATTCAATGTAGTGTTAATTGTGTATTTACCGGTTTCCTTCTCAATTGTAAGCTTTACCTTAAGGCCATGGGCTGCAGTAGTAGCATGTGTTCCCCACCATTCTCCTGCTGAGAGGAAGTCTCCGGTGCCGACATTGCGCATGAAATATTCCTTGTTAGGATCCCAGATGTTTTCATACTCGATATCATTTTCTCCGAACAAAGCATCGTCAAGAATGAACTTATCGATGTAGTCGAAGTTATTCATTGCGATAGCAGGCACGAGTTCGTTACCAAAAACCTGATAATCATTATCCTGACTATAATCCGTAAGCACCCAGTCGGCAAGAATGATTCCGCATGGGCCTTTCTCAGCTGCGGGAGTATTATTAATTAGATTTGTGTAATGAGGATTAAGCTGATTGGCACAGTAGGCGTACCCGTTTCTACCACCACTAAGAAATCCGGATCTCACACCCTTATATTCCCCGGAGGTAAAGGTCATCGCCCAATCCGGTTTATAGCTACCTTCGGCTGCCTTCTTTTCATTGGGGGTAGGTTGGGTTCTGCACCAGTCATAAAGATTTTTCACAGCCACCTTTTTATCATCAACCTGACCTTGATCATCGGGAGACGACATATCGGACACTCTCATATATCCTTTAATGGTTGGATCAATGGCATGGGTCACAAGTGTTTTATGACGGTCTGCACCATTAGCCCAGACATCATCTTCCCAAGGCCATTCTCCGAAGTTACCCGCTTTATTGAAAGTCACGAAGCTGAGACGGTCTCTACGGAAAAGGATGATTTTCTTGCGTACATCTCCAACTTTGAGACGGGGATTGTAGTCGATAATGTAGTCTGCATATTTCCCCTTGTTGAAGAAGTTGTCAATAAGATTCTCAAATGTGGAGTCAGCACTGTCTACATTACCCTTGAAGAGGTGGATAATGAAGAATTCCTGCGGATGCGCTTCCAAATAATCTGTAAACAACTTGAAAGCGTCTTCCATAGTGTAGTTGGTGACATCGGAACCATGGCAGCAATAAAGCTTGCCACTATTTGTTCCGGGGCGGATGTCAAACGCGCGGATACCCCCATCAAGCTGCTGGTCTATGCGAGCCATCTGAGTCTGGGAATAGGTTGCTCCACCGGGACCTGCACAGAAGCCGTATCCTGTAGCAGTATCATGCGTACCGGGTATGGAGACGTGAGCCACAAAGACTTCGTCAGGCAGATACTTCATCCAGTTGGCGAAGTCGGCTTGGGCATTTGCTTTCGCTGCGGCCATGTCGTATGCCGGCACTGCGGCATAACTCGACACAGACATTAACGGCAAAGCCATGAGCAAGCCTAATTTAATGATTGTTTGTTTCATGAAAATTGAGTTTATGTAGGTTGTTAGTTGTTAAAGAGATTCAACTCTTAGATTTTCAGGTTTTGTGTTTTTCATGCTCACGAGGAGTATGGAAACAGGGTATAAGGAAACATATCTCACTGCTTTGATTATCCCACTAAGGATTCAAAACGATGAGTACGGACACGACAAAGCGCGTTGTAACTGAAAGTCACAACGACAACTAATTGATTTACAGTAGGATATGTTAGAATGGGGGGGGTAAATTGCTGACGCTCAATCAGCTGCGCGAGATTAGCGCGCATCATCGGGAGAAAGGTTTTTGAACTGTCAGCCATAAAGTAGGATATTATACCCGGATTGAAGAATCGGGTTGCGGAATACGTAGATTACGGTGCAAATTAAGTGTAATTTTCACACTTCTACAAATTTTTTAACAAAAAATTAAAAAATTAACACTATGTAGAGTTTATGTAGAGGCTATGTAGAGTCTGTAGAGTCTGTAGAGTCTGTAGAGTCTATAAATACGATTTCAGCCTCAGGAAGCAAATCCGGAGGAGAGGAGGTCTGGATCTGATTAACTGTAAGTAATGTTAACCTTAACTGATATTGAGTACAAAAGAAGCGGATTGTTGCATAATTATAAGATAGTATATATCTTTGTGATATGAAGTCAGAGAAGAAAGAATTGAAATATCCAGTAGGAGTCCAGAGTTTCGCGGAACTCCGGGAAGGTGGTTATGTATATATTGATAAGACGTCTTTTCTATATGAACTGACCAAGGGGAAATATTACTTTCTGTCGCGTCCCCGGCGTTTCGGCAAGAGTTTGCTTTTATCCACGCTGGAGGCTTACTATCAGGGCAGGCGTGATCTTTTCAAGGGACTGGCACTCGATTCTCTCACTGAAGATTGGGATCCTCATCCCGTGCTTCATCTCGACTTGAATTACGGGAATTATTCCGATGCAGGGGGAGTAAATGAGATTCTGGATGATCATTTGCGAGGTTGGGAAAAACAATACGGAATAAAGAGTCCGGAGTCTTCGTCTCCAAGTGTAAGGTTTAAAAATGTCATTCACCGTGCGTATGAGCAGACCGGGAAGAAAGTTGTGATTCTGGTAGATGAATACGACAAGCCATTGCTTAATACCCTTCACAACGGAGAACTGGCGGATGTATATCGTTCGCAATTGAAGGCCTTTTACTCGAATCTGAAGACGATGGATTCGTATATCGAGCTTGCGATGCTGACGGGAGTTGCCCGTTTCTCCAAGGTCTCTATCTTTTCCGATCTGAATAATCTGCGCGACATATCATTCGAGAGGGACTTTTCCGCCATCTGTGGAATTACCTCAGCGGAACTTGACGAATATTTCGTGCCGGGGATAAAGAAAATAGCCGGGAACGCGAGGATAACCTTTGAGCAGGCAAGGGATGAATTACGTAAGAATTATGACGGGTATCATTTCAGCAAGGAATCCCCGGACATCTATAATCCGTTCAGTCTTGTGAGTGCTTTCGCGGCAGGTGAGATAGGAGAATATTGGTTTGCCTCCGGCACCCCCTCATATCTTGTAGACCTTCTCGAAAAAGATTTTCTGGAATTTAGAGAAATCTCACCGTCATATATTGACAGTAATGAACTTGAGACAGCTGGCTTGCTTGACGCTAATCCTCTCATCTCCTTTTATCAGACCGGTTACTTAACCATAAAGGGTTATGAGAGTGATTTGCGCAGATATGAATTGGATTATCCGAATCAGGAGGTAAAGCAAGGGTTCCTGAAATTCCTGATGAAATTATACGTGCCTCTCATTTCATCTGCGCGTGGCTTTTCGATACAGGATTTTGTGATAGCGGTTCGCAAAGGGGAACCTGCAATCTTCATGAAGAAGATGGAGAGTCTTGTAGCCTCTGTTCCCTACAGTGAGCGGGGCAGCGGGGAGTCACATTTTCAGAACGTCCTCTATCTGCTTTTCACTCTGATGGGTTACTTCTGTCAGATGGAGATGCGGACCTCCGACGGTAGGGTAGATCTCCGAGTAGAGAGCGCGGGCACCATCTATATTTTTGAATTCAAGGTGGATTCGAGCGCGCAAGCGGCGATTGACCAGATACGGGAGAAGCGATACTGGCTGAGTGATGCCGAGAGCGGCAAAGAGATCTACCTGATAGGCGCCAGCTTCGACACCAAGACACGCCGGCTCACCGACTACCTCATCGAGCTCCCGTAAGGCTACAATCTGCTGAAAGGAGAGAGTATGGGTAGAAGTGAATAGGATACATCTACAAGATAGCTTGGAATCTCCATTTTATGAGACGGACTCTAAATGCAAAAGAGGATGTGATCAGGATAATCGGGAGTGCCTAAAGGGAGGAGTTGAGGTGATGCAAAACTCATGAGTTCAGCCGGAGTAGTTATATCGTGTGTGATGATGGCGCGCAGGAGATTGCCGCGAAGTTCCTTGAGTTTACCTGCAGGTGGAGTTTTAAGTGTGGCTCCCTCCTCGAGGATCTTAAAATCTACCTTCCAGACTTTTGCAAAACGTTTTACAAGTTTCCAATCAATACTTTTTGCAGCATCGGCAGGGAGTAGATTGATAATATCCGACTCATTGGTATTCTGCAGATATTTCACCAGCTGAATCGTCACATCCTTTCGCCAATACTGCGAGAATGTTAAATCTCCGGGTGCCATGCGGGTGGTGAAATCAAATCTGTAGGACTTGATAATATCTTGCGGTCGTAACCATCCGTAGAGCGAAGAAATTATCATTACGTTCTTGTCAAGACGTAGCTTCTCATCCTCAGAAAGAGTAGGGTAGGAGAGAGCCTTGAAAACTACTCCCGAAAAAGCTTCGATTGCGGGGAGCCCCAGCGATTTGTTTGGGAACTCATAAGCCATCCGCTTCACCTTGGCAGCCATCGTTGAGCTTATCTTAATCTCGTCGGCAATCTCACCGACCGATAACCCGGCAACCATATGCATCACATTGTCCGCAGTCTTCTCTCCCACAGGAATATGCTTCTGATAGAGTTCAGGAGTAATCTGAGTCTCCTTCTCTATCATTGTTTTCGATTCAGCAATCAGAGTAATCATAACATTATAACGCTTCGCTCCGTAGCTGGATAGCCGATGCAATGGATATACATAGTCATAGTAAGACCCCATTTTTTATTTATGAGGAGGGATCCAAGTCACGCGTGGAGCCGGACAACTTCGTGTGATTGCCGAAAGAATCACTCAGCATAGAGGTTTTCCTCCTTCTGGGGGATATACTTCTCTACCAGCTTGCTTATTTTCTGCAAATCGGGTTTCTTGTTGATATAGTCTGTCAATAACCCTATGGGATACAGATCAGGATCAGACGCCGATTGGAAATCAGCCGCATCTTCCGAATAATCTCCATCCTCCACCGCGTCTTCCTCGATTGCATAATCGCTGAACGCGATGGCTGATTCAGCATCCCTATGTCGTTCGATGCCGACCAACAATGTTGTGGGTATAATACTTAACTGAGGGTCTTCACCCCATAAACCGGGATTGGCAATTACTTCCGCCACTTTTGTGGCTATAATGTCCGAGAGTTCTTTACGTGTCATAATAGTAATCTTTTTATTTTCCAACACCCGACCCCCTCAAATAGTTCCCTCAATTTCACTCTGATCTATCAATAAACACCCTCGAACTAACAGGTCGTTGAACCCTCAAAGAGTTAAACAATTATTGCTGTCCAAATATCGCCTCTATCCCATTAATAAAATCAATTATATTAATGGTATCCGACATTTTTATGATTTGTCGTTATTGTTATGGATGATGTGTAGAAGCTGCAATAAAAGATAGTAATTTTGAATAGCATCAAACGCCTAACACAATTGCCGGATCGATGTTAAGTTTGGCACTGATTAGACGAGCCTGACGGAGAGTTGGCTCCTTTTTCCCCGAAAGGTATTCACTGATTCGGGAAGGACTAATTCCGATAAGCTTGGATAAAGCTGCTTGTGTCAACCCCATCTCATACATACGCAACTTTAGCATATCTACCAGTGATGGTTCGCCAATAGAGTAATGTTCATCGGAGTAATCGGCAACCAACCCTGAAAGAAGTTCTAACTCGATACTGTAGGGGTCGGTTAATGGTGTGTCATCCTTAACCATAGGCAAAATTTTCTCCACTCGGTTGAGGGCCCAGCGATACTGTTGTTCATTTTCTATCTTTGTCATACTCTTACTCTTATTAAATGGTAGATGCGTCTATTTTATCATATTCCTGATGCGTGCCGATAAACCTGATATACACCCATTTTATAGTGAACTTTATCACGACAATCAACCGATGGTTATTACCTCGGATATTGAATACATAATGCTGATTGCCTACGTTATCAACGCTGTTGAAATCTTTCTTTACATCAGCAAAACAAGTCCAGTTGGCTCTCTTTACAGTTTTGAGCCAAGCCTGCAATGCCGTTTCTGTGTCAGGGAAGCGTGCAATGTAGTTCTTAAGCGGTTCTTCGGTTATTACTCTCATCAAGCATACTTATTATATTGCAAAATTAGGAATATAATTCCAAATTACCAAATATGATTTGAGGATTTGTCGGATTAGTCGGAAAATTCTATAAGGACATAAAAAGAGTTGAACGGTCGCGCGATGCGATGTTCAACTCCTTGATATTGCTTGATTTAAGCCTTTGGAGACTGTTTTAATATTCTTCTTCGTTGAAGTAGTCAACCAATTGGAATATCTCCGTCATATTCAAAGAGTTAAACAATAGAATGTTTATGGTGGGTAGCAGAGTGGATAGTCTCAAATTAACCTAAAAGGGTTATTTTGACACCTTTCGTATCAATGGGATAGCGAGAACTGGAATCCAACTGACCTTCAAGAAGAAGTCTTTCAGATCTATACTCTTTTTTTCATAGACCATCAAATGAAGATATCTAATATCTCACCAAAGAAGATTGCAAATTATCCTTGAATACATTAAGAATTCTTTTTATAGGACTAGAAAACAGTGCATATATATTATCCACATTTGCCGTAACCTCCACTCTCATATCAACTCCATTGTATACCTCTACCAACGCTATTGTAATCCAACCCCACACAGTTATCTTTTTATAATCTGCTCTTATCTCATTAATGACATCATTCTCTTTTATAGAGGAAAATCCACCGGAATTCAAAGCTGAGACGACCACTTTCTTCACAGAATTAATATTATTATTGATATGAAAATATTCTATTTTGCTTCTTCTTATTCCCATCTTTTACCTAAATTTAATATACCACCTAATGTGCATCTGAAAAACTCCCATTCAAAGATAATTATATTCTTAACTTTGAGAATATTTCCTCCACCTCCACCCTACAAAGTTAGTAAATTATTCCCATATTAAGTAGGGTTCATATGGGAATTTTCCTTCAATGGGTTTGAACTCTTCAAATCAAGTGGGTCAAAAAGACCAAAATGGTCAGACAGAACTTATATCCTATCTGACCATTTTGGTCTAAAATCAATTATGTTATACTTTAATTCACAACTTCAAAACAGGGGGATTTCTCCATTGTCATTTTCCTCACAGGATTGTTCATTCTCTTCAAGTGTCATTCCTTCTTCCATATCACACTCTTCCATACTTATTTTTCCTTGACTGACCACTTCATGTACTCTTGACATATATCTTGGGATTAGACATTTCTCAACCTCTTCAAGTTTGTAGAGGACCATTTCTCTCTCCACTTCCAAGTCATTGGTAGTGATGTCTTCAAAGTTTTCATTACTCCTTATCTCACCATTCAATGAACACAATTGAAATTCAAGAATCTCTTTTAATTCAATGAGTTGTTCATTGGTAAGGGTTTGGTAAACTTTACTCACTTGACTGATATCACAGTCTAAAACTGTTGAATCCACGATTGGACATTTCTTTTCAGTTTCTGTTTCAATGAATGGTTTGTCCAAAACTTCTGTGAGTAGGACATTGAAACATTGAATCACTTCTGTACTTTTTATATCTTTCCTCATATTGAAATAAAATGAGACCATTGGTTAATTGTCATAGGGGGTCTCCTTTCATTTTAAACCTAATGACAAATTAAACATAACAAAGGATTTGTCGATTTTATGAAATGAGTTAGAAAAAATTTAATTCAAAAACACCCAAACATTTACGTACGAATTTTATCCCTCTACCTCATTATATTAAAGTGATAGAATTGTTAATGTTATGTAGATTTCAGACCTTCACCACACATTCCAACTATCGTAATTGTTTCGTAGGTCTAACTCAAGAGATTCCTTCTAAATCTGAAAAAGAGGAGGTCGATATTAGGTTAAATTTTGACCAATGTACACATTTAGTTGAAAAGTAAACATTTTATTATAATCCTAAATTATTGATTAACAATAACATCACTTTAATATGACTCTTAAATGTCCTAATATATTATCAAATTTGTGAATTTCTGACTTCCTGCAAACTCTCACATTGAAGATTAGATCCATGTGAAAGAAATGAATATGTGGGAGAAGGTCGTAATATATTATGAAAATAAAACTGACTTCTGAAAGTATTAATACTTTTCAAAAGTCAGTTTCTCATAATGGAATCAAACACTTAACCAATCAAGATTTCTCTGTTTCAGACATTTCTCCACCTCTTCTATTTTATAGAGGGTGTAATCAATATCAACTTTAATGTCATAAGGTGTTCTATCCTCTTCTATTACAAACCCTCTTTCCTCCCTTCCTAGGTAGAATAAATCTACTTCCAAATCTCCTCTTAACTCCACAAGTTCTTTGTCTGTGAGAGACTCATAAGGATTATTTACTTGAATGTTTTCACATTCACTACCATTTGAACCTACAATCTCTGATTGTGATTCAATCTCCAAAATTGGAAATTCTTCAAAAATGAAATTGTTACTCATAGTTTAAAAATTTAATAAAAAATTTGTCAAGGAGAAATCAAACCAACTCCTCTGACAAATTAAATATAACAACAGATTCATTCAATTTTCAAGATTCTGAGAACTTATACAAAAATTTTTTAATCTTTGATAACTCTGATTGATTTAATCTTTTACATGTCAATACATTAAATCATCTTATAAAAAATGATTAACTCATAAATTTCATCTTGGAATGGACAAATGGATTCTTTCTCCACTTTACATAAATAATGTGTTGGAGTAATTAACCAACTTCATAATTGATAGGACATCGGTTGGTTTTTTCACATCACTTCCCAACCGATGTCTTATTGTAAGTTTTAAAATCAAAAGGATGTGAAATAATTAAAATAAGTGATGTCTATGATTTTTAACTATGATTATGAAATCCCCAACAAGGGTAAATTTTATTTGAATGAGATAATTGAACCAAGTTATTATGAAAGGTGGTTCTACTCAAAAAATATAAATGTTCTTAATAAATCTCTATGTGGGAATGGAGGAACAACCGGATTCATTGAATGGTCAAAAAAGAACGTCAAAGGTATTCTGATATTAGTTCCAAACGTCTCTATCACCAAATCAAAAGAATTACAATACAAGTCTGACCCGAATGTATGTTGTGTTTATGGAGGTTGTGAATCCATAGACCCCAATTCTCTTGTGGTTATATCTACCTATGACCAATTTCCCAAACTACAAAAGACCCTCATGGATTATGGAATGGATTGGGATAAGTTCTGGTCAGGTCGTTGTGTGGTTATCGATGAATATCATAAATTGGTTGACGAGAATCAGTTCAGAGATATATGTTATAAGGTAACAGAAATGATTAAAACCACTAAAAACAGTGTGGTTCTTATGTCGGCGACTCCACATTGGGGTTATGTGGACTTTTTGAGAGATTATATCAAGGAAAAGGAAGTAATCACTTATACTGTCAAGTATGACAGTGAATATGATAAACAAATCAATCGAAGGATACAAGTCTATCCAATCAAGAAGGATCTGACAAGTATAATCAAGAAGGTTCATATCAATGAAAGATTTGGTTCTGACAGACAGATATGTATTTTTTACTCCAATTTAAAAGAAGTCAAGGATATTCTGAATAAGATAGGTGACAACACGTGTGAGGTGTTGTGTTCTTCTTCCAACAAAAACAATTTGGGTGAATATTACAGTAATGAGTTTAATCCAAATAAAAAAGTCCATTTTATGACAAGTGCGTACTTCACTGGACACGACATTGATACTGAAATTGACGTATGTATTATAATTGGTTCTCAACAATTCCAATGTACAAGTTATTCACAAAGAGAGATTAAACAAATGTTGGGAAGATTCAGAGGTGGATTGAGGGGTGTATTTGTGTTTGTGCTGGAAAGAAGTGTCAATAAAATTGATTACAATAAAGTAAAGAATCGATATGACTTACTGTCCAAAAATCTAAAAGAGATTGAAGATAATGTACAAGACTGTTATGTACTTGATTTCAGTTCAAAGTGGAAACAAGAGATTTTAAACCTTCAAGATACATTAGAGAAATATAAGAATTGGAGTTCAGTTGATAATGTATGTAATCTTTTCAAGGATATGAGGGAGGATATGGGTGAGTATGTCATTCAGAAATGTGAGATTAAAGACCTGGTGAAAGGTGAAATGAATGAGAAATTGTCCTTAAAGGAGTCCAAAGAAAAGATATTGAATGGTGAGACATTGAGTTATGACCAATATCAATACAACTATATGTTGACCAAATTTTATCAGACATTTGGTGGTGAATCATTAATGAAATCTTCCATAACCAAGATAAAGGACTGGTACAAGATGTCAACTTGTACGGAAAATGTTGATTTGAATATCCTCACCCCTACTGAATTGTATGAGGTGTAAAAAATAATCGAGAAGTGCGCCGGATTATAATCGAGAAATGCGCCAGGCC
>CAZFUF010000017.1:0-51033 GCA_964521885.1 uncultured Sangeribacter sp. | reverse complement strand
TGTAATGTGTTAAGTTGCAGAAGGTTAACAACTTACAAACAGAGAAAATGTACGAACCTTGTACGGTTTTAATTTATACTCTTTTGTAATTCAACAAGTTAGCCACTTCTGCATCGAAATAACTTAGGTATCAACGGCTATCACAATTTAGAATAGTCTATTAGTGTGGCACTCTATACGAGGTGCTATTTTTTGTCTCAATACTCGATTTAAATTTTTTTGGGCATCTCCCAAATTGCATACCGAAAAATGGAAATGAACTGTTAACCATCTCTCCGATTTGTATTATACATATGGGACGACTTTATTCGCGATGGAGTTGCTCCCTGGCAGAGTTTCGCTATGCATATGCTGCAATGCAAAGTGAATCAGCGCATTCTTTTCACGCAAATAGTGCTTTAATTTTAACACCCATTTTGAGCTCTACGCATAAAACAGGAAGGTATATAACATAATAAGAGATCCGAAGTTAATTCATAGGAGGTTTGTAATAGGTGGATTGTAATGGGAAGATGATGATTGGATGAAGAAGAAAAGAATGTGACAAATGTCATGTCTTTCGTGAAATGGAAGGTGTAACTTTGTATAATGTTACGTAAGTTATTATCCTTAGCATTTTTATCCATGAAGTTTATTTATCATTTTTCGTTATTTATATCAATTTTAGTCTCTGTTTCAATAACGTCATGCTCTAAGAATGAAAATGAACCTGAACCAATCAAACCTGATTATATCACCCTTCAGGATGATGAAACTCTTTCCGCATCTGCTGAGGGAGGAGAGGTCTTAATCCGTTTTTCGACTAATAAGGATTGGTCAATAGAAATACCTCAAACCAGCGAACATTTCAATGGTGTACTCGAAATCCGTTCAGGAGAGGGGGGTGATATTACACTCCCTTATACCGCATTGCCTAATACTTCCGACAAACCACGCTCTACAACGTTTCGTATCACTGCCGGACGAGCTACGACCGAAGTGACCGTTAATCAGCCACCCGTCACCATAGATCTTCCTTCGGAGGAGGAGGTGCGGGAGTATCTGGTCAAGCTTTTCAACGACACCGACGGTCCTAATTGGCGGTTTAAGGGGAAATGGTGTTCTGACTTGCCGATAAATCAATGGGGATCGGAAATTAAATACGAGAATGGCAAACTATCTCTTATTCTCGGCGAGCATGACTTAAAAGGAGAGATCGATCTTTCCGGATGTAAAGCCCTGGTTAGCTTGCGCTGCTCAAAAAATCAGATCAAGAAAATAAATGTATCAGACTGTCCTCTACTTAAAGAGGTGGAATGCATCAATACGGGTTTGGAGGAGATAAACGTGACGGGATGTCTTTCCCTTGAAAAGCTCTATGCGTCATATAATAATCTCCGGCATCTCGATATTGGCTGGTGCAAGACATTGACTCATATTGACGTAAGGGAATGCAGTCTTGAGGAAATCGATCTGTCGGAATGTGTGATGATGCAGTCTTTCTGTTGTGCGATTAACCGAATCAAGAGGCTTGAGATTCCACACCGTTACCGTCTCAAAGATTGTTTCTGCTACGAGAATGAGATTGCCGGTGATTTAGATCTCAGCAATTCTCCACAACTTCAGATCCTGAACTGTGGTGAAAATGAGATTACCTCTATAAATGTCAACGATTGTCCGCGTATGGAGTGGATCTATTGCTACAGCAACCGTATAACTTCACTGGATGAAGCTATAGCCGGTAAAGAAAAAGTACTGTCACACCTATACTGTTTCTCAAACAAGATTGATAAGTTGGATGTGAGCGGTTTCTATAAGCTTTCCGAACTGCATTGCAGCGATAATATAATGACTTCACTGAAATTCGACGGCTGCAAAAGTCTCAGGTGGCTATATTGCAGTTATAACCAGCTTGAAAAACTTGAATTCACGGGTCTTGATCTCAGTATTTTTGAACGTCTTGATTGTTCTTATAACCGTCTTCGCGATGCGAATATATCCTCTCTAACCGGTCTAATGCGCCTATGGTGTCAGGGGAACCGCATTGGAGGAGAAATTCCTGAACATTTCGATCGACTGCTCGAATTTGAGTATGATGCAAGATATGAATACCGACCGCAGACGGGTACATATACCGACCGCGGGTATGGTTGGTGGTATCCCGGTGAACCTGATAAGATGTCTCACTCTCGTTAAATCACACTTAACTGTCAAAAGATATGAAAATCTCAAATTTTGTAAAGACTTTATTAACGATCTTCTGTATTGCATGCGCCTTAACTGCATCCGCAAAACCGAAAGCTATTGCCGACATCATGATGAAAGATGGCTCGACATACGAGAATGTGGAACTCGTGCTTCCTAAAGGATGGGAGAAAAAAATCAAATTCAAGGATGCTGCAAAAAAAGATGTGAAATTGGAAAGTAATGATGTGGATTACATATTATTCTGGCACAAAAATTCTCCGGACCGGAAAGCAGTGATAAAATACATGTACACTGCAAGATATGACACAAAGACAAATGAAATTGACACTGTGCCGCGTGAAAAGGAGAAATGGTGGTTTGCGCTTGACACCGCCGGCGAGCATTTGAGTTATTGGCTATGTCTCCAACAAATATATCCCTCCAAGATAGGGATTTCATTTTCTGTCCGCGATTATCCCAATCATTTGGTAAAACCGGAGATGCCCGACCGTGCTTTCTTAGTTCCGATAAATGGTTTAAAACCGAGTACCACACGCGACTGGCTGAAAGGATTTCTTTCAGATGATCCTGTTATTGCCGACTCCATTGCCAATAAAGGTTACTACAAAGTAAAGGATTCACGCCGTATAGGAAACTTCTACAACCCATTCTCATACGATCAGATAGCCATTGACTATAATCCTAAAAGATAGTTCAGGTTTACAACTGCATGTTGAAACGCGAACTGGTTTATAATTTGCTTCCCGCCGATTTTTTGAGTAATTTTGGAGTCGAGAATGGCGACATGAACAATCTATTTCATAAAGCAATCATAACGTGATTTTCAAGAAAATTAAGATTTGACTGCGAAAATGGATAATTCTGTCTCATTTGAAGAAATGTCTCACTTTGTGTAATGATAGATGCAGAAGATATAGAGTTAATTTTGCGGAGTATGGCTGACGATAGTCACGCCCGCCAACTTCAGCGTTTCTTTAAGACCGGACCCGGAGAATATGGAGAAGGGGATAAATTCGTTGGTCTCAGGAATCCTCAGGTTCGGCTGGTAGTAAAAGAAGCGTGGAAAGAGACACCATTGTCTGTAACGGTAAAATTGATCGAGTCCCCATTACATGAAGTGCGTCTTTGCGGATTGCTGATTATGGTTGAACAATATCTAAAAGCAAAAAAATCGGAGGATTTTCCTACGATGAATCAGATCTTCAATATCTACATCTCGCTTCATCGAAATATCAACAACTGGGATTTAGTGGATTTGTCGGCTCCCAAAATTGTAGGGAATCATGAAGTGCTTAATCCTGAACTAACAATAATGGAGGAATGGATTGAACCCGATGGACATACTATATGGCAACAACGAATATCCATGATAAGCACCTGGATGTTAACACGTCATGGACGCGAAGATGCTTGTTTCAGAAGAGTGACCAAACTATTTGATAGTCCTCACAACCTTCTTCACAAAATTGGAGGCTGGATGTTGCGTGAAACATGGAAAAAGGGTTACAAACAGGAACTCCGGAATTTTCTCGAAGAAAATGTCTCAAAAATGCCTTCCATAATGTTAAGCCATGCATGCGAACAAATGTCAGTCTTCGAACGCCAAGAATGGCAACAAAAACGAAGGGATTATAAAAACTTTATCTCTACACCTGTCACTAATGATTATCAATAGCTGCAGGTCACGGCTGCTGAGGCTAAGAGCACGTCTCATATAAATTTAAATCTAATCTGCGAATTAACCTCTATCCCGGACAAGTTTACATGATTTGGAAACACCATAAATAAAAAATTCGCTAATTTTTGATTATATTATGAATACATTTGAGAAAGAATGGGAGAAGATGCTCTCAGGCGAAATTTATAATGCAGTTCACCCGGAATTTTTACGTCGTCTTGTTGAGACACGTAAAAAGATATGGGAATTCAATAAGATGAACCCCTCCAATACCGAGAACCTTATGACATTATTCCGCTCGATTGTGGAGGACTGCGGTGAAATGGTGCATATCAATCAACCTTTTAGATGTGATTATGGCTGTAATATCCATATCGGCAATAATTTCTTTGCCAACTTCAACCTTACTATTTTGGATGAAGCACCGGTGACAATTGGCACGAACGTTTTTATCGGTCCGAATGTAAGTATATATACAGCCTGTCATCCTCTCGAAGCTGAAGCTCGAAATACAGGCGTTGAATGGGCGGAACCTGTCACTATCGGCAACAATGTCTGGATTGGCGGTAATGCCACTATCCTTCCGGGTGTTGCAATTGGAGATAACTGCGTGATTGGAGCCGGGTGTGTCGTGACTAAAGATGTTGAAAGCAATACAGTTGTAGCCGGCAACCCTGCGCGGGTTATCAAGCGTTTATAAAAATTTCAAGGGTAATATACTTCTCAACAATTAACAGAAACCGACACCTAAAAGAATTTTGTTCGGACAACCGTCCGCTTTTAGGTGTCAGTTTATTTGTCAGATAATCTTTTAAATGAGTGTCGGTTGGAAAATCCTTAGAATCGGGGTTAAAATGATGAAAACAGACTGATACCCTCACACTTAATGATTCTTTAAAAAAGTTACATCATTAATGTCTTTAAAAAGGAGAGTGAGTATGGAAGATCATCATTTCAATATAGCAGAAGAACCAATCTCTGCACCTCCGACTTCATCACGGTGATTCACTTTCTTGCCGTATCCAAAATAATAGTTCACAGTAATATTATAGCAGAAATGAGCATTATCTCCTAAAATTCTCTTTTGATAGTTATAATATGGAGATTTCAAAGATTCTTTTCTTTCTATCCATGACGTTTTAAATGGATTGAAAGCGTACGCACTGACATTCCACGAGCCATGACTCCAACCGACCTTAAGTTGATATCTTGAATCACAGGAAATAATCACACCATTATCGGCCTGAAATTTCTCCGGTGTCTTATACCAGGCAATAAAATAAAAATCTCCTAAAAAATAGTTTAATTCTATTTTACAAGAAAACTGATTATGCTTCCATGCATATTCTCCATCAGTAACACTCATTTGTAATTGAGGCTGAATCTTTGCGGTTAAACTCCCATTAAAAAAGCTACCGGAAGCATTCAGTTTCAATCCACCTTTTCTCCAAATTCCATTATTGAAATATTGCCGAATCATCACATCTTCATCACTCTTTGGAGAAAAGATAGGGACACATGCATTTTTAATCACATTGAAATAACCCTCCAATGTAAATTTCCATCTGTTGTCAGGCACATAGATGTAAGACAGGTTGGAATTCATCTTGGAGAAATCACGGAGCCCTGGATTTCCGCAATAATACATCAACTCATCTTGACGTAGCATATTCGGACTTTTCTGAAATGCAGACGGAATTTCCTCTCCGTAGAAAAAAGATCCTCTGATCTGATGTCTGAAATTCGGAGAGTATGAAACGAAAAAATTTATCTGGGGAGAATCGTTCTTTATTTTAAATCCGGAGATTCTGTTAGTTTGCCAAAACCACCCGAAATCAGCACCGACTGTGAATTTCTGAAGATTGAATTGATAACCTGCGTCAATACCGTATCCTCCGATATTAAATGTCTGACGCGACGGGCTATTCCCGTAATAATCAATCACATTCCAATTATGAACTGTCCCTGCAACGATCGTAAAATTGTGTTTATTGTTAAATGTCCAATTTAAAGTAGGATAGAGTTGAAAGTGATTACTTGTTTCATTAGCAGCATTATAGAGTACAAAACCATTTTCAACCGAATATCTTGAACTATAATGATTTCTTCCGAACAGATACCATCCGCGCATACTGAATGATAAACTATTTGAAAACGGTGAAAACAAATCCAGATAATAGTTAGCACCTTTTTCGCTGCGCTCAACTTTAGAAAAAGTTTTTAAATCTAATGAAGGGGAAGGGGAAACAGATAATTCAGAAGATATGTCATTATGGGGAGTATGGGTAAAATAGGCAGAGAGACGATTGGAGACTTGTATCTTTTCCGTATTATATACAGCGCGAAGGGAGATATTATTTCTGTTAGTTAGATATCGCGAATCCAATGGTGTCTCTTCTCTCAGGCATATCTTAGTTCCATCATAATCCGTATCGGAGAAATTAAATTCCTCTTTAGAAATCTGACCGTTATGCTTTAATGATTTATAATATTCGTCCGCATAAACATCGAACATCATTTTCTTGTAATTCATTTTAGAATAGACAGACGCCTTCGCGCTATTTTTTCCAAAATTTTTATATGCCATAAATTTAGTATATCCCCCCCATTGATATTTCTGCATCACAAAATTCAAAACATATCTTTCGCCATGAAATCTTGAATCCGATGGATTAATGAGATATTCTACCTTTTTTACATCCTGAGTCAACATACCGGCAAGATCCTCCTCTGAAGCAGGAATATAATCTATAAAAATAGAAACATCCTGACCTTGAATGGTTCTGACCGTATTATCCACCAGGTCAACATCAAGCTGTGGAATTGACATCAATGAAAGTAACATCACCGCATCTTGCGATGAATTTTTTTGACGTTTAGTCGGGATGAAAGAAGATTTATCGGAATAAATATGAGTATTATCACCCTCTATCTTGATTTCCGAAAGCTTGATGACATTCTCCTGCATCCTGATTGTCCCCAGATTTAAAGATTTACAAGCTATATAATTTGTCTTAAATCCTATCGACGAAATTTTTGCAACTACTTTGGAATGATCACAAGGGATTGAAAAGCGACCTTCTAAATCCGCTACTCCATAAGTCAGAACACATGAATCCTTAGGAGATAACAACATTATCGAGGCTGCGATTACGGGTTCCTCATCACTACCGGTTATCCTACCGGAAAATATATATTTCCCATGCTGCAGAGCCTCTATATAGAAGGTGTCTTTAACCCTGAGCACCGAAACCGGATTTAATCCGATTGTGAGACGAAGAGCCTCGTAAGGATCATCTGTACTAACGATTGAACTTGTACGATAATTTTCCAACTCATTATATATGAAGTTTACTTTAAGATTCGGATGATTCTTCAAAATCCGTTCAATAGCTTGAGAAAGGGGTAAAGAGTTGAATTGATATGAGTAAGTTTTGGCGTTACCGATAATAGATATGGAAATGTAAAAAATTAGCCAAAACCATCTTGTTTTAACTTCTTTCATTTTTACCTTCAGAGTATAATAATGATGTTATCTTCAATGGCTATGGATAATTGTTCAAAATTATTGAGACTTTCAACAACCTCTTCTACCGGTAAAGACTGATCCCAACTAAAATAAAGCCTTAAATTGTTGGAAGCATTAGATCTGAAATCTACCTTCACACCATAATACTCTGCCATGTCAGTTATGATTGTGTCAAATGGTTGATTATCGAAAACGATAGTATTAATCTCTTCGCCTATTTCTTTTACTTCAGAGTCCGGACGCTTCCTATATGACTCTCTATTTTCTAATTCAGCTGACTTTTTGATATATGTAGGGCTGACATAATAAGTGTGCAGACATAGTCCGATGGCAGCCAGTCCTGACAAAGAAATAACTGCTATTAAAACAGAGGCAACTATCTTTCGAGAAATGAATTTTGAAAGAAAGGAGTTTGATTTAGAATGAGACTTCCTGAATGAAATCCATTCTGCATCTACGTCAGAAATAACATCCCTGTGCAAACCGGCTTGTAACATATCAAGTATCCTGAAAGTTTCCAGTGCAAGAGGATCCGCAAGCATCTCCTCCAGTTCTTCATCAGAATAATTAGAGGTATATTCAATCGCGTCAAGAAGAGTGTCTATTTTATCCATGTCTTGAAATTTTTAAACGTAATACTTCAATTGCATGACGCAAGTGTTTATAGACAGCTACCTCACTTATGCCCAGAATTTCAGCGATTTCTTTATAGCTTTTACCTTCAATAAAACGAAGGTTCACAACCGTCCTGCAGCGATCTGAAAGTTCGTTTTTTATCGTTGTCTCAATCATTGCCAACGATTCTTCATTCATGAAATCTTCCTTCATATCTTCAGGATGATCTCCTGAATAAAGTCTTTTAAACCGTTCCCTTATAGTAAGATTCCGGATATAATTAAGACAACGATTTCGCACCGAACAAAGTAAATACTGACTTGATACATTAGATATGCGTGAGGTGAGCAACGTCTCAAAAACATCGTGCACAATATCATGAGCGACATCATCATCACGCAATATCAAGACAGCAGTTCGGAACATGGCTTCGTAGTGAGTTTTAAAAAGCTGTTCTATTTCAGTTAAGTTCGTCATACATCTATAAGACACCCTACTCACCAAAAACCTAACTTCACATTCTAACTTTTATAAAAAATCCGGTTTTTATCAGTACAAATCAAAGGTATTGAATCGTAATTATTATGAGATGGTAATAAGCAATCCTGCTTAAATAAGAATAATTAAAGGCAGAGGAATGGTCTTTGCGACCGATGCAGAAAACTTACATAACACCTATCAGCTCTATTTCGAAGATTAGCGTAGAGCCGGCTGGAATTCCCGGTTGATTGAAACGTCCATATCCCTTATCCGCCGGAATATATACCTCCCACTTATCACCGGGATGCATCTTTTGCAGCGCTATAATCCAACCCGGAATCAAATCACGCAGACGAAAAGCGGGTGCCACTCCCCCACGACTGCTATCGAATGATTTTCCATTGATCGTCTTTCCAGTATAATGCACCGTCACAACACTACTTCTATTTGGAGAATGGCCATCCTTTTTGCCTGACCTGATGACTTTATAGAATACACCTCCGTCCAAGGCTTTCACCTCTGCTTCCTGAGCCTTATCAGCAAGCCAAGTCTTATTCTTCTCTATATATTCCAGTTTTGCCATAGCAATAGACATTAATACATATAAACTCAAAGTAATTTCAGAGCGATTGCAGCACAAGCTTCAGCATCCGCTAGCGCATGATGATGATTTTCCAAATCATAACCACACGCTTTCGCCACAATATGCAGCTGATGACTCCGTAGTTTTAAAGATCTCCGTGAAGCGGCAAGGGTGCAATAAAAATCATATCCCGGATACTCCATCCCATATTCACTAAACACAGCTTTAAGACAACTTTCATCAAATGGCTTATTATGCGCCACTAACGGGAGACCTTCGATACGAGGTGAAATTTCTTTCCATACTTCCGGGAAAGGACGCTCGGTATCCGTATCTCTTCTTGTAAGTCCGTGGATTGCTGTGGTGAATTGATTATAATAATTGGGATAAGGCTTAATAAGACTATAATACTTATCGACCACTATTCCGGCTTTTACGACTACAATTCCAACAGCACATACGCTTGAACGTCTGCCATTAGCGGTTTCGAAATCTATAGCTACAAAATTTTCCATATCCACAATCTACATTAACAGACTGCAAAGATAGATAAAAATGAGAAGGAGGACAAACTGTAAAAAATTCCACTCTCAAACCGTAGTTATCAACATTTGTTGATTCTTTTTATTTTTATTGGTTGTAATTTTGCATCACAAAACAAAACCAATAATATGAAAACAATTCTAACAACGGGGCTTATTATTCTGTTTGCTACTGTAGCGGTAGCACAGGAAACAGCAGATACTGTCGCATCCCGTGAGCTGCAGGAAATAGTTATCCAGGCTCCACGCGTAATCCATAAAGCGGACATGGATGTTTATTATCCCTCTCAGAGTGCAGTTGACAATTCCAAAAATGGTGTTCAACTCCTTAATAATCTTATGATTCCCTCTCTCACGGTGATCGATGCATTAGGCACAATCCAAGCTGCAGGCGAATCCGTGCAGGTCAGAATCAACGGTCGCCAGGCATCTATTGATCAAGTGCGGTCACTTCTTCCCGAATCCATAAAACGAGTAGAATGGATCGATAACCCGGGGCTTAGATATAATGGTGCGAATTATGTCTTGAATTTCATTGTTTCCAATCCTTCGGTTGGTGGGGCTCTGCAAGCGGAAGCAGAACCGGCCCTTAATGCCCCCTGGGGCTACGTCTGGGCAGACTTGAAACTTAATTCCGGTCGCTCACAATGGAAAATCGGAGGTAATTTCAAGTATAGCAATAAACTTAAGTCTCATCGTGATTATTCAGAAACCTTCACATTTCCTGATGGTGAATCCTTTACGCGAAACGAAATCTCACGAGGGGGTTATATCGACAACACCATGGGTCGTGTATGGCTCGAATACAGCTACGTAAAACCGGACACAACCATTTTCTTCGCCGGTATTAACGACTACCATACGTTCAGTAATCGCACCCATTACGACGGTGTGATGGAATATAGCAACCTTCCAGATGATATTCTTCTGTCTGATCAAACCGGATCGAATGGTAATAATCCTCAGTTTTCAGCTTATCTTGAGCAACACTTCGACCATAAGCAGACGCTTGTGGTGGATTTCCGGACGTTGCTCTACTTCGGTAAAACTTATTCCGATTATATGGAGCAATTTCCCGATGCTTCAGACTATATCACTGATGTTCATACCTTAATCAAAGACCGTAACCAGGCTTATGCTATTGAGACAGATTATATTAAGCGTTGGAAAAACTCACGGTTTACCGCCGGGGTGTCATATTCCGCCAATAGAAACCGATCGGTGTATGAAAACTTAGGAGGTGAAATTTTCCATCAACGTCAGGATAAGGTTTATTTTTTCGCTGAATATTTCCAGAGAGTCAGGAAATTCACATTTACCGTAGGTCTCGGTGCACAATATACCGACTTTATGTTCAAGGAATCCAATCAGGGGAGTCATTCCTGGAACATGCGTCCTCAAGCCACAATAACCTACGGTTTGAACCAAAACCATAATTTCCGGCTCAGTTTTGAATCATGGCAATCCACTCCCTCACTTGCTGAAACAAATGTAGCCCCTCAACAGCTCGATGGCTTTCAATGGCGCATAGGCAATCCGAACTTGAAAACGTCCAATTCCTATATGCTCACACTTCGCTACAACTTCAACGTGCCGAGAGTGTCGGGACAATTCGGAATACGCGCATTTACAAGTCCCAATGCCATCACCCCATTATTATATTGGGATGATGAAAGATTGATCACCACATACGAAAACAGTAATGGTTTAAAGAATCTGACATTCTTCTTTGCTCCATATGTAGAAATAGTACCCAAGTGGGTGATGTTCGGTGGCTATATTCAATACAGAATGGAAAATATGCAGGGCAACGGCTATAATCTCAAGGGATATAACTGGAGCGGCAATGCGAATATCCGCATAACCCATTGGGGATTCACGTTGATGTATCAATATCTGAAGGCACGTCGCGACCTTTGGGGTGAGAAAATCAGTTGGGGGGAAGATATCAATATGATCGATCTTTCTTATAATTGGAAAAACTGGCAATTCGGAGCCGGCGTTATCATGCCTTTCGGCAAATATGATCAGGGGTCGAAGATGATAAGCAAATGGAACACCAACGAACAGCACATGCGCCTTGATATGCGAATGCCTTATATTAAAATCAGCTACAATGTGCAATGGGGTCACCAGAAGCGAAGTGCGAACAAGCTGATCAATGCCAATGCTAATGTTGACACTTCAACGGCAGGTGGACGATAACCAGTTTTCTCATGCATATATAATCACGGAAATTCCCCGGCAACAAAGTCGGGGAATTTCATTATCGAGACATTGGTAGCTTTGATAGGCTATCTCAGTATTTTTCTTCACTAAGAGTTTACATATCATTACATGTTACTCACCGGGAAACCAAGCCTTAATCTTAGCAAATTCTCATGACTGACAACAGATTGCTGAGATTATTTTGAAAGCTGGCCGATAAGCCAATTGGATACTAAATCTATCACGTACCCAGGACTATAGTTATAGGAATGATCTTCACCTGGAATTATAACCAATTCACTGTCTTTCAGCACCGTGTGATAACGCTCTGCATAAGTATATGGTACGACTACATCCGCCATTCCGTTTACAATAAGTGCCGGACCGTTATATTTTCCTGCTGTTTCGTAAATGGGAAGTGTCATTGCAGTCTCAATGTATCCGCGTCCTATAGGTTCTGCACCTCCGACTTCATAGGTCGGCTGGTCAAGATGCCAAGGGTCAAAGTGGCCTCCGTGGGTAATTCCTCGCAAAGCATCATCTCGCAACACGGAAGCAGCTGAGAGCAACACTTCACATTCAATCTGAGGATAGCCGCAATCACCTGCAACCATTGATGTCACGACTCCTCCCTGGGAATGTCCGAGAAGCGAGATATCTTCAGTGACGGGCAATTGACGGACATAACCTACAACATTAAGTAAATCAGTTATCTCATTGGGAACCGTCATATCTGAAAACTCCCCTTCACTCTTTCCACATCCGTTAAAGTCAAAACGGACCACTCCGATCCCAGCCTGATTAAGTTTCTGAATCAGAGGTTCAAAAAGATGAAAGTTCATATTCCCGCCAAACCCATGTGAAAAAATTACCATCGGGCATTTGGCTCCCGGAGCTAAATCGGGAAGTGACATCCGGGCAGCCAATTTCCCTTGTGAGCCGTTGATATAAAATAATTCCCCATTAGGGGTTATCGCAGGAGGAGTAACTTTTTTCGGGGCTGCAGCCGACATATTGGAAGTAAGTGAAGCCATAATTACAAAGATAAGCAGTGATACGTATTTTTTCATTTCTTCGATATTAAAAATTGTATTTAGACAACACTCTAAAAACGCCATAGGCCTGAATTCGGTTCAACACAACATTCCCTATCCTTGCCATGCGCGCAAGGATAGGGAATCCATATTTTCTTAAAACTTGTCTCTTGTAATGTAAGATTTATCTGATTATAACCTTTTCGGCTTTTCCGGCAACCACACGGATATAAAGTCCTTTATCAGGATTCATTATTCGCACGCCCTGAAGATTGAAGTATACAGGAGTTTCATCTGCCGCTTCAATGACACGTACACCGGTTTCCACATCCTTAACACTTTGAGCCTTTCCAAAAATTACCTTCATAGTATTTAAATGGAAATTTACGGTGAGATCCTCACCTGCCAGCTCGGATTTTGAGAAACTCCAGCAACCTTTCCCTTTTACCACGTCTTCGGTGACTGCACCTTTAGTGCCGAAGTTAACGGATATATTATCACCATCGTCTTGAGCAGCTCCATACTGAAGCACATTCCACCTGTCGTTTCCCTGAACTCCACCGGTTTCATAATCTTCAAATATTCTGAAGAGAATAGTACCGCTGTCATCTCCCGGATCAGAAATCACAGCTGAATAATCACCCGGTTTACCTTCGACTGCTGTCATCACGACCGGATTATCGAGATTCCATCCGTTGATAGTGCCCATAAGGAAAAATCTTTCCGGATGGGTGTATGTATAGGTTTTCCCTTCCTCAAACTTGAAATCAAGAGATTGCATCAGATAATCACCGGATTTACCATTATTAAATTGGATACCGGCAAAAGAAGGAGCTGTCCTGGATTCATAATTCCACACATACAGGCCATTGCTATCAGCTTCCAACTTCACTCCGGGATAGGTGGCAACTTCAGGTTGCCATGTATAAACATAGACATCATCCCATTTCCCCGCATTGTCGAAGTAAACTGTGTAGGTTTTAGTCGGATCCGCCAGATTCCCTTCATAATCGTATGTAGCCCCGTTTACTAAAGTAAAATGACCGGTTTCCTCTCCGCTGCCATTGTTAAATATAACTGTCGCTGTCAGACCTTGATGAATGGAACTATTAAGAACATAAAGACCATTTCCGTCAGCCTCCAATTTTTGTCCCGGCCAACTTGCTCCCACAGGTTGATCATCCACATATACATACCCATATACCTCGCTCCAATCATGAGTATTCTGATAATACGCGGTATATTCTACAGTAGGAACGCTCGCGAGTCCTTGCATATCGTAGGTCTCATTGGCCACAAAAGTAAGATTTGAAGTCTGAGAACCGCTCCCATTATTAAAAATAAGGTGTTCCGGCATACCGGTCAGATCACCGGTATACTCGTATGTCCAGACATCTCCGGTATGAGTCATGGTTGATCCGGGCCAACTTCCGGTAAAAAGAACGGCAGAGTCGCCATCGCCTGACCATGAATAAATATTAACCGTCTCCCAATTTTCAGGGTTAGTGAAATGGATTGTCCACGCTTGAGCTGCGAGACCAATAAGCATAGCAACCACAAGAAGGGTAAGCTTCTTCATTGTAAAAAATTTTAAGTTAACGATAAGAATTAATTAGTTTGCCAAAAGATTCCGGAAGATTTAAGGTTAGATAGGGAATCTGAAGGTTTACCTGATAAAAGGTCAGTGAAGAATCTCTCGATTGGCTGACCAATCACTATTCAGATATTACCGCTGTGAAGTTACTCAAAATAAAAACAATCCGCAAGAAAATCTCCAATAAATTATACACTTCAGTGACGATTTATCAATTCCATATCTATTCCAGCTGTATAATGCATTAAAAAATATGGATTTAAGAAGATTTCATAATACATAACCGATCCCTAAGTATACGCCCCATAAGCTCCGGAACTTTATGAGATGGGATCTAAACCATAATACGGAAATGATTGTTAAAAATTTACAAAAGAATGGAATTCATACTCCATTCTAAATAGTTCCTTTACAGTTTATTTTCCAAACATTATATGAAAAACATTTGCTTATGAAAAAGATTTTCCTTCTCATTTCATTGATTGCCGTGAGTGTGTTGCCAGGTATTTCGTCACGGCTTACAGCTGAAGAAGCGTTAGCAAGATTTAATCGAAATGACAGGCAGCGCGTCCCCGGCAAGCTGTCACAAGGTTCGCCCCGGTTGAAGGCAACTATCGGCGGTCTGTATATATATCAGAATGATTCTAAGGGATTTATAATCCTCCCTGATGATGATGCCGCGCCAGCGTTATTAGGTTATTCAGACTCTTCCGATTTTGACCTCGAGAATAATCCGAGTCTGAAATATTGGTTGGATTTTTATAATAGTGAGTTGGATTATCTTCACTCGTCAAAAGCAGAATCTAAAAGCACACCTGATAAGATTGAAAATGCCCGGAGAAATGCGGATGAGGCATTAATCTCACCTATGCTCAAAACAGAATGGAATCAGGAAGCCCCATATAACCTAATGTGTCCAAAAGTAGACGGACGTGGCACTGTGACCGGGTGTGTGGCAACCGCAATGTCTCAGGCAATGAAATTTTATAATTATCCTGAGCATGGAAAAGGGAAACACTCATACTTTTGGCGACCCGGAGAAGAGGAGCTGACTTTTGATTATGAGAATACACCGTTCCAATGGGATTTAATGGATAACCGATATGATTCTAAAAGCAGTGAGGAATCAAAAAAGGCAGTGGCAGAATTAATGCTTGCGTGCGGTGTGAGCGTTGACATGCATTATGATGTAGGAGAAAGTGGTGCAGCAACAATAGAGATGGGGAATGCCTTCATCAATATTTTTGATTATTCGCCTTCATTATGGATGGCAAATAGAGTGTATTACGGTTATGATGAATGGGAAGATATGATTTATTCCAATCTTGCCCAAGGGATGCCGGTGCTTTATAGCGGAGCCGGTACAGCGGGAGGTCATCAATTCGTATGCGACGGTTACGGTGGTAATGGTTTCTTTCATTTCAACTGGGGTTGGGGCGGAATGAGCAACGGCTATTTTCTTTTGACCGCTCTTAATCCGGCAGATCTCGGAGTCGGAGGTGGAGCCGGTGGTTTCAACACATCTCAGGTTGCCACATTAGGGTTCAGACCACCTCGTGAAGGAGATGCCCCTGTCTACGTGGTATATAATACGCGGGATTTTTCGACAGACGTAAAGACCATCAAGGCAGAGGAAGATTTCAGATGTGAGGGTTCATTTTTCAACTTCAGCCTCTGGACATTGCCGGATAACTCTCATCTTGGGATGAAATTCAGCACTCCGGACGGTGACGTGGTGAAATATGTAGATGGTCCAGGAATGGGAGGTTATAGGACTTACGACGGAAGAGGGAATGATCAGATTAAATTTCCTTCTCTGGGAGATGGCACTTATATCATTACTCCCGCATTCAATGTAGAAGGTAACTGGAGCGATGTCAATATGCCGGTGGGTTATTCCTCAAGTGTGACCGTGACGATTACAGACGGAGTAGGAATCGTAAAGAATGATAACGGAGCTGTTATCAGCATTTCCGACATCGCAACGCCACCGACCATATATAGAAATCAAGAGTTCCCGATGCCCTTCAGTGTTAAAAATGAGACTCAGATAGAGTATTATGGAACGGTTACACCGGTTCTTAGAGATTCCGAGGGTAATACTGTAGCCAAGTCAAAATTCCGTCCCTTGGATATTCTTCCCGGAGAAACGGTAACGATCTCAGATTATGTGGGGGATTTCAGCGTGGTCAAGGATGGAGTATTCTCAGCCGGAGATTACACACTGCTATTCATTGATGAAACAGGAAAAGCGGTGAGCAGTGAGCAGACAGTGACAGTTGCAATTCTGACAGAAAAGACTAAAATAAAAGTTACTGATTTCAAACTCAAGGAGGATAAGCGTGTGACAGATCCTTCTGCGGTACATTTCACTTTTACTCTGACATGTGAGACCGGTGTCTTTTACGGCACTCCGAGCATTATCTTCTTCCCGGGGGATGGCGGAGATGAGTTAGAGCGGGAGAATGGAGAACCAATCTATCTCGAATCAGGAGAAAGTAAGGATATTGAAATAGTAGCGAATTTGGAACGGCTTAAGAACGGACATTACATGGCTTTGGTCTACAATGGTAATGAAGATCTCAGCAGACCGATCCCCTTCACAATAGATCGCGAAGATGGGATTCAAACAATCAGAGAAAACGAAGAAAATTCATTTAAAATCTATGATTTGAATGGAATTGAGCATCGCAAGCCTTTAAAGAATGGTATCTATATAATTAACGGAAAGAAGATTATGGTGAATTAGAAACCGGATACCGAATCTCTCATTCAGCCTTCCAAACTTTAAATGGGTAATAAAAATATGAATCAGGGAATATCTTTCCTCCCTGATTCATATTTTTAGAGCCTGTCTCATAAAATTTGAGACGTGCTCTTATTCGCTCTCCAAATAAGGGAGGGTGTCAGTAGCGTATATTGGTTTCAATTACGACCGGAGCTCCGGGAAGTCCTACATAATTCATCCCTTTATTCTTTTTAATAAAAGAATCCACGAATTTTGCCGCATCCTCAATATTTTCAAAAGAGGCGGCAATAGCATAATTCTGATCTTTCTGGACATGAGCGGGGAATGCACGGTCATATCCGTTAGCTATTAACTGCTCAACTTGGGACGCAGCATTTGTCGGCATCTTATACAGTCCGACAGCGACATTATATTTGTGAGGACGTGGAGCATCTATCTCTACATTTCCTCCTTCTTTCACGTCTGCAGGCTGAGTCCAACGTAATGATTTCACTTCGTATAAAACCGTTATGTCTCCGAATGTACGTTTCTGAGGACCGTCAAGGGATTGAAGACCGCCCTCAGGAATAAAAATATCCTTTTCTTCTGTCTTTTCCCGTTTCGCAAGCGCAGCATCATACGCCTGACGATAATTATTTTCTGTCGGTTTGCATCCGGATAACAGCAGCGTAGCTAAGGATGTGCCAAGAAGGAGATATGATAAATATTTATTTTTCATAGCAGATTTGATTGACTTTATTCTGAATTCCTAAATTGTAACACCCGCGTCTCACGGGGTGCGAAATTGTAAGTGTGTGTGGCATCAATCGGTGTTATAGTTTCTCCGGTGATTACATCTTTATACTCCCTATTTTCAGGAATAATCTCGAGATAACGGGTCATGTCGACCTCATTCGATTCATCTCTTCCATTCAACATTACTATTACTTCCTCGTCAGGAGAAGAGCGTCGGTAAAGATAGACGCCATTGTCAGGAAGAAAATGTTTCATGTCACCCTGAGCAACTGCGGAACTCCCCTTTCTCCAATTAAGTAAGATTGACAGGTAGTCATATGCTTCCTTCTGCAGATTATTCCTGCCTTCTGCAGTAAAGACAGAGATTTCGTCACCTGGAAAACCACCCGGCATATCCTTACGCACATTCCCATCGCCACCTTCACGTGTTCCATTCATCAATAATTCTGTGCCATAATAAATCTGAGGGATACCTGGAATGGTAAGAAGGAACGCGAACGCCTGTTTCCATTGATCAAGATTATCGATATCAGAAACGATAAATCGCTCCGTGTCATGATTATCAAAGAAACGAAGAAGGTTATTGACATCCGGATAATTATAATCCAAAGCGAGGTGATCATAAAGAGTATTAAGCCCTGACCAGGCATTGGTTGGCTGACGGAAAGGAGCCATATCTCTTGATTTTATCATCAGAGGGAAATCCATGACTGTTTGCAAACCGCTATCTTTATCCATTTCACGTCCTTGCATTGAGCCGGCTTGCCAATATGCAGTGCCTGATGGATCTGAAAGCCAGCACTCCCCTACTATATTAAATCCCGGGTATTGTGCATACACTTCACGAATCCAATCTTTCATCACATCCTGATCTACGTATGAATAAGTATCCATACGGATACCATCGATGCCGGCCTCTTCGATCCACCAAATTGAATTTTGTATCAGATATTTCATCAGATGGGAATTATGCTGATTAAGATCGGGCATTTCTTTCACAAACCAACCATCAAGCGTTAATTTTCGGTCATGGTCTGAAGAGTATGGATCAGTGATAGTCGAGAGCCGATAATTGGTCTGAATATAATCATCCTGAAAATTAAACCAATCTGATGACGGAGGATCCAAAGCCCAAGGATGATTGCTGCCGACATGATTGAAAATCATATCCATCACAGTTTTGATTCCACGAGAATGCAAGGTATCAATCATGGTCTTGTAATCATCGTTGGAACCAAGTCGAGGGTCAATGCGATAATAATCGGTAGTTGCATATCCATGATACGAACCTCCCGGCATATCATTCTCAAGAACTGGATTCACCCATACAGCCGTAACCCCTAATGAATCAATATAATCCGCATGGTCAAGAATACCTCGAATATCACCTCCATGTCTTGTATTGGGATCACTTCTGTCAGCTCCGACAGGATAATCCATTTTTGAATCAATATTGTTTGAAGGATCTCCATCGGCAAATCTATCAGGCATAATCATATATAACACATCGGCAGAAGAGAAACCCTGAGCACCGGGGTTCGCAACTTTCTGCTTAAGCTCATACTTACGTCTTTCTTTTCTCTTACCTTCACTCCAGGTTATCTCAATTTCACCGGGTTTAGTGTCCCGATCGATCGTAAAATAAAGATATTGCCAATTAGGGGATTTATTCGGGCGCACCACGCTATCAAGAGTCAGACCTGGATAAGGAGAAAGCGTCACCTCCGCATTACGGATGTTCTCTCCATGAATCTGCAATTGCAAGACCCGATTATTCATACCGACCCACCAATGAGGGGGCTCTATATTATCAATGGAAAACCCCGCTTTCGCACTGATAGGCGCGGAAGCGAGGAATACGATCCCACAGATGAGGGATAATCTTTTCATACTTATTTAGTATTTATTCAAATTTAAACACTCTGAGGTGAAGAATCCTGTTAGTTAATCTGGATCACAAGATAAGGAGACAAACTCCAGAATTTCTCAGGATTTGTGATGTTGATGGTTTCCATACCATTTGCACCCTCGACAATCGAGTAACTATCTGCAGGCATATTACTCCAGATTTTCACTTTCTTTCCTCCGGTGGGGATTGTTGTCAAAGTTCGTTTGTCGGCACGGGTGAAATAATTTGAATTGAAATCACCTTTCAAGACTTTGGTTTGTCCGAGGAATTTCTTTTCAAGAAGGCCATTCTTTTTCAATTCCTTATTAGTGCCGATCGCATAGTATACTGTGTTTGCCTCATTGGCAGCGGCAACAGCCATCTGCTGCGCTTCCTCCTTTGCAACGGTTTCAGCTCTCACTTGTTCCTGACCTGCCTCCACCTGCTCGTTGAGATCAGCAATCTGCACATGAGCGGCTGAAAGATCAGATTCGAGTTGTGCAATTTTTTGATCTTGCGATTCGATACGTGCCTTAAGTTGAGAAATTGTTTTCGCAAGAATACCATTTTGATTATCTGAATTCTTAAGCTTTGACTCCATCTGATTGAGAAGTTCTTTATTGGCATTCAGACGGGCCTTGATATTTGCTAGGTTCTGACGAATCTCCTGACGGCGGTCAACGTTATCACCATTACCAAGACTATAGAGCAACCCTTCCTGCATGTTGATAGAGTCAAGCCCGGTGTAGATATCACCCATAAGAAGCATGAGAGAATCGTTGAATGTTGCTGCTTCCTGATATTCCGCAGTTAGATCGGCAATCTTTAGAGAATCTTCACGAAGCTTACTTTCATTTCCTGAACATGATGCAAGTAGCAAAGCACCGGCACCTAAAAAAACAAGACTTTTTTTCATAATTTGTATGTTTATTGAAGTTTATTATTCAACTTAAAAAGACTTACTCCACGTCTGAATAAGTTTGAGATGATCACATTTAATTTAACAGAACGCAAAAAATGCCTATCCATCAATATTTACAGACCTTACAGTTAAAACAACGTGAAAATAAAAATTGTTTACAGCAGAAGCGCAAGAGGAGTAGCAATCAATCAAATTCCTCTGCTCCATCGGCTCTACTTTCAGAATAAGATGATTTACCTTTTCCTGCCACAACAATAACTATCTCGCCTTTAGGCTGATTAGTTTCAAAGTATTGAGCAAGATTACCAAGAGAATCACGTAAGATTTCTTCGTGAATTTTGGAGATTTCACGACAAACGGCACACTCCCTCTCCTGACCGAAATATTCCACTAATTGCCGGAGTGTTCGTGGAAGGCGCTTTGGGGACTCATAAAATACTATTGTCTTATTCTCTTCAGCCAATTCTGAAAGGATCGTTGCCCTCCCTTTCCTGGGGGGAAGAAAACCCTGAAAAACAAATCTATCACATGGAAGTCCGGAAGCTACCAGAGCGGGTACAAAAGCTGTTGCACCCGGCAGACATTCCACAGTCAGCCCACGTCTTCGACACTCACGGCTGATTAGAAATCCGGGGTCTGAAATACCCGGGGTGCCTGCATCAGAGATCAAGGCGATTACATTCCCTTCCTCTATCATATCAGCCACCAAGGAAGCCTGCTGATGCTCATTGAACTTATGATGACTCCGCATGGGGGTGTGTATATCAAAATGTTTTAAGAGCACAGAGCTTGTGCGAGTGTCTTCTGCCAGAATAAGATCGGCAGTTTTCAACACCTCTATTGCTCTGAAGGTCATATCCTCCAAGTTGCCTACCGGAGTTGGGACAACTACTAATTTTCCTGACATTATTTCATTGGATTTTGAGTTAAACCTTTTATTTAACGAATGTTAGCAAGAATGATTCCCATCACTATTTTTTATATTTAAAATAGTTACTTATCAGCTTCAGGAAATCTTGCACTTCAGGATCCTCTTCATTCCAACCATATTCGTTTATCAGCATATCATAAGCATCATTATAATCCCGGCATGCTGAAATTGAAGCAACGGCTAAATTAAAATCACGATCGGAATTGCGGAAAAGAGTGCGGCGAAAGCGGAAACGTTCATTAATGCTGAACGAGAGTTTAGACTGAGGTCGCTCCTCGACAGCTACACGTTCTTGTGATGTATTCTCAGCTGAGTCAGCGAATCTTGCATCATCGGATTCAGAAGTGGCTTCTTCTTCAAATTCAGGAAGATCAGATATATCTGATAAATAATCATCCGCATCATCCAAAGCATATTCATCATCCTCGCTGAGACCGGTTAAGTTAAAATTATCACTATCGAAATCATCGTTGTTAAGAGTAGTATCTTCTTCCACTGATACAACATCTTCACCCGATAACGCAACATCATCCCTTGAGACACTTATATCATTCGGCTGAACTGAGACATCTCCGTTAGCTGATCCGTCTATATCAGGGAGATTCTGAAGAGCCGCCAGGACCTCCAACCCTTTTCTTTTGATAAGAGATGTAAGAGTGGCAGGCGGAAGATCGCGGACGACTGCAAGATGCAACAATCCCTCGAGTTCATATACGGAATCAAGCAGTTTTTCAAATTCTTTCATATTGAGTTTCAAATAAATACAAATTACAAAATTAAGTGGGATTATTAAAGACAGATAGAAGGTAATGTTGGAGAGCCTCTCTTGCCTGACTCCGAGCCACATTCATCTCATTCATTATGACTACTATGACATGAGTGGGAACATAATCTTCATCAAGTTTATAACCCGCGTAACACTGAATACCACTCATACTCCCTGTTTTCAAGGCGACATAGCTATCAAGAGGAGTACCGGCGAGAAATTTTTTTAGAGTTCCTTCCTGGCCTGCCAAAGGGAAGAAAGATGCGTAGACTGGGTCAATACTAAGATTTTGGAGCAGATAGGTCATAAACTTCCCGGTCACTCTATTGGAGCGCGATAATCCGCTCCCATCGATAATGGTGACATTTTCCATCGGTGCATTCCTACCCTTCCAATACTTCCGGACTTTCGACGCACCGTCTGCAGTGCTTCCATCCCCACCCGTCTCAACACTGTAGAGTCGCAGTAACGACTCCGCAAAGAGGTTATCGCTACGCATCATGCAGCTACGCATAATTTCATCAATCGGAGGAGAAACATGCGACATGAGGAGTGAGCGTTCATCTTCCTGCACACTCTCATTCCCCAATACAATCCCTGCAGCCGTGAGAGCATTTTTCAGCCTATTGCTGAACGTTTCATTAGGATTTGCTACTGATCGACTGCCCGAGGCATTATTTTCAAAATTAAAGCCATGACTTCCGGTGCCATAAGCATGAGCGAGATCACCATTATGCCAGCTTGGCGGACAAGAAGGACCGGAAAAAATATTATCATCAATCACGATTCGACCTCTGATATCCCGGATATTTTTCTTCTTAAGGGCATTGACGATTTCTTCGATGAAATCAGTAGAGCGAGGTTCCGCAGTGGAATTAAGGGATGGATCTCCGGATCCGACAATTACAAGATTGCCATTACATAAGCCATCGGACGGAGTAGAAGTGAGAAAAACATTTGTGTTATATTGATAATCCGGACCTATGTTTTTCAATAAAGTACCGATTGTGACCGTTTTCATTATAGAAGCAGGAATCAACGGGGCTTGAGAATTATAATTCTCGATTAACTTACCATCGCTAAGGTCCAAGACGACGACAGAAACCTCATTTTCATTGAGTCCGGATTCTTTGAGAAATTGATCAAGTTCCTCACCGGCAAATGAAAAAAGAGTTCCTGTGAAAATAAATATATAAAATAGCAAATGTCGCATAACGAGAAGAATATCAAGAGGAGAAAAAATGTATATTCCCATACAAAATTAATTAAATAATTTCAAAAACAATTTGAAAAAAGATAATTTATTAATTTTGTGAAAGTAGTGGATAATTTATACTATCATAGTACAAAAGATCAAAAATACTTCAATGAACATTATTGAAATAACCGATATTTCAGATCCCTGCATCAATATGTTTTCATCCATGACGGAATCCCAACTCCGTAATCGGATGGATGAATACTTAGGGATATTCATCGCAGAAAGTCCCAAGGTTATCAAAGTAGCACTTGATTCCGGTTATACTCCAATTGCACTACTGAGTGAAGAAAAACATATATACGGGGATGCCAGAGATATAATAGATAGAATCGGTGACATACCTGTTTACACAGGGAGCCGGGAATTATTGCAGATGCTGACCGGATATAAGTTGACTCGCGGCGTATTGTGCGCCATGCGTAGACCGTTGCTACCAACCCCGGAAGAAATATGCGACAAATCCACGCGCCTTGTTGTAATCGATGGTGTAAGCGACACAACTAATATTGGCTCCATCTTCCGAGCCGCTGCAGCATTAGGAATAGACGGTGTGCTCCTGACGCGGACATCCTGTGATCCACTAAACCGCAGATCCATCAGGGTATCAATGGGAAGCGTATTCCTGGTGCCTTGGACATGGCTTGATGCCTCTATCGAGAGTTTAAGTGAATTAGGTTTCAAAACAATTGCGATGGCGTTGACGGATAATTCAATTTCGCTGTCAGATCCGGTTCTTAAGGAATTACCACGCGCTGCAATTGTTATGGGGACAGAAGGAGACGGACTTGCAGAAAATATAATAGCAAGCTGTGATTACACAGTTAAAATACCGATGTATCACGATGTTGATTCGCTGAATGTCGCGGCAGCGGCAGCAGTAGCATTCTGGGAGCTATCCAACAAAATTAAAAAGTGATATAAAAGAATTTTAATAAAATTTTTCGGTTTATAAAATTTTTCTTACTTTTGCACTGTCTAAAGGAAATGCGGTAATAGCTCAGTTGGTAGAGCATCAGCTTCCCAAGCTGAGGGTCGCGAGTTCGAGCCTCGTTTACCGCTCAAGAATCTTTAAGGGTGAAGCTGATGCTTCACCCTTTTTTGTTGTCGGTCTCCAATCGAAGGTTTGCGTACCTGCCACCGGGGAGTTAAGATGTATATTAGATCCCAATTATTTTAAGCCGGGAGTCTTAGAGACCGCAAGGTCTTTAACTTTACTGACTTTAAATCAGGTCGCTCGTAAGCGCGTGAAAGACAAAATTTGGAAGATGTTGCAATATTTTATATATTTGTGGTTAATTATAATCTCATTTGGTAAAAGGGATTGTCGGTAATTAAAATTTGCTTGAATCAAATTTTATCCCTTTATTTATTTCTAAAATACATAATCAACATTTCTAATATAACAATTTCAATATCTCAACTTAAGAGTTCGATATTTAATAACAAAGTATAATTTGATATTTCTATTATAAAATATGACTAATCAATATTATATCGTAGTTGATGGAAATTCAACCGGTCCTTTCTCAAAAGAGGGCCTTATGGCTCAGGGTATCAATCGGGAGACTCTTGTATGGCGTGAAGGAATGAGCGAGTGGGCACCGGCATCATCAGTCCCTGAATTGACGGATATGTTCGTTATCGTAAATCCCGGAGGATTTACCCAGCCTAATCCACCTCACCCTCAATATGGACCTAATGTTAACAGGAATCCATATTCTACCCAACAGCAATATCAACAGCAATATCCTCAGCCCGGGGCTAACTATAATCCTCAGCGATCAACTCCTCCTTACAATTGGATGACGTGGGCAATTGTAGGCACAATCGTAGGATTCTTCACTTCATGCATAGGAGTAATCTTCGGGATAATCGGTATCGTGCAAGCCAATAAAGCCAATACTTTTTATGCGATGGGAGATTATTATGCCGGAGATTCTGCAAATTCCACAGCTAAGATTATGACTATAATAAGTCTTGTTATATCTGCAATCGGCATTATCACGACAATAATATTACTTGGATCATACGCAGCTATATTCTCGTCATTAACCGCACTTTAAAAACACATAATCATGGATTATCAACAATCGAACCGCCCGACGAACTGGTTGCCGTGGGCTATTGTAGGCACAATCGTGGGATTTTTCACCAGCTGTATCTCAGCAATTTTTGGCATTATCGGTATTGTGCAAGCTAATAAAGCCAATAATTTTTATGCTATGGGGAATTATGAGGCAGGTGACGCTGCTAATTCCACGGCTAAGATAATGACAATTATCAGTCTGGTTCTCATCGGAATCTCAATCATAGGAGGTATTATCTTCCTTTGCGTCTCAGGAATATCATACACTGCAGCAATTCAGCAAGCCGTGCAATCTATTCAATAATATCTAATAAGACTGCATAGATGAAATTTTATGCGATGATTGATGGGGTTCAGAAAGGACCGTTTGATCTTCACCAGATTCCAGAATTAAATATACGCCCGGACACTTATGTTTGGAGTAAGGGAATGGAGAAATGGGAAAAAGCAGAGGATGTGGCCGAAATATGCAGATTTTACCGTCAGCGTATCACGTCGCTTATGCACCCCACAATCTATCAACCGGTGGAAGATTCTTCCAATCAATCACCATCTGCGACTGATGAGACTTCAGCGCCGGGATTTTCAAGAATCGGAATGGGGTTTCCGGATGCACCACTCCCATCTGAAGAGAATCCTGCAATAGCTCCCCGCTCAATCCTTTTGGCAGCTTTATATGTCACTGTATTTTGTTTCCCTTTAACAGGAGCGGTAGCCGTATTCTATTCAATGAAGAGTAAGAGGTTATGGAATTCTTCAAGAGTAGAAGAAGGAGAGAAAGCAAGATCATTACAAATTAAATCACATTCTGCAAATCGTATGGCAAAGATGTGGACCGGCATATCATTTTTCTTAGGTATGATTCTATGGTCGCTCATGTTCTTTAAAATTCTTTAAGTATAGTCTCATTAAATTTGTAATATCCCTGCTATAAATTGTCAGCATAGTTCACTTATTGGAGAAGTTTGACAATAACAATCAAAACCCCCGGCAAGCGTAATCAAAAATGATTCGACGTTGCCGGGGGTAAACTTTTTAAATCAAATCTTTCTTTGGAAAACCGTATCAGCTACTACTTAAAACGAATTGTCTCTAAACCGATATGACGGTGATGTAGGATATTAACCATGAAGAAAACGATAATACTGTCATGCCATGGATCAAAGTCCACGACCATGACAGTTTTTGTATTTCTTACCTGAGCCACAAGGACAGGGGTCATTTCTACCAACTTTAGGAGCAGCTTTCATAGGCTGTCGGGGCATTGCAGACGCTTGACGACCTGCATTCTGGGCAGCCTGGCGTTGTGCAGACTCGCCCGGATATGTGTCGCGAGTCGTTGAGTAGTTGGCATAGGGGTTTGAGACGGGAGCTTGAGCATATTCACGTCTGATTTCCGGTGCATTCGTTCTGTTGGAAGACATCTGGCGACGCTGTGCCTCAGCCTCTTCACGTGCTTTTGCCTCAGCTGCTTTAGCCTCTTCATAATCAGGCACTGCGAGTTTACCTCGCATGAGAGTTGAGACAGATTTGGAATTCATCTCCCAAAGCATCTTTTTCCAGAGCTCGTAGGCTTCAAGCTTATAGATTACAAGCGGATCTTTTTGCTCATAAGACGCATTCTGCACCGACTTACGCAATTCATCCATTTCACGAAGCTGCTCTTGCCATGCTTTATCGATGCTTGAAAGAAGCACAGCCTTTTCCCATGCCTTAGTGATAGGTTTACATCCATTGGCATACGCATCCTCAATATCACAACGGATATTAAATACTCTGCGTCCATCGCTTACCGGCACACCGACAAGACCTTTTGCACCTCTCTCCTCCACAAACTCCTTAATATATGGCATAGCAGCCTGAGCCATTTTCTCCTTCTTACGTTGGAAATTGTGCATTGCAGCTTCGGCCAGATTATCAGTAAGAGTCTGAGAATCCATTTTATTGTATTCCTCTTCAGTTACCGGAGAATCAATTGAGAGTTGTTTGCGAACTTCCTCTTCAAAGCCATGAAATCCATCTTCATAACCTCTCTGGGCAATCTCCTGAGAGGTTTCATATATCATGTTGGCAATGTCAGTGCCAATTCGTTCACCCTTAAGAGCATTCTGACGACGTCCATAAACACCCTTACGCTGAGCATTCATCACATCATCATATTCCACGAGTCTCTTACGTATACCGAAGTTATTTTCCTCAACGCGCTTTTGAGCATTCTCAATCGACTTGGTCACCATCTTTGACTCAATCATATCTCCTTCCTCAAAACCAAGTTTATCAAGCGTCTTAACAATTCTTTCGTTAGCAAACAGACGCATGACCGTATCCTCAAAAGAGACAAAGAATACCGAGCTACCCGGGTCACCCTGTCGCCCGGCTCGACCACGCAACTGGCGGTCAACACGGCGTGATTCATGACGTTCAGTGCCGATAATAGCCAAACCGCCGGCATCTTTTACTTCCTGAGGAAGCTTAATGTCGGTACCACGACCTGCCATATTGGTTGCAATTGTGACTGTGCCAGACTTACCAGCCATAGCTACGATATCAGCCTCTTTTTTATGAAATTTCGCATTGAGCACCTGATGGGGAATCTTTCGAAGCTGAAGCATACGTGAAAGAAGTTCTGAAATTTCTACAGATGTAGTACCGACCAGAACCGGACGACCTTGCTTCACCATGTCCTCCACTTCCTGTATAACCGCGGCATATTTCTCCTTCTTGGTCCGATAGACACGGTCGTTCTGATCATTACGGATAACAGGACGATTAGTAGGAATCTCGATTACCTCAAGTTTATATATATCATAGAACTCGCCCGCCTCCGTCATTGCCGTACCGGTCATACCCGCGAGTTTACGATACATTCTAAAATAGTTCTGAAGGGTAATGGTTGCGTAGGTCTGGGTCGCAGCCTCAACCTTTACCCCTTCCTTGGCTTCAATTGCCTGATGTAGACCATCTGAATAACGACGGCCCTCCATAATACGACCAGTCTGCTCATCGACGATTTTTACTTTATTATCGTCGATTACATATTCTACGTCTTTATCAAACAAAGTATAAGCCTTCAGCAACTGGTTGACAGTATGCACACGTTCTGCCTTAACAGAATAATTTTGCAGAAGCTGGTCTTTTTTCTCTTGTTTCTCATCAGCCGTAAGGCTTTCATTTTCAACAGCGGACAGCAATCCGGCAATGTCCGGAAGAACGAAGAAATCCGGATCTTCGGTTGTGCCTGTAAGTACGTCAATTCCCTTATCTGTAAGTTCTATGGAATGATTCTTCTCATCAATCACAAAGTAAAGGGGCTCAACAGCAAATGGCATTTCGCGATTATTATCTGCCATATATTTTGCTTCCACTTTAAGAAGGAGCTGTTTGATCCCATCTTCACTCAAATATCTAATCAGAGGATTATGTTTCGGAAGACCTTTATAGACACGGAATAGAGCTAAACCGCCCTCTTCGAGCAATTGATCAGCTGTCAACGGTTTTTTACCTTCCTCTTTCTTATCGAATTTTGCAATCTTTTCCGGGTCACCGCTCATTGCAGCAGAGATTTTTTCCTTAGCCTCAAGGAGCAGGTTCTGAATCAATTTTCTCTGTGCATTGACGACTTTCTCTACATTGGGTTTAAAATCATTAAACATCTGATCATCACCCTTTGGAACCGGACCTGAAATAATCAACGGAGTACGGGCATCATCAATCAACACAGAGTCAACCTCATCGACAATGGCATAATAATGCTCATCGCGTTGGACAAGATCTTCCGTAAGCGTTGCCATGTTATCACGCAGATAGTCGAAACCGAATTCATTATTTGTTCCGAAGGTGATATCACACCGATAGGCATTACGACGCTCAGAGGAATTTGGTTCTGTCTTATCAATACAATCTACCGTGAGACCATGGAACTGATATAGGGGTCCCATCCATTCTGAGTCACGTTTGGCAAGATAATCATTGACCGTAACGACATGAACACCCTCTCCGGTCAAAGCATTCAGAAAGACCGGAAGTGTCGCAACAAGAGTTTTACCCTCACCGGTTGCCATCTCGGCAATATTGTTTGTGGCCTTATCACCATTGAGAATACCATGGAGCACCATGCCTCCGATGAGCTGGACATCGTAGTGCACCATATCCCATTTCATTAGGTTCCCACCAGCCATCCATTCATTCTTATAGATCGCTTTGTCTCCTTCAATGGTAACAAAATCTTTTCCGGCAGCCGCTAATTCACGGTCGGCATCGGTAGCTGTTACCTCGATGGTATCATTTTCTGCAAATCTACGCGCGGTCTCTTTAACTATAGCAAAGACTTCAGGCAAAACCTTGTCAAGTTTCTTTGCGTACATGACAAACATCTCATCCTTGAGCTCGTCAATTTTCTTCCACAACGGCTCACGCTTGTCATAATCAAGTGTCTCAATTTCAGCACGAAGCTGATCCATATTCTCTTTATACTCCTTAGCTTCACCGCGAATATCATCACGAATGGTATCGATGCGCGCACGGAGTTCATCATTAGAGATATTCTTAACCTGTTCCGAAATCGGACGAATTTCATTTTCAAGACGATTCCAAAGAGGACGCACTGCACGCTCGCTTTGATCGCCAAATATTTTCTTCAGTATACTATTAAAACCCATGGTTTTATTATATTTTTTTCTTCTGGATGCAAAATTAACACTTTTTCCGCTAATTACCTAATACTTAGATGATACATTATTATTCTACATAATATACCTCTTTCGTAAGGGATAGTAAGATTCAATGCGGAATATTCAAAGGGGGCGAGAGGAAGCACCGTTTGGGGCTCTGATTCTAAGTGAACCTGACACCGTGGGCGCAATCACGGCTGCCTCAACGGATGTGTCTATGGTTTCCGGTGATATACCGGGACCCATTATAAATGCCGGAGTGAGAGGGGTGGCATATCTTACCGGTGTTTTCTCAACAGGATACCTGGAATCATCAACTACAGTCCACCCCGGACTGAAATGAAGCACAATATCCCCACATGATTTAGGATCAATAGCAAGCCGCAACCCCTTCATCGCATCAGCAGGGGATAAAATTTCACTACGCGTGAATCCTTCTGCCACGCCACTCATCCTGCAAAGAAACTCACGCGCTGAATTAATCACCTCATCAGCATTAAGACGACCATTTTCTATTGTCTTATGATCCAGATAGATATGACCGCGATGAAATGAATCCACATAGTCACCGTTCCCATATTTCGCTGCAAGATAGGAGTTTAGCAACGAAATAGCGCGTTTTACGGAAAACTCACCGGAAGGAATTTTAAATTTGGGATCGTCTATTGAAGCATCGTCATAATAACCGGTTGATGTAAGGAAAACAATCGTATTGTCAAGGCCAACCTTCTTATCCACCGCATCGAGCAATCTCCCGATCTGGCTATCAAGTCGTAAATATGAATCTTCAAGTTCGAGCCGGAAGTCTCCATCTTTCACATATTTATAGGGAGCGGCCGTTAATCCGACATTCAACATGTCTATGGCGTCCCCCCTATTCCCAAGATTGAGTTTATCAAGATATTCAATAGCCATATCGGTCACCTCGGCATTGACCAAGGGTGACGACAGAAACATTTTATACGCGCTTCTGTCTGAAGAGGGGAAGACATACCTGAACGGGTAATATCTCTTTTGCGCGGGTATACCCGGATATTTGTCAAGGGGAAGTAGAGGCTTCCATTGCATGGTATCTATGCGAGCCGACAACGGGCGATTGTAATTGGCCGCTGACAAATGAGCCGGGGCATCACGATAATAAGAAGAGGTAGCCCACTTACCGGAATTTTCGGATATCCAGACAGCCCCATTACCTGCATGTCCCGCCATAATTATGGCTTGCTGAGGATCAGGCGCAATGGCATAGACCGCACTTACTCCTGCTCCATCAATCATCACCTCATCACTGATTGTCGATAATCTCAGCGAGGACGGTGAGAAAGTCTCTGAAGTAAAATTACCTAACTGTGACGGATCGTTCAAAGGGAAGACAATACTCTTGTTCTCCGGATTATAGATAGTGGCGGAGGGAACACCGGTGGCATTGGGATAAGCACCGGTGAAGATTGTCGCAGTGGCATTTACGGCATCAATCCCTTCGGCTTGGAAATCAACATTGCGTAGATATTTCCCTTCCGACATTAATCTTTTGAATCCTTTATCACCCAAAAGATCTTTTAAATATTCTATGTAGTCTGTACGTAATTGATCCACCACAATTCCGACCACCATGCGCGGACGGGAAGGATCAGCCAATATCAGGGCATTGAAGGTGGCAAGACCAAATATAACAGAACTTACTAATCTCTTCATCAATTATTTATTTGTATTTATGCATTGAATGCATTTCTCTCTCCCCTTTTATATACGCAAATACCGTCCCTACGTAATTATAACTTTTTCTTAAGGTGATTATTGCATAAGGGATTGACAAGGCCACTGACGAAAACATAAGTGGAAAGAATGCCGGATTAGCGCTTTGGGTCTGGAAAGGCCAGATCAAAAACAATCCTCCAACAATAAAAATATTATATAATGACAAACCTTGTGCAACACACAGGCTCTTTCTCCACCACACGCATACAGCGAATAAAAGCTGAAGAGGATTGAATAAGAGCAACATCAGATTGGGGGATGTGGCTTCGTGGGTAGAAACGAACACAAGATATGCTATTATAATTCCCGTAATACCCACAATAGCGTAATAAACGCTATATATCCATCTGATAATTATGCGCTTCCTTAATTCATAGACTGCCACCCCAACACAGCATCCAAGCAAAAGACTCATTATAAACATTGGGGTACGCCACCAAGGGGTCGGAGGAAGAGTCACATCATTTAAACCTTCCACTACAACACGGGTAGCGGCAACCAGCTGTCTTCCATCCGGCAGGGACGCAGACGCAACCTTATCCATCATTTCTAAAGGAGCAAACATCTCTTCACGTCCGGCAAGGGGATAATCAAGACCGGAGCCTAAGGCAAGATCTATACCGAATTGATACCAGGGATAATTCTTGTGATAATGGCGCATAGTATTTCTGAAAGTACCATACTTCACCTCATCGGAATACGCCACAGGCCCAAATGCTGAATCCATGCGTGCTACAATTCGAGTGGCACAATTATCCTTCACATAGTTATATCTATAAACTCTGTTTGCAGGTAAAGATTCATTTTGCAATATTTTGCGAAGAGCCCAAGCCTCATCTTGAGAAAGGTTAAGATCTTGCTCCACGACCTTTGATCCACGTATCCTATATTCGTCAAAAAACCACTGAGAAGGATATCCCCAAAGCATGTAATCCGTCTCTCCTTTTACGAAACGATATACGAAATTAGGCTCATCGAAACTAAATACTCCATAATTCCAGACTGAATCGACTTCTGCTCCACGAATTCTGACAGCTTCATGACCACACAGTTCATAAACTTCAGGTCCGGGCCAACAGGTCAACAGACTCACTGTGATGGAATCTTTCGATGCACAACCGTTTTGACCCAAAGATTGTGAAATTACCTTCTCCCCTGAAACGGAAGAAACTTCTTTAATTTCTGCGAAGGTTAATGCATCATCGGTCTTTGCCCTTGCGGTTTGCACTGTAAATAAAATCCATAGAAGCGCCATGATTTTCAGCGAAATCATGGCGCATCTATGAAATTTATTTTGAAAAAAAATATTCAAATCCGTATATATTAATTGGTTGGAACTGTTAATATATTCCTGTCCAAATCGGTTGACCCGAATTATTAAAATTCACAATTTTTCGGGAAGCGAGGGAACGGGATAACGTCACGGATATTCTGCATACCGGTCACAAATAGAACCAATCGCTCAAATCCCAAACCAAAACCGGAATGAGGAACAGAACCGAAACGTCTTGTATCAAGATACCAATCCATGCCTGTCATGCCGAGCTCTTCACAACGAGCCTTGAGTTTCTCATAACTTTCCTCCCGTTGAGACCCACCGATAATCTCACCGATCTTCGGGAAAAGAACATCCATAGCCCTAACAGTCTTACCGTCATCATTGAGCTTCATATAGAAAGCCTTGATTTCTTTTGGATAATCTGTAAGTATGACCGGTTTCTTAAAATGTTTTTCCACAAGGTAACGCTCATGCTCAGAGGCAAGATCCGCGCCCCAGAATACAGGGAATTCGAACTTCTCACCACTTTCCTCAAGAATACGTACACCTTCTGTATATGGAAGACGCACGAAGTCATTTTCCAAAACGAAATTCAAGCGATCCACTAACTCTTTATCGAAATGCTCTGCAAGGAATTCAATGTCATCACGATTATGATCGAGAGCATAACGGATACAATATTTAATGAATTCTTCCGCTAAATCCATATTATCCTCTATCTCATAGAAAGCCATCTCGGGTTCAATCATCCAGAACTCAGACAGATGGCGAGGAGTATTGGAGTTTTCGGCACGGAAAGTTGGGCCGAAGGTATAAATGGCACCTAACGCAGTTGCTCCAAGTTCACCTTCGAGCTGACCGCTGACTGTAAGACTTGTCTGACGCCCGAAGAAATCCTGTGAATAGTCAACTTTCCCGGACTCATCTTTCGGAAGTTCATTCAAATCGAGAGTAGTCACCTGGAACATCGCACCGGCACCCTCACAGTCTGAAGCAGTGATCAGAGGAGTATGGAAATAATAGAATCCCTTGTCATTGAAGAATTTATGCACAGCATAAGCAAGACTATGGCGAATTCTCAACACGGCACCGAAAGTATTGGTGCGCGGACGGAGGTGAGCAATATCGCGTAAAAATTCAAGAGAATGACCCTTCTTCTGCAGTGGATAGGTCTCAGGATCTGCTATTCCGTAAACTTCAAATGAGTCTGCCTGAACTTCTACGGATTGACCTTTCCCCTGAGAAGCAACGAGCTGACCTTGAACATGGATAGAACTTCCTGTCGTGACCTGACGCAATTCGTCTTCTTTAATTTTAGCCAAGTCAAATACAACCTGAAGATTTTTAATCGTTGAGCCATCGTTGAGGGCTACAAATTGCACATATTTGTTGCCTCTGCGGGTTCTTACCCAACCTTTAACGTCAACCTCGCGACCAATATATGACTCGGGATCGTTAATAATATCTGCAATCCTCGTTCTTCTGATATCTTTCATTTATTTTTCTCCTATTCAAAAACACGGGATGTTGCACTCAAGAATATTATGAGGCAACATCACTCGCGGTAAAAACTCTAATTTATTCAAACGCACCCATTCGCAGATAGTTGACTTCTTCCTGGGTCAGGTAACGCCAGCGGCCTCTTGGCAGATTCTTTTTGGTCAGACCTGCAAAATAAACGCGGTCGAGTTTTGTGACCCGATATCCCAGGGATTCAAAAATTCTACGCACAATACGATTTCTTCCGCTGTGGATTTCAATACCCGCCTGATTGTGCTCCGTATCACTGACATAGCTAATCGCATCAGCATGGATTTCACCATCTTCAAGTTCGATACCATCAGCTATTCGCTGCATATCTTCCTCAGTAATATCTTTGTCGGTCCATACATGATATATTTTCTTCTTCACAAACTTTGGATGAGTAAGTTTGGAAGCGAGATCTCCATCATTGGTCAGGAGCAACACTCCGGTTGTATTTCTGTCAAGACGACCTACAGGATATATGCGTTCCTGACAAGCATTTTTAACCAAATCAAGCACCGTCAGGCGTCCGTTGGGATCGTCACTTGTAGTTACACAATCCTTCGGTTTGTTTAGAAGAACATAGCATTTGCGTTCGGGAGTCACAACCTTATCTTCATATTCAACAACGTCGTTACGCGTGATTTTGGTACCGAGTTCAGTTACCACTTCACCATTGACTTTCACTTTGCCTGCCTGAATAAATTCATCTGCTTCGCGACGGGAGCAAATTCCGGCATTCGCCATATACTTGTTAAGGCGTAGCTGTTCATTCGGATCGATATCATCAAGCACATAGTCAATCTGACGGGGTCTGGGTGTAAACTTCATACCCCCCTGTTGCTTTCTGAAGTTATTTATCTGTCGACGTCCCTGCTGATAACCACCTTCACCGTTCTGATACCCTTGGCGGTTATAACCGTTCTGAGGACGATTATAGCCACCTTGAGTCCGTTGTTGATAGCCACCCTGACGTTGATAATTATTATTCTGGCGACCATAGCCGTTATTTGGGCGGCTATAGCCATTATTCGGACGGTTATAGCCGTTGTTCTGGCGTTGATAACCATTATTGGGACGCTGGTAACCATTGTTCTGGGGAGCATAACCCTGAGCACCGGTTTCATCTCCACCGGCTTGGTTATATTGACGTTGGTAACCGTTGTTCTGGCGCTGATAACCGTTATTCTGACGTTGGTATCCTTGATTTGGACGCTGATAACGTTGGTAACCGTTATTCATTCGTTGATACCCGTTATTAGGACGTTGATAGCCGGTCTGTTGCTCAGTGGAGTTAAAATCTGAGACTGATGCAGAAGTATCTGCAGACTGATCTGTGGATTCTGACGAATCCAGATTTGACTTAGGATAATCTGACGTTTTTTGCTGATATGGCTGACGTCCATACCCATTATAACTGTTTTGTCTGGGTTGATAGCCACCCTGACGCGGATAGCCATAATTCTGACGCGGCTGATAATTGCCTGAACCGTAGTTTACTTTTTCATAGCGATTTTCGGACTCTCCGTTGTCGGACTGTGATTGAGTGCCCATAGTATTAATACGGGGACGCTTAGGTTTTTTCTCTGATTCCATTGGATTTTGACGGTAATGGTCACCCGGCATTCGCTGTCGTGGTGAACAAATTTCTAACTAAAATATTAACTAATAATAAAAATAAGGGTTAATTATCTTGTGCAAATGTAATCAAACAATAAGAAGTAGCAAAATGAAAATATAAAAAACTTAAAATATTTCTATCAATTAATACTTTTTATACCTTTTTACGCTCTACTCCGGTAGCTTTTTGAATACCTGCTGCGATATCATCAAATATTTCTTCTACCACTCCCGCTCCATTGATCGGAAGATATTTTCCTTCTTTCTTATAATATTCCTGTAATGGAGCTGTCTGGTTATGATAAACATTCAGTCTGTTTTTGATAGTCTCCGGATTATCATCAGCGCGTCCGGTCTGTTTACCGCGGTTAATCATTCTTTCGATCAATTCCTCTTCAGGAACTTCAAGACCAATGACAGCATGGAGGTCTGTGCCTCGTTTTTCGAGAAGTTTCTTCAAAGCCTCTGCCTGAGGAATCGTGCGGGGGAAACCGTCAAAAACGACTCCCTTAATTCCCTTTGCTTCTTCACGGGTAAGAACATCATCGAGAATCCGGATCATCAGATCGTCAGGAATAAGCTCCCCTTTAGAGATAAAACTATCGGCAATTTTTCCAAGTTCCGTGCCTTTTTTAATATGATCGCGGAGAACCTCTCCGGTTGAAATATGGAAGAGGTCATACTCATCGATAAGCTTTTCGCTCTGAGTACCCTTTCCACTTCCAGGCGCACCAAAAATAACTAAATTCAACATGACTCAAATAATTTAATTCTTCAGGATAAATGCTTGTCTTAGGATTAATCCTCAAATCTATATCTAACTTATTTTTCTTCTATAACGTAAATATCAGGAAGGTTTCTTGCCTTGCCATCCAAATCAAGGCCATATCCGATAATAAATTTCGGGGGTATAGTGAATGCCACATAATCCGGCTTAAATCCGGTTTTATTGCTTTCAGGCTTATGCAGAAGGGTGGCAAACCGCACTGAACGGGGATTTTTCTTCTTCAGATCTTCAACCATTTTAGTGGCGGTCAAACCGGTATCGACGATGTCCTCGATAATTATTACATCCCGACCATCAATTTCCTGTTGCAATCCCATCAATTGCTTCACCTCTCCAGTGGAGCTTGTACCTTCATAGCTGGAATACTTAACAAAATTGACATCGCAATCGTTTAAACCAATTTCCCTGATAAGATCGGCCGCAAAGACAAAAGCACCGGTCAAGACACATAAGAATATTGGATTTGAGCTTTCTAAGTCGGACCTGACTTCTTCAGCCACGCGTTTCACCTCACGCGAGATTACATCTGCAGTAAGGAAAGGAACAAAAGTCAACCCGTTGACTATCACCTTCTTTTCCATGGATAAATTATATACTGTTGGAGGTTCGAAAAATATTTTTCAGACAACCTTAAATATCAGATTAAAGTCTTAAGGATAAGATAACGAATCTTATAAAAACAGATCGCGGAGAGTAAAGTCAAAAAAATCAAGGAATATGAGTTTACCGTCTTCCCTCTAAAAATGACTAAATTGTCACAAAATTAGATTTTTTTTTGAAATTATACAATATATCGCCGAATTTTTACTATACCAATAATAAGGAATTAACGAATAATCAGGAATTAACGAATCGGTCATGCATATGAATAAACCAATAAACTACAGAATAGACAACAAGTCCCTAAAACGGATATGACAGATCTTTAAAATGAGGAAACAGCATGAATGTTCGTATTCATGCTGTTTCTCATTTATATTAGTATGAAAAAGAATCGCAAACTCAGAAAACGATACGCGTCGCGATTCCTTGTATCCGTAAGATGTAAAGACCCTTAGTCTCAACCACAACCTGCATTCCTTTCGCAATCATTTTTCCATCAATGGAATAAACTTCAACCTCGGCAGATTCGCCATTGACAGTTGCACTTACCTCACCGTCTTTAGCATTCAGGATTAAACCGGAAGAGAGAATAGCATTTACTCCTAATAATGCATCATTATTCAACCCATCCGACAGGGCACTTTCACCTTGTCCCTCGTAAACAGCTGAGACATAATATACAATTCCCTTATCTTTCCCAACGTTATAAGTAGTTTCTTCAATCGGCGCCGCAGTAAGCAACTCAATTGGCTGAGCAACATAATCAGTTGAGATAATTTGCTTATATACATTATATTTAGGAGTGACATTATCTGTCACCGCAGAAGCATTCCAACTCAATTCAATAGAACTTCCTACAACTTTTCCGGAAAGATTTTGAGGCGCTTCACCAAATCCGATTACTGTTAAGGTGAAAACTTCGGAAGCGTTATTATCAAGATCGGAATCTTCAAACTGAGTATTTTCTGCAAATACTATCTTAGCTGACAAAGTGAATGTTTCACCGATATTGAGAGCACTATAATCGCAATTGAAATTGAAATCAGAGCTTTCACCTGCCGCAAGGGCTACACCATCAGCAGTCGAAATCAGAGTTTCCCCTTCATAAAATTCAACGCTATAATCTGCTGCCGCAATCTCAGTATCGCCTGAATTTGTGACATTGACAGAATAAGTTTCTTCCTTTGCAGCTACACATTCGGCATTTCCTTCTATATTACCGATGGAAAGTTCCGAAACCGGAAGCTTGACGGAAATTGTATTATCAGCTTCATTGCCAATGAGCATCCCTTCAGCAATAGTGAATTTTGAAATATCGGATGTACCTGTCACTATCACCACAGGTTCTGCAACGGGTGCTTGCTGAGTGATGATCAGAATCGGGTCTTCATTGGTTATTCCATCAACCATCAGACTTCTATTATTTTCAAGATAAACTGAAAGGGAATTATCACCTTTGAGAGTCACGCTATTCTTCCCTACAAAAAGATCTCCTGATCCTTCCGCAACAGTGCAATCTTCAACGGAAACGCCTTCAAGGGTCACACCACCGTTAGCCTTGACCTGCATAACACCTGAGTTGGAGGTATTTACGGTATTGATGAATTTCACGTTTGAAAGAGTATTGTTGGAGGTATGACTAAATTCGGCAACAGCCTTTCCGCTTTCAGCTGTTCCTCCGTCAATGGTTATATCACAGATATTAAAACCATAGTCATTAGAGTCGAGCAACATCAGATTGGAAAGATCACCTCTGACGAGTTTAGCATCTTCATTTGCACCTTTGATAGTAACATTCTGAGTTGGAGTCAGACGTGCTCCGATTTTCACTTCACCAGTAATTTCAATAATTGCACCCTCTTCGGCAGCCTCCATCGCTTCTGGAATTGAAGAATATCCGTTTTCGCCAATGAAAATAAACTTCTCAGCTTTTGCGTATGTAATCTCGTTCTTGGAAGCATTCCCTGTCAATTCGCCAGCCGGTGCATAAAAGTAGCTTGCATCAGACCATCCTTTTACGATACAAAGTCCGTCGGCACGTGTCTCGTCAACATATAGGGAGATGGGCGAAGTATTCGTAAGATCTGCAGCGGTAACCCTATTATCCTTCTCACAATACACTGAGAGAATGTTATTCCCGGTGAGCTGTGTCTTATCTTTATTGCCTACGAAAATATCACCATTAAAATCACCAGTATTGCAATCAGTGACAGTTACTCCATTAAAGGTAACTCCTCCGTTTGACTTAACTTGGATTACTCGGGTGTTGGCAGAATTTTTCACATTGACAATTTTCACGTTATTAAGGGCATTGGAAGTGCTCTTGCTATATTCTATCATAGTCTTTGCACTGTCCTTATTTCCACCGTCAATTGTAATATTCTCGAATATCAGAGATTTACCCGAGTTATCGAGAAACATGATATTATTCGCATCCCCGCGGATAATCTTGGCATTCTCATCTTTCCCCTTAATGGTAAGATTTTTGGAAAACTGATACCTTTTTGTAGTGGTAAATTCACCGTCCACAACGATTGTGCCTCCATCTTCAACTGCAGCTACCGCATCATCAAGAGAGGTATATGCGGTCTCACCCACATACAGTTGCTGAGCACTGATAACCCCTACAGCAAAACAAGAGGCTAAAAATAAGCTAAAAATACGTTTCATGTCAGATATGTTAATTTAATATTTTAATCTATATCTTTTTATGGTTTACATATTCATACGCACCACCATTACATTTCACTCAAAATTTCATTATTTTAAACTAAATTTATTAAATTTGCAGGGAAATAACACCCTTAGAATTGTTGTATAAACATACAGCCCGAAACAATAACAGGAATCAAACCCAAAATACAGCTTTAATATCGGGCTAAGATGTTAATTATGAAAACCTTTGAAGAATTGGGCGTTAGCCCGCAATTACTGAAAGCCATCGATGAGGAAGGATTTGTGAATCCGATGCCAATTCAAGAGATGGTTATTCCTCATCTTCTAAATAATGAAGGCGATGTCGTAGGCCTCGCACAGACAGGAACCGGGAAAACGGCAGCATTCGGATTGCCGTTGTTGCAAAGAATCAATACAGATAACAATACCGTGCAAGCACTTATCATAGCTCCCACTCGCGAGTTGTGCTTACAGATTGCCGGTGATCTTGCTGATTTTGCCAAATATATAGATAATTTGCGTATCCTGCCTGTGTATGGAGGGTCAAGTATCGAGAGTCAAATCAGATCTCTAAGAAACGGCGTGCAAGTAATTGTCGCCACTCCCGGACGTTTGATAGATCTCATCAAACGAGGAGAGGTTAAACTTAACAATGTGCATACCGTTGTTCTGGATGAAGCCGATGAGATGCTCAATATGGGATTTATTGATGACATCAACGAAATTCTGACCTACGTTCCCGAGGATAGGAAAATGCTGATGTTTTCGGCAACGATGCCTAAGGAGATTGCAGCCATTTCCTCTAACTTCATGCGCAATCCGGTGGAGTTCGTAGCAGGGAATAAAAATGAAGGTTCCAAAAATGTGCGCCATATCTATTATATGGTAAAAGCTCATGACAAATATCTATGTCTGAAGAGGGTAGCTGATAATAATCCAAATATCTATGGCATTATTTTCTGCCGCACACGTAAGGAGACTCAAGAAATTGCAGATAAATTGATCGCTGACGGCTATAATGCTGACTGCCTGCATGGAGACCTGTCGCAGGCACAACGCGATCTCGCCATGAAAAAGTTTCGTGACCATGTCACTCAGCTGCTTGTGGCAACTGATGTGGCTGCCAGAGGTCTTGATGTGGATGATTTAACTCATGTCATCAATTACGGTTTGCCGGATGACCCGGCTGTCTACACTCACAGATCCGGTCGTACAGGCAGAGCAAATAAGATAGGTGTCTCGGTTGCCATTATCCATAGCCGTGAAAAGGGTAAATTGCGTCAGATTGAGAAAATCATAGGTAAGCAATTCGAATATCGCACGGTCCCTACTCCGGAGCATATTATCGAAAAACAGCTGTATAATTTAGCTGACCGGTTGGAACGTGTTGAAGTGGATGAAGCGCAGATCAATCGTTACCTCCCCGGTGTAAGAAAAAAATTAGAGTGGCTATCTGAAGAAGACCTGCTCAAACGTGTATTGTCTCTTGAATTTAACCGTCTTTTGAAATATTATCAGGATATGCCTGATCTCGACCTGAATGCAACGGGTAAAGAACGTGGTGAAGGCAGCGAAAGAGGAGGCCGATCAAAAAATAAAGATAAAGACCGTCGAACCGCAGATCCGGGATATACCCGAATGATGGTAAATGTCGGAAAGAAGCATGGTTTCTTCCCGGGCAATCTCATGGAGCTTATCAATAAAAACATCGTCGGTAAAAAGCCGGATATCGGAAGGATAGATCTTATGCCCGGATATACACTTTTCGATGTGCCTGAAAATGATGCCCATAGAATAATTGACGCTTTAAAAAATGTAAATTTCTTTGGTTCACGCCTTCGTGCTGAGATTGCCACGGATAGGGATTATGATCTTGAAGCCCGCAACCGCGAAGAGAAGAAAAGAAAAAAAGAGTCAAAAAAAGATGGAAAGCCTGCAAAGGATAAGAAATCAAAGAAAGAACAAAAAGAGAAGACAGGAAGCGGAAGAAAGAAGAAGGAAGTGAAAGATGTTGTAAAGAAACCTGAATATAACGGGAACTATGATATTTTCATCAATAAGAAAAAGCACTGAAACTCCGGCTTTCTTCTCACCATACTCTCTTCTATTCATCCATTAAAACATGAATCTAACAACACATCTATTCAGAAAATTTCGGAATATCCTGGTGCTTATCCCGATGATTATATTAACGGGATTACCGGCTTTTGCATTTCCGTCAGAAATTCCTAAAGGGGAAGAAATGAGTATCTCTACTTCTTCTACCCCTGAGTTAACTGCCGCCGATGTTTTTGTAAATCTTCCGGTCGACGTACTTGATCTATTACGTAAAACGTATCGACTCGACATGGTGGATTATTTCAAAGCTGACAGTATTTATGCAGCGCCCAACGCAATGGAAGGGACATCGAAACTTGTGGCGTTGACCGAAACTTATGCAAAAGTTGAAATAACTCCTGTCAGCACACTTGAAATTCGCCTTCTTCCCATGAAAAAAGGGGGAAAAAGAATTATGACCATCTATTCGATCGGAACTGAGGAAGGAGTAGCCGCGGACAGCGATATACGTTTTTTTGATAGCGATTTCAAAGAAATAGAGCGCAAGAAAGTTATCAAACTGCCGGGAATAAAAGACTTCTTTAAATTTGATAAAGACCAAAAGGAAATGTACAAGAAAGTAGATTCTATCATCCCATTCCCAACAATGGTCATTTATGCTTCACCGGATTCAGATAATGTCACATTTCATTTAACATCCGAGGGGGTGACAGATATATTCGAATTTGACAAATTTAAGGATTTTTTAATTCCCACACTCACCTACGAGTGGGATGGCTCTAAGATGCAACTCACCCACAGGAGTAAAAATGTTCTTTCTCCTTCAATCCAACTGAATTGAATAGGGAAGATAAAACAAGAATAAATATTTAAAAACCACCTATATCATGTCTGACAAACATAGAAAAGTAAGAGTGCGTTTCGCACCTTCACCCACAGGTCCGCTTCATATCGGCGGTGTACGCACGGCTCTATATAATTATATCTTTGCCCGTCAAAATGGAGGGGATATGATTCTTCGAATCGAAGACACGGACAGCCGTCGCTTTGTACCCGGTGCAGAAGAATATATCAACGAGGCTCTCGGTTGGCTTGGAATAAAATTTGATGAAGGAGTACGTGAGGGAGGTCCACATGGGCCATATCGTCAAAGTGAGCGAAAGGAAATATACAAGAAATATGTTGATCAGCTTCTCGCAGAGGATAAGGCATATATAGCCTTCGATACTCCTGAGCGGCTGGAAAAGGCACGCCAGGAAATTCCTAATTTCCAATATGATGCTTCTACGCGCATGCAGATGGAAAATTCACTCACACTTCCGGCTGATGAAGTGGAGAGACGCATCGCCAACGGTGATCAGTATGTTGTTCGGTTCAAAATTGAACCGGGTATTGACGTAGTGGTCAACGACCTCATCCGTGGAGAAGTAAAAATCAATTCCTCTATCCTGGATGATAAAGTGCTTTATAAGAGTGCGGATAATCTTCCAACATATCACCTTGCCAATATCGTGGATGATCATCTCATGGAGGTGAGTCATGTGATTCGTGGTGAGGAGTGGTTGCCTTCCGCCCCACTTCATGTGTTGCTTTATGACGCATTTGGATGGAGTGATTCCAGACCGGAATTTGTGCATCTTCCTTTGCTTCTGAAACCAGTCGGCAATGGCAAGCTCTCAAAACGTGATGGAGACAAGCTCGGATTTCCTGTATTCCCATTGGAATGGCATGACCCCAATAGCGGAGAAATTTCTTCCGGATATCGAGAAAAGGGATATCTGCCCGAAGCGGTTGTAAATTTCCTTGCACTTCTTGGTTGGAATCCCGGTGATGACTCCGAACTGATGAGTATGGATGATCTGATCGCAAAATTCTCATTTGCACATTGTTCGAAAAGCGGAGCAAAATTTGATTATCAGAAAGGTATCTGGTTTAATCATGAATATCTTATGAGAATGGAAAATCAAGAGCTTGCCAAGCTTTTCATGCCGGTTCTTGAGCAACATGGAATTAGCGGATATTCGGAATATTATATTGCCAAGGCTCTCGGGATGGTTAAAAGCCGTGCAAACTTTGTTGGCGATTTATGGGATCAAGCAGACTTCTTCTTCAAGGCTCCAAATGAATATGCACCGAAAGATATAAAAAAGCGTTGGAGCGCAGAGACTCCGGCAATTATGAAAGAATTGATTGAAGTGCTCAAAGGTATTGACGATATGACTTCTGCAAATGCAGAAAAAATAGTTCTTGAATGGATTGCCTCTAAGGGTTATCACCTTGGAAATGTGATGAATGCATTTAGACTGGCAGTTGTTGGGGCTTGTCGTGGACCGCACATGTTTGACATCACCGAACTTATGAACAAGAATGAGGTCATTGCGCGTATTGAGCGTGCTATTGAATCCATACCGATGCCTGAAAAATGAAATTGACTCAATTTTTCAAAGAGTTGCATTCCTTCGGCGCTGAAACAGCCCGACAAACCCTTGAATCCCCGATATATCATGCCGGGATTTCACTGTTTGGCGTCGGTGTGAAAATTGCCTCTATAAAAAATGAAAAAGCTGCCAAAATGGCGATTGGTCATAAAAACATCTGGCAGAAACTAAAGGATGAGATTAATCCTTCAGCCAAATATGTTTGGATTCATGCCGCTTCACTCGGTGAGTTTGAGCAGGGACGTCCCTTGATTGAAAAAATAAAAAGAGAACGTCCTGACCTAAGTGTTATTCTCACGTTTTTTTCTCCTTCAGGCTATGAAGTCAGAAAAAACTATGAGGGAGCAGATATCGTTTGTTATCTACCATACGATACTCCTGCAAATGCACGTCGGTTTGTAAATATGATCAAGCCGGTAGCGGCAGTTTTTGTCAAATATGAAATATGGAGGAATTATCTACGGGAACTTTACCAGCTCACAATTCCAACGTATCTTATATCTGCTCATTTCAGACCTGAACAGGCATTTTTCAAGAAAAGAGGCGCATGGTATAGAGCATGGTTGCGATGGTTTACTCATATATTCGTGCAAGACTCCGAGAGCCAAAGGCTTCTTGAGAATGTAAATATCAGGAACGTCACCGTTGCTGGCGATACACGATTTGACCGTGTGGCGGATATTCATAAAAAAACAAAGAAAATTCCAGTACTCGAAGAATTTTGCGGTAAAGCTCCCCATAAAAATGAGGTTGTGTTTATTGCGGGGAGCAGTTGGCCGGAGGATGAGGAGATTTATATCGACTGGTTCAAGAAACGAGCTAACGTCAAACTCATTATAGCCCCACACGAGTTTAATGAAAAACGATTGGCTGTTTTAAAAGGACTCGCCGGAGAAAACACCGTGTTAAAAAGTGAGGCAGAACAAGATCCATCCTTATTAAAGGATGCACGGTGCGTAATAATTGATTGTTTCGGACTACTTTCATCCGCGTATGCATATGCAGATATCGCCTATGTCGGTGGTGGGTTTGGAGCAGGAATTCACAACATTAATGAAGCAGCCGCCTTCGGGATTCCGGTGATTTATGGACCGAATCATTCCAAATTTGTAGAAGCTATGGAATTGAAGACACTCGGAGGTGGATTATCCATTGCCGGGAAAACCCGTTTCGAGGAAGTTGCCGACAAGCTACTGTTTGATGCAGAAGAACGTCGGAAACGTGGCAATTGGGCAGGTCAATATATTGAAGAAAATACTGGAGCAACGGATCTTATTTTCAGCCACATATTTGCTTAATTAAAAAGTTTTCGAAAAGTATAATACAGGTCAATTGTCACAATCTCATAATTGAATTATGAGATTGTGGTAATTTTTAGTTATCAATTAATTTCTAACCGACGGGTCAGAAAGAATTTGCGTGTGGCTATCAAGAGCAGAACAGTTCCCGACAATTGAGAGATTGCCGCTCCCCAGAATGCGGCTCCAAAACTGATATATTCAGCTAACACTCCACCTAAGAGAATACCCAGGCCCATACCCAAATCCCAAGACGTGAGTATGGAAGAATTGGCAGTTCCCCGTTGATCGTGGCGAGCAACGGAAATAAACATATTTAAAAAAGCGGGATACATATGTCCATTACCGAGTCCAATCAATAGTGCCGAACAATAATAAGCCCACACTCCGGGAGAAAGAGCAAAAAGTAAATATCCAATACAGCTTATCAAAGAGCCTTCAATGGCATTTTCTGTAAGTTTACCGGCTTGCAAAGCTTTTCGACCATATAGACGTGAAACAACTAATCCCCCGGATAGCAATGCAAAAAATAGACCGGTGCCGTCAGTTATACCAAGCTGCTGCTTACCATAAAGTGCCACATAATTGCTCATTATTCCCCAGCATAAACCAAAAAGCAGGATATTGATTGCCATCAGCCATGCGCGTGTCAGGAAGAAATGATCAAGACTAAGCTTGGGTTTGTCTGCCAGGAGTTTCCGTTGCGGCAATCTGATTCGTGTAGACATATAAAACCCGAGAAAAGCCATCCCTAATGATATCCAGAATAGAGTGCCAAAATTATTGGTCCACGCGTAGATATAGATTCCTGCGGAAGGAGCGATTGCCATAGCCAGATTATTGCTCAATCCATAGAAACCGACACCCTCATTTCTCCTTGATGATGGAAGAACGTCAATTGCAACCGTGCTGTTAGCAACTGTTGTAGCTCCGAAAGGGATTCCGTGAATAGTCCGGACGATAGCAAACATCAGGATTGTGCCGGCACCTATATAACCGGTGAAGCAAATAAAGAAGAAAAAGAAGCATACCATCAAGACTTTCTTACGATTAAAACAATCGACAATAAAGCCACTGAAAGGTCGGACAATCAAGGCGGCAATCACATACCCTGAAAGGACGAGACCAATCAGATCTTTATCTGCATGGAATTGTGCATCAAGATAAATCGGCAACAGTGGCGTAAGCAGATAAAATGAAAAGAACATCATGAAATTAGCGACCATCGCACGGCAATAGTTGCCGTTCCACAGTCGCTCTTTCCCGTTGGTTTGCATATATATATATCACCTTGGTTTTCTACGCGCCGGATCGCAAGTAAGACCTACTCCAAGTTTCTTGAATATTTTACTGTCGACTTCTCCCAACATTACAGTGGAATGCATCTGACATCCATAGAGTAACGGGAGACTTTCAAGAGCCTTTTTGCAATTTTCATCTTTTGTCGAAAGGACTGACAAAGCCACGATTACTTCATCGGTATGTAACCGCGGATTATGACCGCCTAAATAAGCCACTTTAGTATGCTGAATTGGCTCTATCATCATTTGAGGAATCAGTTTAACCTCATGAGGAATCCCTGCAATATGTTTTATGGCATTGAGAAGCAATGCTGCTGACGGTCCTAAAAGCTCACTCTGCTCGGCAGTAATGATCGTTCCATCGCTTAATTCAATTGCAGAGCATGGCAATCCGGAACATTCAGCACGATTCCGGGCAGCGGCTACAGTGCGCCGATACGAAATATCAATCTTCGCCTGATTAAAGAGTAGTGCAATTTTATCAACCTCCGCTTCGTTATCACCCTCAACTGCAAAATTATTTACAGCCGTGAAATAACGACGGATAATCTCATTATTGGAAGCTTGGCGGCATACATCATCATCACTAATACAGAATCCAACCATGTTAACCCCCATATCGGTAGGAGATTTATACGGATTTGTGCCATAGATTCCTTCAAAGAGAGCATTTAGAACCGGGAATATTTCTATATCACGATTATAGTTGATAGCTGTCTTTCCATATGCTTCAAGATGGAAAGGATCAATCATATTGACATCATTAAGATCGGCTGTGGCTGCTTCGTAGGCTATATTGACAGGATGTTTTAGGGGAAGATTCCATACGGGGAAAGTCTCAAACTTGGCGTAGCCGGCTTCCACTCCCCTCTTATGCTCATTATATAATTGACTTAGACAGACAGCCATCTTGCCGCTACCAGGACCAGGAGCCGTAATAATTACCAGTGGGCGCGTTGTCTCCACATAGTCATTACGGCCAAATCCCTCATCGGAAGCAATTAACGACACATTGGAAGGGTATCCGTCGATCGTGTAATGATAATAGACTTTAACTCCAAGGCGCTCCATTCTCTGACGGAATGCATCAGCACTACCTTGCCCGTTGTAATGAGTCACAACTACCGAACTTACCAGAAAACCACGCTGCTGAAATTCCTTACGCAGACGAATCACATCCATGTCATAAGTGATTCCAAGGTCATGTCTAACCTTGTTTTTTTCAATATCCAACGCACTGATCACGATCACTATCTCAGCATGATCGGCCAATTGGCTCAGCATCTTTAGCTTGCTATCAGGTTGAAAACCGGGCAAAACTCTGCTCGCATGATAATCATCAAAGAGTTTGCCTCCCAATTCGAGATAAAGTTTATTACCAAACTTTGAAATCCTCTCTTTTATATGTTCGGATTGAATCCTAACATATTTATCGTTGTCGAAACCGTACTTCATAACGGATTACAAAATTAGCGCTTTTTATTTAAATCTCAAATATTGATTCAACCATTACCCCAAAATAATGTTATAATGATACAGGAAAAACAATCATTTATTAAAAACAATAATTATGGAAACAAACCCCAACATTCAAGCTCAACAAGAAGTTAAGAAAGCTGAAGCATCAGCATTAGATTCGGTGAATGCAGTCAAAGCTGCCGCCTCCGAGAAACTGAAAGGCGTAAAAGAAAATACTCAAAATGTGGTAGACAAAGTGAAAGAAACCACTGCCGGGCTCGCAGACAAACTTAAAGGAGTTGGCGGGGATCTCGCTGGTAAAGGTGCAGATATTCTGGATAATCTTTCACATAAGGCTCATGATTTATCCGAAAAATTAAAATAAGAAAAGGACATAATTTAAAAAAACAAGAATCCGGTTTCTGCAATGGAATCGGATTCTTAATTTTGTCATACCCTTTTCCTTATAAATATGGATTGATAAATAAAAAACAAAGAACGAAAAGTCATATGTTAAAAATTTGATAAAACGCTTAAAATATTATCCGTTTATACCAATTATTACTAACTTTGCGTTGAATAACAGAATATAAGCCTACCTGACACATACTTTCCATAAATATCTATACTAAGGAAAGAAATAACATAATGAACTAACTCTCCAAAATGAACGAACTGATTGACTATATTTTAAATCTTGACACTACCATATTTCTTTTTATAAACGGCTGGCACCCGGCAGAATGGTTTGACCAGACCATTTACTTTCTGACCGACAGATGGGTATGGATTCCATTTTACATAGGGTTAACGGGCTACGTTATATATAAAGAAAGAAACATTGGAGCTTTACTTACGATTATAGCTATAGGAATAGCAGTAGGGTTTGCAGATTTTATGTGTGCATCCGTCATTCGCCCTATTGCTGAACGTCTACGCCCCTCCAATCCTGAGAACCCAATCAGCATGATGACCCAGATAGTCAATGATTACAGAGGTGGACGCTACGGCTTCCCTTCATGTCATGCTGCCAACACATGTGCATTAGCCACTTTTTTTACCATATATTTTCGCAGAAAGGCACTTGCTGTCGGTTTGTTTATATGGGTAGCGCTTCAATGCTACACTCGACTTTACTTAGGTGTGCATTATCCGGGCGATATACTTATCGGGCTAATGATGGGAGCGATTTGTGCTTCAATTGTCTTTTTTATCCAGCATAAATTAAGAAACATCAAGATAAATAATAAAATGTTTCATCATTCAGGACGTCTTCTTTCAAGCGACTAATTAAAGTATTTCCTCTTCTCAGCTTTAAAAGGGAAAGAAAAATCTCATAAGAAATTTATTGTAAAAAAAGTTAGCCACATAACCAAGTGAAGTTCAACAACTAAGAATAAAACCTCAAAAAAATATCGAAATTTTTATTAAAAAAATTTGTATATTCTAAAATAAAGCAGTAATTTTGCAACGCTTTTGAGGGGCAACCCCCACTAAAAAGTGATTAAAAATTGCTTCAGTAGCTCAGTTGGTTAGAGCATCTGACTGTTAATCCCCAGAAAAGTCGATTACCGTCATTGGTTCAAGCCCATCCTGAAGCGCAAAATAATAGAGCTAATTGCTTCAGTAGCTCAGTTGGTTAGAGCACCTGACTGTTAATCCCCAGAAAAGTCGATTACCGTCGTTGGTTCAAGCCCATCCTGAAGCGCAAAATAATAGAGCTAATTGCTTCAGTAGCTCAGTTGGTTAGAGCACCTGACTGTTAATCAGGGGGTCGT
>CAZFUF010000016.1:0-52714 GCA_964521885.1 uncultured Sangeribacter sp. | reverse complement strand
GACCCCGACCTTGGCAAGGTCGTGCTCTACCAACTGAGCTATTTTCGCATTTTAGTCTTATTTTAAGGCGTCCTTGTAAGTAATATTCTCTATTTAAATATCCTCTTCAAAGACTTGGGAGCTCTCTTGCTCCCCCTTTTTGCGTTGCAAAGTTACTGCGAATTTTTATTCTGTGCAAGTTTTTAACGCATATTTTTTCAAAAAAATCCAAATATTTTTATAGATAATTGAGTATCAACAGTTAGTGAATAAACTTTTTATTTCTTTCAACCCTTCACTTATTCGGATTGTGCCAAGGTCTTAGACTCTGCGGGCCTTGTCCATACCCAAGCACCGGGATAATTATCTTTCACCTTACCGTCAGATAATTGAGCAACCATATCCTCCCTCACATCGGAAGAACCTAATGAAACTCTCCATAATTTATTGACCTCAATAACCTCGACTTTATCCGTCAGGGTCGAGACATAGCGCTCCACCTCCCGGGGTGATTTGAAGGTAGCGATAATTAAACAGTATTTCCCTTTGCTATGATGATTGACAGGAGAACGATCGGCAATTTTGTCACTTTCCCCCGAATCCTCCGTATCTTCCGCAATAACGGTATTTACGGGAATCGGTGACTCGGATACTTTCTTCATTTCCACATTCAGCGTCTCAATGGGAATCACTGAAGCGAGATCATGACGCTGACTCAATCTGCCATCGCCGGGCGCAAGGAACAGTGACGCTGACACTGCAAACACCAACATAAAGCACGCTGCGATACGAGCGAATCCTTTATGAATGGGGATATACCAGAATTTATCAGTATTGAATCGATTATTCTCTCTTCCTGTAATCTTTCTTTCACTGGCAGAATCCGGATAATATACCGGAATCGCACACATTCCGAGTCCTCTTGCTACCTGCAGCCCACGGGCCATAGGATGAAACGAAACGACTCCCTCCTCCCCCCGCGAAAGGACTCCGAGATTACCGATGGTAAACTTACCTTCCTCCCTGAGAGAATTTGATATCAGGCGTGAATATTCAAACACTTTAACGCGACCCTCCTCAAATGACAACTTTTCTTTTCTTGCCACTGAATTAGCAAGCAATCCATCATCATTTGTCACCGAACCATTAAAGGCTACCTCCCGTCTCGGTGGAAGCAAGGATTTCCCATCTGCATCCAGAGCAGCAGAAAATCTGCGTGCGATAAATGCACCGACCCCGGGTACAATGACACAATCATTGTGCATCACAAGGTATTCGATATGTTGGGAAATCTCATTCACTTCTATCAGCAGAATTTTGTCAATCAAGACTTATCGCCGCATACCGGTATATGCTTTGAGGTCCTGTATCAATTTCTTAATTAGCCGTTCGAAAACAGTCACAAAATTAGGTAATTTTTATTAAGCTAAAAAAATGTATGGCAATAGCTATATGTTAAAAATACACGTTGTAATCTGCAAACTTTCTCCAACACTTTGAAAGTCAGTCATTCAAATTGTCAATAACTTCCACAACTTATTTTCTTCCCGATCGATGCTGCCCGAAAAGGCGTTTATCCAATTCCGGATCCACACCGAGTTTCAAAGCGTGCTTGCGATCCACATCTGACTGCCTGTTCTGAAATGTCAGTTTCTCAATATAAGCCCTAACCAAATACAACTCTCCGGATTCAGGCCAACGGGTCAGCCCTTCTGAAATATTCAGATTAGCCTCATCAATTTTACCTGTCTTTGCCATCGCCAAAGACATATCTGCACGCATTACAGGATCGTCAACAAGCTCAATCGACTTTTTATAGCAATCGATGGCGGCATCAATATCTGAAAAAAATTCATGACATGAAGCTAATCCGTTCCATACATCAGCATCTGATTCATAATGTTGAGTGAATCTGCTTAAATCCTTAAATGCACCCTCCATATCTCCCTTTGACAACAAAATCAGACCGCGCATTTTCAGAGGCCATTTTCTGATACTATCTATTGCGAGAGATGCATTGAGCGCATCAAGCGCATCTGAATTCCTTCCGACTGTCAGCAATGTGTATGCCCTGTTTTCCGGAATCCGGCTCTCCTTGCCATTAATTGCCTCTGCAATGTCATACGCCTCCAGCGCGCCATCTATATCCCCGAGATGAGTCCTTGCAATTCCAAGATTGGAAAGAAGAAGAGCATTCAAAGGATTACCGGGATTCTCCCGTAATGTCCTCTCAAGAATTACCGCTGCACTCTCCCACTTCTCTTCTTCAATCATTTGAAAAGCGGAGTCGGCACATTCCATGTACTGTGTACGGGGCTTTCCATCCGGCAAAGGGGAGGTACTTTTTTCAATCCCAGGAGTCAATGTTTGTGCAAACATCGTTAATGTCAAGGCGCAGACAACTAATGTGCCTGCGCCCCTAAATATAGTCCTTGACTTCGGGGTCATTATCTTTCCTTATTATAATTAGTGATTCCTTGCTGCAAGAATCGACGATAAGCAGGAATATCCTCCTTATAAACGAATGCGGGAGCAAGTGGTTTTCCATTCGCATCCACGATTACATGGAAAGGCTGGGCATTGGCGCCAAACTTCGAGCGTTGGAGATAACTCCACTTATCGCCTACGGTTCTCAGGGTGCGTTCCGTGCCATCCGATTCCTTCACCTTGACAGGAGCCGGCAGAGGTTTCTTTTCATCAACCATGAGCGTAACCAGAACGAAATCGTTATCAATACTGTTCTTTACTTCGGAATCTGTCCATACTGCAGCTTCCATCTTTCGGCAATTCACGCAGCCATGACCGGAGAAGTCGATAAGCACCGGTTTCCCCAGCTGCTGACCCAGACGCATACCTTCCTCGAAGTCATCAACCTGAGCTTTAACATCCCCTTCGAAGAGGGAGAAATCCTGAGTTGAAAGCGGGGGTGAGAATGCACTGATGCTCTTCAACGGAGCACCCCACAGACCGGGAAGCATATAAACTGCAAACGCCAATGAGATACAAGCCAGCATGAATCTTGTCACACCGACCTTTTCAACTTTATCATCATGAGGGAATCTGAGCTTTCCGAGGAGATAGACACCGAGGAGCCCGAAGATAACAATCCAAAGAGAGACGAAGACCTCACGGTCGAGAATCCTCCAGCCGTAAGCGAGGTCTGCCACAGACAGGAATTTGAGTGCAAGCGCCAGTTCAAGAAAACCGAGCACTACCTTGACGGTATTCATCCATCCACCACTCTTCGGCATGGCATTGAGCATTGTCGGGAACATTGCAAACAAGCTGAACGGAAGAGCAAGTGCAAGAGCAAACCCGAACATACCCACTGCCGGCGAAACGAAATTGCTTGTGGCGGCAGCTTCAACAAGGAGAGTGCCGATTATGGGACCAGTGCAACTGAATGATACCAATACAAGAGTAAACGCCATAAAAAAGATACTCAGCAGGCCGGTGGTGGCATCCACTTTAGAATCCATCTTATTAGTCCATGAAGAGGGAAGAGTCAATTCAAAACCTCCCATAAAACTGATGGCAAACACCACAAGAAGAAGGAAGAAAATTATATTAAACACCGCACTTGTGGCAAGCTCATTGAGAGCCGAGGCTCCGAAAATTGCCGTTACAATCAATCCCAATCCAACATAAATCACAATAATCGACGCACCATAGGTGGCAGCGGCACCGATTGACTTTCTGCGGCTCTTATTTTGCTTTAGGAAGAAGCTGACGGTCATCGGAATCATAGGCCAGACACAAGGTGTAACGAGTGCAATAAGTCCTCCGATGAATCCTGCTATGAAAATATAAAGGAGGGATCTTTCCTGCTCTGCAGGAGCTTCTTCGAATACATTGAGCTCCGCCTCCACATTCTCCCACCAGGTTGCATCAGTACCTGAGATTCCTGAATTGTCAGCTTCAGGAGTCATAAACGGTTCTGCATTCTGCAGAGAGTCTGTCATTTTTGTGAGAGCTTCCATCTCTTTAATCCCGGCATCCGCGTTTGCAGGCTCTTCACTCTTACCTTTTAACGAAGGGGAAGTCCCTGAGAGCTTGGCTGTCTTACCGGTCTGCTGACATCCATGATCATCGCATGCCTGCCCTTTAACCTCTACCTCGACACTATAATTTTCGCTCGTCGGTTTAAGTTTCTGTGTAAATTTAACAGTGCCGGTATAGAAATATTGATCAACTTCAAAGACATCGTCGAATTCTTTTGTATAAGGTTTATTTGCCTTTACCTTTCCATCAAGGGTACACCCCTTGAGGTCAAAAAAGAATTGCATCGGCTGGCTTCCTCCCGCGGGATTGTTCATATCATAAAGATGGAAACCCGGAGCGACATTCGCTGTCACTTCCACAGCCGGGTGATCAGTACCGTCACCGATGAGCTTGATACTCCATGCCACACCATCGGCACCCATTGCCGTAAGTGTTGCAAATACCAGACTAAGAAAGAAAATCGTTTTTTTCATGGGTGTTTAAATTATTCTCAGTTTCTTTCACCGGGGAAGTTGCTGTCACCCGTCAGATCAATCTGAGAAGCCTGATTAATATTCTTATTATCACGATTCATTATTACACCGACAATCTTACAATTATCGGCATTCCATTTATCATTCACGACTACGGAAGCATTGCCGGAAACAGAAATTTCCGGACTGTCGGGAGTGGAAAGTTCCTCACCCCATACATCTCCTATGGCACATCGCAACACGTGATTATGCACATAATCGTTTATTTGATCCGATCCATATTTTTGCGGACCGACAATTCCATTTTCCACGATCCATAGAATAATATTGACAGGAGCACCGCTTACGCTGCGGAACCCGACATTATAATCCACGCTCAGTTCACGAGTGGAAGAATCAAAATGACTGCGGAGATAAAGATCAAAGGAAGGCTCCTGAGAGACAGCGTTCACAACATTTTCAAGCCATTTGGAACGATTCCCGGTTGTTTCACCGAAATTCACGCAAGCAGACGGGAGATCAGGTCTCTCAAAATATTTGTAATACTCCGCCGCTTCCTTACAACTGATACTGAAACCATCGATCGCACTTGTCAGCATCTCGCCGCGAGGATGGAAACTGACAGCGATAACGCTGTCGGGATATATATCCAGTATCTCATGGATAGTCTGGGCACCGTCCGGGCAATTAGTACAGCGTATCCCGGAAAATTCACCTATCAGAATACTCTTTTGCGCCGGAGGGAAAGAAGCCGGAAGATAGCGCTCATCCTCCGGAATATCGGAACATGCCGAACACAAGCTTAACAAAGCGCTTGCGAAGGCAAGTGAATATGATTTAATATACGTTTTCATATATAATGGTGTCAGAATGTGTAGTTATATGATAAATTGAATCCTTTGTAGGCGGGGACATACCGACAGACACCACCTGCACAATTATATCCGTCACGCACACGACCATAACCGAATGTGAACCGGTTAGCCTTATAATTGAAAGTCAGGAGAGCGGAATAGTAGTTCATCTTCTCCCCGATATTATATGTGTCGGTCAGAGTCAGCATCCAATGCGGTGCGAAGGAAAGTTCAAGCAGACCGGCCAACCAATCTTTTTTATCCTGTTTTGTATTCAGGTACTGTGCTTCCCAACGCAGTTGCCATTTTTTCTGAATTTTCCATTGTCCTTCAAGGATAACGGTATGCGCATCTATCATCCCGCCGTGACCTTCAATGACTGCCTGATTATACTTTTGGAATAAATAGAATAACGTAAGTTGAATCTTCCGGTTGAACTTCTTGTTGAGTTCCACATTAACATCCGCATAATTCAGAGAACCGATTTTCCAGAAAGGAGTCGACCATCCGTTACTGCCGATTGGCGGTTTCTGAAAATCCGCACCTTCAGGCACCTTGCGATCCAACGCCGAAATATAGCTGGCGGAGATACGGGCATTCATTCCATATTTACCACCCAAGGGGGTACCTTTTTTAAAGAGGTATCTCACTTCCGCCTGGAACGCCCATTCACCGTTATTGTAAGTGGCGTAAGGATAGAGGGACGCCAATGCGTAAGTTTGCGTCATCGTGAACGCGGGGAGATGATTATAGAACGTATAGACACCTTCCATCGAACGTTCAGCCGTGGAACACATATTGTCACTCCTCTTCGCTTGGAAATATGCGCTCAGGCCATTGGCGGCATAGGTCAATGAAACCAACGCAGCAGTCCCGGGATGGTATGTATAGTTATTATTGAAATTAGGGTCCGCACTCCTGTGGGCAAATTCACCGAGAAGGCTGAAATTATGGAAACGGAAACGTGCCCTTGCGTCAAAAGATGCAATATTGAGCGGCAGATTCAATTTAGTCGGAGGATAATAGGTGGCATATATTACTTCATCAGGTTCATGTTTTCCGACATACGAGAATCCTAACATGAGTCCATAATTACGGTTAAAAGCCTTGCGGAAGGTTTGATCAATATTCCACTCGGCATCTCCACCCCATATCCATGAGCTGTTATGTTCCCAGAAATAACGGCTTTTTCCACCGAGGGCAGTCAGCTGAAGACCCGCAACGGGATTAAGTTTGACCCTTCCTCCACGTATTGCGTTATCAAATCCAATTGAGCGCTCATTATATATGCGGAGAATTAACCCCGAGCCGAACTGCTCGTAAAAATCACCGACAGTGAGTTGAGCCCACTTATATTTACCGGTTGCCCAAAGATAAGGGACTCCCCAACCTTTGAAATTTTTATCGGTATACTGTGGCAACGGCCATTTAGCCCATTCAAGACGCGCACCTACCGAAACATACGGGGCATTGACGGTAAGGTCGAAATATGTATTGTTCAGAACCGGCTTGTCATACTCCGGCGTATTAAGTTGCTTATCTTGCAAAGGGACAAGAAAATCGGTCTGAATGGTACCTGTGGCGCGCACTCCGCTCCACCAGCTTTTATTACCGGTATCAAAACTTGCGGGAACAGTCTCCACCTCATGTCCCATGTACATGCGGGGCTCCATCGCCACTGCAACTGCGGAATCATTTTCAAGTGTAATATCCGCTGCCGACGCACTGACAAAGCAACCTGTAAGGCAGACAGCTGACAATATTTGTTTAATCATGAAGTTAGATATTCTAAAAGGTTAGATTAATTAAGACCCGAATCCTTAAAAAACATGATAAGGATGACGATCATTGAAAAACATCACAAATGCTCCCGAAATCCCCGGGAGCATTGTGATGTAAAATATTATTCCGCTAATTTCTTTAATTGCTCCAAGATATCATCCTCACCACCATCTACATATCCCTGATGATTCCAGACGATATTCCCGTTGCCGTCAACGATAAAGGCATGCGGAGGGTCTGTCACACCCATCTGGCGCTTAAATTCACTGTTTACATCCAGAAGCACCTCATAGTCACCCCAGCCTTTACCCAATACAAGGGGTTTAACTTTATCGGCATCCTGCGCTGTATCAATACTGACGGCTATGACTTTCACTCCGGTTTCTTCCTGCCATTCATCAAAAACTTCATGAATAGCCTTGAGTTCACGCAAACAAGGTTTACACCACGTTGCAAAGAAAGTAATAACCATAGGCTTCCCGTCATTTGAAAGTTCGGCGGTATCGATCGTATTACCATTGATATCGCTCAGTGTCACAGATGGGAGAGCGGCAGTAGCCATCAAAGCACTCGCCGCCAAGACACATGCTGAAAAAAATCGTTTTAACATATCGTATTATTTTATTTATTATCAACTGAATAATCTTAACAATCTCCGTTTTCTATACTCCCTCCGAATACATACGGACAGACAGAAAGAGTCGCAAGATCAAGCTCCTTAAATTACTGAAAGGAGAAATTTAATTTCGTAAAGGTATAAAAAAAACCTCATATCACGTATATTTTACAAAAAATCTTCACCTAAGTTTAATTTTATTTTGAAATTTTTAGTATATTTGCTTTTGAAAAAAGGATAAAAGGAATTGTATTTTCGAAAAGTATGATCTCAAATGATCAGACGATTGATTCCCGAAACTATCATCAACCATTAAGCATAAAAATCTAACTATCTAATATCCATGAAAGTAAAACGTCTATTATTGGGAGACGAAGCATTTGCTCTTGGAGCTTTGAATGCCGGTCTTTCGGGAGCATACGCCTATCCCGGCACTCCATCAACCGAGATTCTTGAATTTATTCAGACTAATCCCCTGACACGGGAACGTAACATCCACTCTCACTGGTCGAGCAACGAGAAGACAGCGGTGGAAGAGGCATTGGGGATGTCTTTCTGCGGCAAACGTGCCATCGTCAGCATGAAACACGTCGGTGTTAATGTGGCGGCTGATCCCTTTGTCAACTCCGCGATGACAGGAGCAAATGGCGGTATGCTGGTAATCGCTGCGGACGACCCGTCGATGCACTCATCACAAAATGAGCAGGACTCCCGTTTCTATGCAGACTTCGCCATGATGCCCCTTCTTGAGCCTTCCGACCAGCAGGAATGTTACGATATGGCTCGCTATGGATTCGAATTTTCAGAAAAATTTGCTATCCCTGTAATGGTTAGACTCGTGACCCGTCTGAGTCACTCCAGAGCCGTCGTCGAAACTGAAACGGAGCCGTTGCCTCAAAATGAATTATCTTATCCCAAAGAACCGAAACAATGGGTTCTCATGCCCGCAATGTCGAAAAAGCGCAATGTAAGGCTTATAGGTGATTTTGCCAAATTTGCCGAAGCTTCCGAGACATCACCTTTTAATAAATATATCGATGCGGATGATAAGCGTCTCGGCATCGTGGTCTCCGGGTTGGCATGGAACTATCTTAACGAAGTCTTCCCGCACGGAATTCCTTTTCCCACCGTTAAAATTTCGCAATATCCGTTACCATCGGGATTAATCGGCAGATTGTTCACGGAGTGTGAAGCGGTAGCTGTGATTGAGGAAGGTCAACCTTTCATCGAATCTAAATTAAGAGGTTTACTTGATGCTTCCGGCAATATCTATGGTAAGCTGACCGGAGAATTCCCTCGTGACGGTGAATTGACCCCCGACTCAGTGCGCGCCGGGTTAGCTAAGATTTGTCCTGATCTGAAGGAACTTCAAGGAGAAGAGCGACACGGAGAATCGCGGGTAGTAAAAGCTCGTCCCCCGGCATTATGTCAAGGGTGCGGTCATCGCGATGTATATCATGCCCTCAACGATGTCCTGGCAGAATATGAATCTCCCAAAGTATTCGGTGATATCGGTTGCTATACGCTTGGCTTCCTCTCGCCGTTCAATGCCATTGACACTTGCGTGGATATGGGAGCATCCATCACCATGGCAAAAGGAGCCGCCGACGCAGGTCAGCATCCTGCCGTAGCAATTATCGGAGACTCAACATTTACACATTCGGGCATGACAGGTCTGCTTGATGCCATTAATGAGAACTCCCCCATCACCGTTATAATCTCCGATAATCTCACCACGGGCATGACCGGTGGTCAAGATTCGCAAGGCACCGGTAAGCTTGAGGATATCTGCCGTGGGCTCGGTGCACATCCGGAACACGTCCGCACCATCGATTCACTCCCCAAGAACCATGACGCCATGATGGCTCTTTTTAAAGAAGAGATAGATTATCCGGGTCTTTCTGTCATCATCTCCCGCAGGGAATGTATCCAGACGGCACGTCGTCATGCAGCAGCAAAAAAGAAATAACAAATACATTGGTTTGGTGTATTCATTACAGAATACACCAAACCGTTTTAGAAATAAGCACATATCATGAAAACAGATATCATACTCGCCGGAGTAGGAGGTCAAGGCATTCTCTCAATAGCCACAATCTTAGGCGCGGCGGCACTTGAAAATAATCTCTATCTGAAACAGGCAGAAGTTCACGGCATGAGCCAGCGAGGCGGTGACGTGCAATCAAACCTGCGTATTTCAGATGCACCCGTTGCTTCCGACCTTATTCCTTTAGGTAAGGCGGATATTATCGTATCTCTGGAACCGATGGAAGCGCTCAGATATCTACCCTATCTTTCACCCGAAGGATGGGTAGTCACCAATAGCGTTCCGTTTATCAATATTGAGAATTATCCTGAAGATGAGGAATTGGCAAAGGAATTGAATAATCTGCCGAATGTGATAAGTTTCGACATGGATGCCTTAGCAAAAGAGGTTGCCAGTCCGCGGGCATCCAATATGGTTTTACTTGGAGCTGCCTCACCTTTCATTAATATCAATCCCGAATTAATCGAAGACGGAATCCGCAAGGTATTTGCAGCCAAAGGGGAAAATATTGTCAACAGCAATCTGGAAGCTTTCAGAGCTGGAAGAAAATGCTCGATGGATAAGAGAGCTCTCTGACTAACTATCCCCCGATTCAAAATCTTAAATCCTTAGACATACCATGTTCCCAATAGATAAAGAAACACTTGAAAAAACAATAAAAGAGGTAGGGATAGTCAATGTCACTACAGCCACTATACGACAGATAGGTTCACTTGCCGCCGCTTTGGAAGAAAAGGCAGGAGAGAAAGGGGTCCATCTTGAAATTGGCAATCCGGGGTTACCCGCTGTCAAGATTGGTGTGGAAGCCGAGTGCAAAGCCCTTCGTGACGGGTGTGCCAACACATATCCCAATATCACCGGCATTCCTGAAATAAAACAAGCCGGTTCAAAATTCCTCAAGGCATTCCTTGATTTGGACATTCCCGGGAAATACATAATCCCTACGGTCGGGTCCATGCAAGGATGCTATACCATCATGACACTATTGCGCCAATGCGATCCGAAGAAGGATACCATTCTTTTCCTGAATCCCGGATTTCCCGCCCAGCGACATCAGGCAAAGGTGCTCGGGATCAATGAGGCTTCATTCGATATTTATGAGGCACGCGGTGCAAAGTTGCGTCCTGTGATGGAAAAATATCTTGAAAAGGGGAACATCGCGGCGATTCTGTATTCCAACCCGAATAATCCGGCATGGACAAATCTCACTGATGAGGAATTAAAAACCATTGGAGAACTCGCCACGAAATATGATGCCGTAGTTCTTGAAGACATGGCATACGCCGGAATGGATTTCAGACGCGATTATGGAGTCCCCAATGAGCCTCCTTATATTCCGAGTGTCGCAAAATACACTGATAATTATATAATTTTCCTTTCAGCGTCAAAAATATTCAGTTATGCAGGTCAACGCATAGCGCTCGTATGCATAAGTCCTGAATTCTATCATCGCACTTTCAAGGAGATGTCAGAATTCTTTGAGATGCCTGATTTCGGTGATTGCTATGTCTATGGAGTGCTATATACAGCCTCTTCCGGCACATCTCACTCCGCACAACATGCTATGGCAGCCATGCTTGACGCGGCAAGCGAGGGGAAACTGAATTTTGTGGATGAATGCAGTGAATATGGTCGGCGCGCGGGAATAGTAAAAAAAATCTTTACCGACAACGGATTCCATATCGTGTACGACTTGGATGACAGCCAGCCTATTTCAGACGGATTCTTCTTCACGGTAGGCTACAAGGATATGGACAGCCAGACTCTTCAGCTTGAATTGCTGCGTTATGGAGTGTCTTCCATCTCATTGCCCTCAACCGGAAGCAAACAGAATGGAATAAGGGCATGCGTATCCATGATTTCCGAACAGGAAACCTTTGACACCTTCAAAAAGAGACTGGAACAATTCGCCAAAGATCATTGATAAGAATTTTTGAATCTTGACCAACAGTATAGCCACCTTATAATAATATAGATGACTGAAATAAAATATGTATCTGCCGAAGAGGCGGTCAAACTTATTGAAAGCGGAGACCATGTCTATCTCCAGGGATCGACCTCTATTCCGGAAGCTCTGAGCAATGCCTTGGCAGCCAGAGGAAATGAGTTGAGAAATGTAACTATATATACGGGATTCGGTGTTGGGCGCGGCCCGGCTCCTTTCTGCCGCCCGGAATATAAGGATAATTTCCTTATAGATTCATTCTTTGTAAATAATACTGTCAGGGAATGGATTGCGCAAGGCTATGGAGTAACGACGCCGAAATTTCTCGGAGAGGTGCCCGATCTTATCAGAGACGGCACATGGCGCGTAGACGTCGCGCTTCTTAATTGCTCCATGCCCAATGAAGAGGGATTCGTCAGTTTCGGGGTTTCGGGCGACGTTGCCTGCTCGGCTGTGGAATGTGCGGATAGGGTAATCGCCCAGATAAATCCACAGATGCCTTTCTCATATGGAGATCCGGTGGTTCACGTCTCTCAGCTTGCCGCAGCGGTAAAAGTTGATGAACCTCTTGTGGAAGTTCCCACCACCGAACCATCGGAGAAAGAGATTCTTATCGGTGAGTATATAGCCAATCTGATTCCGGATGGAGCGACTCTTCAGATTGGTGTCGGAGGTATTCCGAATGCAGTCATACGAGCCCTTTCAGGTCATCAACATCTCGGTCTTCACACGGAGGCGATGACCGATGGTGTGCTTCCGCTACTGGAGAGCGGCATCATAGACAACAGTCAGAAAAAGATACTCCCCGGCAAATCTGTAGCTTCCCTCGCGCTCGGTTCACGCCGTCTCTATGACTATATGGATGGAAATAAGGATATAATCTTCCGAGATGTGGCCTGGACAAACAACCCGTATGTCATCGCTCAGAATCCCAAAGTCACTTCCATTAATTCTTGTCTTGAAATCGATCTTACAGGTCAGATCTGTGCTGATTCCATCGGCACCAAGATTTTCTCCGGTGTTGGCGGGCAGCATGATTTTGTCTACGGCTCGTCTTTGAGTGAGGGCGGACTGTCGTTTATCGCTATGACGGCGACATCCGGCAAGGGTCACAACAAGATAAAACCGGTCTTGACTCCGGGAGCCGGAGTGGTGACCACCCGTTTCCAGACTCAATATGTCGTGACCGAATACGGTGCTGTGAATCTTCGCGGACGCAGTCTTCCTGAAAGGGCAAAGCTGCTCATTTCCATAGCCGATCCGAAATATCGTGAAGAACTTGAACGGGCAGCTTCCGAACGCTTCGGATATTCCTTCCTGCGCTTGAAATAATAGCTTATTCAAGAGCTTCTGAGTCACATCCGTGCCTCAACATTATTATCTCGATAATTCAGTTCCTGATAAAGACCTCATTCAAAATAATGGGGTCTTCATCATGAAACATTCTTTCAATATTTATCATCGACCAATCCACTATCTCACATTAACTTTTCAGGTTTGCAAGATGAAAAAATTGAGAAAAAGTCATTTTTTTGCAAACATTATTCGGAGAATCTTGTTTTAATTACAAAGAACAATTAAATTTGCCGTTGGAAACCTTAATTTTTAAGACAGACAACAACCTTAGGTTCTATCCGGAAGCTTTAAAATGAAAAACTTTGCGGAATAATAAGAAGGAGGCAAATTTTATTGAATGATAAAATTTCAAATAGAAAATCATCAAGTTTAAATTATATCAAGTTTATGAAAAGAACATTATTATTCCTTGGCGCGATAGCTACAATTTTTATGGGCTACAGCCAGAATTTACCAAAAGGTGAAGTAAAAGCGCTCAACGCATATCTTAGCCAGCCTGCAGCAAAAGGTGGTAACAATGCTGAGGCATTAGGTATGGTTGGTAGTAATCCTGCAGCTTGTCCCGGTGTTAAGGTTGAGAACGGACATGTTGTAGAAATTGATTGGCATGGTAAAGAACTCGCCGGCAATCTGGATCTTTCAGGTTTCACCGCTCTGCGTTCAGTTAATGTAAGTGACAATAAGATCGGCAGCATCAGCATCACAAATGCACCAGCCTTGACCTCACTCACTGCAAGCCGTAACCGTTTGACAGCCATTAACTTCACAGGTTGCGATATGCTTCAGACACTTAAGGTGAACCGCAATCACCTGAGCGACATTAATCTTTCAGGCATTCCGTTCCTTAAGAAATTGAATATCGCTGCCAACAGCATGGTTTCTCTTGATGTCACCAACGCAGTGAATCTCGAATACCTCAACTGTATGAGCAACCGCCTTGAAGAGCTTACTCTTGCAGGTTGCCAGAGCCTTAAGACTCTCTACGCAGGTTACAATGATCTTACCAAGATTGAATTTGTAGGACTCGAGAAGCTTGAGAATCTGAACCTTATGTCCAACAAACTCTCAAAGCTTTATATCCAGCAGCTCCCCTCTTTGTCAACTCTCATGGCAAGTGATAACCACATGGCGCAGCTCGTAGTTCAGGATTGTCAAGCCCTCAATGACGTATGGGCACCCTACAACGACCTTACAACATTCACTGTTAACAATTGCCCGAACCTTGCATTTGTAAACGTGAGCTGGAATGACCTTACTTACGTATCTCTCAGAAGCCAGAACTTCCTGCAGCGTGTTAACGTAAGCAACAACCAGTTGGTTACTCTCGACCTAAGCTTCGACCCGATTCTGCAATACGTCAATATCACAAATAACCCGATGCTCAACGACTTCCGTACAGAGGCTGACCCGCAGCTCCGTCAGGTAGTTGGTAACTGGGATGACTTTGATTGATTATTAGAAATTAATTCCGCAAAAGAGCTGATATAAATAAACCTTTCAGACCTTTTCGCTCCGTATCGGCCGATACGGAGCGATTTTTTTTAATCACCGGAATGTGAGCGGATAACTGAAATGGATGATTTTATCGAATTTTTTTATTATTTTTGCGAAAATGCTCGGCAACCATTTTTCACATTGGCATTAGCTCCCGTTACCGCGGCATTTAAATTATTATCACGGAAGTCACATTAATTATTTATGTCTCAATTATTGATTGCAGATGCTGGAAGCACGAAGACGGAATGGGCATTGGTCGATTCTGCCGGAATGCTACTTGCACGCACTGTAACCGGGGGAATAAATATCTCGGTTTCAGATGAGCTGCAAGCATCTGAGAGGATTTCGGAGGCGAATATTAAATTGGAAGAAGCAGCGGAAATAACCATCAATCCGGAAGCGGTGTTCTTTTATGGAGCAGGATGCAATGATATTGAGAAATGTCAAAAAGTGGAATCAATTATTTCCGCTCAATGGATGAATGCCAAGGAGATTGAAGTTTCCTCAGATATGCTCGGTGTTGTGAGATCCTTATTTGGCAATAACCCGGGACTGGGATGCATTCTCGGCACGGGATCCAACTCATGTCTTTATGACGGGAAAGAAATAACCGCCAATATTCCACCTTTGGGATATATCCTCGGAGATGAAGGAAGCGGTGCCGTTCTCGGGAAGAGACTACTCTCCGACATATTCAAGGGTCTTCTTGATAATGAGCTCACCACACTGTTCTCCCAAAAATATGGACTTGACAAAAGTGAAGTCATCGATAGAGTCTATCGCCAACCAGAAGCCAATAGATTTCTTGCCTCATTTGTTCCATTTATCGCGGACAATATCTCACATCCGATCATAGATAAAATGGTTACAGACGAGATACGCCGATTCTTTGAAAGGGATATTCTTCCCTATAATGCTCCCGCGGAAACCGCAATAGGCTTTGTCGGTGGAGTTGCCATCACTTTTGAAAAATTGATCAAGAGGATTGCAACAGAATTTGGATTCACCGTGGGGACTGTATTACCCACGCCTATGCCCGGACTCATTATGTATCATTCTTTATTAAGTAGCGAAGTATGAACAAATTACGCCTCATTTTAATTTCCACTCTTATACTTGTTATCGGAATAATTTACGCTCAACGCGCGGTCACCAGAGTGCAAAGCGTTGCTTCAAATGCTGCCAATGCGCCATATTGGGCTCAACGTGTATCTTTGTTTGACACTTTACCGGTCTACCCTACAGACATCGTCTTTTTGGGCAACTCCATTACTGACGGAGGTGAATTCACCGAACTCTTCGGAATGAATAATGTAAAGAATCGTGGAATCAACTCCGATGTCATTGATGGAGTGAAGAAACGATTGCATCAAGTCACCAAGGGACACCCGTCAAAGATTTTCCTCCTGATCGGGATCAATGATGTCTCTCACGGTCACAGTGTCACTGAATTGAGCCGCAGGTATGAAAATCTGGTTAAGGAAATTAAAACCCAGACACCACAGACAAAACTATATCTCCAGTCACTTATGCCAATAGACAACACCTTCGGGAGATATAAGAATCTCAAGGGTAGAGAGCAAACTATAATAGACTTCAACAAGGAGATTAAAAAAATTGCCGAACGCAACGGAGCCGAATATATAGATCTTTGGCCTGCGCTTGAAAATGGTGAAGGATCGATACGAAAGGAATTTACCAACGACGGGTTACACCTCACAGGTGCAGGATACCGTGCTTGGGCAGAGCTTCTGATGCCCTACGTAAAAGATTGATTTTATACGATAACTCACTACCTTTTCGTTAAATAGAATAAAGAAACAATTTCCATCCAATGATTATAGGATTAAAAACAAAGATAGCAACTACCATATTGACAGGATGCGCATTAAGCGCTATTAATCTGTTTGCTCAGGATCCTGCGCCTGCAGAGAGTGCACAAGCACAGTCTGAAGCATATTCGGAAGATGTGATCGTCATAGATCCGCTGTTTGAATATGTGGTGGCGCCGGAAGATATGAAGAGTCTTCAGGAACGTTCGGATTATCTGATGGAACACTTCTGGGATCCGATGGATCTCTCGAAACAGGAAGCTGTAGATCAGACAGCCCTGAATGCGGCGTTCAAAGTCTATACCACTCCCATGCAATGGGCATCGAGGGAGATTACGCATAAGTCAGTCGATAAACTTCTCAAACAGCTTAAGAAGAATCCTGTATTGCTTTATCAATTTACAAGAGCTGCTGAAGAAAATCTTTACGGACCTCGCGCTCGAGCCTGGGTGGATGAGATATATGTGAAATTTCTTGAATCCCTTGAAAAGAACAAAAAGATTTCCGAATCGAGAAAAACACGGTTCCGTTCTCAGCTCAGCCGAATAAAGAACTCTATGATTGGAGAACGTGCACCGGAATTCAAATTTATCAAAGCCGATGGTTCGGAAGGTCTTTATTTCCCCATGTCAACATTTACCATCATTGAAATCGGTGATCCCGACTGTATGGAATGCACCATGGCCCGACTCAAAATGGAATCGAACGTAGCACTTGATAAATTAGTGGCCAAAGGGAAGGTGAATATATTGTTTATGATTCCTACCGATGAAGAGGATTGGAAAAATCAGACTTCCGACTATCCTTCACGGTGGACAATCGGAGCAGCTCCGGATATTGACGAAGTACTTGATATCCGAAGCACACCTTCATTTTATACTGTCGGCTCCGACGGAAAGATAATCTCCAAGAACATATCTGTTGAGAGGGCAATAATGGAAGCAATCGAACAAAATCCAGAATAATGAAATCAATCATCAAATTATTAAAGAAATGTTATATCAGCATCACCGGGTATTCCTACACTAATCTGGGGAGACTTTTCCTTCGACTTTTCGTAGGCATTATGCTGATGCAATTTGGTGTCCGTGAGATTGCTCATTTCTATGAGATGCAAGATACATTTCCCGCTCTGTTCGGGATGAGTTCAAATGCATCCCTTGTGTGCATAATATTCATCGAGATAGTCTGCTCAGTCTTCATCATGTTTGGTTTTTTGACCCGACTGATGTGTCTGCCCCCGTTTTTTTCTATGCTTGTGGCTGAAATTTTCCTTCTTAAGAACTCCACACAGGAGCTCTATCTTCTCTCCTGGCAGCAAGTCGGATTCCTTCCCATGATGTTTATGGGAATTTATTTCTTCCTGTTGCTTGTTGGTCCCGGCAAGATTTCGGTCGATTATTTCTTATCGCTCTATTTCATCCACAACGATAATAAGAGTGAATCAGAACTTGAAGAGGTTTAATAAACAATGAGAATTGCAATGCTTCTATCAGGAGGTGTCGACAGCGCTGTAGCCATGTCACGCCTTATTGAAGAGGGTCATGATGTCACCCCCTTTTATATCCGCATCGGCATGGACAATGGCGAAGGAGATTGTTCTGCGGAAGAAGATATAGAGATGTGTAATTTAATCTGCCGCAAATATGGACTTAAACTCAATATCGTAAGCCTTCATGAAGAGTATTGGGATCATGTGATGCGATATGCCCTCGACACTGTTCGTGCCGGGAAAACTCCTCATCCGGACATGATGTGCAACCGGATGATAAAATTCGGATTCTTTGAGGAGCGGTGGGGGCATGAATTTGATATGACCGCTACCGGTCATTATGCAGCGGTAAAAAACATGGATGGTCTTAAATATCTTGCCACCAATCCGGATCCCGTCAAAGACCAGACGGATTTCCTTGCTCTGCTGACCTATAAACAATTGGATCACATCATATTTCCACTTGCCGCCATGACGAAAGAGGAAGTCAGGAAACGTGCCGTGGCTGAAAATCTGCCGAATGCCACCCGCAAGGATTCACAAGGGATCTGCTTTCTGGGTAAGATTGACTATGCAGATTTTATCGAGAGACATCTCGGCACCCGTCCAGGTCCGGTGATCGAGATAGAAACGGGTCGAAAGATCGGCACCCACAAAGGGTTCTGGTTTTATACCATAGGGCAACGGAAGGGGCTCGGGATGAGTGGCGGTCCGTGGTATGTGGTGCGTAAGAATCCACGCGATAATGTGATATATGTCAGTAATGGATATGAGACACGCCGACAATATGAACGCATCATTCATCTTGATGAAGCACACTGGATATCTAAAGATCCAATGACAGAAGTCAACGAACTTCCGATCACTTTTAAAACGCGCCATACTCCTGAATTTAACACCGGAAAGATTGTACGAGAAGAGGACGGCTCTTTGAGAATAGAGTCCGATACCGATATTCAGGGGGTCGCTCCCGGACAATACGCTATCATATACACCCCTGACAAGACACTTTGTCTCGGCTCGGCCATGATCGTTTCTCCTCCCGCAAAAGGGCATTCTCCCAAAACATCAATCGCATCCTCATCTACATCCCCTATCTGAACTGAGAATGAAAATTCCTGAGTTTATCATATTTATTACGTAGACGCCATATTAAAAAGGAACTTGAAATCTTGAGTTGATTATAAATAATATCAGAAATGCAATCAGACGAAAAACATAGACTTGAACTTATCGGAATAACCTATAATCAGATTGAATCAGGGGTCTATGCCCTTATTCTCCGCGATGTTGAGACCGGAAGGAGACTTCCGATAATTATCGGGTATCCGGAAGCGCAAGCTATTGAATGCAAATTGCAAGAGGTGGTTACTCCCCGTCCTCTGACTCACGATCTGATGGTTGAGATTCTATCAGCTTTCGATCTGACACTCCTTGAAGTAAATATCCGCAAACTCCCCAATGGAGTGTTTGCAGCCGACCTAGTACTTAGCGACGGAATCAGACGCAACATTATCGACTCCCGTTCAAGTGATGCCATTGCCCTTGCAGTCAGGGTCGGAGCACCGATTTATACTACCTCCGCAGTACTTGATGAGGCAGCCTACTCTCCTCGTGGAAATAAAGCGTCCGCACCACAGGACAGGCCCATTAATCGATCAAAAAAATCACCCTCTTCAAATTCCGAACCGAGCAAACTAAATTCCAGGGATATGCAGTCACTCACTATTGCCCAGTTACAAAGCAAAATGGAGGAAGCAGTTAAAAAAGAGGATTATGAGACAGCCGCCCGCCTGAAAAAGATCTTGGACGAAAAGAGTTCCTCTCAGGAATAACATGCCGGTCGGAAGACTCTCTCAGTATCAATTTCTTACTTTCAATGGCAATCGTGATTATTCCTATTCGTTCTGATTGGTCTAATTCAGAAAAAAATTATATATTTGCAAATTATACTGAATCATTTAACACCAGGATATGTTAAAAACAGCAATCGCCGGTGGCGAAACTCCCGATGCCGGAGAATTACTCCGGCTTTTGGTCAACCATCCGGAAGTTGATCTGATAACAGTTTACTCCCCATCGCTAAAGGGGAGTCGCCTTTCCGCGGTGCATTACGGACTTATCGGAGAGACTGAGATGACATTTAGTGATATTCTTGAGCCGGAAAAGATTGATGTGCTGTTTATCTGTTCCACTACAGCCGATTTTCCATCTTTTGAAGAATTGTCAGAAATAAATCCTGACCTGAAAATAATCGATATGACTCGTGAAAGGAAGTTCGGGGAAATCCCCTACGGACTTTCAGAGATAAATCGCAAAGAACTTGTCAGAGGAGCCAAGCACTCGGTATTGGCATCTGCCGAAGGTGCGTCAGCACTTATAGCCCTTTATCCAATGGGATGCAAGCAACTGCTTCACCCCGGCCTTTCCATCACCATTGCCACCTCCGGCACACCGGATATCACTCACCTCGCTGATGAAATAATGTCCAGGCTGACGCTTGTGCAGTCAAGTCTTGTCACAGTGCCTGAGATAAAGATAAAGGCTCCAGTTGCTGACGCCATTGTGGAAGCGGAAGTGGAATACGCATCCACTCTGAGTGTAGCCGATGCAATCGATATTTTTGAGTCTGTCTACGATGATCATAATTTCACTTTTGTGCTTGATCAAAAAGTGAAACCCGAGGAAGTCCGAGGCACGAATAAATGCATCGTCAGCATCTCCAATCCACTTCCGGGGAAGTTAAAAGTCTCAGCCATGCTTGATGGTAAGATTCGAGGTGGCGCTGGGGGTGCGATCCATATCTTCAATCTTCTTTGCGGATTACACGAAAAGACCGGACTCTCTTTATCCGCCAATTATTAATCGCTACCTGATATGTCAGTAAATAAAGTTATATTATTGGGATATGTAGGTAATGATCCGGAAATGAGATACCCCGAGCCGCAGCATGCCGTGGCTTATCTCAGACTTGCTACAAATGAGCGGGTCGGGACATCGCAGACAGAGGTGACCGAATGGCATACTCTGGTCATGACCGGGTCTCTCGCCACCACTGCCGAGAGATATGTCCGCAAGGGGACGCGTCTATATGTGGAAGGGAGACTCCGCACAAGGGAATACACCGATAGATTCAAGATAACCAGAAAAATAACTGAAATCGTAGTTGAAAAAATGGAATTGCTGGGGACATCCAGAAGCTGAGTTCAACCGCTACGACTTAGAGAATAAGAATAAGAAATGAGAAAATGGAGGATTGAAGATTCAACTGAGATTTACAATGTTTCCGGTTGGGGTCTGAAATATTTTTCTATAAACGAAAAAGGTCATGTTCGTGTGACTCCAAGAGAAGGGTATGCAGGTGTTGACCTCCAAGAAGTCATGGAGGATCTTAGAGTGCGCGATGTCTCCGCACCTGTCTTACTGCGCTTTCCCGATATTCTTGACGATCGTATCCGCAAAATTTCACAATGTTTCCGCAAAGCGGCTGAGACTTATAACTATGAAGCCAAAAACTTCATCGTCTACCCTATAAAGGTCAATCAGATGTGTCAGGTGGTGGAGGAAATTGTCAGCCATGGAAATAAGTATAATGTCGGACTTGAAGCCGGAAGCAAACCGGAATTGCATGCCGTTCTGGCGGTCAATACCCAAGGTGACCCTCTGATAATCTGCAATGGTTATAAGGATGAGGACTACGTTGAGCTTGCGCTCTTAGCCCAGAAGATGGGTCGTCGGATCATCCTTGTCGTGGAGAAACTTAATGAACTCAAACTCATAGCGGATGTGGCAAAGCGGATCGGGATAACCCCTAATATAGGTATCCGCATTAAACTTTCCGCATCAGGCAGCGGGAAGTGGGAAGAATCGGGAGGAGATGTCAGCAAATTCGGATTGACTGTCAGCGAACTCCTTGATGCCCTTTCTTTCCTTGAGGAACATAAAATGCGGGATTGCCTGAAACTTATCCATTTCCATATCGGCAGTCAAATCACCAAAATTCGACGAATCAAGAACGCTCTACGCGAAGCGATGCAATATTATGTCCAGCTGAGCAAGGCAGGTTTCAATATCGAGTTTGTCGATATAGGTGGCGGTCTTGGTGTTGACTATGATGGAACGCGCAGCTCTTCGGGTGAAAATTCCATGAACTATTCCATTCAGGAATATGTCAACGACAGTGTCTCCGCTCTTGTCGATGTTTGTGTAAAGCATGGACTCCGTCAACCCAATATCATTACCGAAAGCGGCCGTTCACTCACAGCCCATCACTCGGTGCTCATCATCGAAGTTCTCGAGACCGCAGGACTTCCAAGTTGGGATGAAAAAGATGAACTCCCGGAAGGTGCACACGAACTGGTGGTGGAACTGTATAATATCTGGGATAAGATCAATCCCTCCAGAGTATTTGAAGATTGGCACGATGCTATTCAGATCCGGGAGGAAGCCTTGGAATTGTTTAATCTGAGCCTCATTGATTTGACCACCAGAGCACAGGTTGAAAAATTATTCTGGTCCGTGGCGCGGGATGTCAATGCCATCACATCAGGCATGAAACACCCACCCGAAGAATTACGTAAGATCGCGAGAATGTTGCCTGAAAAATATTTCTGCAATTTCTCCCTTTTCCAATCACTTCCCGACACATGGGCTATCGATCAGATGTTTCCCATCATGCCAATCCAACGGCTTGATGAGAAACCGGCACGCAGATGCACCATACAGGATATAACCTGCGACTCAGATGGTAAGATAGCCCACTTCGTCAGTCCGCAAGGCACCAGCCCGTATCTCCCTGTTCATGCACTCAAAAAAGGTGAGCACTACTATATCGGTGTATTCCTTGTCGGGGCTTATCAGGAAATCTTAGGCGACCTCCACAATCTATTCGGAGACACAAGTGCCGTTCACATTTCGGTCAATAAGGATGGATATGAAATAGAGCAGATAATTGATGGAGAGCCGGTGGCAGACGTTCTTGATTACGTGGAATATAGTCCTAAGAAGCTCGTCCGCAATCTTGAGGCTTGGGTATCACGCTCCGTAAAGGAAGGGCGTATATCATCAGAAGAGGGGCGTCAATTCCTCAATATCTATCGCTCCGGTCTTTACGGCATCACATATCTTGAACGGGACTGACCTCTCCGAGCAAGACAGCCCGATAATTATTTAAGGGGTCTTCCACTTCATAGACGGATCCTTATCCCGACACGGTGCAGCATCCTTATCTCCATTAATGTATTTATTGATCTAAAGAGTACTCCGAGATGAGATATTTTATCAAACTTGCATATAACGGACTTCCCTTTCATGGCTGGCAACGTCAGCCAAACGGAATAAGTGTGCAGCAAACCATCGAAGAGGCTTTGCAGATTATTACACGCCGGCAGATAGCCATCACCGGTGCCGGCAGAACCGACACCGGTGTGAGCGCGAGAGAGATGTATGCCCATTTCGATCTCTCAGAGGAGATAGGGAATCTCCCTAACTTCGCCCGTTCGCTCGACAGACTATGCGGTTCCTTTATCACGATTGAGGACATTATCCCTGTGGATGCCGATTGTCATACACGTTTTGATGCCACGGCACGCACATATAAATATTTCGTTTATTTCAAGGAAAATCCCTTTACAGGCACCCTTGCATGGCGTTCCCCGGCATCATTAGATGTGGAATTGATGAACAAAGCCGCCGATATATTGCTTCAAACCGACGATTTCACATCCTTTGCCAAACTCCATTCAGATGCCAAGACCAATATCTGCCATGTGACGCGCGCAAAATGGGAGGAGATAAGAATTGATTTAGGAGAAGGGAGCATTACAGGCGGAATCGTCTTTACCATTACTGCCGACAGGTTCTTGCGAAATATGGTACGAGCCATTGTCGGGACACTTGTAGATGTGGGACGGCATAAAATATCAATCACCGATTTTAAACGAATAATCGATAAAAAAGACAGATGTGCCGCCGGGACTTCCATGCCTCCGGGAGCCCTCTATCTTTGGAAAGTGGAATATCCTTTTTTGAATAATGGATAAATGATAGATGTACGGATTGATATTTCCTGAAAAATAAGGGGAGACAGTATCATACCTGAATCTCCGGCTTCTCTCGATTATCCGTTTGATGATTTAGCGATCAAAAAAAGTTATCATGAAGTTGTCGCGGCAACTTTACTTTATCAATATAAAACGATTAACTATGAAAAAAACTTTACTATTTAGCGTATGTGCGATAGCAGTTGCCACAATGTCAGCTGAATCGGAATGCTACTCTATTGCGGAAATAAATGCGCAATATACCTCTCCCAACGGAGAGTGGATTGCAGGAGCACAGGATCCTAATATTTCATTCTACAATACAGTCACTAAGAAACTTTATAAATTTGAAGTTTTTGATGAATGGAGTGACGAATATTATTGTATAGGGAATGGAAATTGTGTCGCCAACGATGGAACGATCGTCGGAGGACGCACACTGAGCGAAGCCGCTTACTGGCGTCCCGAAGGGGGAGAGAATGGCACTTGGACAGTGCTCCCGACTCCGGACACTTCCGAATATGCCAGCTATACAGCCAACAGTATCACTTCAGACGGCAAATATATAGTCGGTAATATTTTCAATGGCGGCTATACTTCCGGACAGGTCGGCCAGGTTCCCGTGTTATGGGTTCGTCAGGAAGACGGCACGTATAGTAATCCTGTCCGTCTCCCATACCCTACAAAAGATTTCACCGGAAGAGTCCCGACATACGCATTAGGGAATGCCGTCAGTGAAGATGGAACAGTAGTGGGAGGATTGATGGTGGACTATTTCGGAACCAGATGCCAGCCATTTGTCTGCGTCAAAGGTGCAGATGGCGAATGGTCTATGAAAGTGCTCGCCAATGAGCTTGTCAATCCCGACAGTGTTGTTTTTCCAGAATATCCCGGTGAATATGAAGGTCCGGAAGATCCCCTCTGGAAATGCGGTGATTATATGACAGCACAGAAAGCTATGGAATATCAGGACGCCCTCTCCGCTTTCTATGAAGGTGATGGTCCGGAACCGAATCCGACAGATTATATGACTGCTGCACAAGCAGAGCAATATACCAAAGATCTTGAGGAATATAATAGAATTCATGACGCCTGGGAAACTGCATTCGACAACTATACGGAACTTGTGCAATCCGTCATGGCAAAAAACACGACTTTCTTGATGAACCAGCTCTATATTACTCCTGACGGGAAATATCTTTATGCCACAGCGCAAAAAGTAGATCTTGATGCTCCCCCGACCTGGTTTGGCGAAACATATAAGTATTCTCCCGCTCTATTCGACCTTAATGATGGAAGTATAACCCTATCCGATACAGAAATAAGTCTGAGGGCACATTGGATCAATCAGGACCGCGATATGCTCGCAGTGATGGTGGATCAGGATATAAGCGTAATCAAGGCATATATCGCACCGGCAGGTAATATTAACAGTTTCATGCCGATTGAAGATTATTGCAAAATGATAGATGAGGCGACCTACGAATATATCGTAGACGAGATGACGGAAAGTGTCCTTGTCGGATATGAGGAAGATGAAAATGAGAATCTTCTGGAGATTTGGGAAGATATCGTCTGCACAGGGATGCCAAGCGCACCCGCGAATCTTGAATGGTTTGCATTAGGACGCACAAGCGGAGATTTATCCGATGATACGTTTGTAATTAAGTCTTCAAAGGGAATGGGTGTCGAGGATGTAGCCGACGTTAACTTTGAAATCAGCACACCCGGCAATGGAGTCTTAGTTGTGAAAGGGACAGTGACAACGACAGCTGTGTATGACACGGCAGGTCAGCTTCTTTTCTCGACATCCGGGGAAGGATCTTTCTCCACCGGTCTTGACAAAGGTATATATATTGTTAAGGCGGTTGATTGCAATGGAAATGTAAAGACTCTCAAAACCACTCTATGATAATTGACATCTGAAAAAACGGGATAGTGATTCTTGTGATTCTTTGCACTATCCCGTTTTTTTATCTACATTTGTATCAGGAAAGGGGTTCACCCTTTTTAGTAAACAATTTAAGTTAAAAATCATGAGCCGAGAAGAAGCGGAGAAACGGATTCTTCAATTGCGCGATGAGCTTCATCGCCATAACCACAACTATTATATCCTCAATCAACCGGAAATATCGGATAAAGATTTTGATTTTCTTCTAAAAGAGCTCGAAGCGCTTGAGAAGGAATATCCGGAGTTTGATGATCCGTTGTCACCCACCAGACGCGTTGGCTCTGATTTGACTAAAGGTTTCGAACACGTGATCCATGCTCGCCCGATGATGTCTCTTGCCAACAGTTACAGCATTGATGAAGTGGATGATTGGTTCGAAAGAATCCGCCGGGCTCTTGAAGGTGAGAAATTCAAAATTGTAGGAGAACTCAAATTCGACGGCACCTCCATCTCCATCACATATAGAAACGGTGAACTGGTGAGGGCCGTGACCCGAGGAGACGGTACGCAAGGGGATGATGTGACAGCCAATGTCAAGACAATACGAAGCATTCCGCTGAAACTTCAACCCGGTGATTGGCCTGAAGAGTTTGAGATTCGCGGTGAGATATTGATGCCCTGGGAGGTATTTGAAAAGCTGAATGCAGAACGCGCATATAACGAAGAGCCACTCTTCGCTAACCCGCGCAATGCTGCTTCCGGCACTCTAAAGATGCAAGATTCACGTGAAGTTGCGCGCAGACATCTGGATGCCCGTTTCTATTATCTGTTGAGCGATAATCTTCCCTATGACAATCATTACGACAATATGGTCGCCGCCCGGAACTGGGGATTTAGGGTTTCTAAAAACATGAAGCTCCTGTCTTCCCTTGATGATGTCAATGAATTTATAGATTATTGGGATGAACAGAGACGTCATCTCCCGGTAGCCACGGATGGTTTGGTTTTCAAAGTCAATTCTTTGCGTCAGCAACTGAATCTCGGGTACACCGCAAAAAGTCCACGCTGGGCAATTGCTTATAAATTCAATCCTGAGAATGCTTGCACCCCCCTCCGGTTTGTATCTTTTGAAACCGGGAGAATGGGAATCGTGACACCGGTTGCCAATCTTGAACCTGTGTTACTCTCCGGAACAATAGTTAAGCGGGCCTCACTCCATAATGATGATATAATTCAGGAACTTGACATACATGAAGGCGATTGGCTCTATGTGGAGAAGGGGGGTGAGATTATTCCTAAAATCACCGGTGTGGACAAAGCACGTCGAAAAGAGGATGCCCCCCGGGTGGAATTTGTGAAAGTCTGTCCTGAATGTGGCACACCACTGGAACGTATTTATGGAGAAGCCGCATGGTGTTGTCCCAATCATTTCGGGTGTCCTCCCCAGATTACGGGTAAGATAGAACATTTTGCAGCCCGCCGCATGATGGATATAGATGGAATCGGAGAGGAAACAGCCCAGCTTCTTTATTCGAGCGGTCTTGTAAAAAATGTTGCGGATCTCTATGACCTTGATATGGAAAAACTTTCCACACTTGACCGCATCGGAGAGAAGAGTGCTGAAAGGATTTTGACCGGCATCAAGGACTCACTCAGCCGACCGTTTGAACGTGTCATTTATGCTCTGTCGATACCCAATGTCGGAGAAACCACAGCAAAGCGTCTTGCAATGGCGGTCAAGAGCATGGAGACAATGCGCGCCATGTCGGTGGAAGAACTTACCTCGATTCCTGATGTCGGACCAATCATAGCACAATGTATATATGATTATCTCCGGAATCCGATTAACGTCAGCACCATCGACAGGCTTACGGCAGCAGGCGTTCAGATGCAATTATCAGCGGATAAGATGACTCCTCCGGGGGATTCTCTTGCAGGGAAAACAATTGTCATCTCAGGGACATTCCGTCAACACAGCCGCGATGAATATAAAGAGATTATCGAACGTAACGGAGGGAAGAATGCCGGAAGCATCTCGAAAAAAACCACATTTGTGCTTGCCGGAGAGAATATGGGGCCGGTTAAAAAGGTCAAATGTGAAGCTCTGGGAATTCCACTTGTGGATGAAGATGAATTTCTCAAAATGATAAATCCGGAAGATCAATAGTCAAGACGCCACTCTGCGAGTTGGCAGTTGAACACAATAGATTAATACCCAATATTTAGACTACCCATGAAAATAGCACCCTCATTGCTTGCAGCCAATTTTGCTAATCTTAAACCGGACATCGAGATGGTCAATGCAAGTGAAGCTGACTATCTTCATCTTGATGTAATGGATGGAGTATTTGTGCCCAATATTTCTTTCGGGTTCCCGGTGATGAAATCTGTGGCGAAAGTATGCTCCAAACCTCTTGATGTCCATCTGATGATTGTCCAACCCGAGAGATGGATCTCACAGGTGAGAGATTTAGGAGCTGAGATAATGAATGTACATTATGAGGCTTGCACTCATCTTCACAGTACTGTCAGCCATATCAAGGAAGCCGGGATGAAAGCCGGTGTGACATTATGCCCTGCGACTCCCGTCATGCTTCTTCAGGATATTATCAGCGATGTCGATATGGTATTGATAATGTCGGTAAATCCCGGATTTGGCGGACAGAAATTCATTACTCACTCCCTTGCCAAAATAAGGGAGCTCAAGGAATTAATTACCCGCACCGGATCTCAGGCACTTATAGAAGTTGATGGAGGAGTCAATGACCACACCGCACCCCTTCTCGCAGAAGCCGGGGCTGATATCCTCGTGGCAGGCAACTATGTATTCACATCCACGGATCCTCTCTCTACAATCTCTTCACTAAAAGCCCTCTGAAGCGGATTCAACTAATCCGCCTCATAAAAAAATGAGGGTCTTATTCTCCGTCATTATACATGATAAGATAAAAGCTCCAATCAAAAAAATCATTTAATCTTTTTGAGTGAGTCTTTTTTAGGTTTGAATGCATTGTAAAGGATAAAGAGAATGCATATAAGGGCGAGGGCATATCCGCCGTAGGTCAGATAAGTATTGTATTCCTCCACTTTTGCAAAAAGATCCGCCGGGTCTACACTGATTGAAAGCCACCATCCGAGAGTCGCGAGGATAATGTTCCAGACTAAAGCACCCAGCGCGGTAAACATAGCAAAGGTGCCGACATTCATTTTGGAAATACCGGCAGGGATAGATATAAGCTGACGAATTGCGGGAATAAGTCGACCGATGAAAGTTGAGATTGCACCGTGCTTGTCAAAATATTGCTCTGCCTTATCTACCTTCTGAGGAGTAATCATACATGCCCTTCCGATACGACTGTCAGCAAACTTATATATAAGAGGACGTCCGACCCAAAGCGAAATATAATAATTGATGAAAGCACCGCAAAGCGCTCCCAGAGTCGCCATCACGACCACCATATAGACATTCATATCCTCCCCTGCTCCTATATGACGACACGCAAGATATGCGGCAGGGGGAACAACCACTTCGCTGGGGAAAGGTATGAACGAGCTCTCTATCGTCATAAAGACAAAGACGAAAATATAACTAGCATGAGCTACAAACCATTGGAAAAACTGATTGGCATCAAAGAGTGCAAGCGTTATCAGGTCTAACATTTTATCAGTTGATTTAGTGATCAATACGATTGAACCGGGTGGAATGTTAAGTTGTTGAAAACATGACTGACATCTGATTGCTCCATTCAAACCGCATGGTCTTGAGTTGCAAAAAAACTTCAGTCGAGTGATACAAAATTAGTAAAAAAATTCGATATGGATATTTTTGAACCTGACATAGAAATCCATCCATGGGAACCGTTCACTCCAAAGGATGCCAAAGTTCTGATAATGGGCACTTTCCCTCCACCTCAAAGACGATGGTCAATGGATTTTTACTACCCGAATCGCACCAACGATTTCTGGTTTATGATGGGATTGATATTTTTCGGCGACCGAGATACCTTTTATGATCGTAATACCCGTCAATTCGATTTGAACGGGATTAAACGTCTTCTCACGGAAAAGGGAATCGCCATGAACGATACAGGGTATAGGATTCAACGTCTCAAAGGGAACGCCTCGGACGCTTTTCTAAAGATACTGGAGCCGGTGAACCTACAAGCTCTGCTTAAGCGGATACCATCATGTCACACTATAGCCACAACGGGAGAAAAAGCGGCTGGTGTGATTGCAGAAATTACCGGTACTTCCGCGCCTAAAATGGGGGAACATATTATCTCGGACTCCGGTCTTGACATCTGGAGAATGCCCTCCACCAGCCGGGCATATCCCCTCCCTCTCGAGAAAAAGGCAGAATATTACCGCCGCCTATTTGCAGCTGCCGAAGTTTTATAAAATTCAGACCTGAAAAACCAACAGACTATCTATTGGAAATCCTATGCAAAAAACATTTGAAAAGAAGCGGAGATTATTTAACTTTGCAAAATATTTCAGGATGATTTAATACATGGCGATGGTTCATGTCATAAAATTACTGTTATGAATATCAGAGAAATTACACCCAGGATATTTTATGTAGGTGTGGATGATCACACCACTACCCGATTCGAAGGACTTTGGCCTCTTCCTAACGGAGTCAGCTATAATTCCTACATCGTGAAAGGAGAAAAGGTGGCACTTATTGATTGTGTGGAAATATCAAAATGCGAAGACCTAATATCACATATCCATAATATAGTGGGTGACACACCGGTGGCATACTTGGTTATCAACCACATGGAACCGGATCATTCCGGTGGGATACCGGTTATTCTCGATCACTATCCTGAACTTAAACTTATCGGTAACCGACAGACATTAGGGATGGTGAAAGGTTATTACGGAATTGACGATTCACGTATGCAGGAGATTGCCGACGGAGAAATTCTTTCACTCGGCGACATATCTTTAAAATTTATCCTCACCCCGATGGTGCATTGGCCGGAAACAATGATGACCTGGTGTGAAGAGGAGCACGTGCTCTTCTCCGGAGATGCATTCGGCACTTTCGGAGCACTCAATGGTGGAGTTGTAGACTACGAATTTGATGTGGAACTCTACTTTGAAGAGATGTATCGCTATTATGCGAATATTGTAGGTAAATATGGACGTTTCGTTCAGAATGCTCTCAAAAAAGTGCAGGATACAGGTCTGACACCGGATTATATTTGCTCCACCCACGGACCTGTATGGCATGATTACTTGTCTCGCGCCATCGACCTGACAGATCGTCTGAGTCGCCACGAAGGGGAAAAGGGTGTTACAATTGTCTACGGTTCAATGTATGGCACCACTGAGGGAGTAGCCGAGAAAATTGCACGTGCAATACGCGCAAGAGGAATAAAACAGGTTAAACTTCATAATGTATCGTATACCGATATAAGCTATATCCTTGCTGACACTTTCAAATATCAAGGACTTATCATCGGTTCGCCTACTTACTCAATGACTTTGTTCCCACCTGTGCAGACTTTCCTTGACGCTCTTGTGACACGTGAACTTAAAAATAAGGTTCTTGCCACATTTGGTGAATTTACATGGGCACCGGCAGCCGCCAAGAAACTTAACGAATATGCAGGGATTCTCGGGATGGAGCCGGTAGACAGTTTTACGGTGAAGATGGCTCCCACCGATGACACACAGACAGCCATAGACGCACTTGCAGAAAAAGTCGTTGACGCACTGAATCAAAAGAATTGATATTAGGCGTAGATGAAACTCAAGATAATAACAATTCTCCTACTCATTATCTCAAATGTCTTCATGACTTTCGCATGGTATGGACATTTGAAACTTGAGCAGGACGGTCCGGCGAAAAATTGGCCTTTGTTTGCAATTATTGCCCTTTCATGGGGAATTGCATTCTTTGAATACATCTTCATGATCCCTGCAAATAAGATTGGTTTCAACGGTAACGGCGGTCCCTTCTCTCTCATAGAGCTGAAAGTGATTCAAGAGGTGGTTTCGCTAACCGTTTTCACGGTCGTTGCCATGCTCCTCTTTCAGGGGCAGAAACTCCAGTGGAATCATGTCTGCGCATTCCTATGTCTCGTAGCAGCTGTCTGCTTCGCTTTCTGGCCCGGGAAAAGCTGACCGCTTTAAGGAATCTTAAGTTTGAAAGATGCCGGAAGGAGTGAGGAATCAGGAAAAGAAATATTTAATTATGGAATTTCATTTTGCACCTGTTCAAGGACACACGGATGCACCATACCGCATGATGCATTCCAGACATTATGGTGCTGACCAAACATATTATACACCTTTTATCCGTGTGGAGGGTGATGGGATAAGGCGCCAGGACTTAAAAAGTCTTGACCACGACTTCACTGATGGAATTGAGCTTATACCTCAGATAATTTTTCGCGATGCTCAAGAACTCAATATTCTCGTCAATGCGCTTAAAGAACAGGGATTCAAAAGGATTGACCTGAATATGGGCTGTCCCTTCCCACTTCAGACCGCACGTGGGCGCGGTGCAGCCACCATACTGAATAAAGAGCTTGCGCTGGGAGTAGCAGAGACTGTGAATAATAATCCGGAAATCTCATTCAGCGTCAAAACCAGACTCGGCCTAAATGATACAGATGAATGGAAACAGCTTCTTCCGGTCTTGAATACCCTGAAGCTCCGCCACATTACACTCCATCCGCGCGTAGCGCGTCAGCAATACACAGGCGAACCAAATCTTGAAAAATTTAAAGAATTCCTGACATCAAGTACAAATCCGGTCATTTATAACGGAGACATTCTCACTCCCGCGGATGCAGATAAGATAATGTCAGAATTTCCTGACATTAAAGGAATAATGATTGGTCGCGGAGCTCTTGCTCGACCTTCAATCTTTTCCGAAATCCTTTCTAAAGAGGAATGGGATAAAGAGAAACGCTTGAAAAAATTACTTATATTCCATAGAGACTTATTGAATTATTACAGCGGCAACCTATGTGGTGATCATCAGATCCTGTCAAAGATCAAGCCCTTCTGGGAATATTCAGAAAACGAGATCGGACGCAAGGCATGGAAAGCCATCCGGAAATCCGTCAATATGGCCAAATATCACTCTGCGGTTGCCCAAATATCGAATTGACCAAACGATTTATAATGAATCGGCTACTCACCGGCAATTGAAAAGTCTGTTGAGAAAGTCATCTTAATATCAATTTTTTACTTTTTTTGGATATTAAGAAAAAAAGGTATAACTTTGCAGTTACGTTTGGATTGACTATCAATAATTTTTTATTCACTATAACTTAATTAAACGACAAATGAAAAAATTTGCTCTTTTACTCGCAGTGGCTCTTCCCCTCGGATTTGCATCATGCGGTGATGACACAGAAGATGGTTTCGCTATCCAAAGCGATGATATCGAAGTAAAATGGGATCAAACCGCTCAACTCTCAGCAACTGAATCTAAAGATGTTACCTGGATGACAGATAACGATTTCATTGCAACTGTTGACAAAAATGGTAAAGTAACTGCCAACCACGTTGGTTCATGCACAATCACTGCTTCTTGGAAAGGTGAAACAGACCAGATCAAGGTTACAGTTATTCCTGCCAACAATGACTTCATCATGCCTTTCATCGTTTGGGGTAAAGATGCAGCTACAGTAAAAGCTACATTTAAAGGCTTTGAACTTGATGCAGCTAACTCAACAGACACAGATCTTCGTTACTACACGGATCTCGCAACTTTCTCTTATCCTGCATACCAATATCTCTTTGATGCAAACGGACTTTACGCATCCACACTTCTTGCCAATTATTCAAATGATGATGATATTGACGCACTCACAGATTGGCTTGAACAATATTATGAATATGATGACAACGCTGATGATATCCTTTACACCAACGGCACACAGGAAGTAACTATCGATGTTGTTGATGACGATGTATTCGGTGCTTACTGGACAAAACCCGCAACTAAGGCTGCTGATTATCTTTCAAAAGCCAAGGCTGCTGCAAGCAAAATGGTAAAAAAATAATCTCCTAAAAATATACTGAAATGAAAAAATCATTTATGTTCCTTTCTGCAGCTGCAATGCTTATGGTTGCAACTGCATGTGGTGGCAACAAAGCTGCAGAGAATGAAGATTCAGCTGTTGTAGAAGACAGCATGGAACTCGTTGAGGACACAGCTGCTATCGCTGAAGATTCCACTAAGATTGAAGCTGAAGAAGCTGCTATCGCAGTAGAAGAAAAAGCTGAAGCAACTACCCGCGCTGCTGAGAAAACTACTAAAGCTAAAGAAACAGCTGCTCAGAAAGTAGAAGACGCTAAAGCGGCTGCTGAAAAGAAAGCTAACAGCGTAATGGATGCAGCTAAGAACAAAGCAAACGAGATTGTAGAAGAATCCAACTCAAAAGCTGCTCAGGCTAAAAAGAATCTCAAAGACAGACTCAATAAAAAACACGCTGAAGAATCAGCTGAATAATCACTGACTCTCAGTATTCATATTTATAAGGTTCGGACCCGAATGAGTCCGAACCTTTCTTTATGTACATTTTTGTTAGAAAATCAGTCAGACTTAAGTTGTTTGTAAGTCAGATTTAAAAGTCGGATGAAAAAAATTTGTTTGATTAATTAAAAATTATTACCTTTGTGTCCGTAATTTTTGGTTTTTCTATCCTTCCTGTCAAATTTTACTGCAATATTCTTTTTGGAAGGCACTGATATTTACGGATTTAAACTTCTTAATACATGAGTCTTTTTTCAACTCCGGCACCTGCTAAGATTGCATTTGCAAAGATGCATGGAGCCGGCAACGACTATGTATATATCCCCCTTCTCACTTCTGAACAACAATCCCTGCTCCCGGAAAACCTTTCGGAATTGGCTCGTAGAATCTCCGACCGCCATTTCGGTGTAGGTGGAGACGGAATGGTACTGATCCTCCCTTCATCGGTTGCTGATTTTGCGATGAGAATATTCAATGCAGACGGGTCTGAGGCGCAGATGTGTGGAAATGCCACGAGATGTATCGGGAAATATCTTTATGATAACCATTTCACCGACAAGACCTCACTCTCGCTCGAAACAAAAGGGGGAATTAAATACCTTACTCTCCACCCCGACGACACAGGATTGATAAAGAGTGTGACAGTGGATATGGGCTCTCCCAGGCTTAATGCTGAAGAAATACCGGTCAACGCTACCACAGGGAAACCGGTGATAAGAAAGCCACTCAAAATAAAAGAGAGGAGATTTGAGATAACAGCAGTGAACATGGGTAATCCACATGGGGTTATAGTCTCAGACGACTTAGACGATGACACGGTATTAGGGTTCGGACCGATTTTGGAGACCCATGAGATGTGGCCTGAAAATGCAAATATCGAGTTTATCAAGATAATTGACAGAGACAACATCTCCATGCGAGTCTGGGAAAGAGGTTCAGGAGAGACCTTAGCCTGCGGCACCGGCTCCTGTGCAGCCGTAGTGGCCGGAATTATCTTAGGTCTCCTCAATAATAAAGTGAATGTCCATCTTTTAGGTGGAGTTCTTACCATCGAATATAATACGGCTACTGATAAGGTATTAATGACCGGTCCCGCTGAAACAGTGGCAACCGGTTTTTATTATTTATAAATGTAACGGAAACCGATAATCAGGATTATCAGATTAATAAAATGATCAACAAAAACTTCCTGCTTCTCCCCACCTCATATCTCTTCACTGAAGTCGGTCGGCGCAGACGCGATTTTGAAAATACCCATCCGGGCGAAAAAGTCATAAGGATGGATATAGGAGATGTGACTCTCCCACTGTTTCCGGTTGTAGCGAACGCTATGACCGAAGCGATAAAGGAAATGTCCACTCCCCAGGGGTTTCGCGGATACGCACCTGAGCAAGGATATGAATTCTTGAGAAAAGCCATCGCGGAGCAAGATTATCAAAATCGTGGTCTCAATATTGAAGCTGAAGATATTTTCATCAGTGATGGTGCAAAAAGCGATCTGGGAAATCTTGGAGATATACTCTCGACAGATTGTACCGTCGCATTGTCAGATCCCGGCTATCCCGTCTATTCTGACACAAATGTAATGTTCGGACGTGGAGGCAACCCGACAGACAACGGACGTTTTTCCCGATTCATTTATCTTGATGCATCACCTGACAATGACTTCATACCTCCACTTCCCACGACCCGACCGGACGTAATAATCCTTTGTTCACCCAATAATCCGACAGGGACCGCAATGACTAAGAAAGATATGCAAAAATGGGTGGATTATGCACGCGAACACAAATCTCTCATTATATTTGACTCTGCCTATGAAGCATACGTCAGGACACCGGGAGTGATTCGCTCCATCTATGAAATTAATGGTGCTGATGAATGTGCGATTGAAGTCAGGAGTTTCTCTAAATCGGCAGGATTCACCGGAGTCAGATGCGGATATACAATCGTGCCACGCAAATTGAAAATCAAAAACGGTCTTGATGGGGAATATCCTCTTCATCCTCTATGGATGAGACGTCAGACCACCAAATTCAATGGTATAGGATACATAGTCCAAGCCGGGGCACACGCATTATATACACCTGAAGGTCAAAAAGAGATAAAACGCGCCACCGATCTTTATCTTTCAAACGCAGCACTTATTCGAGCTGAGCTCTCCAAGGCAGGCTTCAGAGTATGGGGAGCGACTGATTCACCATACGTATGGGCAACTCCTAAAGAAGGAGATTCAGGGTCAATGGAAATCTTCGAAAAACTCCTCGATGAGTGTAGAATCTGCACGACACCCGGTGTGGGATTCGGGAAAAACGGTGAAGGGTATGTAAGGTTCACAGGGTTCAATACCCCGGAACTGACCCATGAAGCCATGCAACGGATAAAATCCCTCTCCTCTCTAAAAGAATAGTAATCATATCGTTTTTACAGATAATTTTATGTCAGATCTTAGGTTTAAAAGCGTGATGGACGCTTCCTCACGCAAAGCGGTAAAAGTAGATATTCCAAAGGAAAGACCCGAGGAATATTATGGTTGTCAAGTATTTGATCGCCGAAAGATGTTTGAGTATCTTCCTAAAGATACATTTGAAGCCCTTATTGACGCAATCGACAATAAGAAGAGTATCTCACGCTCTGTGGCAGACAGTGTGGCAGACAGCATGAAGCGCTGGGCAATAGACAACGGCGCGCGCCATTACACCCACTGGTTCCAACCCATGACAAACGGAACTGCCGAAAAGCATGATGCTTTTATCGACCATGACGGGAAAGGTGGAGTGATTGAAAACTTCAGCGGGAAACTCCTCGTGCAACAGGAACCCGATGCATCCTCATTCCCAAATGGAGGTATCCGCAACACATTTGAAGCACGCGGGTATTCCGCATGGGACATCTCCTCTCCCGCCTTCATTCTTGACAATACTCTTTGTATCCCGACAATTTTCATCTCCTACACAGGAGAAAGCCTTGATTTCAAGACTCCCCTTCTCAAAGCTCTCAACAGTGTTGACAAAGCAGCCACCCGTGTAGCCCGCTATTTTGACGAGGATGTGAAGCACGTCAACAGCTACCTGGGTTGGGAGCAAGAATACTTCCTCGTTGACGAGGCCCTTTATGCTGCCCGTCCTGATTTGGTAATGACCGGACGCACATTGATGGGTCATGAGAGTGCTAAGAATCAACAGCTCGAAGACCACTATTTCGGGGCAATCCCAAGCCGTGTCGAAGCTTTCATGCTTGATCTTGAAATAGAATGCCACAAACTCGGCATCCCCGCCAAGACGCGCCACAATGAAGTTGCACCCAATCAGTTTGAGCTGGCGCCTGTCTTTGAAGAGACAAACCTCGCCAATGACCATAACCTTCTGCTGATGTCGCTTATGAGCGAAGTTGCACGCCGCCATAACTTCCGCGTTCTCCTTCATGAAAAACCATTTGCCGGTATCAACGGATCCGGGAAGCATAACAACTGGAGCCTTGGCACAGATCGCGGTGTCCTTCTATTCGCACCCGGGAAAACACCGGAACGCAATTTACAATTCATCACCTTCGTGGCAAACGTGATGGCAGCCGTTCACAAACACAACGGACTTCTCAAAGCCTCCATCATTAATGCCACAAATGCACATCGTCTCGGAGCAAACGAGGCTCCCCCCGCAATCATTTCGATGTTCTTAGGCACCCAGCTCAGCAGTCTCCTTGACAAAATCGAAAAAGGGGAGATTGAAGAAGCTTTGAATCTTTCTGAAAAAGGACAAATGAACCTCGACTTAGCCCAGATTCCGGAGCTGATGATCGATAATACCGACCGCAACCGCACCAGTCCGTTTGCTTTCACCGGAAACAGATTCGAATATCGTGCCGTGGGAAGCTCCGCGAACAATGCCTCCGCAATGATCGCCCTGAATGCGTGTGTAGCCGCCCAGCTGGATGAATTCGCCGACAAAGTTGATGCCCGGGTTGCAAACGGAGAGAGTCTGAATTCCGCTATTATGGCAGAAGTCACCAAACTGGTTATCGATTCCAAACCCATCCACTTCGATGGAAACGGATATAGCGACGAATGGAAAGTTGAAGCTAAAGAGAGAGGACTTGATGTAGAAAGCTCCGCTCCGCTCCTTTATGACACTTACCTCAAGCCTGAATCTGTCGAGATGTTTGCAAAAGCCGGTGTCTTCACCCGCAAAGAGATCGAAGCCCGCAATGAAGTGAAGTGGGAAATGTACACCAAGAAGATTCAGATCGAGAGCCGCGTACTTGGTGATCTTGCAATCAATCACGTTCTTCCGGCTGCTACCCGTTATCAAAGTTTACTCCTCGATAATGTCTTTAAAATCAAACAACTTTTCAATGACGAGAAGGCTGAAAAGATCGCCGGACAGGATATGAGCGCCATTGAGGAGATGGCTGAAAATATGGCCTCTATCAAGAAGGATGTGGAGCAGATGATCGATAACCGCAGGGTTGCGAACCGCATAGAAAGCGGACGTGAAAAAGCAATCGCATATCACGACACTGTGGCACCATTGATGGAAAAGATCCGCAAGAGCATTGATGATCTTGAACTGATGGTGGATAACGAGATCTGGCCTCTCCCGAAATATCGTGAACTTCTCTTCATCAGATAATCAGCATCTCGAATATAATATGGAATGGCAATCGATTTTTCAGTCGGTTGCCATTTTTTATGAGACGAAGTTTTAGCGCCCGTTTAGTTCTATGGACTGAGTAAATATCAGTGGAACTTTTCAAAACCAACACTGCCTAAGGGATATGATTTACGCCAAAGACAATATTATTTCATCTGAAATCATTACCCCTTCAGAAGTTAGCGAAAGCCTCCCGCAAGTATTTTTCAGCAAACCCGACTTAATGTTAATTTCAGCGCGTTTCAATAAATAATCAAGTTCCTCTTCACCAAATCGCACTGAGAAATCGCTTAAATCAATTCCTTCCTCAAGCCGCAACCGTGTCAGCAGATATTCCTCTCTGATTTCGGAATCATTCAAAATCTCCTCAGTATAAAAAGGGAGTTTAAATTCGGTGGACGCAGATTCAAGATATCCCCTGACATCACGCGGATTGGCACGTCGTGCGCGGAATCCGTCATAACTGTGGGCAGACGGACCAATCCCTAAATATGGTCTGCCTGTCCAGTAACCTGTATTGTGGCGTGATTCATAACCGGGAAGTGCATAATTTGACAACTCGTAGTGACGATAACCATGCTCCTTGAGAAAGTGAGTAATCAGATTATACATTTCTACATATGTCGCATCATCTTGTGGAGTCAATCTTCCGGATTCAAGCAGGTGGGAGAAAGCCGTACCCGGCTCAAACATTAAAGCATAGACAGAGACATGACGAGGGGGCACCGGCAATGTAAAGAGTCTGTCGAGATCGGATTTTAAAGATTGAATAGTCTGTCCCGGCAATGCAAAGATTAAATCCGCTGAAACGTTTTCAAATACAGAGCCAATAGTCTTTAAAGCGTTATATGCCGTCTCCCCGGAATGTTTCCTTCCTAATGAAGATAAAAGATTATCATCAAAAGTTTGAACACCGATACTGATTCTATTTATCCCCATTTCGCGCCATTTCAAAGCGCGCTCCAAAGATACGTCGTCAGGATTAACCTCCATGGTGATTTCCCGGTCAGCACTCATATCTCCGAAAATAGATGATAAATGCATAAAGAAACGTTTAAGTTCAGGATCAGGCATTTTAGAGGGGGTACCCCCACCGAAATATATGGTTCCGGGAAGAGAAATCAGTTCATCTTTACGGGCATTCACCTCGGCAATAAGAGCATCTACATATAGCTTCCAATCAGCCTGACGGACACCGGCGCTATAAAAATCGCAGTAAGGACATTTATGCGCACAATATGGAATGTGAATATACAGAGACATGTTTTAGACCCCGACTCATTCGGGCACTTAATCCGACTCAAAAATACATATTATTTGGTGTTCTTACAATATTTAGATATAAAAATTTAGAATTTAAGGGGATAAACCGGGGATTTTATGTTTCATAACATAAAAAATAAGTATAAGGAACTCCAATATTTTTTATAAATTGCAACCGTTTTAAGGAATTATGGCTTCTTAAGACAACAAACATAATCAATCGACATTTAACCAAAAAAATCTTAACCATAATGAAGATTTATAAAACTAACGAAATCAAAAACATAGCCTTGATAGGATCAAAAGGCTCCGGAAAAACCACACTCGCAGAGTCTATGCTTTTCGAGTGTGGAGTTATAAAACGTCGCGGCACAATTGAAAGTGGCAACACAGTTTCCGATTACTTCCCGGTTGAAAAGGAATATGGTTATTCAGTATTTTCCACCGTCTTCAATGCAGAATTTAACGGAAAGAAGCTCAATGTAATTGACTGCCCCGGAGCTGATGATTTCGTTGGTAACTGCTATACGGCATTAGGTGTCTGCGACACCGGTGTCCTCGTAATCGATAGCGAATATGGTGTTGAAGTGGGTACTCAGAACACTTTCCGCGTGACCGAACAACTTAAGAAACCCGTTATCTTCGCGCTCAACCAGATGGATGGTGAGAAGGCTGACTATGACAACGTGATAGAACAGATGCGTGAGGTTTTCGGATCTAAAGTGGTGGCAATTCAATATCCCCTCGAATCAGGTCCCGGCTTCCATTCCATGATCGACGTGCTTTTAATGAAGAAATATGAATGGGGTCCCGAAGGGGGTGTGCCTACCATCAGCGAGATTCCGGAGGATCAGATGGACCGCGCAAATGAGCTTCACAATGCTTTGGTGGAGGCAGCTGCAGAAAACGACGAGACTCTCATGGATAAATATTTTGAGCAAGGTCATCTCAGCGAGGATGAGATGCGCGAAGGAATCCGTAAAGGTCTTATCGACAGAAGCATCTTCCCTGTATTTGTGGTCAGTGCTCTCAAAGATATGGGCGTTCGCCGCATGATGGAGTTCCTCGGCAATGTATGTCCGTTTGTCAGTGATATGCCGGCTCCCGAAACGATCAACGGAGAAAAAGTTTCTCCCGATGCCAACGGTCCTCTTTCCATATTCTTCTTCAAGACTTCCGTAGAGCCGCATATCGGGGAGGTTTCATATTTCAAGGTGATGAGCGGAACACTCAAAGCCGGTGTAGACCTTGATAATGTTTCCCGCGGTGGGAAAGAAAGACTTGCTCAGATATTCACTGTCAGCGGACAGATCCGTACGGCAGTCGATACACTTGAAGCAGGAGATCTCGGTGCAGCCGTGAAACTCAAAGATGTCCGCAGAGGCAATACTCTTGATGAAAAGGGTTGTGACTATCAGTTTGATTTCATCAAATATCCTGCTCCCAAGTACACCCGTGCAATTCGTCCGGTGACTGAAAGCGATGCAGAAAAACTCTCCGCCATCCTTACCCGTATGCATGAAGAAGATCCCACCTGGCTTGTGGAACAGAGCAAAGAATTGAAACAGACCATCGTCAAAGGTCAAGGTGAATTCCACCTCCGCACTCTTAAATGGAGAATCGAAAACAACGATAAACTTCCCGTGGAATATCTTGAGCCACGTATCCCCTATCGTGAAACAATCACAAAAGCAGCACGCGCTGATTATCGTCATAAGAAACAATCCGGTGGTAGCGGTCAGTTCGGCGAAGTGCATCTGATTGTAGAACCTTACACAGAAGGTATGCCGGAACCCGATACTTATAAATTCGGAAGTCAGGAATTCAAACTTAATGTTCGCGACAAACAGGAAATTCCTTTGGAATGGGGTGGTAAGCTCGTTGTCTACAACTGCATCGTCGGAGGAGCCATCGACGCCCGCTTTATCCCTGCAATCGTAAAGGGACTCATGGATCGTATGGAACAAGGACCTCTTACCGGTAGCTACGCACGCGACGTACGAGTGATGATTTACGATGGAAAGATGCACCCCGTTGACTCCAATGAAATATCATTCCGTCTTGCCGGAAGAAATGCATTCTCTCAGGCATTCAAGCAAGCCAATCCGAAGATTCTTGAGCCTGTGTATGACGTAGAAGTTCTGACTCCGAGCGACAGCATGGGTGATGTGATGAGTGACCTTCAGGGACGCCGTGGCATCATCATGGGTATGTCTTCAGAAAACGGCATTGAGAAACTCAATGCCAAGGTGCCGTTGAAAGAGATGTCCAATTACAGCACATCCTTGAGTTCAATCACAGGTGGACGAAGCAGCTTCACCATGGCATTCTCTTCTTACGAACTTGTTCCGACAGACGTTCAGGATAAACTCCTCAAAGAGTACGCGGAATCACAGGAAGAAGAATAATTACAATCCCTATAAAAACAGACTCGACCGTTGCCTATCAGCCACGGTCGAGTCTATTTTTTATTGTTAAAACATACATTAATAACCCTTCTTAATTCTCCTCCTCCTTTACAGTCTCAGCAGGCGAAATTCTTGAAACCGTACGCGCCGGAATTATGAGAGCCATATAAATCACTATAATCATTGCAACGTTAAGAATGACTACTGAACTCCATTTCAGATCTACCGGAACGAAATCAATGTAATAAGAATCCGGATTCAGCGGAATAAAATGATATTTATCCTGCAAAAACAGAATAGCCGTCATAACGATATTTCCTATCAAAAGTCCGATTGCTCCCACTCTGATAGCAAGATACACAAACACTTTACGCAATTTTTTATTTACCAATCCCATGGATTTCATGACGCCTATAAACTTCTTCTTGTCAAGAATAAGAATCAGCATGCCGGATATCAGCGTCATACAAGCCACAAACGCCATAAGAACCAGCACTACGACCACATTAAGGTCAAGCATATCCAACCACCTGAAATAAGCCTGACCCTGAGATTTAGCACTGTCTACCCGATACTGTTTATAGACTTCCCCTTGTGTCAAGGCATAAATTAAAGTCTTCTGAAGGTCAGCGGCATATTCCTCGATTCTTGAGAAATCATCAGTGGTCACTGTCAAGGATACACCCTGGCTCGAATTCAACCCTCCTAATGACTGAATCAAAGGGAGAGCTCCATAAATATAGAGATTGTCGTAGGCATCGAAATGGGAATTGAAAACACCCGCCACATCCAACTTCCTGACGCGAAGATCATCTGACATAAAATAGGTGTCGATCTTATCGCCCGGTTTCAGACCGAGTTGATCGGAAGCAACCCTTGATATTATTACCTTCTTCTCATACCCCTTATCTGAAAAATCCGGCATCTCACCCTCTTCAAGATTTTCAGCTAAAAAGGAACGCAATGACTCACTGTCAAGACCTTTGATATACACTCCCTTAAAATCACTGTCAGTCTTAAGTACAGCCGGCATTGCCGCCTGAACGGAATAATCGGTGATATAATCTTTTTCATCAAGTATTTTTCTGAGGGTAGGAGTAAGTGTCAATACATTACTCTCCTCTTCAGCCATCGGGATAACAGAAATCGTGAGATGGGAATTAAAACCTGAAATCTTATCGGTTATTTCACGCTTAAAACCGCTGACCACAGCAATAGATGCCAACATGACGCCAACAGATAGAGCCACGGCAATAATCGCCACTTTGATGGCAGGAGTGCTTTTACCTTTTTCTGAAGAAAGAGAGAGCTTTCGGGACAAAAAAAACGGGAGATTCATCTTGGCAGACCTATCTATATAAAGAAGATCCTAATAACACCGAAGTGCTCTGACGGGATCGAAATAATATGCAAAAGTAGTAAGGAAATAGGAGAATGAAAAATAGAAAAGGAAAATTTGGCAATTACGACATATAGTGTTAACTTTGGGGTGGATTTCGGGGACACTTTCCCAACGTGATGAAAAAGGCGTTATAGAAGAAGTATTCCACGCATCCACCACCTTAATTCTAACCGGATAAAAAACAACAAATAAGCATGGAAGAAAATCTTCAAAAAACCTGTCTTCATGACCGCCATGTGAAACAGGGGGCGCTTATGTCGCCTTTCGGCGGGTTTGATATGCCGATTCAATATGTCGGCATCACAGAAGAGCATAATGCAGTCCGCCAGCATGTCGGAGTCTTCGATGTGAGCCACATGGGTGAAGTTCGCGTCAAAGGTCCGGAAGCTTACAAATATGTCAGTCATATTTTTGTCAATGATGTAACCGGAGCGCCAGACGGTCAGATTTTCTACGGAATGATGTGTTACGAGAATGGTGGCACGGTAGACGACCTTCTGGTTTACAAAGTGGCTGATGATGAATATTTCCTCGTAATCAATGCGTCCAACATCGCCAAAGATGTAGCTTGGATAAAGAAAAATGCCGAAGGATATGATGTAACAGTCACAGACGAATCTCCCATATATAGCGAAGTGGCGGTTCAGGGGCCTGAAGCTGAAGACACATTGGTAAATGTGCTTGGTATCGATTGCCGTGATATACCTTTCTATAATTTCAAGATTTTTGACATAGACAATGAGAAAGTAATCGTAAGCCGCACCGGATATACAGGTGAAGACGGCTTTGAGATTTACGGTTCCGACAAGTATATTCAGAAAGTTTGGGATAAGCTAATGGAAGCCGGCGTTCAGGCTTGCGGACTCGGATGTCGCGACACTCTTCGTTTTGAAGTAGGTCTCCCCCTCTATGGCGATGAGCTTGCAGATGATATTACTCCGATTGAGGCAAGTTTAAGCATGTTTGTCAAGTTAGACAAGCCTGAATTTATAGGAAAAGAGGCATTGGCAAAACAGAAAGCGGAAGGCGTGAAGCGTCGCATCGTGGGACTTGAACTTGATGGGAATGCAATTCCACGCCACGGGTATCCGGTTGAAGTTGACGGCCGTCAAGTCGGTGAAATCACTACCGGTTATCGTTCCATCTCAACCGGGAAGTCAGTTGCCATGGCAATGATCGAGAAACCATACGATAAACTCGGCACCCGCGTTGAAGTAAGGATCCGCAAGAAGACATTTCCCGCAACAGTTGTAAAAAAACGTTTCTACGACAAGAATTATAAAAAATAAAAATCATATATCCGAAAGCGTATCGCGTTCGGATTCACAAGAAAAAACTTAACACCAATGAGCAAAGTATTGGAAAATCTCCGCTATGCGGATTCTCACGAGTGGGTACTCCTGGAAGGAGACATCGCAACAGTAGGTATCACCGACTATGCACAGCATGCCTTGGGTTCAATTGTCTATGTGGATATGCCGGAAGTAGGTGATGAAGTGACAGCAGGTGAAGATTTCGGAGCTGTGGAGTCAGTGAAAGCCGCAAGCGACCTCATTTCACCCGTCAGCGGTGAAGTTATTGAAATCAATGAGGCTCTCGAAGACGAACCAGAATTGATCAATACCGATGCCTTCGCCAACTGGATAATGAAGGTTCGCGTCAGCGACGCTTCTGAGGTGGATGCTCTTCTTGACGCAGCTGCCTATGCTAAAATTTGCGAAGAGTAATTATTCAGGTATGCTGACAGCATTACCGTTATGAAATAAAGTCAAAGGGAGTTGCAGACAGTCACTCGGACAGATGCCTGCACTCCCCTCTTATTTTTTTAAACAATGAGCAATAAATTTATTCCCCATACACAAGCCGACATCGACAAAATGCTTGAGAAGATTGGAGTCGACTCAGTTGATGCATTATTTAGCGATGTCCCATCGGAAGTCATATTCAACGAGGAATATGACATCCCCTCCTCCATGTCAGAGATAGAGCTCCGCAAGCACTTCCGCGAACTCGGAGCCAAAAATAATCAACTCACCATCTTCGCAGGATGTGGAGCTTACGATCATTATTCACCTTCAGCAGTAGCCCATCTGCTCCAGCGCAGTGAATTTTATACCGCTTACACCCCCTATCAGCCGGAAATCAGTCAGGGTACTCTCCAATATATCTTTGAATATCAGAGCATGATTTCAGAGCTTACCGGGATGGAGGCTTCAAACGCATCTATGTATGATGGAGCGACCGCCACAGCTGAAAGTATGTTTATGATGGTGGCATCCGCCAAGAAACGTAACAGAGTGATTATCTCAGACACAGTGCCTGACGCTGTAATCAGAGTGGTGGAGACTTATGCCTCTTTCCATGGCATAGAGCTGACTGTCGTAGAAGGGAAAGATGGTGAGACAGACCACGATGCAATAGAAAAAGAGATGGTTGCCGGTGATGTAGCCGGAGTCATCTGTGCATCCCCAAATAAATATGGAATCATTGAAGATTACACCGGTCTTGCCGATAAGATTCATGCTTCAAAAGGATATTTCGCTATAAATGCAGATCCGAGTGCCTTGGCTGTGCTCCGTACACCCGGAGAATGGGGTGCCGACATTGCCTGTGGTGACGGTCAGACATTAGGGATGCCCTTGAGTTTCGGTGGTCCGTATCTCGGGTATATGGCATGTTCGAAAGGTATGCTCCGCAAGATGCCAGGACGTGTGGTTGGTGCTACCAAAGATGCCGACGGGAAACGTGCCTTCGTGCTTACGCTTCAGGCTCGCGAACAGCATATCCGCCGCGAAAAAGCCACAAGCAATATCTGTTCAAACCAGAGCCTGATGGCTCTCTATGCCACTATTTATCTTTCCCTTATGGGTAAGGAGGGTATGGTAGAATTAAATAAGAAAGCTGCCTCCGGAGCTCATTATCTCTTTGACCGTCTGATCGAGACGGGTCACTTCACCCCGGCCTTCGACAAACCGTTCCTCAAGGAATTTGTGATGCGCACAGATCTCGACATCGATCGTGTCAATGCGTATCTGCTGACAAAAGGGATCATGGGTGGTGTCAACATTGGAAACGGCATGTTGGAATTTGCCGTCACGGAAAAACGCACCAAAGAGGAAATTGACCAACTTATCACTTACATGCTTGAAGCTTAAGAAATATGAAATATTACGATAAACTCATATTCGAACTTTCGCGTCCCGGTCGCAAAGGTTATGAACTTCCCGCAGTCGACACACCTGTCGATGGAATGAAAAATATACCGGCAACCCTTCTTCGCGAGACACCGGCAGAGTTGCCGGAAGTCAGTGAACTCGATGTGGTTCGTCATTACACAAACCTCTCGAATAAGAATTTCGGTGTCGACACAGGTTTCTATCCATTAGGAAGCTGCACAATGAAATACAATCCGAAGATCAATGAAGAAGTGGCAGGTATGACCGAGTTTACTTCACTTCATCCACTTCAGGATCCCGAAAGTGTGCAGGGTGCACTTGAGGTATACTATAATCTTCAGCACGCACTTGCAAGCCTGTCAGGCTTAGCTGAGTTTACGCTTAACCCTTACGCAGGCGCTCACGGAGAATTGACCGGTCTGATGGTGATGAGACAATATCATCGTAGCCGCGGTGACCATAAGCGTACGAAAGTAATCGTTCCCAATTCCGCCCACGGCACCAACCCTGCATCCGCTATGGTTGCCGGTCTTGAAGTAGTGGAGGTGAAATCCAAGCCTAATGGTTCAATAGACGTTGAGGATTTAAAACCCCTTCTTGACGACACGATCGCCGGAATCATGATGACCAATCCCAACACGCTGGGAATGTTTGAAACAGAGATTCTTGAGATTGCCAAGCTCGTGCATGAGGCCGGAGGTTTGCTTTATTACGATGGAGCAAATCTGAATCCCCTACTCGGCAAGGTTCGTCCCGGTGACATGGGCTTTGACATAATGCACATTAATCTTCACAAGACATTCTCAACACCTCATGGTGGTGGCGGTCCCGGAAGCGGTCCGGTGGGAGTGGTGGAACACCTTCGTGAATTCCTCCCTAACCCCCGCGTGCGTAAAGGAGAAGATGGCAAATTCTATGTTGACTTCGGTAAAGACAGCTTAGGAAGTGTCTCCACATTCTTCGGCAACTTTGGAGTCATGCTCAAGGCATACGCTTATATTCTCACCCTCGGAAAAGAAAATATCCGTAAAGTCGGACCGATGGCAACTCTGAATGCAAATTATATCAAGGAATCTCTCAAAGATGATTATCTTCTTCCTATCCAGGGCGTTTGCAAGCATGAGTTTGTATTCGACGGACTTAAAGACAAGTCGACGGGCGTGACAACACTGAATGTGGCCAAACGTCTGCTTGACTATGGATTCCACGCTCCGACGATCTATTTCCCATTGCTTTTCCATGAGTCAATGATGATAGAGCCTACAGAGACAGAGAGTCTTGAGACTCTTGATGAATTCATCGATGTGATGCACAAAGTTGCAAAAGAGGCACGTGAGACACCGGAAGCTGTTATCGAAGCTCCCTTGACTACACTTGTCAGAAAGCTCGATGAGACGACTGCAGCTAAGAATCCTATTCTCAACTATCGCGCGCTAAAGGAGGAGAGCAAGAAATGAGCCATAGTGATCTCATAATTATCGGAGGAGGTCCGGGTGGATATGAGACAGCTCTCAAAGCTGCTCAAGCCGGACTCAGCGTGACACTCTTCAATGGAGACAGACTCGGCGGGACATGTCTTAACGAAGGGTGTATCCCCACGAAATGTCTTTGTAGGAACGCTGAAATGGTAGGAGCTTTTAAAGAGGCTGACCAATTCGGGATTGATGATTTCAGCTTTACGTTGGACTTCAATAAAGTGGTGGAACGTAAAAACAGTGTTGTCAGCCAACTTCGCGATGGTGTCGCCCAGATGCTTTCCGCTGCGAAGGTGAATGTTGTGAATGCGATGGCATCATTTAAGGATGCAGGCACAGTCATTGCCGGTGGAGAGGAATACACAGCGGATGATTTTGTCATAGCCACCGGCAGTGTCTCCCGCTCTCTTCCGATTGAAGGGAGCGAGTTGGAGTGTGTGAAAGATTCCACAGCATTGCTTAACATCGAGTATATCCCTGAATCCCTTACCATAATTGGCGGAGGGGTCATAGGGATGGAGTTTGCTGCGATCTTCAACAGTTTCGGCTCAAAGGTGACCGTAATCGAATATACGAAGCAAATCCTCCCTCCATTCGACAGCGATATCGCCAAGCGTCTAAAACAGGCACTCTCAAAGAAAGGGATCAACATTGTTACTGGAGCTGCTGCGAAAAAGATTGAGCAGAATGAGGACTATGAAATCGTGGTGACTTACGATTGCAAGGGGAAGGAGGAAAGTGTTACTTCTTCCGATCTTCTTATGGCAGTCGGACGCGCACCCCGAATCGAAGGGTTGTCTCTTGAAAATACCGGTGTCGAATTTACCCCACGTGGGATAAAAACGGATGATATGTTGCGTACCAACGTACCTCATATCTACGCCATCGGGGATGTGAATGCAAAAATGATGCTTGCTCATGTAGCTTCCGCACAAGGGGAATGTGCTCTCGACTCAATTTTAGGTCGCGAAAGCAATATACGCTTTGACATAGTTCCCTCTGCCGTCTTTACCGTGCCGGAATGCGGAATGGTGGGATTGACCGAAGAGCAATGCAAGGAACGTGGCATTGAAATTCGTAAAGGACAAAGTTTCTTCCGCGCGAACGGAAAGGCATTGGCATTAGGTGAACCGGACGGTCTGTGCAAGCTTCTTTTTGCAAAAGAGGATGGCAGGCTTATCGGTGCCCATATCATGGGAGCATCTGCAGCCGATCTTGCACAACAATGTGCGGATATGATGAATGCCGATATGACTTTGGATAAAATCAAGGATATTATATTCGGGCATCCTACTCTGAGTGAGGTAATCCTCACCGCTTGCCACGCAGTAAAACCACTTTAGGGCTTACCTCTATTATCAATGATGGAATATATAAATAAATATTTCCCAAATCTCTCAGAAACGCAGCGTAGTCAATTTGAGACTATGCTGCGTCTCTATCCGGAATGGAATGAGAAAATAAACGTTATTTCCCGTAAAGACATCGACAACCTGGAAGTTAATCATATCCTGCATTCACTCGCGATTGCAAAATTCTTGCGTTTTGCAGATGGATCGCAAGTGCTCGATTTCGGCACAGGAGGAGGACTGCCGGGGCTTCCTCTGGCTATTCTTTTCCCCAACGTTCATTTTCATTTGATCGACCGCATAGGAAAGAAATTAAAAGTTGCCTCAGCAATTGCGGAAGAAGCAGGAATTAAAAATGTAACGTTTCAACATGGTGATATCGGGGAATGTCATGAGAAATATGACTTTGTAGTTAGCCGGGCCGTTATGCCTCAGACGGATTTATTGAAACTTGCACGAAAAAATATTTCGCAAACCCAGAGAAATGGCCTTCCTAATGGTATTATAACTCTGAAAGGAGGGGATCTTCAGGCAGAACTGCGTCCCATAAAGGCGAGCAGCGAAACAGCGCAAATCAGTGATTGGTTTGAAGAGCCTTTCTTCACGACAAAAAGCGTGGTTTATACTTATCTATAATCATTTCTCCTCTATGGGAATGAGTCTGACGGATGCTCAATACCTATGGATTTATATAAATAAACTTATCATTATGCTGGAAGTAGCAGTTTTTCAATTTTCATTGTTTGGTATCAACACATATGTTGTGTTTGATCCTGAGGAGTCTGAGTGTGCTGTTATAGATCCGGGAATTTCTAATTCTCAGGAAGAAAAAGCCATCAAAGATTTTATTTTAAGGAAAAATCTGAGGGTGACCAATATCATCAATACCCACCTGCACATAGACCATGCCATAGGGAATTCTATTCTCAAAAAAGAATATGGCATTAATCCGAAAGCTCATAAGGCGGATCTTCCTCTCGGAGAACGAATTAAAGCTCAGGCGGAGATGTTCGGAATGCAAGGAGAATACGAAAATGCTGAGATTTCAGAATTTCTTACTGAAGGAGATATAATTAAGATAGGCAGCGGGGAAATGGAAGTCATCCATGTTCCGGGTCATAGTCCGGGAAGCATCGCGTTATATGACAGAAAAGACGGATTTCTGATTGCCGGAGACATCCTTTTTCAAGGAAGTATCGGGAGGACGGATCTCCCCGGAGGGAATCACTCGCAATTAATTACAGGGATAAAGGATAAATTGATGAAATTACCAGATAATGTCATAGTCTATCCCGGTCACGGCCCCGAAACGACAATCGGAAATGAACACCGATACAATCCTTTCCTCAGATAAACTTAATAACCCTTTTATAAATTTTTGAAACGAGGGCTAAGCTTAATTCAAAATTAAATAACTTTACAGATATATTTTTCTTATAATATTTTTATAAATATTTCTTCACAAAGAAATATTTGCTAATTTTGCTACTATGGTTCATGCTGTGCATCCATTATGATGTGCAAAATGGCAAAGAGGATATAAATTCCTCCAAAAAATACTTTAGCGTTTATCTGCGCTAATCCTTAATTGTTGGGAATTCTCGCAAAATTTCATCGCTGTCAAGGATTGTTACGATAGATGTCCGGAGTACGGAATAAGCTCCATTTTGTGTTATATCTCGTCAGAGGTATAACATAATCTGTTTGTTCCGAGGCCTTCGGAGTCTCTTAGGTTGTTATGCCCGACGTGAGTATAATTAGAGAATGCCATAACAGAAAGATTGCCCCAGATACAGATTCCTACGCTATTTTATGTCAAATTTTTACGCTGACGAGAGGAAGACCGAAGCAGTCCTAACTTATTATGAGCAACCAACGGGCATCTGCTATTATCTATTTTATTTTTATTTTCCTTATCTGCAGTGCGCAGAGAATTGATGAAACAACTGCTCTCGCAATTGGTAAAGATTTCCTTAATAAAAAACAATCTGAGTCATCAGATATTCAGCGTGTTCAAACCAGAGGAGAATATGAGCTCGCCTATACGGCTACAAGAGATGGAAAAGATTGTTTCTATGTTTATAACCGAATCGGCGGAGGGTATGTCATTGTTTCAGCCGATGACCGAACTTCTCAACCGGTTTTGGGTTATTCAACGAACGGAATTTTCAATTACGATAAGCTTGGTGACAACGTACGTGGATTTATAGATTCATTTGAAAAATATATATTATCCTTAGACTCGGTCCATATTTCTTCACCTCAACACTCGAAAAAAGTTCCGACTCAAAAAGTTACCCCCCTATTGGGAGATAATCTTTGGCACCAAGGAAGTCCATACAATTCAATGTGCCCCGAGATAGATGGGGAAAGAACGCCAACAGGTTGTGTCGCAAATGCAATGTCGCAGGTGATGTGGTATCATAAATGGCCTGAACATGGGCAAGGATATGTATCTTATGACTGGCGATCTGGAAATACCACATTAAGTGTTGATTTATCTAAAAGTAATTACCGCTGGGATTTGATAAAAAGTCAATATCAAAGTAACGAAAATAATGAAGCTACAGAAGCCGTCGGAAGACTGCTTCGTGACACCGGATACTCGGTACTGATGAACTATAGCCGAAATGGAAGTGGAACAGATGCCTATCTTATCAAAGATGCCCTTATAAAAAATTT
>CAZFUF010000015.1:0-54770 GCA_964521885.1 uncultured Sangeribacter sp. | reverse complement strand
ATGTAATTTAAGACTAGCTCCGAGTAAAATGGGTCATAAACTTCGCAGAATCAGGGAGTTGGCTTGGTCTATTCTTGAGGTATCCAGGGATGAGAGATATATCTGAGTAGTTGCTTCACTATCGTGACCCAGACCTTCGCTAATCACAGTCAGCGGAATTCCTTTGGCTTTGGCTGCAGATGCCCAACTGTGACGGGCAACATATAAGGTCAGAGGGATGGTAATACCCACTCTCTTCCCTATAGTTTTTAGGTTTCGATTAATATTATAACCTGCATTTCGATAAGTAGATCTGTCATTCCTCCCGACGTTAGTAATAATCGGCAACAAATATTGTGACCTGTTTTCAGGATATTTGGATAGAAGCTTCTGCATATCATCGGTCCACGCTATCTTGAGCTGCTGACCGGTTTTTCTCCGCCTATAGGTAATATATCCATTGTGGAGATCAGTTTTTCTCAGATATGCCATATCCACAAAACTCATTCCCCGCAACATGAAACTCATTATAAACATATCGCGTGCGAAATCAAGACAAGGAGTGACCGTTAAATCAAGCTTCTTTATATTACTGATTGCCTCCAGGGATATAGCACGTTTAACTGTTTTATCCACTCCTGTATACACATGTCTGAACGGATTGCGATTCTCTATGATCTCATCTTCTACGGCACGATTATATACAGCACGAAGGACTCGGATGTAGAATGATATTGTATTGAGCATTACGCCACGTTGTTGATGCCAAGCCTGATATGCCTCCATGATATCAGAACTCAGGTTATCGAGAATCAGATCCTTACCCTTCCGGAATTTTTTGAAACTATTTAGGGTTGCTGTATAAGTTTCAGCGGTTCTGCTCTTTCCGTTGAGCTTCAAATTGATGATTATGTTTTCCATAAAACTGAAAAGGCTATATTCCTTTTCATAGCGCAGGAACTCATCAATAACATCTTGAACTGAATAATCAATCCCGGTATTGTCAAGACGCTTAACAATCTTAGTCAACCGTTCTATATCACGGCGGATATTCTCACGTATTGACATGATTAAAGATTTGCGTTCATTATTATTGGAATTTATCACTTTGGAGCGTCTTTCATCCCATTCTGAAGAAAAAACATGATAATCAGTCTTCAACTGCCGGGATTTCCTTTCAAGGATAATTTGATAATAAATTGTGCCTTCAAGGTTTTCGGGAACCGAAGGACGGAACTTAACTTTTACCGATACCATTGGAATTGAAATATATTTTAGTTGATTATGATATAAGGATTGATCAAAATGCATTGCTCAGGATTATATTTATGTATGCTTCAGAAACAGGTTTGTCTTTAATGCATAAGAAAACGTCGCAAAAAAATTTTTATAATATTTTATGATTTATCTTTGGGAATTGAACCTTTTACATTATCTTTGCATTATAACAATGAAGGTCGAAGAGACGACATCCCTTGTGATACTTATATATCCTTAAATTTTAGAGATATATTTTGCTTAAGGGTTAGATGAAAGATATACCACATCAAAGCAGATTGGGAGACTCATCAATTAAATTAGAAATACCGAGACAAACTTCATATTTGATGGCGGGCCCCGCTCCCTTTGGGAGTTGTCTCCATGAGGCACAAGGCGGATTACAAAGAATATGTGGTTCTCAAATCCTGTCATTCGGAGTTTCATCACATATCCTTTGATGTGGATCTTAAAAAGACCGGAAGATTGGATGTTAAGATCCATCTCCGGTCTTTATTTTTCTCACCTTTTTACAAAAAGTAGCTTCACTGTAACTATGAGGTTGAACCGGAACCACCACAATTCTCTATCTGATCATTATTGTAAACTGAATATCATAATTTTGAAATTATAAAAATAACTCTATATGAAAGATGTAAAAGAAACATTGCTTACACGTACAAGTGTCCGCAGATATGAAAGAGAGCCAATTCCGGCTGAAACCATGGATTTTATCTATGAGGCTGTAAGAAATACACCCACAAGCTATAATGGTCAGCAATTCTCGGTAATCGACATAGATGATCAGGAGCTAAAGCTTAAACTCTATGAATTGACCGGGCAAAAGCAGATTAAAACCTGCAATCGGCTTCTTATATTCTGTTCCGACTATAATAAGATTACGCGACTCGCAGAGAAAAAGGGGTTTGATGTTCCACCCTTTACCGATACTATGGATGGGGTTACTATCGGTATTATTGATGCATCCCTGGCGATGATGAGCGCTGTTGTGGCAGCTCAATCTTGCGGACTTGGCAGCAATTGCATAGGCTATCTACGCACCGTTGATCCGCGAGCAGTAGCAGAACTGTTGAAATTGCCCAAAGGGGTATTTGTTGTGTGTGGCCTTGCACTTGGCATCCCGCGTGAGCAGCCGGATCTGAAGCCGAAGCAACCGAGATCCACCGTTTTCATGCACAATGAATATATACAGGATACGGACACTCTTGTGAAAGAACTTGAGGAATATGATGATATAGTGAAGGAATATAATCTTACACGTGCCGGAGGAACAAGTCAGAATGACTGGTGTGATCATATCTTGAACTATTACCGACATGCCATGGATTACCGAATCTTCGACTATCTCAAAGAGCAGGGTTATGACGTAAAAAGATAATAGAGATTTTTTTGTTATCTTTGCACAAGATTTTAACTCAAATGAAGAATATTCGAAATTTCTGTATAATTGCACACATTGATCACGGCAAGTCCACACTTGCCGACCGTCTTCTTGAACGCACAGGCACTATCGCAGCGAAAGACATGGAAGCCCAAGTGCTTGATGACATGGATCTTGAGCGGGAACGTGGGATAACGATTAAATCTCACGCCATTCAGATGGATTATGAGTTAGACGGTGAAAAATATGTTCTGAATCTAATTGACACTCCCGGGCACGTCGATTTCTCATACGAAGTGTCGAGATCAATCGCAGCCTGCGAAGGAGCGTTGCTGATAGTAGATGGTTCACAAGGCATTCAGGCACAGACCATCTCCAATCTATATATGGCTATCGACAATGATCTTGAGATTATCCCGGTTATCAACAAGTGTGATCTCGAGAGTGCCAATCCGGATGAAGTGGAAGATCAGATCGTTGATCTTCTCGGTTGCGATCGTTCAGAAATTATACGCGCCAGTGGAAAGACCGGTCTTGGGGTTGATGAAATATTGCGGGCGATCATTGAGCGGATTCCCGCACCGCAAGGGGATCCCGATACTCCTCTTCAAGCACTCATCTTCGACTCCGTCTTTAATCCATTCAGAGGGATTATCGCATATTTCAAGATTGTTAACGGCACACTTCGCACTAACGATTTTGTAAAATTTGTAAGTACGGGTAAGGAATACCATGCTGACGAGATAGGGGTATTAAAGCTGGAAATGTCTCCTCGCAAGGAGCTTTCAGCAGGGAATGTGGGATATATAATTTCAGGTATCAAATCTTCCCGCGAGGTCAAGGTGGGAGATACCATTACCCATGTCTCGAAGCCATGTGATAAAGCCATTGATGGATTTGAAGAGGTAAAACCAATGGTCTTTGCCGGTGTCTACCCTATTGATCCTGAAGATTTCGAAAATCTGCGTGCCTCTCTTGAGAAATTGCAACTCAATGATGCTTCACTCACTTTCCAACCGGAATCATCGGCCGCCCTCGGCTTTGGATTCCGATGTGGTTTCCTTGGACTTCTTCACATGGAAATTATCCAGGAACGTCTCGGGCGTGAATTCAATATGGATGTGATCACTACCGTTCCCAACGTTTCATATATGGTCTACGATAAAAAAGGGAACGCTCTGGAAGTGCACAATCCGTCAGGATTGCCGGAGCCTACACTCATAGACCATATAGAGGAACCATATATACGTTCCACAATAATCACTCAAGCCGACTATATAGGACCGATAATGACTCTATGTCTGGGTAAGCGTGGCGAATTGGTGAAACAGGAATATATCTCCGGCAATCGTATGGAGATAACATTTGACATGCCTTTAGGAGAGATTGTAATTGACTTTTATGATAAGCTTAAGAGCATTTCCAAGGGGTACGCCTCTTTCGATTATCACCTCCATGATTTCCGGCATTCCAATCTTGTCAAACTTGACATTCTCCTTAATGGAGAGAGTGTTGACGCATTGTCAACATTAACCCATGCAGACAACGCCGTCAGATTCGGACGAAGGATGTGTGAGAAACTAAAAGAGTTAATTCCACGTCAACAGTTTGACATAGCGATTCAAGCTGCCATCGGGGCTAAGATTATTGCTCGCGAAACCATTAAAGCTGTCCGTAAGGATGTGACAGCCAAATGTTACGGTGGTGATATAACCCGTAAAAGAAAACTTCTTGAAAAGCAAAAAGCCGGGAAGAAACGAATGAAGCAGATTGGTTCGGTTGAGGTGCCTCAGAAAGCATTTCTTGCGGTTCTAAAGCTGGATTAATAATATTTATACGTAATGAGACATTATACGTAAAGAGATCCTATCTACAAAAAGATTATGCCCCCATGATTAACGCTATAAGTGTAATCATGGGGACAGTCATATATACCGCGACATTAAGCTCCCATTTTTAAGTCGGGGCTTAAAAGTCGTGTCCTTTGACTAATTGAATAAGTTTATTCAGCTGATTCTTCTGATTTTTCTTCAGATTCAGCGCTCTCCTCCTCAATTGGCTTAAACTCAGTGAATCCTGCTCCTATAAGGACATTATACCAGGTAAAGAGTTTCTTAATGTCTGTTTTATAGACTCTGTCACGATCGAAATCGGGCAAGATTTCTCCAAAAGCGTCAAACAACGTATCATCCTTAGCCATTGATTTTACATCAATCGGTTTCCCTTCATATTTCTGATAAACTAAATCAAGAATTTCACCAAGAGGTTTATCCTCAGAATTAGTGTACATAGCGATATCACCTAAGGAAACTATTTTATCTCTTGAATGGGCCGGAAATCTGACGCCGGTCTGTAGATCCTCCACAATAAGGCTACGGTTGCTGTGGGAAACTATTTTTACTAATCCGGGACGTCCCGTTATTGAAAGAATTGTTCTAAGCATATCTTAAGTCGTTTATATTTTATTTGAAAGTCTATTTTATTTATTCCGCTATTTCCGTAACTTCAAAAGTTGAAATCACCGCTTCAATTATTTCTTTCCAGAAGATGTATTTTCGAGAGTATCTCGTCAAGAACAGGTGCATTCTCTGAATTATCGATCACAGTGACAGGTAATCCGGATTCTAAAACACCAGACATCTCACATTGTTGAGCCCGCACTCTCGCATATATTGTTTCGGCGGGCAGGTTGGAACGTTCAGCTGCTCTGAGAACTCTTTGATCCTCCGGAGCATCAATCAACCATACCTCATCTGCAATGTCTAACAATCCCGAAACTACGGGAATGGCGGACTCTATAAAAAAAATACCATCATTGGCATTTTTGAGGATATCTTCCCTCACCATCTGATGAACTTCACCGTTCAGCCAATCCAATGCTTCCTTATCCGAGAAGACTCTTTCAGCCAACCGCCTACGATTCAACGATCCGTCTGGAAATAAGTACTCTTCCCCTAAAGTATCTGCCAACTTGTTTAAGAATACGGGTGATTTATCCATTAGTCTTTTCGCTTCGCTGTCGCAATCATACACTTTCAATCCGCACAGACGCAATACGCGACTAACTACACTTTTGCCAGCACCGATACCACCGAAAAGAATGATTATCCTATCTTTCATTTCACAATGGTGTATTCAACACTCTTTGTATCGAGATTGATATTCCGGACATTGGTCATTAAGGAAGATACCTTTAACGGAAGATTCCCATCACCAACGTTGCTGATGTCATTATAGTCGACATACACTTTTATATCCGGATTTTCGGTAGAAAACTCACTCATCGGCACAAAACAATTTACCCTCACCTTTGAAGGGAAAAGAAGCAAATTGATCCCATCCGGAACTCCAATGGCCTCCACATCCACCATATAATCTTTGCTGACCAAGGGCTCCACTTTAATTTTTACACCTATTTCATCCGGAATTATCCGGACACCCGGTATTTTTTGGAGCTTAACGTTCACGTCAACTGATTCAGACAAATTTTTCTTCACAATTTTTGTGGTGAAGACCCGTGTAATGGTATCCACTATATTCTTATCCCCATAGACCTCAACCCGCGGTATGGCTGTCAAGGGAGATGTAGAGATTACATTTCCTGCGTCAGTAGAGAGATCTGCTACCACGACAATAGGCACTTTTTTACCTTTTCCGGTAACATAATTTACTCTCAAGGAATCCAGACCGACGGCAGGAAATTGTGCTGAGCCACCGAATGTCCTCTTCAAAGCACTCATAATATCGGCATGAGTGACGCGTAACACCCCCTCGGAGGCATAGTCTTTGAAATCAATATCCACTACCGGATAATTAATCACCGATGTGCGAAGCAACGAACTCCCTTTATCGCGCACAGACACGTGAAAACTCTTGGGGGGAACCTGAATAAAGGTAACCGAATCAGGCATATTCGAGATTTTCAAACGCACCTCACAATTACTTTGGACACTGTCGTTCAGAGCAAGAATCAGCCAGAACAGAGAAGCGATTGCCACAAAAATAAGAAAAACCAATAGGTTACGAAACCCCGATGAAGACCGGAGTTTCGACCAATTGATTTTTAAACTTATTTTATCAGCCACTGTAGATAGGATAAACCCTCAAAAGGGGATATGTTATTTACTCTTTACAGCTTCTTTTTCCACAGCTGCCGGATAGACTGAAGTCTTATCGATTTTAATGGTCACTCCGGGAGCGATTTCTACAACCATATAGTCGTCTTTCACTTCCCTTATACGACCGTGAATACCACCGGCTGTAAGCACCTTATCACCGGAAGACAGAGCTTCGCGCGCTTTTTTAATTTCTTTCTGTTTCTTATTTTGCGGTCTGATCATGAAGAAATAGAAGATCACAATCATAGCCACGATCATGATAAGTCCGCTGATTCCGCCTCCACCCTGTTGAGCTTCGAGCATGATAGAATTAATTACATTCATTTGATATTAATATATTCAGTTAATAATTTCTGCGTAATGATAACGATAAGGTTTTATTCATTGATTGAATGCATGCTTATCGTAAAGGTCATTCTGTTTTATGAAGAGTGCCATTCATTCTGAGTCCATTGATGATTGCTCCAAGTATGCCATGCACGAAAGTACCGCTCTTCGATGTGCTATAACTCTTTGCTATCTCAATATATTCATTCACACTTACAGTGATGGGGATTTTGGGGAAATTAAGAATTTCAGCCAACGCAGTCATGATGATGATCACGTCCATGAATGCCAAGCGATCGGCATCCCATGTGGAACTGTTAACATACTCATCTACCATCCCCTTATAAGCATCCTTATTCCGGATTACCGCTGTAAATAATTCAGCTCCAAAGCGTGCGTCTTCCTCATCCTTATACATGGGAAGAATTGCAGACTCACGCTTGCCATCCTCAAAGCGCTTCAAGCTCTTGAGCAGGAAAGTGCCTATAATATCAAGATCATCATTCCAGAAAACGGATTTATCCTCCATATATTCCAGAAAGTCACGGTTGGAGAAGATGATATGTTTGAAAATATTTCTCCAGAATTCACAGTCGGTCACAAAATCGGTAACCGGGAAATTCATATAATCCTTATAAATATCCGATTCTTCGATAGCTCTCAAAAGCGCTTTGACGATCTGCATATCATCAGGCCCCCATATCGCAGGATTGTCAGCCATCCATTTAGCAAGAACAGGATCGGAATTCAAAGTTGCCACCAATTCGTTTTCAACAAACCGTAAATTGGGATTCAAGTCCTCGAACGAAGTAATGTACTTATGGCGATTCTCATCAAGCTGCAATTCCTTTAATCTTGTAATGGCAATAGGAAGAGCGAGAAGGCTCATATATAATTCCCTTGACATCCCGAGACTCTTTTGCAAAGTAGCGATAGCATCCGATAGATTGTCGCGCGACGCGAAAAAATTAGTGAAAGTATCACTCATCAAATGTCTCATCCTATCCACACCGGATAACGAGAAATTTTCACACCGTGAGATAACGGCATTCAACTCAGGATTGGTAATAATCAAATGATCAAAAATCATTGCCCAAACACTATCATCAGGCAAATCATTTGAACCAAGATTCTTAAGATAATTCTTATATATATTACTTTGCTTGACTATTTCAGTGAGAGGTTGAATCTGACCTGCAAAAGGGAAAGAACCATCTGAATATTTAGATTTGAGCGATTTTATCTTATCATCAGCAAGGAGTTTGCGTATGAAACGTGTATCGGCAAGCGGTCTTTCTCCTCCACGCTTAACGATATTATCAGCAATTTGCGTCATGAGATATAGCAAATCCAGATACAGATTATATGCAAATCTCTTCTCTTTTGTTGGGGCAGATGGCTGCGACTCCAACATAAATCGCTTTTCAACAAGTAAATAAGAATAAAGCAATTGAACCACCTTCATTCTTATAAGCACTCGATTTATCATAACTCTTTATGATCAATTTATGATTTAATGTGAATTTGGGTTACCAACTTCATTGCAAAAATAACTACAACGGATGTATCTGACAAATTTATATTGAATTTTCGGCATTTTTCCCGAACTTTCCTGTCCTTTTAAGTTTGTCATTATTTAAACGACATGGACTCAAGCCGCTGTCTTACTCCTTCATACAGCATTACTCCGGCGGCCACTGAAACGTTCAATGAGCCGATATTCCCCAGCATAGGGATTTTTACAAGCTCATCACATTGACGAATCACCTCCGGAGAAATCCCTGTATCCTCGGCGCCCATGACAATAGCGACAGGGACATTGTAATCAACCTCGGTATACATCCGTTCCCCCTTCTCACTTGCTCCCACTATCTTATATCCATTATCTTTCAAAAACCTGACAGCACCAAGGACGTCTTTTTCACGACAAACGGGCACATAAAAGAGTCCTCCGGCAGAAGTCTTGACTGCATCCGGAGTCACTGAAGCGCTATTTTTTTCAGGAATCACGATGGCGTCAACTCCGGCACAATCTGCTGTCCTGCCTATAGCTCCGAAATTTCTGGTATCTGTTATGCCATCGAGCACTATCATCATCCCTACTCTTCCCTCTTCATACAGTTCAGGCACTATCACATCAAGACGATTGTACTCTATCGGGGACAGCAGGGCAATGGCACCCTGATGGTTCTTCATCGTGATTCTGTTAAGTTTATCAGCAGGAACACGTTGCGACACTATATTATACTCTTTCACTTTCGCCATAAGTTCCTTCGCCAAATCCCCGGTGAGATCCTTACGAATTAAAACTTTATCAATATTTTTACCGGCTTCAATCGCCTCAATGACTGCTCTGAGTCCGAATATATAATCGGTTGAATTCATAAGTAAATGTTCTTATTAAATGATCCTCTTTCATAGAAGGTACCAAGGATGTACTTTCCGTGAGTTAATATCAGAATTGGTTAATCAGACGGCTTTGCAGCGGATAAAAGTTCCCGTGCATTAGCCAAAGACGCCTCACTCCTTTCACTCCCCGAAAGCATATTTGCAAGTTCTATTACACGATTTTCATAATCGAGCTTCTCTACGTGAGTAATCGTTCTATCTTCTTCATCACGTTTATAAACCTTGAAATGAATCTTTCCCTTAGCTGCGACCTGAGGTAAATGAGTGATGGCAATAACCTGAATTGAATCACCCATGTCTACCATCATCCTCCCCATTTTATCCGCTATCTCGCCGGACACACCGGTGTCAACCTCATCGAAGATAATCGTCGGAAGATTAATTTTACCGGTCATTATCCCCTTAATGCTAAGCATCAACCGCGACATTTCACCACCCGAGGCAATTTCCGTAATAGGACGTAAAGGTTGATTCTTATTAAACGCGCAGACAAACTCCACATGATCTCTCCCATCAATACTTAACTTACCTTGGGAAATCTTGACTTCGAAATTTAGATTATGCAAGCCAAGCGGACGGGCTGTCTCGCAAAGCAACTTCGAAAAATCAGAGGCTGCATCAGCACGAATCCGCGAGATTGTTTCAGCCTTAGCCTTAAGTGTCTCGCCAAGCGCTCGCGCCTCGGTCTCGAGCACCGCGATATTATGATCGCTTTGTTCTGCGGTCGAAAGAGACCGTTTAAGCGATTCGTGCAACGCCACAAGAGCCTCATGATCGGGAACATTAAAACTCTTTTGGGCATCATAAAGGATATTCATTCTTTCTGAAAGACGCGCGAGCACCTGTGGATTCGAATGTACTCTTTCCAGCGAATCTCCAATGCTACCGGCAATATCCTTAAGTTCCACACATAATTGCGACAGGCGATTGACAGGTGTATTTCCTTCCTCATCCGAAGGGAAGAATGTCTCCGGGAGTCGCGATAGAGAATCGAGCGATTGCGCAACCAATGAAAGTGCCGAAACGTCATTCTCTTCAAGCAATCCATAGGCAAACCCGAGGGAGCTTCTTATCTCATCGGCATCACTCAAGAGATCAAACTGACGTTCCACTTCCTCCAATTCCCCGTGACGGGGATTGAGTTTATCAAGCTGACGCAACCGGAAAGCGATAAAATCCTGATTCTTTTTTGCTTCTTCTACCTCCGCACGAAGCCTTATTATTTTACTTCTCAGATTAGAAAACCGTCGGAAATCTTTTTTATAGTCTTCAATTATTTCAGCATCCTCTGCGAAAGCATCAATTATTGCAAGTTGTCCCGCATTCTGCGTTAACAACAAATTGCTATGTTGTGAATGTATATCCACCAATCGGGACGCTATCTGATTTATAAGCTGAAGAGTCGCGGGAGAATCATTCACAAATGCTCTTGAACGTCCGGAAGAAGATATTTCTCTACGGATGATCAATTCTTCATTACTCCATTCATATCCATTATCCTGTATCAATGGACGTATATCATCCGAAAGATTTATAAAACGAGCTTCTACAACTGCCTTTTGACCTGACGGTCCGACCACCTTACTGTCAGCACGAGCCCCCATAATCAACGATAAGGCGTCAAGCATAATAGACTTTCCCGCACCGGTTTCTCCGGTGATAATAGTCAATCCATCCTCATATTCCAATGAGACTGAATCAATCAAAGCATAATTTTCTATTTTGAGCTCAGCTAACATTGTGACGAAATCAATTATCCGGATTCTTGATTTTATTCAATCGATCATTATCCACAGGATAAATAGGCTGCAATAATTCAAACACCTGATCTCTTTCTGTCTGGGGTGCTTTGGAATAGATATTTACGAGTTCATCCAATTTGGAATCTCTGAAAATCGATAACGCCACAGACATCGGGGCGTTGGAATAAATGTTTTTTAATGCCTTTAATGATTCTGTAATAACCCCCCGACCTTTGTCAGGACTTGTTACCATTTCATCCAATCCCCTACGGTGGTAATCATAAAGCAGCTCACGAATTGAGGAGGTATTGTTCTCAGTATATGAATTCAGAACAGCACTTCTGTTTTTGGTGTCTTCAAAAGTTTTCCAACCTACTTCTCCACTTGATTGGGCTGCCTGAACTATAGTTGCAGCTCGCTCGAAATATGGCTGTCCACCTTGAGGAGCGAATGAATCAGAATCAATTGCCAAGAGAAGATACGCATAAAAATCAAGAATCGCTGTCAGATTATTGTCGTGAGAATTCTCATTGAATATGAGAGGATCGCCATCCCGATATTCGAAATCCACTTTTGTATCTCTGAAATTAAACAAAGTGGTGGTATAGGTACTGTTATATACAGGACGCGAAAGCTGAATCTGTAAATCCCCTTTTATACGATCATCCGTATATTCACCCACTGTAAGGAATAACCGGCACTCCAGACGTTCCACCGGTGCATAAGTGGCATTGGAGAATTTCGTTTCGTTCATGTAATCATTGATTGATTGCTGAAGCGACTCGAATACACTCTTATTTGTTCCCTCAATCTTACTTGAATTGACTTCGACCGCACACCTGAATTCCTGAGCATTAATTTTCAATGGAAATAATGCTATGGCAATCAAGCTCAAAATCGCCAGAACATGACGACTCATCATTTTTTTAATTAAAACATTATATGACATAATTAAATAACGATTTTTGAGATTGATTTATTTTTTAATTTCAGATCCAAGAATATTGCTGAGGATCTTCAACACTTTTTTCTGACATGCGGACCACGCAGAAATTATACTGAATTATCAATGATAAATTCTACTTACCTTCAATTCCGTTGTTAAGATTCTTCAGCAGAGTTGAAGTCACAATATCACGCGCAACATCAATTTTCAATTTTGCTCCGAAATCCGTCACATCACCATCAGCCGACAGGATGGAGATCTTATTGGTATCTTTCATGAATCCCGCCTCCGGATCACGCAAAGAATTAAGCACGATATAGTCTAAATTCTTCGACTTCATTTTTCCCGTAGCATTCTCCAATTCATTGTCGGTTTCAAGTGCGAAGCCAATTATCACCTTATTTCCCTTATTCTGACCAAGCGTTCTTGCAATGTCAGGATTTTTGACGAGACGCAAAGTCATTTCGTCACATTTTTCCCGCTTAATCTTCTTATCATGACATTCTACGGGGGTATAATCAGCCACGGCCGCCGCCAAAATAGCTGCATCGGCATCCTCCCACTGCTGCAATGCGACTTCAAGCATTTCCTTTGCGGAAGAAACATCATATCTGGATATGAGCGGATTTTCCGGAGTCGATAAGGATACGGGACCTGTGATTAAAGACACCTCGGCACCCAACTCAGCACATACCTTCGCAAGGGCAAAACCCATCTTGCCAGAAGAATAATTCCCGATAAATCTGACTGGATCAATCGCCTCATAAGTTGGACCAGCGGTAATTACTATTTTTTTCCCTTGCAACGGTTTATATTCCGAGCCGATAAGGTATTTCTCGGCAATGTCAGCAATCACCTCAGGCTCTGCCATCCGACCTTTCCCTGACAGACCTGAAGCCAGGAATCCAGATCCGGGTTCGATTACTATCACTCCATCGCGCTTGAGGGTTTCGATATTTCTTTGTGTTGAGGGGTGTGCCCACATATCAAGATCCATTGCCGGGGCTATCATCACTTTCTCCTTGGCAGAAAGGTATGTGGTGACAAGCATATTATCGGCAATACCGTTTGCCATCTTTCCGAGAGTACACGCAGTAGCAGGCGCTATTAACATTAAATCAGCCCACAAGCCAAGATCCACATGACTATGCCATTCTCCAGTATTTGCTGCAAAAAATTCACTCACCACCGGATGACTGCTTAAAGCAGCGAGAGTTGCCGGCGTGATCATCTGCTTTGCATTTGGAGTCATCACAACCTGGACTTCAGCACCTTTTTTGATTAAAGCTCTTACCAGAACCGCGCTTTTATAGGCTGCAATTCCTGCTGAGATTCCAAGAACGATATGTTTACCCTTCAGATTCATTTCTTTGCAGCGTATTCACATTTTAACCGGACGAGCACATCCTTTGTATCCTTAGGAAAATCACCTTGCATCACCCAATCGTAGAAAGAAGGCTCTCTTTTTAATACTTCTCGAACTGTCTTTCCTTTGTGCTTACCGAAATTGAATACGGGTTCGTCATTATCATTCAGGACAATACGGGAAGCCAAGTCTACACCACGCCCCATATTGGAGAACTCAGCCAGAAAATCAACATCATTCTGGAGATTTTCATATCGTTCAAGTTGTCCGAGGAGCACTTTGTAAGTGGCCCGCGTATCTTCCTGAGCGGAATGTGCCCCCTCCAAAACTTCACCGCAATAGAATTTGTAAGCAGCAACGAGAGTGCGTTGTTCCATTTTATGGAAGATGTTTTGCACATCTATGAATCTGCGTCCTTCCTTTTCGAATGCGACCCCGGCTCTATTAAATTCTTCAATCAGAAGGGGGACATCAAATTTATTACTATTATACCCGGCTATATCACAACCATTGAAAATTTCAGCTAACGAATTTGCAACTCTTCTGAAAGGAGGACAATCCTTCACATCCTCATCCGTGATATGATGCACGGCAGTACTCGCCGGCGGGATAGGCATTTCCGGATTAATTCTACGGCTTTTTTCTTCAATATGTCCATCAGGAAAAACTTTCAGATAAGAAAGCTCAACGATCCTGTCGTGAGTAATACTCGTGCCTGTGGTCTCCAGGTCAAAAAATATAAGCGGTCTTGTGAGATTAAGCTTCATCTGCCAAAATAATAAAAAGCTTCCCGCACTCTTTTATTCTTACAGCCAATGATTTACAAGCTATTTGAATTAATCAGCGGGAAGACATCGTAATAAGTTATCAAATATTATTCCATCACCTGTATGGGCATCTGGATAATTGTCAGATTCTCATTTTCAAGCTGATTCAACGGCAGATAAACTCCCGGGCGCCCCGGATCTGAAAGTTCGATGATGATCGTATCATCAGCCATGTTATTAAGAATTTCGATGGCATAGACGGCATTAAAGCCCATCACCATCTCATTCCCCTCATATTCACATCCCACAAATTCCTCAGCAGAGGTGGAATAATCGATATCGCGCGCTGAAAGAGCTATTTCTCTCTCTTTAAAATCATATTTCACCAAGCAGGAAGCTTTGCTTGCAAACAATGAGACACGACGCAACGCATTAAGCAATGTCTGACGGTCAACCACCACTTTGAAGGGATTATCCTGAGGAATTACGCGATCATAAGGAGGATAATTACCTTTGATGAAACGACAGCTCAAGATATACCCGCCGAATGAGAAAGTGGCGCTCTTTGAATCAATTGTCACTTGCACGTCGACGTCATCATTCCCGATAATATTACGAAGTATATTGGCAGGTTTAGATGGCATGATAAAACGCGCCTCTATACCCGGGGATGCCATTCTATTGATATAGCGCACGAGCTTATGAGTATCACTACTTGCAAAAGTGATATCATCGTTATGGACATCCCAGCAAATACCTGTCATTATCGGACGGATAGGCTCACTGCTTACGGCAAAAATTGTCTTGTCTATACCCTTCTTGATCATCTCACAAGGAACTGTGAAGGTTCTTGCGTCTTCCACCGCCGGTTCGGTATTAGGATACTCATTACCGTCAATACCCATAAAATTAAAATGTCCGGTCAGGAACTCCAGATCCACTTCCTTGGTCAGTTCATTGATCTTAAACTGTAACGGTTGTCCTCCAATCTCTTTTGTCACATCAAGCAGAGTCTTTGCAGGCAGAGCGATTTTACCATCTCCATCCGATTCAAAAATTTCTACAGACGCAGTAATAACGTTCTCACCATCGCTGCCGGTGATATAGAGAGTATTACCCTCCACCTTGAAGAGAAAGTTATCAAGAATAGAAAGGGCATTTTTTGAATTTATGACCTTGCTCACAGCTTGCAATTGTTGCTGAAGAGCCTTCCCCGGGACATTAAATTTCATGATATATAATTTTTTAACATAAATAATCTTTAATCAAGTCCGACAGATTCAATAATGGAATTTTCGGAATTACAGAAAAAGGATCATTTAGAATCTATGAATGAATAAATACTGATTTCGATTTCATATCACATCCTCTTTCTGAATCTACAAATTTACTAAAAAAGAATCATACAAAAAAGTCAGTGTCGCAAAAAAACCTTAAAGTTATTTTTAAGATTAAAAATTCAGGGAATTATACATTAAGAGCATGAAAGATTCATAGAATTAGAGATTCTGAGGATAATATAAAAAGAGTGCTGACTAAAAAATCAACACTCTTTTATACAGTATAGTTACGCGATAACAGCGTCTAAATAATCTTTATATTATTCAGATACTACTTCAAATTCCACTTCTGCGATAACATCCTTGTGGAATTTGATAGTGGCTTTATAAGTACCGACTTCTTTAACCGGCTCTTTGAGCACAATGATCTTACGATCTATTTCATGACCGAGAGCTGCGAGAGCTTCTGCAATCTGGATATTGTTAACAGAACCGAAGATAGTACCTGTAGCTGAAGTTTTTGCACCGATAGTGAGTTTCACACCCTCGATAGCCTTGGCGGCAGCCTCAGCTTCAGCCTTGATTTGAGCAATCTTATGAGCGCGCTGGCGCTGATCTTCAGCAAGCTGCTTTAGAGCGGCATCGCTGGCGATGATAGCTTTCCTCTGCGGAATGAGATAGTTACGGCCATAACCGTCTTTTACTTCCACCACGTCATCCTTATAACCGAGGTCGGCCACATTTTCTTTGAGAATAACTTTCATTGTTGTTTGCTTTAATCGGATAAAAGAATAAATGTTATTTCATCAAGTCTGTTACGTAAGGAAGCAGAGCGAGATGACGAGCGCGTTTTACAGCCTGAGCCACACGGCGTTGGAACTTAAGGGAAGTTCCAGTGATTCGACGGGGAAGAATCTTACCCTGTTCGTTAAGGAATTTCTTAAGGAATTCAGGATCCTTATAGTCGATATACTTGATTCCGCTGCGTTTGAAACGGCAATATTTTTTCTTCTTAACCTCTACGGAGAGGGGAGTGAGATAACGAATGTCGCTGTTGGGTGCCATGATTAATTTTCTTTAACTTCGGCTTCGGCCTCAACAACGGCCTCAGCGGGGGTTTCACTTGTTTTGTTAGCTCTCAATTTTCTACGCTTCTCAGCATACTCCTGTGCATACTTGTCAAGACGGAATGTGAGGAAACGGATCACCTTCTCATCACGACGGAAGGCTACATCAAGCTTCTTGATCAACGAAGGATCTGCCTTGAATTCGAGCAGGCAATAAAAACCTGTTGATTTTTTCTGAATGGGGTAAGCGAGTTTGCGAAGACCCCATTGCTCTTCATTGACAATCTCAGCGCCATTCTCCTGGAGAAAGCCTTTGAATTTGCCGACCGCTTCCTTCATCTGTTCATCAGACAAAACGGGAGTTAAAATGAAAACGGTTTCGTAACTGTTCATACTAATTAACTAATTGATTTTATTTATGTTAATCTAAATTTTGCTACATAGTTGCGCAAAACCTCGGCAAAGTTACATTTTTTTTTGCACTCTACCAAATCTCAAACTCCCTATTTTCACCTTTTTACAAAAAACGAATGAATATAAATGATTTTTTATAAGGATCACATCACGTGACTCGGGGGTAAGGAGGGGGGTGCGGGTAATTAATATGAGGCTGATGTGGCTTATGTGATAGATGTATCTTATGTAGCTTATGAGTCTTATGTAGCTTATGAGTCAAAACATATATCACATACGATACATATATCACATCAGACGCATCAGATACATATATCACATCAGACACATAAAATAAGATATGCTTTAGAATCTTTCATTCTAAAGCATATCTTATTTTCAATATCGGGTATTTTCCGATTTTAATCAGTCGGTGTAAAGATACTCCTTGATTTCTTCCGGACGGAAATTGGTGATGAAGTCAGCGTGCTTAGCCACTTCAGCCTGTCCGTAGTTCACATAGACTCTGAGGGAACGTTCGAAAGAAGAATCGCGTGCCACATCCTCAAGGAGAAGATAACCCATGATAATATGACCAGCCATCTCGACAAGACGACGAGCCATGAAATCCTGATAAGACTTCTCACTGTTGCCGAATACCTGTTCCACAGCAGCAGCGTATTGCTGAGTCATAAATACCAGTTTCTCCTTCACATCCTGAAGTGCGGGAGCAACCTCTACACTCTCAAACTCATGGATTCTATTGAGATAAGTACCGGTTGAGACGTGGCGGATAGCTGCCACAACCTGGAGTTGAGTAGTACCCTCATAAATGGATGTGATACGGGCATCACGGTATAGACGTTCACACTTATAGTCTTTCATGAAACCGCTACCTCCGTGAATCTGGATACAATCATAAGTATTTTGATTGGCAAATTCGGAAGTCATACCCTTTGCAAGGGGAGTGAATGCGTCTGCAAGACGGCTATAATATTTAGCCTCTTTCTTTTCGTCTGCAGAGAGCGCACGCTCCTTAGCAATATCATCATAAGCCTTATACATATCCACATAGCGTGAGCATGCATAAAGAAGAGCTCGTGATGCATCGAGTTTAGCTTTCATCAAAGAAAGGATCTCAGCCACTGCCGGGAATTTAATGATCGGAGTGCCGAATTGCTGACGATCCTTGGCATAGTCAAGCGCTTCGCGATAAGCCGCCTCACTGATACCGACAGACTGGGCAGCGATCCCGAGACGGGCACCATTCATCAATGCCATTACATATTTGATAAGACCGAGACGAGTTGAACCGCAAAGTTCAGCAGGAGCATCTTTATAAACGAGTTCGCAAGTCGGACTCCCTTTGATACCCATTTTATTCTCAATACGACGGACATTCACACCACCGTTACGCTTGTCGTAGATAAACATTGACAGGCCGCGACCATCGTGAGAACCTTCCTCTGAACGAGCAAGAACCAAATGGATATCCGAGTCACCGTTGGTGATAAAACGCTTGACTCCATTCAACACCCAGGTGCCATCCTCTTTCTTAGTGGCCTTAAGCATTACGCTTTGAAGGTCAGAGCCAGCATCCGGCTCGGTGAGGTCCATTGACATTGTTTCGCCTTCACAGACACGGGGAATATAACGGCTTTTCTGATCTTCATCGGCAAATTCATAGATAGTTTCAGCGCAATCCTGAAGCCCCCAGAGATTTTCAAATCCGGCATCCGCACGGCTGACCATATCGGCAGCCATGATATAGGGTGTGATCGGGAAATTAAGACCACCGAGACGGCGAGGCATACTCATACCCATGAGCCCCGCCTTGCGGCAAGCTTCAAGATTACGTTTTGTGCCTTCAGCATATATTACACGACCATTTTCGACACGCGGACCTTCATGATCTACATCTTCGGCATTCTCAGCAATAATATCGCCACAAATGCCACCGACAATATCAAGCACCTTGTCATACGAATCCATTGCATCCTCGAAATTCATCGGTGCATAGTCATATTTGTCAGCATCGGCAAAGTTTCTCTCTTTTAATTCCACAATCTTCTTCATCATGGGATGAGAAAGGTGGAGCTTCAACGCGGGGTTGTCTGTATAGAAATTAGCCATTATTTTGAATTCTTTTTGTAATACTTAATGAGTTTGGGAACGACATCCTCGAATTTTCCGGTAATTACATAATCAGCGATAGTGTTGATAGGTGCATCCGGATCGGGATTAATTGAGATAATGATAGAAGAATCCTGCATACCGGCAATGTGCTGGATTTGCCCTGAGATACCACAAGCGATATAAAGCTTCGGACGGACTGTCACACCTGTCTGACCGATCTGGCGGGCATGTTCAGCCCAACCGGCATCTACTGCGGCACGGCTTGCACCGACTTCGGCACCGAGCGTATCGGCAAGTTGTTGCAGCAATTCGAAATTCTCACGGCTTCCGACACCGTAACCTCCTGCCACAATAATCGGGCTTCCCTTAAGATTAATCTTTGATTTCTCTACATGACGATCGATGATGTCTACAATGTATGACTCTTTGGGGATATAATCCGATGCCTTGAGGTCAACTACAGTTCCTTTGTAGTTAGCATCTCGTTCCTCTTTCTTCATTACCCCTTCGCGAACCGTTGCCATCTGCGGACGGCACTCAGGGTTAACAATTGTAGCGACGATATTTCCTCCGAATGCAGGGCGGATCTGATAAAGTAAGTCTTTATATTCCTTGCCGGTCTTTACATCCTGATAATCCCCTATTTCCAAAGAAGTACAATCCGCTGTCAGACCACTGTGAAGAGCGGAACTAACACGAGGACCGAGGTCACGACCGATAGAAGTGGCACCCATGAAAGCGATTCGTGGTTGCAATTCCTTAAAAAGATTAATCAGCAATGCTGAGTGAGGAAGTGAAGTGTAAGGATAAAGGCGTGAATCTTCCACCTTATATAACGTATCCACTCCATAAGGGAGCACTTGCTTCTCAATATCCTTGAGGTTGTCTCCTGCGACAACTGCCTCGAGTTTAATACCGAGACGATCAGCGAGCTGGCGACCTTTGGTAAGAAGCTCCAGACTGACATCAGCCACCTTGCCGTCTTCAAACTCGCAATATACTATAAGATTATTTTTATCTGCCATTTTAATAATAATGTCATGTTAGAATTAACTAAGTGCGCTAACAGGATATATTAGCGGACCTTAAAAAAATTAGCCGATGGTATGATTTGCAATCAGCTCTTTGACGAGTTCTTCGATTTCATCATCAGCATCAGAAAGGCGTCGGGCCTCCTTAGCGGTAAACACGACATTCTCAATCTGCTTAACCTTTGTCGGGGAGCCGGCGAGACCGCACTGCTCAAGATCAGCATTCACATCCGCAGCGCTCCATTCCCCGATCGAGAGATAAGGACGTTTCCCGATGAGTTCCTTGCGAGCTTCATCGTTAGCGACTTCCGAAGGAGCAGCTGCATATTTATATTTCTGGATAGCTTTGGCATTACGAGGACGACACTCATCTGCAGAACCATTGACAGTAATAACAAGAGGAGTAGGAGCAACCACAGTTTCAACACCGCTTTCGATACGACGTTTCACAGTCACTTTCCCATCTTCCACTTTCTGAATATCCTCCGCGTAAGTCACCTGAGGAAGACCAAGTTTCTCAGCGATTTGAGGTCCTACCTGAGCGGTATCACCATCAATGGCCTGACGGCCACCTATAATAAGGTCGAAATCACCGAGTTTACGAACTGCAGCACTCAAAGCGTAAGAGGTTGCCAATGTATCGGAACCGGCAAAAGCTCTGTCAGAAAGCACTACACCACCGTCAGCCCCACGATAAAGGCCTTCGCGGATAATTTCAGCGGCACGACCCGGGCCCATGGTCAATAACGTCACTTTTGTACCGGGATACATATCCTTGAGCTTCAGCGCTTGTTCAAGCGCATTCAAGTCTTCGGGATTGAAGATTGCCGGGAGTGCGGCACGATTGATTGTACCGTCCGCCTTCATGGCATCCTTACCCACATTGCGAGTATCAGGCACCTGCTTGGCGAGTACAATGATATTTAAAGCCATATTTAAAAATTTTATTAGTTTTCAATAGTTTGTAATGGAAAATGTAATATGCACCGGCATCATTTATTTTGCCATATCCTTTCTATATTCGGATAAAACTCCGTCGTCGCTTAAGATAAATAAATCTGACGACACACACCACGTTGCAAAATTAATATTTTTTTACCAAACAACCTAATTTTTATCTGAATTAGGATTTTGAAAATAGTTATTTGGGATTTTGTTTTGACAATTTGAGGTATTTGGATTATTTTTGCGCATCATTTATTTATTCTTAGTCATGGCAATAAATAATTCATTCATACTCAGCAACGGAAGAAGTTTATTCCGGATGCTCGCACTCACATTTTTCACATCTCTATCACTGACGCTTTTGGCAGACGCATACGATGATGCACGCTCATTAATGGAAGACGGTGACTATTCAGCCGCACGTGATATCTTACTTGCCGAACTTGAAAATTCGCCAAAGACCTCAAAAGCAGGAGCAATCTATCAAAGTCTTGGTGAATGCGATTTTGAGGAGGGGAATTATTCATCCGCACTACAATATTTCAATCAAGCAAAAGCGAAAAAAATCAACGATGCCAATCTTTACCTCGGCAGGCTCGCTTTCATGGATTATAATTTTGCCGAAGCTTCCAAACTCTATTCCTTATATCGCAAAGGATTAAAAAAAGGGACATCCGCCAATCCCGAACTCAGTATTTATGAAAAGCAACTGACAGAGGCAGAGAATTTTCTTGAACGAGTGGAAAAACTTACTGTGATTGACAGTATCTCGGTCGATGCAGACAATTTCTTTAAGGCTATAAAACTTCCGGCCTCCTCAGGCCGCTTGCGCACACCCGACAAGCTACCCTTCCCCACTCTCCGGGATGGTGTGGATATGGTCTTTGCAAATGAAAACGAAGACTTTATTATGTGGGCTGCCCCCGATAGCATCGGCAATATGCGCATTATGGAGAGTGTCCGCCTCGCCGATGGGAAATGGAGTGAACCCGTTATGACTCCGGAAGACCTGGCAGGAGGTGGAGAATGCAATTACCCTGTCATGATGGCTGACGGAACCACCCTCTACTTTGCATCTGACGGTGATGGATCTATCGGGGGATACGATATATTCGTTGCTTCTCGGGATGCCACATCAGGTGAGTATATGCAGCCGTCAAATCTCGGAATGCCTTACAACTCACCCTATGATGACTATCTCCTTGCAATCGATGAGGAAAATGGTATCGGATGGCTTGCAACCGATCGTAATCAGCTTCCCGGATTGGTGACGCTCTATGTTTATAAAGTCAACGACATGAGAGAGAATTATGAGCCTGCCCACGAAAATATAACCGATTTTGCACGCCTGACAGATTTCAAATCGACTCAAGACCCGGAGGAAGACCTGTCAGAGATCTTATACACTATCGCGAATATACAAACCGATACGAAACCCAAACATATTGACTTTCATTTTCCGATGCGCGGAGGGAAAGATTATACCGAGCTATCTGATTTCCGCTCACCTTCAGCACGCGAGGCAATGAAAAAATATCTCAGCGCAAAGAAGACTTTTGAGACAATGGAAGAAGACTTGCGAAATTTGAGAAAGGAATATCATAAAAAGGAATCAGCTTCATTGCGTGAAAGAATTATAATTTTGGAAGATAACGTTGCGAAACGTCGACAGGAACTGACTAATCTCCGCAATGAAGTCTATAAAGCAGAGAAATAGTTATTTGCAATATGTCCCACCCACATCATTATTCAGGCTTGACAGACGCGGAGGTTCTGGAGAGTCGGAAGATACATGGTATAAACATTCTTACCCCTCCGGAAAAGGAGCCTCTCTGGAAGCTGTTCCTCGGAAAATTCAAGGATCCGCTAATTATCATCTTACTCATAGCAGGGATACTCTCAATCTGCATATCATGTTATGAATTTTGGGGACTCGGACAAGGCGCAGGAGTATTCTTTGAACCTGTCGGAATCTTTATTGCCATTCTTCTTGCCACAGGACTCGCATTCATTTTTGAAATGAAAGCTGATAAAGAGTTTTCCCTTCTCAATCAAGTCAATGATGAAGAGCCGGTGCAAGTTATACGCTGCGGGAATGCGATGCGTATTCCAAAGAAAGAAATTGTTGTCGGGGATATAGTCATTCTCAATACCGGAGAGGAGATACCAGCAGATGGAGAACTTCTTGAAACCGTTTCCCTCAGCATAGATGAATCAACACTGACAGGTGAACCGATCTGTCAAAAAACAACCGAACCTACCCAATTCGATCCCGATTCCACATTCCCTTCAAATCATGCCATGCGCGGCACAAAAGTGATGGAGGGACATGGCATCATGAAGGTTTTTGCCGTAGGAGACAAAACTGAGAATGGGAAAGTCTTTGAAGCCGCCCAGATAGATGACAGTATCAAGACCCCGCTCAATGAACAACTCGACAGACTCGGAAAACTTATTACCAAAGCATCTTACGGATTTGCCATTGCAATCATAATAGGTCGAATCCTGATGTATTTTATCACTGTCCCGGCATTTCACTGGCTCGGATTTCTTGCCTATTTTCTTCAGACATTGATGGTGGCAGTGACTCTGATAGTGGTAGCGGTGCCTGAAGGGCTGCCAATGGCAGTTACCCTTTCCCTCGCATACTCTATGCGGCGCATGCTCAAGACCAACAATCTTGTGCGCAAAATGCACGCTTGCGAGACTATGGGTGCCACCACAGTTATATGTACCGATAAGACGGGGACTTTGACGCAAAACCAAATGCAGGTCTATAAAACCAACTTCTTTGGAGAACCAGCAAACGAAATACTCTACGAAGGGATAGCCGTCAACTCTACCGCTCAACTCGACATCTCGGGGGAAAGGCCGCAAGTCCTCGGGAATCCCACTGAAGGAGCACTCCTCCTTTGGCTAAAGGAGCGAGGGGTTGATTATCTGGATTTGCGTGAAAATATCACCAGGTTGGCAGAGTTGCCGTTTTCAACCGAACGGAAATATATGGCCACGGTTGTCAAATCATCGGGGGGGAAGGAGATCCTATATTTAAAAGGAGCTCCGGAAATTGTCTTCGGAATGTGCCGTAATACCTGTGGGGTCACAAAAGATGAAATTGATGCTCAATTGCTCGAGTATCAGAATCAGGCGATGCGCACGCTTGGTTTCGCTTATCAGGAGCTTTCATCCGGTGACAAAACAATAGAGAACGGAAAGGTGGTCGCTGACAATCTTACATTTCTCGGCATAGCAGCCATCTCCGATCCGGTTCGCGAGGATGTGCCGGTTGCTGTAAGTGAAGTTCTGAATGCCGGAATTAAAGTAAAGATCGTTACGGGAGACACACCCGGCACAGCTAAAGAAATAGGTCGTCAGATCGGTCTCTGGAATGAAGAGAGCGATGGAGACCGCAATATAATTACCGGTGTTGAATTTGCAGAGCTGAGCGATGATGAACTCATACAAAGAGTGGAAGAGATGAAAATAATTGCCCGTGCACGTCCATTGGATAAGAAACGTCTTGTCGAGGCACTGCAGGCAAACAATGAGGTAGTAGCTGTGACCGGAGACGGCACCAATGATGCACCGGCACTTAAGACCGCTCATGTCGGACTCTCAATGGGCGACGGCACATCCGTTGCCAAAGAGGCATCAGACATAACAATTATTGACAATTCATTCTCTTCCATCGGAAGAGCCGTCATGTGGGGGCGTTCACTCTATCAGAATATCCAGCGCTTCATCCTATTCCAGATGACAGTCAATGTAGCCGCCTGCTTCATTGTGCTCTCCGGGGCATTCATGGGTCTGCAATCTCCGCTGACGGTCACTCAGATGCTATGGGTCAACCTGATAATGGATACATTTGCGGCAATGGCTTTAGCCTCACTACCACCTTCAAAAGGAGTCATGAAAGAGAAACCACGTTCAAGAACGGCTTTTATAATCAACCGTGGCATGTGGCAATCGATTATCGGGGTAGGGGGTGTCTTCTTCATTATTCTTTTAGGAATTCTTTACTATTTTGAGCATACCGACATCACATCGCTCACTGAGATCGGACAAGTGGCAATCGGTGGTAATACCGGACTTTCAGACTATGAACTCTCTTTATTCTTCACCATCTTTGTTTTCCTTCAATTCTGGAATATGTTTAATGCACGTGCTTTCGAAACAGGTCGATCTGCATTCCATCTCAAAGAATGTGAAGGGTTTAATCTGATAGCACTGGTCATCTTTCTCGGACAGATCGCTATCGTCAGCGTTGGCGGAGATTTTTTTAATGTTGTTCCACTCCACCCTATCGACTGGATAATCATTATATCAACAACATCGCTCGTACTCTGGATTGGGGAAGCAATCCGACTCTTCAAATAGTTTATCACATATATTTCCGAACAAAACAGAACACAATCCGCATCCTGAAATGAATGTAGATTGTGTTCTGTCGATTTTAAACCCTTACCCATAAAAATGGGGTCGCTTGGGCAATTTTGAATGAACGCTTAGGAGTAGAGAGAGAATGGTTGTCAGGCGGGGTTGGGATCATCGCGATCGTCGAGAAGCGCGAAAAGTTGCTCGGAAGCGGTCTTTGTCTGGACTTTCTCGATTTTGTCTGTCACAACTCCATTTTCATCTGTCACGAAAGTGGTGCGCACGATTCCCATATATGTACGCCCTGCCATCTTCTTTTCTTGCCAAACTCCCGCAAGTGTGACAAGCTTAAGATCAGTGTCTGCCACAAGTGGGAAATTCAAATCGTATTTATCGATGAATTTCTTATGACTTGCTTCCGGATCTTTGCTTACTCCTATGATCTGATAACCCATATCCTCAAACATCTTGTTTCCATCTCGAAGGCTGCATGCCTCGGCAGAGCATCCGGGGGTGTTATCTTTGGGATAAAAATATATTATGAATTTTTTTCCCGGATAGTTGCTCAACTTCACTTCATTACCCTCTGCATCCAATCCTAATACGTCGGGAAATTTATCACCTATTACCATACTTATCAAACTTTATTATGATTTTATAATTATTGTTCCTGCAATTCCAACGTCGGACGGCTCAAAATTGTTGAGCGCCAAAATATCCATAATAATATTCCGGCGGTTGCAATACCTATAGCAACCGACACTTCGTAGCCTATCTTGAATCCGAGCAAGGAATCTGTAATCAACCCTACCCCCTCGGGAGCAAAGAAAATATAGCTGACAGTCACTACAGTCATAAATAATGCCGGGATAAGAGTGATGACATAGAGTTTTTTCTTCCGCGCCAGATAGACAGTTGCAGACCATAACGTAAAGACTGCCAAGACCTGATTACACCATGCGAAATATCTCCAGAGGGCTTCGTATGGAAGGAGCATTATGACATAGCAAACCAGAAATATAGGAATACAAACGAGCAGTCTTTTTATAATCTTCTTTTGCGAGACATTCATGAAATCCGCTGCCATCAGTCGAGCACTACGCAAAGCAGTATCACCGGAAGTTATAGGAGCCGCAATGACACCTAAAATTGCAAGCACGCCCCCGAAAGTGCCAAGCCAGGTACGAGAGACATCATTGACCAGCACGGCAGGTGTCGAGCCTGACATAAATTGAGAGAGATTATCATACCCTCCTGTAAATGCCACAGCTGCCGCAGCCCAGATAAGCGCCACAATGCCCTCTGTCACCATAGCTCCATAGAATACGGGACGGGCATGTTTTTCGTTTTTCAAGCATCTTGCCATCATTGGCGATTGAGTGGCATGGAAACCGGAAATTGCTCCACAGGCAATGCTGACAAACATCATAGGAAAAATAGGATTAGCCTCGGGGTCAGGTTTATGATTATAGAATTGATCCCATATTTCAGGCATGGCATCACCGTGGACATAAAGCGCCGCCATGATTCCGACCGCCATAAACAGGAGTGCAATTCCGAACAGAGGATATAATCTACCGATCAATTTATCAATCGGAAGGAGTGTGGCGGCCATGTAGTATGCAAAGATGACTATTATCCAGAACATCTTATCAAGTGAGTTTGGAGTGAGCATGGCGAGAAGATCGGCAGGGTTATATACAAATACTGCTCCGACCAGAATCATAAGCAACAAAGCAAATACACGCATCACATTCTTTATCTTTCCTCCTAATTGAGTTCCGACAATTTCCGGCAGAGACGCTCCTCCACTTCTTAAGGATAACATTCCCGAAAGATAATCGTGGACTGCACCTGCGAAAATTGTACCCAAAACAATCCAAAGGAAGGCCGCAGGACCATACATAACGCCCATGATTGCACCGAAAATCGGTCCAAGTCCGGCAATATTAAGGAATTGAATCAGAAAAATCTTCCATGTAGGGAGCTCAACGAAGTCAACTCCATCAGCTTTTGTCTGAACCGGAGTGGGATTCTTGGGATTCTCACCAAAAATTTTGCTTACAAACTTGCCATAAATAAAATAACCGGCAATCAAAATGACTAAAGCGAGAGTAAAAGAAAACATATGGATGCAGATTTTTTTAAATGTATATTAAGAGCTCGGCTCATAAAATCCGAATGATAATCATTCATGCTAAGTGAATCGGGGTATAAAGTTATAAAAAAATAAGTTTAAAGTATGATTTTATAGATGATTTTATATTAAATCCGGTTCAAAATTTATTTAACGGGGAATACGAAAATAAATGACATTTATTAATCACCGTGTCCAAATTGATTAAAGAAGAATGAAACATCTGGGTTTTAAGTTTGTTATATGTTAAAATAGACTAATAATATTTAATTATGTCAACAGTATTCTACACAGCGAAAAAGACACTCAAGAACTATGCAAGTGGAGGCAATGTGCTGATATTTGCGACGTTCCTGGCTTTATTGGTAGTCAACTTGCCGTTTAGTCGTGATTTCTACAATTCATTGTGGACACATGAGATGGCACTTCAAATAGGATCCTTTAACCTTTTCAGTCATAACGGGCATCCGATGAGTATCATGGATTTTATCAATGACGCATTGATGGCCGTGATGTTTTTCACCGTCGGGTTAGAGATAAAACGTGAAATTCTCGTCGGAGAACTATCATCATTCCGACAGGCGCTCCTCCCTATTCTTGCAGCAGTGGGAGGTATGGGAATGCCTGTGCTGATTTTTTTCCTTATCGGTCATGGTTCTGATTACATCGGAGGAGCAGCTATCCCGATGGCAACCGATATAGCCTTCTCGCTTGGAGTACTTTCGATGCTCGGCAACCGGGTTCCCATCAGTCTGAAGATATTTCTTACAACTCTCGCTGTGGTTGATGATATTGGTGGTATTTTAGTAATCGCGATTTTCTATTCGACCCACATAAATCTCTGGATGCTTCTTGTTGCCGCAGTGCTTCTTGCAGTGCTTGCACTCGGAGGAAAATTCTCTATTCAGAGTAAAATATTTTATTTAGGGATAGGTGCTTTCATTTGGTTCCTGTTTCTGAATGCCGGTATTCACCCGACAATAGCGGGAGTACTCATTGCATTCTGTGTTCCCGCCAAACCGGTTTATGCTCCTAAAAAATATGTAAAGACTATCCGTAAGAATATAGGATATTTTGCAAGTGAGGATGATGATAAACTGACCACAAGAACAATCCTCGATAAGCAACAGCTCAACTGGCTCAAAGAGATCGAGTCTGCTTCCGACAAGGTAATTTCTCCACTTCAAGATATGGAGGACTCCCTGCATCCTGTGGTGAATTACATAATAGTCCCCCTCTTTGCATTTGCCAATGCCGGCATCTATTTCGGAGACTTATCATTCTCGGCAATCTTCCATGGTGTCGGAGCAGCAATTATACTTTCATTGGTATTGGGCAAATTTATCGGCATTCTGGGCTTCAGCTGGATGACTGTAAAACTTAAACTGGCACCCATGCCGGAAGGGTGTAATTGGAAGCAAATCGCATCCGTGGCATTGCTCGGAGGAATCGGCTTCACCGTTTCCCTATTCATTGCCAACCTTTCCTTTGGTACCGGTGATCCGTATATGTCACTCTTGCTCAACAGCAGTAAACTCGGCATCCTTGTGGGTAGTTTCCTATCCGGCTTCCTCGGCTGGCTGATCCTCCACATCACTCTTCCGAAAGCCCCGGCGGATCCTGACCAGGAAGATTGAGCTACTTGTTCATTCGTTTGAGGAGATTGTAAGAAGGGAGGACACCGAGTTCGCCGGCTTTGCTAAGGTCGGCGAATGCGCGTGTCTTGTTGCCGGTGTTGAGATATGCCAAACCACGGTTGAAATATGCAGGTCCAAATTCAGGATACTCTTCAATTGCTTCGGAATAGCAACTGATTGCCTGACTGTAATCACGCTGTGAATAGTAAATGTTCCCTTTATTAAACTTGGCATAGACAAGACGTGGATCAAGCAAAACTGCATTGTCATAATCGGCAATTGCCTGCGAGAGTTCATGCATCGCCATCCTTGACCTTAAAGCCTGATCTTCAGATTCCTTACCGGATATATCCCCTCGTCCGCGCAACTGAGACATGGCATGGGCGGACCTTGCATATCCACGCGCCATGAGAGCCACCGTCGACGTTGGATCAGTGGCAAGATAAGCGTCAAGACTTTCAATAGCTCCTTCGTAATTCTTCAACATTGTCAGCCCTATACCCAATGCCAGTCTGTCGACAGGACGTGCTTTTCCTTTCTCCACATCTGAAGCCCATTGTGAAGTCTTATCAAAAAGAATATTAGCGGTCGCCTCATCATTTATATCAGGAGAGCCGGGTGATAAGAATATAGTTCTATCAAGATAACGGTGATTATTAAGATCGTCAAGCTCACGGAAATAGTTGGAAACCGGATTCAACTGTTGCTGGGTATTCACAAAAGAGAGTGCATAGACCGGCTCCGGTTCAACCTGAATATTGCGGTCTTGAACTCTCCCCTTGATCTTATCATTATATGAGAGATGAGTCTCCGAAGTTTCGGAAACAGTAACAAGCTGGTTGAATCTTGCCATGACATCCTCTTCCGATTCGTTTTCATCAGCTTTAGAGCCGCGCGAATTATCAACAGCTGCGATCGTAGGCCTGTCAAGAGGATTCTTATCAGGATTCTTTACGTATCGTCTCACGAGATCATCACCCTTATAGAAAGCTTCCGTAGCTCCGCGCATATCCCCCATTCCCCGACGGGCTTCCGAGATGGCATAATATGCCTGATGGAACCGGGGATAGCGGCCGGCTATCACCTGGAAATCTGCAAGGGCATCCCGATATTTACTTAATTCAAGATATACCAATCCGCGATTAAACCGGGCATGAAAATTGTTTGGGTCAAGCTTGAGGACATCCGTAAAATCCATAGCCGCCCTATCCAAGTCTCTCACTTCATACCGCAACAGAGCCCGATTGAACAATGCTCCGATATTGGAGGGTTCCAATTGGAGAGCATAGTTGTAATCACCCATAGCACCGAAGAAATCGTCTATATTATATCTCATATATGCACGGTTTACGTATAAATCCGGCTCCTGAGGTTCGAGACGTATGGCTTCATCCATATCCTTGAGCGCTTCCTCCCAGTTGCGTTGGCGAGCTAAAAGCTCCGCGCGCAACAGATATGAATTGACCATATTCTTTGAGATACCGATGGCCTTACCGACATCTTCGATTGCCGCTACAGTATCTCCGCGTAAAGCATCAAGTCTTCCCCGTGCCGTATAACCGTCGGCAAAGCCGGGATAAAGACGTAACAGGAATGAAAAGGTGCTGTCGGATGAATCATACTGCTTCATTTCAGTCTGAGCGACACCTTTATAAAATAGGAAATACTTATCTTGGGGATTGTATTTAAGTCCTTCATTATAATCAGCTATCGCCTCCTCATTCCTCCCCATGCTCTGGCGGGCAAACCCGCGCACTTTATAGGCTTCGGCCTTAAACTTATTACGCTCAATGGCGAGAGAGCAATCCTCCTCAGCACCTTTATAGTCATCGAGACTAAGCTTGGCAATGCCACGCAGAAAGTAGGGTTCAGCGAGATAGGGCTTTGCCTTTATCGCCTGATTGAAATATTGAATTGCGAGCATATAGTCTTCCATCGAGAGAACATTTCTCCCGATGGCAATCACTTGCTCGGCATTAATCTGAGCCTGACAGACATTCGCTGCAAATAACGAGCCAAGCAAAATTATGAAGCAAAAAAATGAGCGTTTCAAAACGTACTAATATTAGACCCTGAAAATTTAAGAGATGATAAGGGAAGGGCCCGAGATTAATGTTTCGATGTTATTTGTCAGAGGTACGCAGCAATTGAATCACCGCCTTCCCCTGACTATTGAGAAGCACGACTCTTTCAGGGCTGATGGGCTTAGCACGGCATGCATCTTCAAGAGCCACGATAAGCCGTGTCTCATAATTCTGATCAGGGCAAGCTTTGCGTGTCATTCCTATGGCTTGAAAAGAAATAGAATTAGGTGTTTCCATATCAAGCTCCATCTTTCCGTTAAATATGTTACACCCGGTGTTGCCATGGAGTTTACCCTCGGCTGTATCGATAACAAATTTCATATCCTTCACATTGACCGGTTCGTCATCAATGGCCACGACTTTCCAGGTTCCGTCAAGAAAATGGAAATTCTGATGAAGCAACGACATTATCTGCCGGTGATCACCGTCGTAAAAATATAGATAGTATTCACAATCCTTCAATTCCCAATCATAATAGCGGGCAGCATCGAGAGCGAGATTTATTTCTATATCGGTGATTCCTTGCTTTGCACACGACATCATGGTGGAAGCGATGGAAGTAAAGCGAATTGTTGAATCGGCAGGATTATTTGTATATGAAGCATTTATGACATTACAACCATTGCTCCCATATACTCTCTTCTCCTTCGGGGAAAATTTAAGGAACGGCACAGTTTCTCCGATAGCTTCCTTACCGCTGACGGTTTCAATTGCCCAATCTCCACGAATTTCGCCATCTACGAGTTCCTCAGGAGCAAATTCCTTTGCAGAATTATTAAGAAGAATCTGCTCACGGTCGTTAGGGAGCACTGCCTCTGTGGTGACTTCATTATTGTTTTTAAATTTGAATACATCCGACAATCTGTCGGCTAACGAACATCCGGATAGAGCTAATCCGGAAATGGATAAATATATGAGGGGTAAAATACGATTTAATTTCATCAGGCTCTTAGTTTGACTACATTCGGCATAAAGTTAATCAATATCGGATTAAAACGCAAATACCCTTTTGTTTTTTAAGTTTTTTTAGACCTTCACCAATAAAATTTTTAATGTTTCCGATTCCTGCACTTGGCATGTTTTTTGGATCTTAACTGTATTAATCGCCCCAGTGACGACGCGACGGGATTTTTGCCGGACGAATGAGAAGTCGCAGGGAAGTGTTATAGGTAAAATAATTCCATATCCAGTTAAGGGTGACCTGAATCTTGTTCTTCATCCCAAGCAAAGACATGAGATGAATCAACAACCATACCATCCATGCAAACCATCCCCCGAACGAGAAATGCTTTAAATCGACCACCGCTCTGTTCTTTCCAACAGTAGCCATGCTCCCCTTATCATGATATTTGAACGGATATTTCCACTCTCCGGCATTTAAATTACGTGCCAGATTCTGACCTTGCTGGATCGCCGGCTGAGCCATTTGTGGATGACCTTTAGGATAATCCGGTGTGGTCATCAGAGCAATATCACCTATAGCCATGACACTCTCTTCAAACCCTTTCACCCGATTGAATTCATCAGTTATGATTCTTCCTCCATGACCCAGACAGTTATCCGGAAGACCGGGGATGGTCTCACCGCGCACACCGGCAGTCCAAATCAAGGTCTCGCAGTATTCCTGATGACCATCCTTGAAAGTCACTACTTTATCTTTGTAACTTTCCATGGTTTCCCCAAGACGGACATCCACTAACAGGGACTTCAAATATTTAAGTGATTTCTCAGATGATTTATCGGACATCGCACCCAAAAGACGATCACTACCTTCCACGAGAGTTATTTTGATATCATCCGGTGAAAGCTCATGATATTCTCTATTGATAATATCACGCTTCATCTCGCCTATTGCGCCGGCAATCTCCACACCTGCCGGTCCACCGCCAATCACCATAAAACTGAGCAACTGACGACGTCTCTCCGGATCCTGACAGATCGCACCTCTTTCCAGCCTGTCGAGAATAGCGTCACGTGTTGCCACTGCCTGCGCCACGGTCTTGATACAAAAGACTTCCTCGGGCAAATTCGTCATATTGAAAAAATTATTTGTCGAACCCGCTGCTATGACAAGTTTATCATATTCTATGGTTTCATAACTGGTTGTGATGGTTTTTGCCTGAGTATCAACATTCTTTACATGTCCCATGTGATAACTTACGGTCGCAGGATATTTTGAAAATTCCCTTCGGAACGGGAATGATATATTGGAAGCCACCAACCCGCTGCTTGCCACTTGATAGAAGAGCGGAGGGAAACAGTGGAAATTATTACGATCGACCACCTTTATATTATATTTCTTTTTATCGAGATGCTTCACGAGTTGCAGACCGGCGAAACCACCTCCGATTATGACTATTTTTTCCATGTGAAAAGCAATTTGTAATTATCAACTATATCGTTTAATTCTTAATTCTAAATTAATGTTATATAATTATAACATTGGGAAAACTTAACGGTTCGCACAAAAGCATCGGATATACAGACGGATAATATAAAAACTTCATAGTCAATTGGAGATAAAGCCGGAATTTGCATACTGTCTCCTTTTTTCATAATTTTGCAGTTGATGAAAAGGGAGAGGTTTACGGAATTTTAAGTCTCTTTCCTTTCAAACCGGAAAAATTACACATGGCTAAAGAAGAAGAACGAATAGACAAATGGCTTTGGGCAATGCGCGTATTCAAGACCCGCTCCCTATCGACTGATAATTGCAAAAACGGACGAGTCCTGATCGGAGGAAATCCGGTCAAGCCTTCACGATTAATCAAGGTCGGAGATGTCATTGATGTCAGGAAACCCCCTATAACTTATACATTCCGTGTGCTTAAGCTGACTGAAAACCGACTCGGTGCAAAACTTGTGGCGGAGTATCTTGAGAACATCACCCCAAAATCTCAATATGATATGCTTGAGATGGTGAAGATATCAGGATTTGTTGATCGGCGCAAAGGACTCGGACGGCCAACCAAGAGAGACGGTCGTGAACTCTCCCGCTTCCGCGAAGAAAGTGCATCCAATGATTTCTATCTCGATTGGGAAGATGATTACGATGACTTTGAATCCGAAGATTAGATTAATAAGTATTTCTCAGTCATTTATTGTATATAGCGCCAGCTATTCCCTCTATGAAGTTTTTTAAAAGCATTTATACCTCACTTTTTGGCAAACCATTCAAAGAGGAGGAAACAAAAAATCCTGAAAACGTGAAAAGATATCTGATAGCCTGCCTCGGCAACATGGGACCCGACTATGCAGGCACCCGCCACAACGTCGGCTTTATGGTCGGAGACACTCTTGCAGAAGATGCCGGTGTTACTTTCACATCATGCCGTTATGGTGACATGGCAAAAATCAAGGTCAAGAATGTTGAGCTCATGCTCCTTAAGCCTTCGACATTCATGAATCTCAGCGGGGTTGCAATAAGATATTGGATGAATAAGGAAAAACTACCGTTGGAACAATTACTGGTGATTGTGGATGATCTTGCCCTCCCCTTCGGGACAATCCGTATTAGGGAAAAAGGGAGCGCTGCCGGTCATAACGGTTTGAAAAATATAGCCGAACAATTGGGCACGCAGAATTATGCACGTCTCCGATTCGGTATCGGGAATGAATTTTCACGTGGCGGGCAGGTAGACTTTGTATTAGGAAAATTTCCTCCGGAAGAACAAAAAGAGCTCCCCGGACTCCTGAAACATGCTGCAGATGCAGTCAAGGCCTTCGCTCTCTCAGGAATCTCTTTCGCAATGAACCATTATAACAAGAATGCCCCTTCAAAATGAAGTAACCTTATAGGAGTCGGCTCTGCAACTTAAGGATACGACTCCTAAATTTTTTAAGCGGGTGTATGTGTACTCTTTTCAGTTCAGACTCCGCGAAAATAATAAAACCCGTTATCAATTGATAACGGGTTTTTTAAGCATTTAATATTTTAAATAAACGTTTATGCCTTAGCTGCTGCACCACGGGCGGCACGAGTGAGCTGAACAGCACAAACGACTGCATTCTTGGCATTCATAAGCTCGAGTTTGTCAAAGTGAAGATCACCTACGGCCATTGATTTACCAAGACCAAGATTGTCTACATTGACAACAAGACGTTCGGGGATATCAGAAACGAGAGCTTTAACCTTAAGCTTACGCATTGAAAGGCTCAACTTACCACCGGCTTTCACACCCTCAGCGTGACCTTCAATCTGAACGGGAACTTCCATTACAATGGGCTTATCAGGATAAACCTCAAGGAAGTCAATGTGAAGCACGGTATCCTTAACCGGCTGGAACTGAAGTTCCTTCATCACAGCTTTTCTCTTTTCACCATTTATTTCGAGATTAATCTCGTAGATGTCGGGAGTGTAGATAAGTTTGCGGACAGCTTCCTGAGAAACAACGAGGTCAGTAGTGATAATGCCACGTTTAGCATCGAGTTCTACCAATTTTTCTCCGGGTTTGAGCTCACCTGTAAAGGGGAGTTCAACGATCTTACCACCGTTAAGCACTGCAGGAATTTTACCTTCTTTACGAAGTGCCTTCACTGATTTCTTTCCAAGCTCAACTCTGGGTTCAGCTTTTAATTCAAAAGTTTTCATTCTTTAATTGTGTTACTCAAAATAAGTTATACTCCGGCAAAGCATGCCTTGGGAGCGCCGGTCTTACACGGCAACAGATTTCCCATCACACGAAATGCGCTGAAAAGCACCGCAAAATTAATATTATTTTTGGAAAAATGCAAATCTCCAATTAATCTCAAGGGGATTTTCTTCCATACTGATAATCAGTGGAAGCCCGGGATTATCGAGTATCGTCATTCTCCCACCCTCTTTGAAATCCACCACTTCAATCGTTCTGCCTATTTGAGAGTAGGCTTCACCTACCTTTTGATATTTAACCCCATTATAAGAAAATTCCCTTTTTTTGAGAAGATCATTTAATGCAGACTGCGAGATTATACCGAAAGTTTCATTATCAGGGAGACTCACATACTTACCATCCTCAGGCATCAGATAACTTTGGGCAGTCCCTTTTTTAACAGCATTCGCTGACATCTCATAACTACCTCTCCATAATTTCAGATTTCGCACTATACTCCATTCGAGTTTTAATCCTCCCCCTTTCTGCTTTTCATAGATAAACTTAAAGCGACGGGTCTGGCCATGCAATTTATAGGTAGCCGTAATCGTATCCCCCATCAAAGGCTCCGCATCAATATTCAACGAACCGAAAAAGATAACTGTCAGAATTATTATTAATATTCTTTTCATATCTCACTTCTTATTTTTCAGTCTTGGCTCTCTTAAACATCACTTTTCCCCACTCACCCGGTCTATCACCCATGATGAGCTTCAATTCACCTCCGGCTTTCAGATCATCATGCCGCAATGTCGAATAATCATACTGCTCTCCGTTGAGATAAGCGGCCACGATATATCTATTGGTATCGGAAAGATTTTCCGTCTGTATCTTGAATTGCTTATCTCCGGGCATATTGAAAGTAGTGGATTTAACCACGGGGGTATGAATTAGATAATAATCATGACCGGCATTCGGATATATACCTGCCATGTTAAAAATCAGCCATGACGACATTGCTCCTGAATCATCGTTACCGGGGAGTCCTGCACTGTCATCACTATAGTTATTCTTTATTATCTCAATAATGGTATCACTCGTCTTATCCGGGCGTCCAATCCAATGATAAAGACAGGGAGAGAGAAAAGAAGGCTCATTATTGACATTGAAATAATTTTTTGCAAAGAATGTATCGAGCCGTTTTTCAAAAGCTTCCGGACCTCCACATTTTTCTATCAATCCGGGGACATCATGCGGGATACTGAGAGAATATTCCCAGGATGATGCCTCATAAAAAAACATATCCCACCATGGTGTGTACCAAGGACCTTCAAAGGTCAACGGAGTGTAACGGAAGGTCGGTTTCTGTATTTCGGAATGGCCGAAGGGTATCTCGTCAAGCCAATTACCATCTTTATCCCGCGGCATTATGAAACCGGATGCTCCGTCATGTTCGTAACCGTCACGCCACAGATTTTTCCATGACCCGGACTGTTTAAGATATTTCTTAGCGAGGTCATCCTTACCAAGATGTTTGGCTACCTGATAAATGGCGAAATCACACAGTGAATACTCCACAGTTCGGTTTCCCGCTCTTGCAATACCATGAGGGATATAACCCAATTCAAGATATTCCCGCAAACCGCCTCGACCTTCAGCTTCTTCATTTCCTCCAGGGGGGACAGTCGCGTCAACGAGCATCGCCTCCAACCCCTTTTCATAATCTATTCCCTCTATCCCTTTTACACACGCATCCGCAATCACTACATCTGCATTCGAACCACCTTGGGTGCGACCGTTGCTGTTACCACTCCGTGCATCAGGCATAAATCCATCACGTTTACAAATATTAATCAATGAGTTGGTGATACTTGCGAGCCGGTCTGGATCGATTATGGCGATAAGCGGCATAGACGTGCGATATGTATCCCACAGAGCATAATAATCATCATAATATGGTTCCGCGTCTGTCCATAACGGATTTTCACCCGTGCGGTCGCTGGGCATAAGCATCGTGTGATATAAGGCAGTATAAAACATTCTTTTATGCTCTTCCGGGGTTTCCGGATCTATCACAATTTTTTGAGCCAGACTTTCCCATTTACCCACCGTTTCACTCCAAATCTCTTCAAAAGACTTTCCGGCTGATTCTTTTTCCAGATTATGTTTAGCTTTCAACGGACTGATAAAAGAGATACCCACCTTGAGATTGACGGTGTCTGTGTCCTCAGGGAAAGCGAGCAAAGCCCCTGTCTTCTCTCCAGAGTCAAATCTTGACAAGTCCTCCCCGATATTCTCTCCTTTCCAGGTGGCGGTTTTTGAGAATGGAACATCACTCAGAGCATGGAAATAGACCGTATACGCCTTTCCGTTGTTCCATCCACCTCTGATACGGGAATATCCTGCTACTTCCCTGTCTGACAGTATTTCTATCTCCGATCCCACAAATTGCTGGGCTTCCCTGGCATCCGGGACGGGTGATTCGCCAAGGAAAAAACCGGCATCGATCTTCAATGCCTTTTTACCTTCAGAGGGATAGATAAAGCGATAGGCTGATGTTCGGTCTGTAGTGGTGATTTCAGTCTTTATCCCGTTCTCCTTGAAGGTTGTGGAATAATAACCGGGAAGAATAGTCTCACCGTCACGATGTGAGAATATTTCAATTTTATTAAGTTCATCTGCAAAAGGCTGGAGAAGAATGTTACCATATTTCGGACCGCCACCGGTGCCGCTCACATGTATCTGACCAAACCCGTCTACACGCTCGGGCATCGGGAGCCATCCGCTATTAGGAGAAGTAGTGCAATCAGGGGAAGGGCGGACCATGCCGAAGGGGGTAGCGGGGCCAATAAACACACGTCCCAGACCCTCCGAACCAATCCGGGGGTCAATATATCGGGTCATGGATTCAGCGTGAGACACGACAGCTGATAATAAAATTGCAGAGAGTGATAAAAGCTTGAGTATTTTCATTGTAAAAAAGAAACCCACCGTATATACTCAATAATTCATACGGTGGGTCATAAAACTGTTTAAATCAATTTATTTAGATTTCGACTGAGCGAATAAAATTCAGGCTATGCGAAATAAATATATTATTTATCGCGCTCTTGAAGGTGGCACTGCCATCTCCACGCATTTGCCAAAGTCTCACCGATGGGAACAGCTGCGGTCCATCCGAGGACTTCATTAGCTTTCTTGGGGTCTGCCCAGATCTTCTCTATATCTCCGGCACGACGTTCACCGATTACATGGGGCACTTTCACACCGGTGCTCTCCTCAAATTCTTTGATAAGTTCGAGCACTGAGCACCCGCGACCGGTTCCGAGATTAAAAATCTCTACAGAGTCGGTAGCCGGGTTATCAAGCATACGACGCATTGCAATAACGTGAGCTTTTGCAAGATCCACTACATCAATATAGTCGCGGATACATGATCCGTCCGGTGTATTATAATCATTACCGAAAACCGTGAGCTGTTTGCGTATTCCTGCGGCTGCTTGGGTCAGGAACGGCACGAGGTTCTGAGGAACACCGTTGGGTTCTTCGCCGATGATTGCACTCGGATGGGCACCAACCGGATTGAAATAACGAAGAAGGATACTCTTTATGGGAGCACCGGACTTCACGTAGTCTTCAATTATTTCCTCTGAAACTTGCTTAGTATTTCCGTAAGGAGAAGTAGCGGGTTTAATAGGTGCTGTTTCATCAATAGGATTAACATCGGGCTCACCGTATACTGTGCAAGAAGATGAGAATACAATACCCTTGGTGCCGAATTCAGGCATAAGTTCAAGGAGATTGATAAGTGTATTAAGATTGTTTCTATAATACAGCAACGGCTTCTGAACAGACTCCCCTACTGCCTTTGAAGCGGCGAAATTGATTATGCCGTCAATGCCGGGATTATTTTTGAAAAGCTCGCGAAGCGTATTGATGTCAGTGCAATCACCTTCCACAAACACCGGGCGGACTCCGGTAATTTTCTCTATACCATCAATTACGTCAGCACGTGAATTGGAGAGATTGTCGATAATTACAACCTCATAACCTGCGTTTATAAGTTCAACTGCGGTGTGAGAACCGATATATCCTGTTCCACCCGTCACTAATATTTTCTGTGCCATTATTTCTATCGATACTTATAATCAGAATAATTTTTTGGGATAAACACCTTCCTCCACAAGTTTCTCAAACTGAGCCACAGTAGCCGGACGGTCAGCGGCGAAAGTCACGCCAAACCATTTTGAAGGAGTCTGCTCAACTTTAAGTGTGATTTCATCAGCTTTAATCAAATCGTTGACAACGCTGGGGATATAGAATTCAGACTTAAGTTCCTGGCCATGCTCTGTAAGGAACTTGACAAAAGCCTTTTCTGAATAATCGAAATAATCGGGAGTAAAGCCCCACATATTCATTGAAACGCTTGCACCTTCAGGGAAAGAAGCCTCGGAGCCATCTTCAAGCACCTGAATAAGCCCGTCACCCTTACGCTGGATGCCATGACATTCCTTAACACCTGTGAGGTTACCTTCGGCGGAAACTTCACAAAGACCGCGAGAAACACCTCCGTTTTCGCTGAGAGTATTTTCGATACGGAACCCGATCATGCAGTATTTACCTTTCTGACCCTCGACACTGCGAAGGAAATCGCCAAGTAGCTGGAAGCTTTCTGCACCATAGTAATCATCTGCATTGATGACGCCAAACGGTTCTTTGATTACATCCTTACCCATCAGCACGGCATGGTTGGTGCCCCAAGGTTTGCTGCGTTCCGGATTTGTTTCAATTCCGGCAGGTATTTTATCAATCGATTGGAACACAACCTCTACAGGCACGTGACCCTCATATTTGGAAAGAACTTTATCGCGGAATTCCTGTTCGAAATCTTTGCGGATAACAAACACTATCTTGCCGAAGCCGGCACGAAGAGCGTCATATACTGAGTAATCCATGATTGTCTCACCGCTCGGACCAAGACCGTCAAGTTGTTTCAGACCACCATAACGGCTGCCCATTCCGGCAGCAAGAATGAAAAGAGTAGGTTTCATGATTTTTAATTTAGTTAATAGTGTTTTCTTAGTATTTTGTTTATTATACTTCCTTTTGGGTTATTTGTCGTTTTAAGTTATTTTTGTTTCGGAATTCTGAGGAGCATACTCAGTGTCACAAAAAGATCAAACATCACAATTTTGGAGTTAGCATTACGCCCCACATCATCGTAAGCCCTCTGAAACTCCGCGGCTATTTTTTCCACATTGCCGGCATGAATAAACGGTGAGAATTTCCTGCTGAACATCTCTTCTGAGCCGGTGAGCGAACTTATTGCCGGCATCCTGAGATTGTAGATGAAATTCTCTCTGGTCATCTTCAGACAATAATTCAAGAATCTGCGAAGCTTTTCGCGTCCGAAAGAAGCGGATTCATCAGCTATTTTTTTCAGTCCTCCTAATTTAGCGGAATATGCCAGGCGCATCACGGTCATAAACACGTCGCCGAATTCCTGACGTTCTCGGGAATGAGTGGCAAGATCCAACGCCTCTCCTATCCTTCCCTCCGAAAGACGTGCGGATTCCGTGGCTGTGAAATCATCAATTCCATGGCGCGCAATCAGATATTTCTTTATCTCCGGCATCTCGAGAGGGAGGGCTGCAAAATTCTGGATTCGAGACAGAATGGTGGGGAGAATTTTTGAAGGTTCATTGCTGACAAAGATAAAGAGGGTGTCTTCAAACGGCTCTTCTATCTCTTTGAGCAATTTATTGGCAGCGGCAAGCTGCATCTTCTCCGGGAGCCAGATCAGGAAAATTTTTTTATCCTGCTGCATGGGGGAGAGTGAAGCTGTATGCAAAATCTCCGTACTTTGCGACACATAGATCAGCGGTTGCGTATTTCCCGCCTGAATTGTGTCAAGCCATTGTTCATATGGCATAAACGGGAATTCCGTAACCATCTTCTTCCATTCTTCAAAAAGATCTGCCGAATATGCTTCTTTCTTCCCTTTCAACTTCACGACAGGATATACATAATGCATATCCGGATTATTGAAAGAGCGATGCTGAAGGCACGACGGACATCTCCCGCAGCTGTCGCCGTCAACGGGATGCTCACAATGGATATATTGAGCCAGGGCGCGGGCAAGTGAGGTCTTGCCGATGCCCGGTTGTCCGGATATCAGCAAGGCGTGCGGAATTTTGCCACTATCCACAATTTCCCGCAATCTAACCTTTAAATCAGCATGACCTGCTATGTCAGAAAACTGCATTTGCCTATCTAACTCAATTTTCCACAAAATTAACATTTTATTATAATCTTTCAAAAATTCATTCCCTCTTTTTACATCTCTTTTAATCCGATGAGGATTTATTTTCTTAATTTTGTAGAATAATCGATGACATTAAGTTGATTAAATCAAATCTGTCTTGAAATATGAATGGATTTTTAAAATCTGTGGCACTTGCATACGCCTGGCTCGACACGGACTTGTCTGATTATCTCTTTGTCTTCCCAGGAAAACGAAGCTCAAAATTTTTCCTTCGCGATTTGCGTAAGGCACTTCCCCGCGGAAGAGTCCTCCTCGCTCCTCAGACGACTACCATCTCTTCTTTTGTCGAAACCCTATCGCAACGAATCGTCGCTCCCAAATTAGATCTTATCTTTCTATTATATAAATGTTATTGCTCTCTTAACCCACCATCGTCAGACGGGAGCCCGGCAGTTTCATTCGATAATTTCCGGATGTGGGGGGAGACTGTCCTCAATGATTTTGACGAGATCGACAGATATGATGTCAACCCAGAGGAACTTTTCAAGAATATCAAGGATTTCAAAGATATTGCCACCGACTTTCTTACTGATGAACAGAGAAAAGTAATGGAAGAATATTTCGGGCATACTCCGGAAGTAAATGAAGCCGGACGTTTTTGGAAAAATTGCAGTCCCGATAAGAACGGAGAAATGACCTATCTCAAACACCGTTTTCTCCAACTTTGGGAAGTTCTTTTACCACTCTACAATGAGCTTAACTCACAATTAACTACTTCCGGTCTGATCACTCCGGGCGGGGCGTATCGCTTGGCTGTGGAGACCTTGCGCGACAACGAGGTATCCGGGCTCCCTTGGAAAAAAATTGTCTTCGTAGGCTTCAACGCACTCTCCACCGCCGAGCATGAGATATTCTCAATTCTGCGTGACATGGAATGTGAGGATGGCTCTCCATACGCTGACTTTTTCTGGGATGCTACCGGTCCTGTCCTATCCAGCCCAAACAACAGCGCTTCGAAATTTGTCGAAATCAACAAAAAAAACTTTCCTATGCCTGAATGGGCACTCCCCCATATAGCAACATCCGAGTGCAATTATCTTCCGAAATTAATAAAGGTTGTTGCAGCCCCCTCCAATTCAATTCAATCAAAAATTGCAGGAGATATAATCGGAGAGATGCAAACGCGCCTCCCTGAGTCTGACTTTAAAGACGCCAATGTGGCAATGGTGCTACCGGACGAGTCGCTTCTCCTCCCCACGCTCTACTCTCTTCCCGAAGGGATTGGAGACATCAACCTGACTATGGGTTATCCACTCAAACTTACTTCGGCATCAAGTTTTGTGGCTTTGCTCAAGCGTCTTCAATCGAAAAAAAGAAGCCATCGTGGGGAAGCCGGTTTTTATCACACCGATCTTAGAGTATTCCTCTCCCATCCTTTTGTCCACCTCATAACTCCCCCTGAAGAGCTCGCTTCGCTACGTCATGAAATGTCAGAAAAGAGACTTCTTATCGTGCCGTGTTCCCTCATCCGGGAATGCGCACCCACACTGACAACTATGCTTACCCCACTTGATCATGATATAACAGCACATGAGGTTATAAAATATCTTGAGGATGCATTGAAAACAGTGGAGGACGCTTTGCCAAATGCGGATGGGGCGATAGTGAAAGCGACTCTCGATCGAGATAACATCATAGAATATAGATATGCGCTACGGCAGCTTGATGACGCCATTGCCCGTTATAACATCCCAATGCAATATAAGACTGTCTTTAATCTTGCAGACAGAATGTTGGCCGGTAAAAAGGTTAGCTTCGAAGGTGAACCGCTCCAAGGACTTCAGGTTATGGGTCTGCTGGAGACACGTTCAATCGATTTCGATTATATCGTAATCCCTTCGATGAACGAAAGAATTGTGCCCCGTAGAATACGCACCCGCACTTTTATTCCGGATACTTTGCGCAAAGGTTATGGTCTTCCCCCTTCCAATTATCAGGAATCTCTGTTCAGCTATTATTTCTACCGCATGATAAGCAGAGCCAAAGAGGTATGGATGATTTATGACGCTAGTCCGGGAGAGGGATTGCGAACCGGTGATATTTCCAGATATGTGCTTCAGCTTCAATATTTATATGCTCCAGGAAAGGTGGAATCTGAAAAATACTCCTTTACAATTGCATCCCGTCATGATGAAGAGGTGGTGATCGACAAAATTCCGGAGATAAAGGAGAAACTCGATTTGCTGACAAAAGAGGGATCGGGAGTAAACTTCTCTGCTTCAACTATTAAGAAATATATTTCTTGTCCGGTAAGATTCTTCTATGAGTCGGTGATGGGGATTAAGACGGATCCGGAAGTCGAGATTGGCATTGATGCCATCACGCTTGGAAATATATTCCATAGAGTCATGCAGATAGTCTATCTTCCGGGTGAAAAGGAGCGCGTCTTGCATTTTCCTCCTAAACTTATTACCAAGGAGGCTATTCAGGGGATTCTTGACAATAAGGAGTGGCTCAAAGGATTAGTCAGGAAGACTATCAATCGGGAAGTGCTTCATCTTCCCTCTGATGAACTTAATACTCCTCTTCGCGGCTCAGCAGAATTTATGGGTCCCCATATATTGCGTCTTATACGGAATGTGCTAAGACACGATATGAGTATAGCTCCCTTTACTTTATATGGATGCGAAATCAACGATACCGTTCAGTATCCTCTCTCCGATGGGAGGACCGTCAATATGACGTTCAGTTTTGACAGGCTCGACGGGGTAACGGTGGATGGCAAGGATCGTCTGAGAATTGTGGATTATAAAAGCGGAAAGACCTATCTTGCAGCAGAAAACCTTGAAGAAGTATTCGAGGGGAAATCAACCACAGGATTCAATATTTTCCAGCTTCTGCTATATTCCAGACTTGTCGGAATGCTGTTTGAGAAGCGTGGTCTGAAGCCCCCCACCGATTCGGTCATGTCAGAAATTTACTCGATGACTAAATTAAATGATAAGAAAGAGAACCGGAATCCTAAACTCGGGAGTATGATTGTCTCAGACTATTCGGAGATCAAGGACGAGTTTGAAAAACGACTGGATGATCTGTTGATCGAAATTTTAGACACAGATACATTCAGCGCTGTCCCGAGCACACAGAAATGCCGTAATTGCCCGTTCATCAGTATTTGCCGCACCTAACCTCCCGACCCATAAAAAACTGTGGCTAAAGTTAGAGCCCCTCTCTTAAAGCCCATTTTCTCTCACCTTTTCACTGTGAAAGTTGAGGATATGGATAGGATTTTATATCTTTGCAATAAGATGCGCAAGATGGAATGAAAGTGCCCGATACTAAGGCCCCGTCTCATAAAAATGAGGATCGGGCTCTAAGAGCCCGATCCTTAAACCATATTCATAAAAACACAAACAATGAAAACCGAAATTAAATCCACCAAGGCTCCGGGTGCAATCGGACCATATAGTCAGGCAGTAGTAGCCAATAACTTTGTATTCGTATCCGGTCAGCTCCCCATCAATGCAGCTAACGGTGAGATGCCTTCAGACATCAAGGCTCAGACCCGCCAATCAATTGAAAATATCAAACATATCCTCTCTGAAGTCGGTGCAACTCTTGACAATGTGGTTAAAACGACCGTCTTTTTAGCAGATATGGAGTATTTTGCTCCCATGAATGAAGTTTATGCCGAAGAGTTTAAAGAGATTTTCCCTGCGCGCTGTGCGTTTGCAGTTAAGGAGCTTCCTAAGAAAGCTTTAGTCGAAATAGAGGTTATCGCTGCTCTTTGATTGTATTGTGGTAAGTTATCTTCAAATAGAGAAACTGACTAAATCTTTCGGTGACCGTCTCCTATTTTCCGATTTTACATTCGGAATTTATGAGGGGGATAAGATTGGTCTGGTGGCAAGAAACGGTGCCGGCAAGTCCACCTTGCTTAAAATAATTTGTGGCGAGGAGGATTATGATTCCGGAAACATTGTTTTCCGGAATGGTATCCGTGTCGGGTTCCTTCCTCAGCAATCAAAGTTCTCACCTGATGAGACTGTTCTCGAATTTACCACTCCCCGTCCCTCTCTCCACGAGGAACCGGCTTCCGCAGCCGAACGAGCAGCCAGGATGCTGACTCAATTCGGATTGACCGACCTATCGAAAAAGATGTCCACCATGTCCGGAGGTCAGATAAAAAGGGCGGCTTTGGCTAAAGTGCTGCTTGAGGAACCGGACATGATGATACTCGACGAGCCTACCAATCATCTCGACATAGAGATGATTGAGTGGCTCGAACAATGGCTTTCACGCCAGAGGGTCACTCTGCTGATGGTTACCCACGACCGCTATTTCCTTGATAAGATATGTAATAAAATTATAGAAATAGATAGAGAACAAATCTTTATCTATGAGGGGAATTATGACTATTACCTTGCCAAACGTCAGGAAAGACACGAAGCCCTTAGCTCGGAGCTGGCAAAGGTGAAAAACCTTCTTCGCACCGAGCTCGAATGGATGCGCCGTCAACCTCAGGCTCGAGGCTCAAAAGCCAAATATCGCATAGATAACTTCTATGAGCTTGAGAAGAAAAGTAAAGTAAATCTGAATGAGAAAGATGTAGCCCTAAATGTCAAATCCACATATATCGGCAAGAAAATCTTTGAGGCTGTCAATATCTCAAAATCTTTCGGTGAGAAAGTGATTCTCAAAGATTGGAACTACAATTTTGCACGATATGAGAAAGTCGGTATCGTTGGCGATAACGGAGCCGGCAAGACGACTTTTCTAAGGATGCTGCTTTCGGAAATCCAACCGGATAGCGGTCATTTTGACATTGGAGAAACCGTAAGATGGGGATATTACAGCCAGGAAGGGATGACTGGCTTTGATGAGAATAAGAAAGTAATCGATGCTGTCAGGGAGATCGCTGAAGATGTGAGGATTGATGATAAAACCCGTCTCTCCGCGTCCCAATTTCTGTCTCATTTCCTTTTCACTCCGGAAACTCAACAGAAATATATACATAAATTATCGGGAGGAGAGCTGCGCAGACTTTATCTGGCAACGGTACTGATGCGGTCACCAAATTTCCTTATACTTGATGAGCCTACAAATGATCTTGACATCATGACTCTTACTATCCTTGAAGATTATCTTGTAAATTTCAAGGGTTGTGTCATTGTAGTCAGCCATGATCGTTTTTTCCTTGACAGGATAGTAGATCATTTATTTGTATTCAAGGGTAATGGAATTGTAAAGGATTTCCCGGGTGACTATTCAACCTACCGCCACTGTGTTGCCATGGAGCAAAAACAACAACGGGAAGCATCAAAATCAGCAAATCTAAAGTCTGCTGAGTCACCGGAGTCACAACGTCCACAGCGACAACCCAAGAAAGGATTGACATTCAAGGAAACCAAGGAGAAAGAGTCACTCGAAGCACGCCTTGAAGAACTGCATTCAGAAAAAGCCACATTGGAAACAGAAATGTCATCCGGCTCGATGTCCGTGGAAGATCTAACGGAAGCTGGCAACAGAATCCAACAACTGATAGAAGAGATTGACACTTCCGAGATGCGTCTTCTTGAATTGATGGAAAAGGAGGGGTGATACCCATATTTGAATTTCATCCCCTCAAACTCTCCGGCAATATATTTGTATATCAGGATTTACCGGCAAGAAGATTAAGCCCGATTTCAAGCTTGGTTGTATTTTGAATCAGAACCGGGAGTTGAGAAATGACAAATTTTATGTCATCAGCATACGGCTTCAGATTCGGAGTGGAATCTATTATCGCGCTTAGTTTAGCCATAAACTCAGGATTTTGTGATAAATTCAGCATGAATGTTGACAGCATTTTAACAGATTCCTCGGTTTCAGTGGTCAATTTCATCAGCTTATACTCTCCCAGATCTGATATGCTGTAATTCATATCAAGTCCGTCTGCCAACAACGGTACCGTAGTAGTGATAAGGGTTTTGAGGAAAGTGAGATCATTGGCGCCAATCCCCGCCTTCTGATTTACAAGATACAAACCATATACAGACACAGGATTGACAAACATTTCCAATTCATCCGATGAATCCACAACATACTGGAGTGTATTCGGCTGAAGGGTCATATATTGCGCGGCTCCTTGCGAGGTGGAGATGTAGGTGGCGATTATATTTCCATCCCCACGAAATGCAAACGCCTTAAACATCTGTGTAAACAGTTCCGCAGGAGATGTATATGCTGTATTGTTATATACGGGAATGAAAGGCAAGGTGGAGATGAGATTCAAAACCAATCCGGGATCCAGGGTCAAATCATTGATACCGTTCATCTCCCATGCAATGGAAAACGGAGAACTCGTGATCTGCAATAATTCATCACGCTTTAATGGCGCGGGCGCCCAGACAGTGCCGGCAAGAGAAAGATCCTTCAGCTTAGGTTCGATGATATTCAAAGTGAGGAGATCATCACGGATCTCACCATTATAAGTAAATGATACTTCATCTGTGGCATCCGAACCCGAAAATGTGTAACATCCGTCACCTGGAATCAACGTTACATCCAGGTCAGTACTTTTCTCCCCGGGGATCACACCTGGACCCTGAACCATACCAGACATTCCCAGTCCCTCCAACTGATCATAATCAATCATTGAGTAAAGGTTCAGGGTAGCTTTCAACTCCCCCGTTCTGGAATTGCTCCCATTTGGCGTCACAGTCACCATTTTGCCCGGAGCCGGTCCATCACTATAATTAAGATTCAGCGCTTTCCCATAATAAGTTTTGGAATCAAGCACCGGAAGAGACTCTTTTTTATCATCACTGCATCCGGACATAAGCAATGCGGTGAATGCTAAAGCACCTATGATATACCCTTTTTTCATTTCAGATAGAATTAAAATTCATAATCCACACACGCACGCGTCTCCTTAAACGGACCGACAATAGCGGCAGCCGCCAGATGAGCAGGGTGTCGCGCGTATACATCCACATCCGCCATTGTAGGAACGACAGCGGTCAAAACGACATCCCAGTCTTCAGAGTCATTTTCATTCAGCCCGACTTCCATTGTCTTTAGCGGTTCGATGACTTCCGGAAGAGCCATTAAAGCTTCTGCAAATTTTTCTGCAATCTCGCGTCTTTGCTCATCAGATCCCCGGAGCTTAAACATTACTATGTGCTTAACCATTTCAAATAAGGTTTATAATTTCAATCAATATAGTTTACAGTAAATTTTATATATTCTTAACACAAAAGCGCGGTGGAATGTTTTTCCATCCGCGCTTTTAATAATTTATGATAACTTCCAAATATAAGAGAAACCTCGGGAAAGTCTATCAACGGTAATCAATCGTTGTAGAGTCTCTCTCTTGCCGCTGCAACCTTATCATCAGTGATGTAATCATCATAGTCCATCATCTTATCGATAATGCCGTTGGGTGTCAGCTCTATGATTCGATTACATACTGTCTGTATAAACTCATGGTCATGACTTGCCATTAGGATGACTCCCTTAAAATTCTGAAGGGTATTGTTGAATGCCTGAATGGACTCAAGGTCAAGATGGTTGGTGGGAGAATCAAGCACCATCGTATTTGCATCTGCAAGCATCATACGCGCTATCATGCATCGTATCTTTTCTCCACCACTCAACACACTCGCTTTCTTAAGCACTTCCTCTCCGCTGAAAAGCATCTTGCCAAGGAATCCTTTAAGATATATCTCTGAAGAATCATTACTCCACTGACACAGCCAATCCACCAGATTCAAATCCGTCTCAAAGAAACTTCCGTTGTCAAGAGGAAGATAGGCTGTGGTTATCGTCTGTCCCCAGTCATAGTCTCCGGCATCAGCTTTGCGATTTCCCATTATTATCTCAAACAGGGCTGTCATAGCTCTTGGATCCCGGCTGAGGAAAGCGACCTTATCACCCTTCTCAATTTGGAAATTAACATCGGAGAAGAGAACTTCCCCGTCGACACTTGCGCGTAACCCTTTCACCTCAAGAATCTTATTACCCACTTCCCTGTTGGGAGTAAAGATAATTCCGGGATAACGTCGTGAAGATGGCTTAATTTCTTCGATATTAAGCTTTTCAAGCATCTTTTTGCGGCTTGTGGTCTGCTTACTTTTGGCAACATTAGCACTAAACCGCTGAATAAACTCCATAAGTTCCTTACGCTTCTCCTCAGCTTTCTTATTAGCTGCCTGCTGCTGGCGCAATGCAAGCTGAGACGACTGATACCAGAAACTATAGTTTCCTGCAAAAAGAGATATTTTGTTATAATCGATATCGAGAGTATGGGTGCTGACGGCATCAAGGAAGTGACGGTCGTGGCTGACCACCAAAACCGTGTTTTCAAAATTAGAGAGATAATTTTCCAGCCAGCTGACTGTCTCCAGATCCAGGTCGTTGGTAGGCTCGTCGAGAAGCAGATTATCGGGATTGCCAAACAACGCCTTAGCTAACAGCACGCGCACCTTTTCATTGGCGCTCATATCTTTCATTAACATATAATGGCGGTCTTCCTTAATTCCAAGACCACTGAGCAAAGCAGCCGCATCACTCTCCGCATTCCATCCTTCAAGCTCGGCAAACTTCTCTTCAAGTTCGGCAGCCCTCAAACCATCAGCATCGGAAAAATCCTCTTTCGCATATATCGCATCCTTCTCTTGAATTATATCCCATAGCACTGTGTGACCGCGAAGCACAGTCTCGATCACTGTACATTCATCGAATTCAAAGTGATCCTGACTCAGAACGGAAAGACGTTCTCCGGGACCGAATGTCACTGTGCCTGATGTTGGAGTCAGCTGTCCGGAAAGGATCCTCATAAGTGTGGATTTACCTGCTCCGTTAGCTCCGATTATACCGTAACAATTACCATGAGTAAATGTGAGATTCACATCCTGGAAAAGAGTCCTTTTCCCAAATTGCATTCCAAGATTGCTTACCTGTATCATTGATATGTTGACGCTGTTTTAACTTATTTCCTGTTTATCATAGTGCGGGAACTCCCACATTGTATTTATCGAATATCTTGCGCGCTGAACGATTGAAAATTTCCCAATGTTCCCTTTGGTTGGCAGGCACCTTATCCGACATCTTCGAGGGAATCACCATATAGTTTGAGCCCTTACCCGTCGGCTTTGCAGAGAAGAACGTATCGTAAGCTGCATGCTTGAACTTTGCCTTTCCATCGGCATCACGCTCAATCCTCACTTTCACCAAGGCTCCACCACGCGTATCATTAGTCTTCATGTTGGATATGAAATTTCCCAATGAATAGACCACAAGCACGTCTTTATCCTCTTTCTCATTCCTGACCACCTTCATGGGTTGTATCACATGAGGGTGTCCTCCAATAATCAGGTCGACACCTTGATTGACCAGAAAATCCGCAAGCGAGCGTTGGGATTCATTTTCGAGGAGTACATATTCGATGCCCCAATGCATTGCAACGACCAGGATCTCTGCACCTGCATCGCGCGTCTGCTTGATCTCCCTGGCCATCTTATCGCGATCGATGAGCGCGACTTCAATACCGTCTCGAGGCTCAATGCCGTTTGTACCGTATGTATAATTAAGGAATCCGACTTTAATTCCATGCATAGTCTTTATAAAGGGCACGAGGGTATCTCTGTCAGCACAATCATGATAAGTCCCGATATGATCTATCTTCAGACGGTCGAGAGTTTTCAGAGTGTTACGCGCACCTTTGTCGCGACGGTCGAGACAATGATTATTGGCGGTCAGCATGAGGTCGAAGCCCGCATCCTTGAGCGCCTTAGCGTATGAATCAGGAGCTGAAAAACATGGATAACCTGAATAGTCGGGACCTCCGGCGAGAGGAACTTCGAGATTACACACCGCATAGTCGGCAGAAATTATATCCGGAGCAATAAGGGAAAAGCATTTGGAATAATCATAATCTTTTCCCCCACCTTCAGACAATGCCTGGTCAAGTTGCCCCTGATGTTGCATGGCATCCCCCACAAAGACCAGATCGGCACCGACCGGAGCTCCAGGAGTCTCGGCTCCTGTGATGAATCCTACAAGATTAAATACAAGTAAAATAAAAAGATTGATCATAATAATCAGTCTATCACTTGCTTGGAATATGTGAATGAAATAATAGCGTTATCAGTATTAAGATTGGTCATCGTCGGCGCAGCCATATAGGGAGCGCAACGTGTCACATAAGTGGCGGTGACCTCTCCATAGTAATTGGTAACTGTCTCTACTGTGATGTCTACCGGAATGAGTACAAACTCTTCATCCTCCGGAGTCACGGAATCCTCTTTTAACAGATTCAGCAGATAATTACGCAATGCATTGAAGGAATAACATCCGGAAGTGGAGTTATAAGAAGCCCAAAAGGAGGTCAGACCGTCAGGCACCTTACCTTCCTTGAAGAAATTGTCCGATTCGGATTTCTTAACCATCAGGAGATAGGGGGCAACTCCGATGCCGAGATCATTTCTGACCCTGGTGGCAGGAATTGATAAGGAGAGTGAACTCACAATCGCAAGATTATAGTTTTCTTTGCGGAAATCATCTATAAACTCACTTGCCGGGAAACGGAAATCAACCACATATCCACCGGGAGTAGTTATAATTTTGTTACCGGACTGTATGAGGGACTTAATATGATCTGAAGGCTTATATTTGATATTATTCAGACACAGGACTTCCGGGGCGGTGGAGAATAGAGACACTGAATCGCGGTTGGTAATGACCGATACTTTTGTTTCTCCATCCTCATTATAACTATATTCCGTGTAATAATGAAAATTTAGCAAGAAATTGACGGCTTCGATATTAGCTATACACCCTTTCCCAAACGATGACTCAGCATAAATCCCGGGGAAGTGTTTTGCAAATGTGGCGGGCCACTGGAACACGGAAGGATCCTTGCGATATTGATTCACGACATCGAGAGCAAACTGCCTGTCAAGCGGAAGGGAAATGTGAATATATTTGGATTTTGTAAACAGTGAATCATTCAGACCCAATGCACTGAGGGTATAAGTCTGCGAAGAGAGCGGCTCTGGCAAACAATAACTTTTAGGATCTTCCACATTCGTAATACCATCAGGAAGCGGAGTCTCCGGATTTATCGGATATATCTTGACCTGCTGCGGAGCGAGGGAATCTCCCGTGAATGACCCGCGCGGCACCGTCAGCATTATCTTCATCCCGTCAATTCTATCAAGACTTAGGGAATCAGGAATAGGGAGAGCGGAAGCACTCAGAAGACGGGAGATAAAAGAACAACGGAGATCACCGTATTCTTTCACGTTTATCATCCCCAAAAGATTTTTCACAGAGCGTGTATCGATCTTTGGTGATTCCTCAACGGAGGCTTGCAATTTGTGAAAAGTGGAGTCGACAACAATTTTAACTTCGTTGTCGAAAAGTGAGCTTCCGATATTGCTGGTTTCATCCTCACAGCTTGATACAAGTGTGACGAGAAGCAATCCTGCAATAATGAAAGATAATTTCTTAATTTTATTAATCTTCATAACATCAAGTTGTGGAAGTCTGCATGAAAGATGCTATAAATCATAAAGATTCGTAGAATGCGGCATACTCTTCGGGATCTGTATCGGCTGTAACAACCTTATACGGAAGTTCCTTTGCCTTTACATATTCGAGCAGTTCCGCGTCCGGCTCGGTGTGGAAAATAACTCCATCACAATATTCAATGGCAATCTTGTGGAAGAAATTTTTGTTGACTTCAAGCACCTTAAATTTCTTCATCTCCTTGGGAGTGAGACCATCCGCCTTAAGCTTGACAAGAAGCTCCTCTCCTGCATTCTCTGCCATCTCATCCGCAGTCACGGAATAGACAAATTTAGTATTTCTGAAAGAGGGGCCTTCTCCTGTGAGTTTCTTAAAATAGAGAGGGGACAGAGACGTCATCCACCCTTCACAATGGACGATGGCAGGAAGCCACCGTAGTTTCTTGACCGTCTCCATTGTGCCGCGGGCGAAGAATATCGCGCGCTCATCGTTATCCTTGCGATTGGAGCCAAAAGCATCTACATCACCGGCACTCTTCTGAAAATAGTCATCATTATCAATAAAATAGACTTGAATCCTGGAAGGTTGCATCGACGCGACCTTCAGAATCAACGGATGGTCATTATCGCTGATAATGATATTCATTCCGCTCAGACGGATCACCTCATGCAATTGGTTCCGACGCTCATTGACAGCGCCAAACTTAGGCATAAAAGTTCTGACTTCATAGCCGCGCGACTGCATCTTCTGCGGAAGCAAGCTCCCGAGTTTACTCATTTCTGTCTCAGAAAGATATGGTGAGATCTCTTGACTTATAAACAGGATTTTTTTATCCGACATGACATAATATTATTCTGACCGAAACTTTCAGTGGCTTCGTCATCCAAACGCCCGACGCAGCGGCACTTCAAGCAATTACAATCACAAAAAATTTTTGCAAAGATAATAAAAAAAAGTTAATAATCCGGACTTTCCGCTTCTTACTTATTTCATTTAATTATATTTAACGGTTTTTCTTAGATTTAG
>CAZFUF010000014.1:0-59362 GCA_964521885.1 uncultured Sangeribacter sp. | reverse complement strand
TAATCCTCTAACCTTAAATCTAATACCATGAAAAACACGATGCAAAGATAATACTAAAATCTTTTTCAGAAAAATTTTTCTGAGAAAATTTTTCTGATTTTATGACACTTTAACTATTGATAATATATTTAAATACTTCAATAATCCTCCAATTTCCTATCTTTTTGTCGGAATATCAACTATCACAAACCTATTATTACTTTTCATTTTTCTAAATTTAATATATGAACAGTCTTTGATATAGCAATTTGATAAAATGAAATTCCGAATAAAAAACCTTGAAATTGTATCTGTTAACGAAGAATTAACATAGCATCTCCGTAAGCTCCAAACTGATATTTTTTCTTGACTGCAATCTCATATGCTTCCATGACCAGATCATACCCGCCAAAAGCCGCAACCATCATCAACATTGTGCTCAGGGGAAGATGGAAATTGGAAATCATTGCATTGCAGACTGTGAAATCGTATGGAGGGAAAATGAACTTGTTTGTCCAGCCTTCAAAAGTCATAAGATGACCGTTCATGCAGACAGCTGTAGCCAAGGCACGCATGGTGGATGTGCCGACAGCGCAAACGTTCTTCTTATTGTCTTTGGCATTATTGACAAGTTTGACCAGGTCGTCATCAACATACATCTCCTCGGAGTCCATGCGATGTTTGGTCAAATCCTCCACATCTATATCCTTGAAATTACCGCGACCACAATGAAGGGTGAGGAATCCTTGCTCCACCCCCTTGATTTCAAGACGCTTCATAAGTTCGCGGCTGAAATGAAGACCGGCGGCGGGAGCCATCACGGCACCTTCGTTCTTTGCATAGATACATTGGTATCTGTCGGCATCATCAGGTTCGGCCGCCCGCTTGATATAAGACGGAAGAGGTGTGGCTCCCATCGCATATAGATTTGACTTGAACTCCTCATGAGTGCCATCGTAAAGGAACCGAAGAGTACGACCGCGGGAAGTGGTGTTGTCGATTACTTCCGCAACCATCGATTCATCATCCCCGAAATATAACTTATTGCCGATACGTATCTTTCTTGCAGGCTCGACAAGGACATCCCAAAATTTATTTTCTATATTCAATTCACGAAGCAAAAAGACTTCGATACAAGCTCCTGTCTTTTCCTTATTTCCGTAAAGACGTGCCGGGAAAACTTTTGTGTCGTTGAAGACCATCACATCTCCCTCATCAAAATAATTTATCACTTCTTTAAAGATATGATGGGTGATGCTGCCATCACGGGCATTTACAACCATCAAACGACATTCATCACGGTTTTCCGAGGGGTATTGAGCTATGAGATCCTCGGGAAGTTTAAACTTGAATTGAGAAAGTTTCATAATACTATATCACGTATAGTTACTCTCGCGTAAAAAAGCACGTGAGCCTATTAATTATCTAATTTTATCTTATAGGTTATTTTCACTTTTCGGAATCTGATAATCCGGAGGGAAGGTGAGAGGCGCGTTATTGATTATATCGATCGCCCTGTCGATTGACAGTGCCTGCGACATGTCATAGTCTCCTACCCTTGTCCGTTTGAGATTGACCAACGTGGCTCCACTATTAAGGGCAACCCCTATATCGCGTGCGAGAGCCCTGATGTATGTGCCCTTGCTACATACTATCCTGATCGTCAGCAAGGGAGGTTCAAAACTAAGGATTTCGATAGTATCAATCTGCAATGCCTTAGGCTTAAGATTCACTTCCTTGCCTGAACGGGCAAACTTATAAGCGCGCTTTCCATTAACTTTTACAGCCGAAAAGACCGGAGGCACCTGCATAATTTTCCCGATGAAAGCGGGAAGGACATCGTTGACCATGTCTTTAGTGATATGTTCCCAAGGATACCGGGCATCCTCTTCTGTCTCCATATCGAAACTGGGAGTGGTGACTCCTAATTTCAGGGTAGCCTCATATTCTTTTCTTCCATTCTGTAGGGTTTCAATCTCACGTGTCGCTCTGCCTGTGCAAACGAGGAGAACACCTGTGGCAAGGGGATCAAGTGTGCCGGCGTGTCCTACTTTGAATTTTTTTACCCCAAGGCGTCGTTGAATAGCCCCCCTCAGGCGTTTGACCGCATCGAAAGAGGTCCAGCCCAGAGGCTTGTCGACAGTGATTATTTCTCCACTGATAAAATCCATATAATTTCGTCAGGAATAATATTTAAAGCCGTTATCTCCACAGGAGACAAATCACACCCATAATTACACAATAGACCGCAAACCATATAAGTTTCCCACGCTTCACAAGATTCAGCATCCATTTACAAGCGCAACACCCTACAATAAATGCAGAGATGAAACCTATCAAAAGTGCTGTCGATCCGACCTCAGTCTGAGAATCGGGAGAAGTAATAATATCTTTGCAATCAAGGAGTGCTTCTCCCAAAATAGGTATTATCACCATAAGAAAGGAGAAGGAAGCAACTTTATCGCGCTTATCCCCGAGCAAGATACCGGTGGCGATAGTAGTGCCGGAACGACTTAATCCGGGTAGAACAGCAACGGCTTGAGCACACCCGATGATAAAGGCATCCCACCAGGTAATTTCTCTGCCACGCGCTGCATTGACAAGTTTTCCATCACGAATTGCACTCCAATGGGCAAAACAGAGCAGCGCTGCCGTCACAATCAGACAGACACCGACAACCGTGAGTCCGGTTCCGAAAAATTGCTCCACATAATCTTTAAAACATAATCCTACAATACCAACCGGAATGCAGGAAACGAGGATTTTGCAGACATACCAAAAATCTTCATCGCGCTTGAATGTAAAGAAACTTTTGCATAATTTGCTAAACAGAGGCCACAAAATCACAATGGTTGAACAAACCGTGGCGGCATGAAGAATCAGATCAAATTGTAATGCCTCGTCAGAAGGGAGCTCTATCCCCAAAATTTCTCTAAAAATCTCAAGATGACCACTTGAGCTGATCGGTAAATACTCAGAGAGACCCTGAATCACGCCGAGGATAAGGGCATCAAGCCATTCCATTATTTATGTTCTTTCTTTGTTTTAGTTGGAAAAATAATGGCAAACGCCATGCATAGGAATCCGAGAAAGGCCATTGTCGGACCCACAACTATCCTGCGCGTCGAGAATATTTCCGGATTAAACCCCTCGGACTGTGAACTTCCTCCACCGGTCATGAGTAAAAAACCGATTACTATCATCAGTCCACAACACCCCATCAAAATAAAATTCAATTTTGAAAACGGACGATTTCGTTCCGACACTTTATCAATTGATTCAGTCTTATTGTTTTTGATTTCGGTCATAATAAAACAGTTGATAATCTTAATCTCTGAAAAAGCACATAGCATAATATACTATTCAGGAAATATGATTCTCGCGTCTGATTAAAAAATTTGCTTATTTAAATAGATCACCGTAATCTTTTCTCAAAAATCTTGTGGAAGCCAACCATGAAGCAGCTCCGCATACCACCACTCCTAAAAATACCATTCCTCCGGCAACAAATCCGAACATTTCCCAACTCATCCAGATGGAAATGTCATCGAACCCGGCTTTGGGAGCAAATGCCAGGACTGTAGCAATTATAGCGGCAGCCAAAAGCCCGGCAATAAGTCCTGATAACATATTGTTCAGCAAGAAGGGACGGCGGATAAAACTGTTGGTAGCACCGACAAGTTGCATGGTATGTATGGTAAATCTTCTTGAGTAGATTGTCAAATGGATGGTATTGTTGATCAGCACGAGAGATATAACAAGCATTACGATGGCTATGGCTCCGAGAATCAACGAAAGTTTCTCAATGTTGGCGTTCATGGAGTCAAGCATCTTGACATCCGGACCTGCCACCATCTCCACTCCGGGAATTTTTTTCATCCGGGTTTCCATCATCTTGATTGAATCAGCGGAAGCGTAAGCGGGTTGGAGCGTGAAAGTAATCTCGGGAGAGAGAATGTTAACACCGAATAACTCTACGAGATCTTCACCTGTATCCGCCTTCCAGTTCTCAACCGCCTGAGCCGATGTTATCAGTTTGACTGTATTGACCCCTTTCTCTGTTTTGAGATTACGGGCGACATTTTGAGCTGTGGCATCAGACACGGAGTCTGCCATGACCAGAGTCACCTCCACCTGGCGTCGAAGTTTATTAGTCTCGCCTGACGCACCGATAGAAATCATTGCAATAATCCCGATAATCAGCAAAACCAAGGTAACGCTGACAATTGTAGTGAGATGTGCAGTCAGGTAAGAAATCTTGACCTCTTTATTTTCCTTCATTATTAATCAGTCAATTCAGTGCAAAAAGATGCGGAAAATTCAGTGCAAAGATAATATATTTACGCCCCGTTGTCAAGAGTTTACGCAATAAAAAGCACAATTAAAGTTTTAAAGGGAGTTAAAGAAGTGTGTCTCTCAGATTTTTTTGATAAATTTGCATTCGGTATGAATGCAAACGACGTTAATTTATCCGGGTGTTTCAAGCACTCCCCTCTCACAGCGAGTTATCATACTCTCGGTTGCAAATTAAATTTTGCGGAAACCTCAACCATAGGAAAACTTCTTAAGGAAAGAGGAGTGGAACGAGTTGAAGAAGGGGGAACTCCTGATATATGTATAATCAATACTTGTTCGGTTACGGAAATGGCAGACAAAAAGGGTCGGCAACTCATAAGACGTCTTTCCACCAAATGGCCTGACGCATTAATAGTTGCCACAGGATGTTATGCACAGCTTAAACCGGAGGCGGTGGCTTCAATCGAGGGAGTCGACATCGTGCTTGGAGCTGATCAGAAACTGCGTCTGATTGAATTTATCGACCAATGGTTGGCAACTAAACGTCAGATAGTTGAAACAACACCTGCTCTTGAGATCACTACTTTCCGTCCTTCTTGCGAAAGGGGCGACAGGACACGATATTTTCTAAAGGTTCAGGATGGTTGTGATTATTTCTGCACTTATTGCACTATCCCTTTTGCCCGCGGACGCTCTCGCTCAGGACGAATATCTGATATTGTGTCACAAGCCAAAGAAGCTGCCGCCAACGGAGGCAAGGAGATAGTCCTGACCGGTGTTAACATAGGTGATTTCGGCAGAGACACGGGAGAAAGCTTCCTGAGTCTCCTGAAAGCTTTGGATGCAGTGGAAGGAATAGAGAGATACCGCATCTCATCTATTGAGCCTAATCTATTGACAGATGAGATTTTGGAATGGATAGCTAACGAATCAAGAGCTTTTATGCCACATTTTCATATCCCTTTGCAGTCAGGAAGCGACACGGTGCTTCGACTGATGAACAGGCGCTATGACTCCAAGGTCTTCCGACAGAGAATAGAGAGTGTCAGAAAATATATTCCGGATGCTTTTATTGGAGTTGACGTGATTGCGGGAGCAAGAGGCGAGACACCGGAGGAATGGGGAAAAGGGGTGGATTTTATCAAATCTCTTCCTCTGACGCGTCTGCATGTTTTCCCATACTCTGAACGTCCAGGCACAAAAGCGCTGAATATCGAATATAATGTCGAGCCGGGAGAACGTCATCGACGTGTAGGGATACTGACGGATATTTCCGACAGCATGATGAGGGATTATCTTTCAAGCCACATAGGACAGGTACGCCCTGTTCTTTGGGAAAGCATTGCTTCAGATAAAGACGGCAAAAAAGTGATGCATGGTTTCACCGATAATTATATCCGGATTGAAGCTGAAGCGCGTCCTGAATTGCTCAATACATTGACAGACGTTATATTGACTGGATTTGAAGATGAAACAGCTTTTGCCGACCATATCAGATCAAGCGATACAAGAAGATAACGATGAAAAAACTTGCTGTTATTATACTTAATTGGAATGGAAGGAAGTTGCTGGAGCAATTTCTCCCTTCGGCTGTGGATTATACATCGGGCGATGAAGTGGATCTGATTGTTGCCGACAATGGTTCGACAGATGATTCGGTGGCATGGATAAAGTCCGAATATCCGGATTTAAAATTAGTTTTGCTTGACCGGAATTATGGATTTGCGGAAGGATATAACAAGGCCATTGAACAGACTCGTTATCCTTTTACTATCCTTCTTAATTCAGATGTTGAAGTAACAGAGGGTTGGTGGCAACCTTTACTGCATTTCATGGAGACGACACCGGGCGCAGGAGCGTGTCAACCGAAAATCAGGTCCTTCCGAGATAAAAAGATGTTTGAATATGCAGGCGCAGCGGGAGGTTATCTTGATAAATACGGGTATCCTTATTGTCGGGGCAGATGCTTTGAATACATAGAAGAAGACAACGGTCAATATGATGGAGAAATTGCAGAGATATGCTGGGCGAGTGGCGCAGCGATGATGGTTCGAACTGATCTTTATCTTAAACTCGGAGGTCTTGATTCCAAGTTTTTCGCTCACATGGAGGAGATTGACTTATGTTGCAGAATGCATGCAGCAGGTATGAAAGTATATTTTGTGCCCGGCTCCACTATCTATCACCTCGGAGGTGGCTCCTTGAATTATATGGATTCCCGGAAGACTTATCTGAATTTCCGCAATAACCTTTTGTTACTTCATAAGAATCTTCCCCGTAAGCAAGGGAAAAAAATTCTATTCATTCGCAGACTTTCCGATACTCTTGCCTTTATGATGTATTTAGCAACGGGGAAATTTTCACATGCCTCCGCCATCTTGAAGGCACACAATGATTTTAGAAAGATGAGGAAGGAATATGCAGATTTCCCGGAGGTTGATTATATGTCATCCATTCCGGGTTCTAACAGAAAAATAATAATTGACCACTATATATTAAGAAAGAATAAATGATGAAACGACCGCTGATTTTAGTGAGTAATGATGATGGCTATAACTCCAAGGGTGTTCATGAACTTATCTCATGCCTCGTCAAGCACGGGGATGTGGTGGTCGTCTGTCCGGATGGTCCTCGCTCAGGTCAATCCATGGCAATAACAGTGAATGCCGCTTTAAGGGTTAATCGAATAGCTGATTATCAAGGAGCGGAGATGTATAAAACCAACGGCACACCGGTGGATTGTATAAAATTGGCAATGCACACAATTCTCAAGGGGAGGAAGCCGGATTTAGTAGTCGCCGGGATTAATCACGGAAGCAATGCCTCGATTAATGTTGTCTATAGTGGCACAATGGGAGCGGCTTTCGAAGGGTGCGCATTCGGCATTCCATCAATAGGATTTTCGCTGACCGACCATGATCCCGATGCAGATTTCACCGGTTGCATCCCATTTGTGGATAGGATTGTGGAAGCAACGCTTCGCAACGGACTTCCCGAGGGGATTTGCCTGAATGTCAATATTCCGGACAGCAGGGAATATCCTGCTGAAATGCGGGTAGTCCGTGCATGCCGTGGAAACTGGAGTGATGAGTATAAAGAATATACAGATCCTTCAGGCCACAAGTTCTATTGGATAACAGGGAAGTTTGAAAACGATGAACCGGAAAGCACCGATACTGACCAATGGTGTCTTGACCACGGCATAGTTTCCGTCGTACCAACACTTCTTGAGCGCACCGCCCCCTTCGACACCCCAGGACTCGAATGGCTCTTTAATATGGACTCAGCGGCCAGGTAATTTTTCTGACGCTTTAATATAAATGCCCTCCACGTAGCAGAAGTATTGAAAGTGGAAGGGCATTTAAATATTTTGTATCTTATGTCTCGACACCTGAAAAATGGGGGTTCGGGTCTTAAAGAGGAGTTTCAGTTTTTCAGACGTGAAAAGAGATCGTAATGGTTGAAGGAATTTTTGAATTGTGTATCATTGCGCGATTCTCCCAAATTGGAGTCACACAGACGATCACGAGTACGCATCTGACGGAATAGATCTATGAAATAATGAGTCGATTTAGGATTAGGGATGGTCATCTTCGGAGTGCCTTTCAGCAAGCCCATGATATAAAACCAAATATCATCGGCATATGGTGCTAATTTCATGTACAGGTCTTCATTGGTGGCATCCTCATATAAGGCATGTGGAGGATATAAGATACCTCCATAACCGATCGGGAACATGAATCTTTCCCTATCCTTTTGCGAAACATTATCCGGAATCTTTGGAGTCCAATTATTATATGGGGAAATACTTTCCGCAGAAATGTCAATCATAGGATATCTGTAACGAAGACAAATAATATGTCCGGGATTCGCCAGATGTGCCTCGTAAAGTTCTTTCACAAAATCCTTGGAATAATAGAGGTCATCATCGACTGTTATAATTGTTTTTTCAGGGAATTCAGCCAAAGCAAATACCAGTTTCTTATAGGAACGTACATCCTTTACATATCTCACTTCAACCCCGACACAACGAAACTTTAATAGTTCCTGAGGGATATTGGAGTCATTCCAGGAATCATCGAGCCAGACAAGTATTTTTTCAGGACGCACACTCTGACGCAGAATAGAAGCCACGACAGCGGTCAAAGTCTTTGACACTCTCTCTCCATAACTCGTAAGCGACACAATTACAGGCACTACAGGAGTTGACGTCTTTATTTTGGATAATTCATTATCACTGATATGGACAGCAGTACGCTTCAAAAATTCACCGCGCAAAGCTCTCGTCAGAATATCTAATTTGCTCATTTCGGTATCCTCTAAAAAAGGTGAACACATCTACATATAATAAACGTATAGCAGAGTACAATAGTATAACGGGCAACAACCAGGAGTAACAAAAAACAGGCGCGTATCACTACGTGCCTGCTTTTTCCAAGTCCCTCGAAATCCTTCGAAGGATATTGGAGGTCCTAATCCTAATTTATTAATCCATAACTTTACTAATGCAACAATAAAAATATTGTCAATGAAACGATTAATTGGTTTTATGAGAGAAATTCTATTTGTCTTTTTTCTAAAATAAATGGAACTCTCATTCATCTTTTTCACATAATCTGCAAGTAGACAATGCCGCAAACAGACTTAGACATAAGCAGAGGTTCTACAGATAATCAATACATCAGTAATTATTTTCTGCACAATGATGAGATGTTACTTCATATTTTCAATAATCTCATCATTAACTTAGATTCTTCCCGGTCATGAAAAAACTGAGAGTACAAATTATGAGGTAATTAGATGGGTTATATTTCCTCGTTTTGCAAGCGCAAAATTAATTAATAAAATTTATTCTACAAAAACAAATATATAAAAATTAGGTGAATTTAACTAAAATTAAACCACTTTATGTTAACAAAGTGATTATTTTGGCAAAAATGGAATATTTCAGCACCGATAAGACAAAGATATTGCTTCCGGCAGCATTTTTAATTGTTCCGAATTCGGTACAATTAAAAATCAGGATTGTAGAGCATTTTCCATTCACCCAGATACTCAATGTTACTTTAAAAGCTAAACCAACGGAAATTTAAATACATTCTACAAATGACGTGCTTTATTCAGACGTTTTTTTGTATAAAGGGAATCAGTAAGTACAGAGCGTCTATTCTCTATAATATACACGTTTTACTCTGGGAGACACTGAGGTCAGGATTTCGTATGGGATTGTATCAAGGACTTCAGCGAGCCTGTCTACTCCTGCCTGCTTCCCGAATATCTCGACTGTGTCACCGGGATTGCATGCTATCCCCGTAATATCTATCATGCAGGCATCCATACAGATATTTCCGATAGTCGGTGCATCCTTTCCGTTGACCTTAACGGAGATTCTGCCGTTTCCGAAATGACGGTTCATCCCATCCGCATACCCTATGGGAATTGTGGCTATCCTGGAATCACGTTTCAACACACCTTTACGTCCGTATCCTATTGTTTCACCCGCCTTCCATTCCCTTATTGAGATAATCATGGTTCTCAACGTTGAGACGACCTCAAGCGGTTTTTCAATATCCGGAGGAAGAGTATTGACTCCATAAAGCCCGATGCCGAGCCTTGTGAGTTCATAGTGATATTCCGGGAAACGAACAATTCCGGCAGAATTCAAAATGTGTCTAAGTATTTTATGCTTTGAGCGTGACTGGATATAGTCCGTATATTTCCTGAAGCATTCTAACTGACGGTAAGTATAATCATCCATATCCGGACAATCCGCAGTGGCGAGATGGGAGAATACAGTTCTGACTTCAATATTGTCTTGTGAAGATACCGTATTCATCACCCATTCCAATTCATCTCCAATAAATCCCATCCTGTGCATACCGGTATCAAGTTTCAAGTGTACCGGATATTTATGAATATCATTTTTAGCTGCTTCTTTAATGACATCCATAAGCATTTCACAGTTATATATTTCCGGCTCAAGATTATAAGCGAACATCGATTTATAATTCACCACCTTAGGATTCATCACCATAATCGGCATGGTAATTCCTCTTTTCCGCAGTTCAATTCCTTCATCGAGCACCGCCACCGCCAGATATGCAGCTCCACAGTCCTGCATGGTCTTTGCCACCTCGTAGCTTCCCGCTCCATAGGCGGATGCCTTCACCATTGCCACCAACCCAGTGGTTTCAGGCAACAATTCCCGGAAATAATTGAAATTCTTTTTGATTGCATCAAGGTTAACTTCAAGCACAGTCTCATGTTTACGGGCTTCAAGCATCTCCAGTATTTTCGGAAATTCAAATTCCGGAGCACCTTTCAGCAGAATCATCTCTCCCGAAAAATCAGATGGACTTCTGTGGATGAGGAAGTCATCAGTATTTTCGTATGATTCAATTACATATTGAGATAGAGATGATATAATATCGATATTTTTCTTAAGTTCCGGCCCGATACCGATAAATCTTTTGACATCGTTACGCTTAAGAATATCAGCTATATCTTCCCATATCCTTTTCCCATTCCGCGACTCATGTAGAGGATCGCTTAATATTACGGTTTTGGGCATTCCCGGAGGTGTCCTTCTGTTCATGATATCTATGGCGGACGGGAGCGATGACAAATCGCTTGTGAAGGAATCGTAGATAATCAAGGAATCATTTATCCCTTCAACCACATCCGTCCGGACATCAATAGGATACAGTTTTTCAAACCGGGCGGCAATGACATCCGTCGGCAATCCGAGACTCAGCATGAAAGCTAATGCTGAGGCAGTGTTGGAGATGTCGGCATCGGAAGATCCCGGTGCTGATATCGAACCGTGGAGATTTGTAGGCGAGAAATGATATTCGTATGAATGTGAGTGACGGTTACCGGATTTATTTCTGTTTGGCGTTATACGTATGAATAAATCCGCTTCCGGATCAGAAACAGACCAGCCTGAGCATGAGATTTGATCGGGTAAATCCATGCGTCGGATGCAATTTGAAATTATCGGATCATTGTAAGGATAAATCAACAGATTTGTTTCCGGTGTGGATGCCAATAAGAGTTTCTCCCTGCATTTCTCTTCCCTATCCTTAAATCCGTCATCATGTTCATTTGAGATATTTGTGATGATGACAGTGTCAGGGCGAATGCAATCGGCAAGTTTTTTCATTTCCCCGGGGCGAGAAACCCCCGCTTCAATAATAGCCAATGTAGTATCCGATTGCAATTCACACAACGAAAGGGGAACACCTATCTGTGAGTTATAGCTTCTGGGACTTCTGACAATGTTTTCCAATGGTTCAAGCAATTGAAAAATCCATTCCTTGAGAGTAGTTTTCCCTCGGCTCCCTGTTATTGAAAGGAGTCTGCCGTGATATTCACTTCTTCTATGCGCTCCTATCTGCTGAAGTGCGACTGTCGTATCATCAACAATCAGGAAATCTGCATCAGTAGCATCTTGCATATCGACCGGCTGGTAGTTGCAAACAAAAGCTCTCACCCCTTTGTCATACAGTTCCCTCATATATCTATGCCCATCATTCCCCTTTGTCGGAATAGCAAAGAATAATGTATGCTCAGGAATGCTTAGGGATCGCGAATCGATCAGAAGCATATTGACCGTAAGCCCGGGATTAGGGATATTACTTGCCGGATTCAAATGTATTAACGAGGCTATTTCTTTAACACTTGCATTCATTGCTTTTATCTCTTAAAGATGCGTGGGACGTAACTAAGAGCCCGTCTCATAACTGGAATGAATTCAGACTGCTGAGATCATTGATTGAGCTGGAGATTCTGTAGCTCTTCAAGACACTTCTTTACCTCTTCATCGGTTTTAAAAAGTTTATCTTTGCAATATTTAAGTAGAGAAAGTGCCTTGGCAGTATATTCCGAGAGATGATCGATATCACAATCATCCCTTTGCATCATTGCAACAATAGATTCCAGCTCTGCAATAGCCGCGCTATATGAAGAAGGAGTGGTGTTATCTGACATAATAGATAGATTATTCAAAAATTGGACATTAATTATCATCAATATTTTTATCAACGATGGAAATCAGAGAACCGGAGGAAAGTTTAGTCTCAATAATATCCCCGCGAGTTACCATATTACTGTCCGTTACGGCTCTCCCGTTAATCAGTGTAAGAGAATAACCGCGTTTGAGAGTTGAGACAGGATCAAGCACTTTAACTAACGATTCAAGAGATAAGACTCTATCATTTTGACGGGCAAGTGTTCTGGTCGATGCATCTTCTATCCTCCCGATCCATTGTGCAAGATTCTTTTCCTCCATGGAGAGCTGATGAGGAGCAAAATTGCAAATAAGTTGAGCCAAATGATTCAAATGCAATTTTTCAGCCGAAGTTCTTGAAGCAGCAGCCAAAGGGATCCTGCGAGCGACGGAATCGAGCTCAGAGCGTGCTTTCGAAATACGCAATGATGCGTTGGCAGGGATAGCGGCTTCGATCAGTGACAATCTATTCACCTCCCCATTGAGACGCTGGGTAACATAGGTGATGATATTACGTGCGGTCGAGTCCACGATTCCGTATGAATTTCTCATACAATCGATGAGAAATGAAGCGACAGCCGTTGGAGTTTTAGCTCTCACACAAGCCAATTCATCGAGCACGTTTCGATCTCGCTCGTGTCCGATTCCTACTATCACAGGCAATGGGAATGTTGCCACACGGCGTGCCAGCTCGTAGTTGTCAAATCCGTTCATATCGGTTGTGGCTCCACCACCCCTGACAATAGCTACACAGTCCCATAAATCAATTGTTTGCTCAATAAAATCAAGAGCCGCCATTACCGAAGGAGCGGTACGTTCCCCCTGCATCACAGCCGGGATAAGGACAGGATAGAATATAAAACCTTCATTAGATGAAGAGAGTTGATTGATGAAATCGCCATACCCGGCTGCCCCTGCAGCAGAAATAACAGCAATTCTTTGGGGGGCGAGCGGGAAAGGTAATGACTGATTAAACTTAGCGACCCCCTCGCGCTCCAGCTTTTCAAGAATCTCGCGCCGTAATCTTTCGAGATCGCCAAGTGTGTAGGAGGGATCAATATCTACAACATTAAAGGAGAGTCCGTAGACCTGATGATGCGAAACAGAACCCTGAAGCATCACTTTTATTCCCCCCGAGACATCTCTTCCCGTAGCGTTAAAAAATTTGCGACGGATACACGTGAAATAGCTTTGCCAGATATTAGCCCTGATCTTGGCTATGGTCTGTCCCTTTTCATTTTTTTCTATCAACTCAACGTAGCAATGACCTCCACTGACCCGCAAATCAGACAACTCTGCCGTGACCCATACGGAATTCAAGCCAGGGTCGCGCCTGATAGTATTCCCTATAGCGCAAGTCAGTTGGGTAAGGGTCAGTGCATTCATTCCGATTTCACTTCAAGTAATCCTCCGGTGACTGGACTGAAGATTGCAGAACTCCTCTCCTTCTTGCCAATAAACATCTGAGGATTCAGCCCATACTCCAACCCAAATTGACCGAATTGCAACTCTTTTTTATAAAGCGTTTTGCCATTAAAGATAATTGAGATAACGGCACTTCCCGGGATTTTATATATCACAGCCTCCTTAGGTAATTTCTTTACCTCTCCTTTGGCATCGGTGGGAATTTCCGGCTCGGCAACATCACTGACTGTGATTGAGACCGGATCACCGGCATAATCATCAGATTCAACAAAGCCGGCGAAATCGCTCATTCTGAAGAGGATCGATTTCCCTTCTTTATCGGGAGTGAAGATATATGAAGCAGTGACCACCTCCTCTTCCGAAATGCCGGTGAACGCGGACATCAAGGCTTCTTCCTGATGTGCAAGAGACTTCAGCATGAGTTCGAGCTGTTTGCCATCAGAGGGCATGGGATCGGCAGTGCCACGCGTCAGGGCAATTTTAGAATCCCGGATTTCCATCAAAGCTTCAGCAAGCATCTGAGCTCTCTTGGCGCTGCTTTGAGAAGCAATGAAATCCTCACCTACATATTGAAGATACTCATTATCCGTCACCGGAGATACGACTGTTTTCTTGGAATCCGCTAAAGGGGGCAATTCCTGTGCATCAACAAGACAATTGATACCCAACAACATACCATTTTCATCCACACATACTGAGACCGGAGAACCGGCTTTAGCCTGCATTACATATTGCACGTCTCTGTCCGGCATCCCGAATGGTGTAACCTTTACGTCTGTTATTGTCCATATATCCGAATTCTCCTTAATTGGGTTATCAACAGCCAGATACTTCTTTGCGTATTGGAAATATGGACCCGCCTTTCTGGTAATATGCCGAGCGGTCACATCTACTCTCAATGAAGTCTCGGGAAGAGAGTAAACGATACCATACTCATTAGCTTTTTCAGCTGTCAATTCACGCGTCTGCTGAGCAAATCCGGAAAAAACAAAAAGGGACGAAAGCAGAATTGATAATAGTTTTCCTTTCATTGTTTTATTTTATGAGGAGATTCTAAATATCTATCTGAAAAATCTGGAGACAAAAATGTATTTATCATCAGGAATAGAAAGGTATTGACTCGCGATTTATAACCGCACGAATCGCACGCCCGACATGATCGGCTATATCTGAGGCGGTCATTCCGAATTCTCCGATTTCCGCTGCTGCCAAATCTCCGGCAAGCCCATGGAGATAAACACCGATTGTAGCAGCATGTTCCGGACTATATCCTTGGGCAACTAACGCTGCGATAACTCCGGTCAGCACATCCCCGGATCCGGCGGTAGCCATTCCCGGATTTCCGGTGGAATTGATATAAACCTTTCCTGTCGCACGTATTGTCATCGTGAAATGTCCTTTAAGCACGATTATAATATTATATCGCTTAGCCATTTCAATTGCAGTGCGCAGCCTGGATTCCGAAGATTTCTGCTCACCGAAGAGTCGATCAAATTCACCTGCATGAGGAGTAATGATGGTCTTTGGAGGCAACAATTCAAGCAGTTCATGCTTAGAGGATATTATATTGAGGGCATCGGCATCAAGAATTAGCGGTGATTTTACCGTCTTGAGCAATTCTTCGAGAGCATTTGCTGTGATTTCATGAGTTCCGAGTCCGGGACCCACAGCCACGACCTGATGATCATGATGAATCTTCATATCAGAAATGAAATGAGGATTTATGTCAGGTTCAAACATGGCCTCAGGGACAGCAGTCTGCAAAATCGGGAGCGCCATATTGGCACTATGAACAGTACATAATCCCGCACCTGACCTCATGATAGCCCTCGCACACATTATCCCGGCGCCGAACATTCCTATACTTCCTGCAAAAAGCAGAGCGGAACCATAGTCGCGCTTACCGGTGAATTTCATGCGTTCCCTCAATAATGGACGAACCGTGCGAGCTTCCACAAGGAGGAAGTCGGGAAGTATCTTCATTTTGGTTTCATCCAGATCAATATCAAGAAGTTTCCAGTCACCAACAACCGGAGCATTCTCTTTGAAAAAGAAAGAAAGGCGAGGGAATTGAAACGCAAGTGTCAGATTTGCATGCACCATATCTCTCCGGATTGCATTATCATTCCATTCACCAAAAAGACCTGAGGGGATATCTATGGATATAACGTATGCACCCGATTCATTGATCAGACGGGCCACGGAGACAAATCCTCGGGCCAGGGGTTTATTTAATCCGGAACCGAATAGCCCATCCACAACAACATCATTTGGACCCAAATAAGGAGGTCGGAATTGGGTTTTCACCTCTGTGAAATCAATCCCGTCGACTGATAAAAGATTTGTTCGTTCCAAATCACAGTCATGGCTTAATTCAGGACCGACATTGAAAAGGAAGACCTCCACTTTGCGATACCCCTGTTCGAAAAGCATACGCGCCACTGCAAGGGCATCTCCCCCGTTATTTCCAGGGCCCGCGATAATCACTATGCGCTGGCTGGGGAGAAAACGAGATATTATTTCACACGTCACTGCATTCGCAGCACGCTCCATAAGTTCAATTGAGTCAATATTTTGAGCTTCACACGTGGCATTTTCCAATTCACGTATGAGAGATGAGTTAAAAATCTTCATAGGCTACACTTCGGCACAGAAAGCAAAATTCACCACAAATTTAACTTTATCATAGGAAATGTGCAAGAAAGAGGTATTTAAAAACTTCAACGAACTATTTTTTAGCATAATATTTGGGTATGGACTTCATTTTTTATATTTTTGCAGTGTGAAACACGGGAAATATAAAAAATACCCGCAGGCTTGTATGCAAAAGGTCGCAAGCTGACATTCCAATCGAAGATAAGCATTTCTAAGTATTCTAACAGAAATACTAATCCAAATAATAACACAAACCCAGGATATTTATTATGGTAGATTACAAATCACTTGGTCTTGTAAACACCAAAGAGATGTTTGCCAAGGCAGTTCACGGCGGATATGCAATCCCCGCATTCAATTTCAACAATATGGAGCAGTTGCAAGCTATTATCAAAGCTGCAGCCGATACTAAGTCTCCTGTTATTCTTCAAGTATCAAAGGGCGCCCGCAACTATGCTAATCCTATTTTGTTGCGTTATATGGCTCAAGGTGCTGTAGAATATGCAAAGTCACTTGGTTGGGAACATCCTCAGATCGTGCTTCACCTTGACCACGGTGATACATTTGAACTTTGCAAAGATTGTATCGACAACGGCTTCTCATCAGTGATGATCGATGGCAGCCACCTTCCCTACGAAGAGAATTTAGCTCTCACTAAGAAGGTTGTGGACTATGCTCACAAATATGACGTGACAGTTGAAGGTGAACTTGGTGTTCTCGCCGGCGTTGAAGACGAGGTAAGCAGCGACCACCACACTTACACTGACCCCAACGAGGTAATTGACTTCGTAACCCGTACAGGTGTCGACAGCCTTGCTATCTCTATCGGCACAAGCCATGGTGCTTACAAGTTCACTCCCGAGCAGTGTACTCGCGACCCGAAGACAGGCCGTCTCGTCCCCCCGCCGTTGGCATTTGATGTGCTCGAAGCTGTTGAAGCTAAACTTCCTGACTTCCCCATCGTGCTCCACGGTTCTTCTTCAGTGCCTCAGGAATATGTCGACATCATCAACGAAAATGGTGGCAAACTTCCCGATGCTATCGGTATTCCCGAAGAAGAACTCCGCAAAGCTGCCAAGATGGATGTCTGCAAGATCAATATTGACTCCGACAGCCGTCTCGCTATGACAGCAGCAGTACGCAAAGTATTCAATGAGAAACCTCAGGAGTTCGACCCGCGTAAATATCTCGGTCCGGCTCGTGATGAAATGGAAAAACTCTACAAGCACAAAATTCTCAATGTGCTCGGCAGCAACGGCAAGGCTGAGTAAGTCATTGCTTGATTAGAAAATAACACTGCACTCCTGAAGTTTAAGATTTATTAAACTTACGGAGTGCAGTTCTTTTTTTCGGCACAAAAGCAGATAAATTTCAATTCATCCCTATGTCAAATATCTGCCTTTCGACATATTATTGAGCAATCCCCTTCATGCTCAGAGAGACGCGTTTGCGAGAATTGTCTATGTCAATAACTTTTACCCGGACTTGCTGATGAAGTTTGACAACTTGCAGAGGATCGGAGATGAAGCGGTCGGCAAGTTCTGAGATGTGAACCATTCCGTCTTGATGAATACCTATATCTACGAATGCTCCGAATTTTGTGATATTGGTTACAATGCCGGGCAATTCCATCCCTTTCCGAAGGGAATTAATATCAGTCACTGAAGGGTCGAAGGCAAATTCTTTAATCGGACCACGGGGATCCCGTCCGGGTTTCTCGAGCTCCGCCATAATATCGTTGAGTGTGGGCAGACCTGTTTCGTCAGTGACATAACGATAGATATCAATGGATGCACGCTTGGTCTTGTCAGTTATCAATTCATTAACCGAACATCCGGTATCTTCCGCCATCTTTTTTACAATCGCATAACTCTCCGGGTGAACCGCGGTGTTGTCAAGGGGATTCTTACCTCCGGGGATTCTCAAGAAACCCGCACACTGACGATAGGCAGAGGGTCCGAGACGTGGCACTTTCAGAAGCTGAGAGCGAGCGGAAAAAGGCCCGTTTGCAGAGCGGTATTCAATAATATTATTCGCCAAAGTGGGACCTAAACCGCTGATATATGTCAAGAGATGTGTGCTGGCAGTATTCAGGTTGACACCGACTGTGTTAACACAGCTTTCCACCGTCATATCAAGTCGCTTTTTCAGCTTGGCCTGATCCACGTCATGCTGATACTGTCCGACCCCTATGCTTTTCGGGTCTATCTTTACAAGTTCTGCCAACGGATCCATCAGGCGTCTGCCAATGCTGACTGCCCCTCTTACCGTCACATCCTTATCCGGAAATTCTTGACGCGCAATTTTAGAAGCGGAATATATGGAAGCCCCGTTTTCGCTGACCACATAAATAACAGGGGGATTATTTATTCCGGAGATAACGTCTCTGACGAATCTCTCCGTCTCGCGGCTTGCCGTACCGTTCCCGATAGCTATTGCTTCAACTGAGTATTTTTTGATAAGCTGTGCTATCCTTTCAGCCGCTTTCGCCTCATTAGACAACGGAGGATGCGGAAAGATTGCCTCATGATGCAGAAGATTTCCCTGAGCATCAAGACAAACTATTTTACACCCGGTCCGAAATCCCGGATCTATACCCATAACCTTCTTTTGTCCGAGGGGAGCCGCAAGGAGGAGCTGACGCAAGTTCTCCCCGAAAACGGTGATAGCCTCATCGTCAGATTTCTCCTTCCACATTGCCGTGAACTCAGTTTCAATCGATGGCCTGATAAGCCGCTTATAGGAATCAGTCACCGCTTCCTCCATAAGTTCAGCGCATCTTCCTATCCCATGGACATGAAGACGATGAAGTCTATCAAGTGCGTCATCATCCTTGGGCTCGATAGAGATTCTCAGATACCCGGCTTCCTGACCGCGCATCATGGCGAGAAAGCGGTGGGAAGAACATTGCTGCAATGGTTCGGAGAAATCAAAATAATCAGAAAATTTAGCGCTTTCCGAATCATCGATTTTCCTTTTTACAGGCTTTGAGTTTATAACGGCTCTTCTCTTAAATTCCCGACGGACTATATCGCGTGAATGGACATCTTCACTAACCATCTCCGCGATAATATCTTTTGCTCCCGCTATGGCCTCCTCCACATTTGCGACATTTCCCTTTACAAACTTCAAGGCTCTCCCCTCAATATCTTTCTCACGCTGGTTTTTGATAAGGAGCGCTAATGGTTCGAGACCATTTTCACGCGCCACTTGGGCACGAGTGCGTCTCTTGGGCTTATATGGAAGGTATAAATCTTCCAATTCATTCGGCTCCCAACAGTTTTCAATCTTATTCCGTAGTTCAGGAGTAAGAGCTTCCTGCTCAGCAATCGTTTTTAAGATACTCTCTTTGCGATGTTCCAACTCGCTGAGACGATCATTAAGATCGGAAATAGCAGCGATTTTAACCTCATCCAATCCTCCGGTCCGCTCTTTACGATACCGGCTGATGAAGGGGATAGTACATCCTTCGGCAAACAAGTTGAGTGTATTCTCCACCGCGCGCAGACCAATACCGAGTCTATCGGAGATGATCGAGGGTATTTTATCCATTAGATTTTAACCTGAGTTATGATTTATATCGTAATAACTGAAGCATAAACGAACCACTCTAAGAGCCCGTCACATAAAATTTGAGACGGGCTCTTAGAAATTCAGTTGAAAGTTCTGACCATCCACTGACTATCTAAGAGTGACTAAGTTGTTGGTATCCGATGTTAGTTTTGATCGTCCGAGCCTGCAAATTCCATGAGATACGCCTTGATAAAATCATCAATTTCCCCATCCATCACTCCATTGACATCTGAAGTCTGATGATTCGTACGGTGATCTTTCACACGTCTGTCATCAAAGACGTAGCTACGGATCTGGCTACCCCACTCGATTTTTTTCTTCCCGGCTTCTACTTTTGCCTGTTCCTCCATGCGGTGTTGAAGCTCTTTATCATAGAGAATTGACTTCAATTGACGCATGGCATTCTCTTTATTTTTCGGTTGGTCGCGTGTCTCGGTATTTTCAATGAGAATTTCCTCCTCTTCGCCGGTGTACGGGTCTTTGTATTGATAGCGCAGACGCACTCCCGACTCCACTTTATTCACGTTCTGTCCGCCAGCTCCTCCCGAACGGAAAGTATCCCATGAAATACGGGCAGTCTCAACATTAATTTCAATGGTATCATCCACAAGTGGGGTGACGAAAACCGATGCAAAGGAGGTCATACGTTTCCCCTGAGCATTATAAGGACTCACTCTCACGAGACGGTGCACCCCATTCTCACTCTTTAGGAATCCGTAGGCATAATCGCCTTCAATATTGATGGTCACTGATTTAATACCAGCATCATCTCCTTCAAGAAGTTGAGCGATAGAGGTCTTGTATCCATGACGCTCAGCATACCGCAGATAAAGGCGCATCAACATCGATGCCCAATCCTGACTTTCAGTACCACCCGCTCCGGAGTTGATTTTCAAAACCACTCCAAGTTTATCCTCTTCCCGGCGCAGCATATTGCGAAGCTCAAGTTTTTCAAGAGTCTTGATTACTTCGTCATATTGAGCGTCAAGTTCCTCTTCTGTTACAAGTTCGTCTTTAATGAAATCAAATGCAAGCTGCAGCTCATCAATCTGTTTTTCCAGCTCTTCATAAGAATCGATCCAGAAATGGAGTTCTTTGATTTTTTTCATTTGAGCTTCAGCTTTCTGACGATCTTCCCAGAAATCTGCAACGTGTGTTCTCAGTTCTTCTTCTTCGACTTCAATTTTCTTGCTGTCGATGTCAAAGATACCTCCTCAGCGCCAACTTGCGCTCTAACGTCTCTTTCAATTGATCCGGAGTTATCATATTCGTTAGTCTTGATTAATGGAGACAAATTAAAAGAATTGGTGTTTTGTCTCCGTGGGGTTAATATTATAGTGTATAATAAATAATGGAGAGCTCTTTATTTGATCACTACCCTTAATCATCAGGATACATCGCCTCTATCTCCTTGGCATAACGCTTCGCCACTATAGGACGCCTGACTTTCATGGTATTGGTCACTTCACCATGCATGATGGAGAAATGGTGAGGAAGAAGTGTAATACGCTTGATCTGTTCATATCCTGCGAGATCCTTTTGAACCGAGTTTATCTGTTTCATCATAAACTCTATGACTTTCGGATCTTTACAGAGTTTCTCCGTCGGTTCGGTGTCAATATGTTCTCCTTCAGCCCAACGTCGCAATTGGCTTAAGTTTGGCACAATCAAAGCTGAGACATATTTACGCTGATCACCGATAATGGCCGCCTCATCAATAAATTTGTTTTCTGCCAATCGGCTTTCGAGCATCTGAGGAGCGATATATTTCCCGTTTGATGTCTTGAACAGATCCTTAACACGTTCGGTGAGGACTAAGGCACCATTCCTGGTGATATAACCGGCATCTCCCGTTCGGAAGAAACCATCTTCGGTAAATGCGACAGCATTTGCATCCGGGTTCTTATAGTATCCGGGGGTGACAGTAGCACCCTTAACCAGAATCTCACCGGTTTTGTCGATCTTGACCTCTATTCCCGGAAGTGGTGTGCCGACCGTCCCGATCTCATAATCATATTCCGGGAAACAGGTGACTGTAGCAGTGGTTTCACTAAGTCCGTAGCCTATTATTATATCTATCCCCACAGATCTCATAAACTCGCAAATCCTGTCTGAGAGAGGAGCACCGGCAGTGGGGAACATATTAGGATTGGGAATACCGATAGCATTCTTTAGTTTTTGAAAAATATTCTTATCCCAAAAGCAGTATTCTTTCTCAAGAAGCCACGGAACCGGCTTATTTAAACGTCGATAATCAATATTACGCCATTTTCCCACTTTCAAAGCACGCGCCACCATCAGGCGCTGAAACTTACTCATTCCGGCAATCTTCTCTTTAACACCGGCGTAAACTTTCTCCCAAAAGCGTGGGACACAACACATCACATTAGGATGAACGTAGTGTATCGTATCCTGAATGATACGTGGATCATAATTCACGGCAATAGCTATACCCTTATGTATACAAAAGAAGCACCACGCCTTCTCCAGGATATGAGACATTGGCAAAAATGCCATCGACAAATCTTTATCTGAAATTGTCTTCAGGAGCTTGAGATGCGTCTCCATTGCCGCGTTATAGTTGGCATGGGTTATGACCACACCTTTCGGTTCACCGGTTGTGCCGGAAGTATAGATAAGAGTGGCGGGATCTTCAGGAAGCCCACGTTCGCTGCGCTCGTTCACTACGGTCTTGATGGAATCCGGTGCTTCCATCCCGAGCCTCAAGAAATCGTCCCAGAAACAAGTTACGGTGTCATCCGGCATCAATTCCAGTCCATCATTCTTGAAGACGACAATTTTTTTAATCGTGCCGTGACTTTTCCAATAATTATATGCCAATGGGTATTGATATTTGTCTCCGACGAATACCACTGACGCTCCACCATTTGAAATAATAAAATCAAATTGCTGCTGGCTGCTATTTGCATAAAGCGGAATGACAGCCACGCGATTTTGAAAAGCACCGAACTCTGTAATCAGAATCTGAGGTGTGTTGGGAGAGCAGATAGCTATGGTATCTTTTTCATTTATTCCTAAAGATGCGATACCCTTTCCGGCAACATTGACTTGTGCCTCAAACTCCCTCCATGAAGTGGATTGCCATTCGCCATCTTTACGCCAGCAAAAACGGTAAGCTTCACGCTCTTCATATTTGCGTGCCTGAATAGCAATGATTTCCACTAATTTATTAGCCATAATATATTGATTTAAATTGGAGACTTACGCAAGTGGTCAAAATAAAAGTCGAGCACATCTTTGGCAGCGGTAAACGATGATTGTTCATTATTGAGTACCTTAAGTTCCTTTTGTTCAAGGAGAGCCTTTACCTCCGGTGTGTGATAGAAGTTGTTGCGTAACTGTTCGTTGATTGTCTCAAACATCCAGTATTTTGCCTGTTCATTACGTTTTTTCTCGAAATAACCTGTCTTGATTACATAATCGAAATAACGATCAATCATATCCCAGACTTCGTCTATCCCGAGTTCGAAATATCCGCTGTAGGTCAGCACCTCCGGGCGCCATTTGCTTGGCGTTGGGGGAAAAAGATGGAGTGCATTACGGAATTGAGATGCAGCTAACTTGGCGCGTTCGATGTTGTCTCCATCACATTTATTGATTACAATGCCATCTGCCATCTCCATGATTCCACGTTTTATTCCCTGAAGCTCATCTCCGGTGCCGGCAAGTTGAATAAGAAGGAAAAAATCTACCATGGAGTGGACAGCAGTTTCACTTTGACCGACTCCGACAGTCTCGACAAAAATATTATCATACCCGGCTGCTTCGCAGAGCACAATGGTTTCACGCGTTTTACGCGCTACTCCTCCAAGGGAACCTGCAGAAGGGGAAGGACGAATAAAGGCGTCTTTTTCAAGGGCTAATTTCTCCATTCTTGTTTTGTCTCCAAGGATTGAACCTTGAGAGCGTTCGCTACTCGGGTCGATTGCGAGAACTGCTAATTTACCCCCCTTTCTAATGACATGAAGACCGAAAACATCTATGGAAGTGGATTTACCGGCTCCGGGGACTCCGGTAATTCCGATTCGACGTGAATTCCCCGAGTAAGGAAGACATTTTTCAATAACCTCCTGTGCAACGGCTTGATGGGCATCCGCCGTACTTTCAACGAGTGTTACCGCACGACCAAGGATACTGACATCTCCTTTCAAAATACCCTCCACATAATCAGACACGGAGAGTTGGCGGCGATGCACACGATTCCTATTGAAATGCGGATTTACCGAGGGAGCGTGATTAACCCCTGAATTGACTGTTAATCCTTTATATTTGCTATCGTTTTCCGGATGATCCATTGCTATATAAGGTTAGGTATATGAGTGTATATACTGATTATTTTGTAAATGACAGTAATTTAATTATAGTCACGTGTTTTAGTTATTTTTCCAAGCTTATCTCTTTTCCCCTACTATCTCAATGGACGTAATTGGATGAAGGGGGTCATCGGTAAAGATATCAAGTGGAATCCGAATTACTCCGGTATTCAGTCTCGATGTTAATATCACCCCCTCGCATTCACCGTATTTACCAGGTTTAAGAGTTAACGGAATCTTCTTTATTGTGACGGATTCATCACGCCCGGCAACTTTTGATACCCTCATAGGAGATTTACCTTCATTGGTGATTTTAAATTTGAATTTGACCGGTTGATTGTCGGTCAGATTACCAATCTCCAAAAGACGGGGTGTCACGGAACAACGAGGAGCATTGTCTATCTGTTCTTTTGTCAATCCTGATAAATCGGGCTCAATATCGGCAAATACATTGATTTCTATCGGGTCTTGCTGACCCTGATCGGGATAGAAGATAATTTTATACTTTTTTTCTCCCAATTCATTTTGGGCACGCGAATTCAGATAAATACTCATCGTGGAGAAATCTCCGGGTGCAATCGTCTTCTCAGCGAGATCAACATCTATCTCCTTGTTATCGTTAATCCAGTGAGGCGTAATTCCCTGTGGAGTCTGATTGTAAATAGTCAAAAAATAATGTCGGGAAGTACCGAATCTCACTTTTCCTAAATCAACTTTATTCTCTGACAAACGAGACGGCCCCGCCACAATTGGATAAGAAGAATGCAAAGTCTCCGGAGTCCCAATCACAGCTCCTACTAAATCAATGGTGGTCAACGCATTTTCTTCTCCCGAATATATCTTGACAGTCTTATGAAACCTTCCCGGGCGTCCAATCGGGTTATAGGCCACACTTACAAATGCAGTATCTCCCGGTGCTATCGGATCCCTGGTATAGTCAGCGGTGGTACAACCGCATGAGGGTCGTACACGGTTGATCATAACGGGGGTATCTCCCACATTGACTCCTTTTATAATACCGGTTGCGGGTCCTTCTATCTCTTTAATAACTCCATAGTTGAATGTATTGGAGAGCCACCGGATCTCTCCGGCTCCCCAAATGCAATTAACAACTGACAGCAAGGATATTAAAGCTAATGACCGATAATTCATATTCTATCCGGATTGTTTAACAGGTGCAATAAAAAAAGTACTTGAATACTTATTAGTTAGTTCTTTGGAACCACAGTGCCTTTAATTTTTAATCTCACCTTTTTAGGCTGGCCATTTGTTCTGACAGTTACAACTTTATCAAATGAACCCATGCGCCCGAGTGGATTGAAAGTGACCTTTAATTTCCCCTTTTTCCCGGGAGCTATAGGATTTTTAGGGTATTCCGGACGGGTGCAACCACATTCGGCGCTGGCATCCATGATCACGAGATTACCATTCCCGGTGTTGAAAAATTCAAATTCATGCGAGACCGGCCCCCCTTTTTCATTGATATTACCGAAATTATGCCAAGTTTCTGAAAATTCTATCATTGCTTTCCCGTTTTGGGAGTCTTTGGTCTTACGTGCCATGGAAGTGGCAAAACATCCCACCGTGAAAGTTAAAACTATCAATAATTTAACAACTTTATTCATGAGCAAAATCTTATATAATTAATTCTTTGTCCTAATATACGATGTTAATCATTAATTAAGACAAATAATTTTCCAAATAGTTGAATCATTGCAAAATTACTCAAAATAAATTGAAACAAAAAACCGGGAGTCCGAAATGTATTCACAAACCTTTGTATCATAGTTAAATATCCAATAATAAAAAGAGAATATTTGTGATCAATCATATTCATTTAAGAGATTGGATAAAATATATTTTGGAATAAAATCATTCTAAATTTGGAAAGAACGGAAAGTATTATTAATTTTGCATCGTCTTAGAGGGAAAACTCTAAGCGGGGTGTAGCGCAGTCCGGTTAGCGCACCTGGTTTGGGACCAGGGGGTCGAAGGTTCGAATCCTTTCACCCCGACAATAAACGGCATGATCCAAAGTCTTGCCGTTTATTTTTTAAACCCGGCAAAAAGATTGATATGAAACGTGTATTGGATTTCCTGAAAAAACTTTCCGCCAATAACAATCGGGAATGGTTTAATGAACACAAAGAGGAATATCTTGATGTTAAAAAGAGAATTGATGCACTGGCGTTAGGATTGATCGCTGAAGTTGCAAGACTCAACCCTGAGGCTGCACGTCTCTCAGTGGCAGACTGCACGTATCGTATTTATCGTGATACTCGTTTTTCCGCTGATAAGACCCCATATAAAACTCATATAGGAATATTTATAAATCCACCGAAAGGGAAAAAAGGGCTGACATTGGGATATTATTTCCATATAGAGCCTGGAAATTCATTCATTTGCGGCGGCACGATCTGCCTGCCATCTCCTGTCATTAAAGCGGTCAGACAATCTATCTATGATAATATAGATGAATATCGCGCCATTGTGGAAGCACCGGAATTTAAGAAAACTTTTCCGGTTGTCGGCGACAATTTTCTTAAAACGGTTCCCAAAGGTTTCCCTAAAGATTGGGAATATATGGACTATATTCGTCCAAAGGACTTTGTCATTGCAAAGAATTTATCCGATAAGGAGATATGTGAAAATAATCTTATGGATAAACTGGTGCCGTATCTTAAACTGATAAAACCTTTCAATGACTTTATCAACTTCACGGTAGAAGATTTCGACCAATAGAATCTCCCACCCGTATTTCTGACTAAAGCCCCGTTTCATAAAACTTTTCAAAGGACATATCTGTTATAGAAACAGAATGTTACATAAAAATTAAGTTATATGAAGAAGGTGATAATAGTCGGAGCATCCTCCGGAATAGGTCTCGGTGTTGCCGAGGCATTGGCAAGTCGAGGTGTTAAAATAGGAGTAGCAGCACGCCACACCCATAAGTTAAACGAGCTCAAAGCGAAATATCCGGATTTCGTGGAGTATATGTCGATCGATGTAACTCATCGTGATGCCCCTGCCAAACTATATGATCTGATTAAAAAAGTCGGAGGGATGGATATCTATTTTCATGTCGCCGGTATCGGATACGAGAACCTCAATCTTGATCCGGAACGTGAAGTTGAGATTATCCAGACTAATGCCGGAGGATTTGCACGAATGTTGTCGGCCGCTTACAGATGGTTCAGGGATGAACATATAGCCGGACAAATAGCGGCTATAACTTCTGTTGCGGGAACTAATGGGATCGGCCGCTTGTCGGCATATTCCGCTTCAAAGAAATGTGCTCAGACATATATGGTCGCTCTCGAACAGCTTGCACGCCAAGAGGAAGTCAATATATCTTTCACAGATATAAGACCGGGCTGGATAAAAACACCTCTCCTTCACGCAGGGGAATCATATCCGATGGAAATGACACTCGATTATGCACTCCCCTATATAATTAAAGCTATCGTAAAAAAAGAACGTGTGGCTTATATAGATTGGAGATGGGGAATACTTGCCAGCCTTTGGAAAAGGATTCCTAATCCCGCATGGATAAGAATGAATATCAACATCAGTACTCCTGATCAAAAGCTTCCTGAGCCCACTCTAAAGCCGGAAGTTCCTTCGGATCCCGATGGAAAAGTCAAAGATACTTCAGCAGAATAATAATTGTATAAATTCAATTGAAAATTAAGGTCCCGTTTACATTAATGGGGCCTTTAATAATGATCAAATCAATGATCTTAAAAATGAGTACACTCCATGGTAGATTCCGGAGACGACATAACTAATCGACTCTTTGTTAGAGATTTTATTGTAAAGGTTACATCTGATGAGAAGATTCCCCATTGATTTAGAGGTCTGAGTTTATCTTCCGTTGTATTGTTCGGGAAATCGAGTCGCACGGTTTCACCATTATATTGAAGGTTGCCGAAAAAAATATCACCATCATATCCTGACAGCTGCACGACGTGAAATTGGAAACTGATGTAAACAGGATAAGACGTTGTTTTTATATCATATGGGATGCTTCCGTCTGCCAAAGTTATTTTATCTACTCTCCACATCCCTTCCAGTTTCCCATTAATGTATTCTTTTACACAGGAAGTGTGAGTAATGGAAATAACAGATAAGGATAATGCGCCAATTAAAATATATGTGAATATTTTGAAGTGGGATAAAAAGTTTTTTATCCTACTGTTTTTTGATTTATACATAAACTATAGTATGAGGATGGATATTTAACAAACTAATTTCATGCAGTGAGAATCAAATATTGTTTTTCTTTTTTTTGCCGAACGGTATCCAACCGGTTTTGGCAATCTTTATTCCAAATCCGAGATTATTACCAATAAGATTCCCTGTATCACCGGCAATTGAGAGGCTCCCCTCCCACCCTTTGAATTTCGCAGGATGCCAGGTCACCTCGATGAGGCCGCTGAAATTCGTCTGCATCTCAGGAAGAGGCTGATAATAAGTTCCCCAGTTACGTGTATATGAAAGCATAAGTCGGTAATTGAGCTCCGGGAGTGGGTCTCCCGTTATTGCGAGATTATGTCCTATCACGCGTGTGGAACGCAGAAACATTCTATGATCAGCATTATATATAGGAGAAAGACAAAGCGGATTACCAATTCCCATGCCCCAATGTTGCCATCCGGGATAGATATAATGGTTATAATAATTATCGAGACCGCTGACCTGATCAGGAATTTTATCATTTTTATTCCAGAGAATAGGTCCGGATTGATCTTTACAATGCAAAAATTCATACACAGCGGCCGTTACAAACCTGTTTTGGGGGAAATGGCCCTCGATTCCCCAGAGACCATCGCGCCATCTGTAATCTATAAAGAGCATTGAATGATCCTCAAAGAAATGCTCGAAATAAGCCTTCACACTCCAATCAGCTTTCGGAGTCCAGGAAAGACAAAAGTTCCAGTTTCCAAGCATGTTACCTTGAATATTGGTCTGTTCACCCCACGGTGTATCGGCACCACCTTTGAGGGGAACAAAAGCTTTCCACCATGCTTTTAAATCGGTAGGCATTTTTTTAACTTCCCACTCCTTGGTGGATTGATTATATAAATAGTGGGTTCCACCGAATTGAGTAGCCATCTCAATACCAACTTCCAGAGTAAGCGGGAACTTATCCGGATTTCCATTTCTGAGCCAAATTCCCTTCGAGTGAAAAAGCACATTCTCAGATCGCTTACCGATATCTCCTTCGACATCAGGCACCCACGATTTCATCCAGCGTGAATCAGTAAAAGCTCCGAACGCAAGATAACCTTTTATGGCAAGCCAACCCTTAAGTCCCCATATATCCGCATAATCAAATATTCCTAATCTTACCTGCGGAATAGGGCGGGAATTATTTGAAAAAAGAAGGTTACCTGAAGAGAGTTTGGGATCATTGAAACATCCACTCATCTCTTTACTTCCGATCATGGCATCAAGACACCGATATTTAACCTCTGCATATAATTGCTGCACGATAAAAGGGGATGTAAAATTCCATGCTCCCACCAAATCGACTCCGGCTCCCCAGCTAAAACGTCTGGTACGATCCATATCATGAAAAATCGCACCTCTGACATAGCCATTGTTAGGCTTCACGGAGGATAACCCCTGAAGATTGTTAACAAGCCAGAAAGGGGTGGTCCCTCCTATTGCGAAAGTTGCATTGACTTCACCTCGATATCGCAAGGAATCTACACGTATATTATCCGCTTTAAGGCCGGGACAATTGACAACGGAAGCAAAAAATGCCAATAAAAATATATATTTTTTTAATGTATATTTTGTGGAAATATCCATGAAAAAACAGGATGTTACGGTAATTAAAATAGCGGTTATTATTCGATCAAAAAATTTGTCAACCCGATTAAGACCCCGTCTCATAAATTTATTTCAGGGACACCGGACTGCAATCAGTCAAAGACTTTTCAAGATGCAAATTTAGTCAAATACTCGTAGAATTCAAATTGACGGAATGAATGACCGAAGACAATGCATCAGGTTAATGATAGATCCACCCCAATATAAATAGTTGAACGATTATGACAAAAAGTATTTAATTAATACATAGAGTCACCGACTTTAAATGGATTAGGCTATCAAATATTGTTATTCTTATTATTTTTTTATAATTTTGCGAGTTGAATGAATGTTTGGCGAGAAGAAAACTCTTTTCGCCAGATATCATAGCCCCCGGATGGAGCATTATATTTTTCCGGGAATAATACTTTTTAATCTGACTTCTCCACATGGATGTAAACAATATAAATTATTGGCTTGAAAGCAATTTGGCTGCCCTCGGGGTTGCCATTTTGGTGACCGGATTGCTGTTGCCAAAAATTATAATAATTGCATTCAAGAGAAAATTGTTTGATACTCATGGCGGACGAAAGGTCCACCGGGGTATTGTGCCACGATTAGGCGGAATATCTTTTTTCCCTTCAATTCTATTCGCGTTAGCATTGGTAGTGGGATTGAATGTGCGCTTCGGAGACTCGATGCTTGCACTCGAGGCAGTTGAATCAGCCGTAGTGCCAATATTATTTCTAAGTTGCTCGGTAATATTACTTTACCTTATAGGTTTTGCAGATGACCTTGTCGGTGTGCGCTATAGAGTCAAATTTTTTGTCCAGATTATTGCAGGAATCTTTGTATATCTTTCGGGCATAGGTGTTAATGACTTATTCGGGATGGCTTGGGTTCAGGAGATCCCTGATTGGGTAGACTTATTACTGACCATATTCCTTGTTGTCTATTTTGTCAATGCCATTAATCTTATAGATGGAATCGACGGACTTGCCTCCGGACTTGCTATTCTTGCTATTGCCTTCTATTCCGTATTGTTTTTCTTCTCCGGGGAATATATTTATTCTTTAATAGGATGCGCCACGATCGGTGCACTCCTGCCGTTCTTTTATTACAACGTATTTGGAGATGCAGACAGGCAGAAAAAGATATTCATGGGAGATACCGGATCACTGACAGTCGGAATGATTCTCGCATTCCTCTCACTTGCGGTTCTTCGGATTCCTGAAGAAAATATCGGTTTTACTTCTTGCAATCGGGCTGTCCTTGCATTTACACCCTTGATTATACCCTGTTTTGATGTTGTCAGGGTCACCATCCATAGGATCAGATGTCACAGAAGCGCTTTTCTTCCGGACAAAAGTCATATCCATCACAAGCTCCTTGCACTCGGAATGCCTCAAAAAGTTGCATTAGCAATAATATTATTGTCTGCCATTACGTTTGTAATATTGAATGTATGGCTTTCACCGATGGTTAATGTCAATCTTCTGGTCTTGATGGATATATTCCTGTGGACAGTCGGCAACATGATTATCACTGTCTATATCCAGAAACGAGAAAAGAAATTGGGTAAAAAGTTATACATCTGATATTAAAATCTGGATTCAAAAATTTATGACGAATGCAGAGTCGGGTATGACTCCCCTACTGAAAAATAGAAATACTTAATAGAAACAACTTATATCAGAACATAATGAAGAAGTCACTTTATCGCTGCGTCGTTGCTGCAATCATAGCAGTTTCCGGCATTGCATTGACGGGGTGTAAGGCTCCTCAAAAAGTTGCTTATTTCCAAGATGTACAAACAGAAGTGTTGGGTGAGTATACTTCACGACAGACCATTACCATTCAGCCAGAAGATAAACTCTCGATTATAGTTAAATCCAAAGACCCCGCTCTTGCCGACTTGTTTAATCTGACAGTTGCAACAAATAGAGTGGGTGCATCCCAGTCATCCGTGGGTTCTTCCTTAGGAAATATCTCTGCAAATGACGGTATCTCTTCGTATACCGTCGATGCCAATGGTGATATTGACTTCCCGATTCTCGGTGTCCTCCATGTGGAAGGGATGACGCGGGCATCTTTAGCTGCATTTATAAAAGGAGAGCTTATCGGTCGCGAACTTATCAAGGATCCCGTGGTGACAGTTGAGTTTTTAAACACCGGGATAAGTGTCATGGGTGAAGTGACGAATCCGGGTCGATATGAAATGAATCGTGATAATATCAATGTTCTTCAGGCCTTAGCAATGGCAGGAGATCTCACGATCAACGGCCAGAGAGAAAATGTGATGGTGCTCCGTGAAGAAAACGGTCAACTAAAGACATACCGGCTTGATATGACCAATATGAAAGATTTGATAGCCTCACCGGCTTTCAATCTCAAACAGGACGACATTATATATGTCGAGCCTAATGATATGAGGAAACGTGCCACAACGGTCAACGGTAATAATGTGCTCAGCACCTCATTCTGGGTATCTGTGGCTTCACTGCTGACTTCAGTTGCCGTTCTTATTGTTAATACTGTCAAATAAATATTATATCACAGCAAACTGAAGGGTATCCCATTATTTGCAATATATTGTCAATTATAAACAATGGCTAAAAAATCAAAAATCGACGAAGAGAAGATCGAGGTCTTCTCATTTAAAGAGTTTTTGTCACAGTGCCTTTCTCATTGGCAGTGGTTTTTGGTGTCTTTCCTATTCTTCATGGGATATGGGGTCTACTATCTGATGAGTCACCAAAATATTTATGAGCGATACACACAAGTGCTCATAAAGGATGAGCAAATGGCAAATGGCTCCAATTCCTTGACCAATGCGTTCTCTCAGCTTGGTCTTGTTGCCAGCAATACCAATGTCAACAACGAATTGATATCTTTCAGTTCACCTTCGGTAATGTATGAAGTTGTAAAGAAATTGGAACTTCAGGATAATTACGTTCTTAAGGAAGGATTGAAAGGGATAACTCTTTATGGTGATAACCTCCCCGTTAAGTTTTCTTTTCCGGAGATGGATTCAGAGGACAACTGCAGATTTAGAGCTACCCTCTTCCCCGATGGCTCCATGGAACTTTATAAGTTCATGACCAATTTAGACGGGAAATGGGTGAAATACGATCAAATAATTAAAGTCCCCGCATCTACAGACATTGTCCGCTCTCCGATCGGACAGATTAAAATACAACGTCTTCCCGCTTACACCTCGATGATTGAAGAGCCTGAGATACTGAAATTCGGTCGCAACGGGTTACTTTATACTACCGAAGATTACAGCAGCAAGCTTAAAGCGGACCTTGTTGACAAAGAGGCGGAAGTAATCGAACTTTCCATCAAGAATCACAACATTCAGAAAGCAGACGACATCCTTTCCACAGTGATAAGCGTATATAATCAGAATTGGGTGGAGGATAAGAACCGTCTTGCAATCTCCACATCATCGTTCATAGATGATCGTCTGAAGGTTATTCAGCAGGAATTGACCACAGTAGATGATGAAATATCCAATTTCAAATCTCAAAACAAGGTTCTTGACGTCGGAGCCACCGCTCAGGCCACTCTCACTGAGAACACTCATCTGAGAGGAATGCTTATCGATGCCACAAATCAGCTCATGATGGCTCGATTCCTTCTTGAATATGTAAGCGATCCCGCCCACGCCAATGATGTTCTCCCTAATAATACAGGACTAAGAACCGACGGGTTGATCTCAATGGTGAATAATTATAACGCCTTATTGCTTGAGCGAGATAATCTTATTCGCAACTCATCTGAAAAGAACCCGGTAGTAGCCGATTATAATACTCAGCTTGCCGGTCAACGCGAAGCCATCATCCGTTCGCTTATCGGAAATGTCAAGCAGATTGAAGCGTCAATCCGGAATATGGAGAAGAATGAGGATTTGATTCAAAGCACTCTGTCTACCGCTCCGGTGCAGGCAAAAGATCTTCTGAGCGCTGAACGTCAGCAACTTGTGAAATCAGAACTGTATCTTTATCTTCTCCAGAAACGTGAAGAAACTGAATTGAATCAAGCTTTTACGGCGTACAACACACGTATCATCACCCCCCCCACAGGTCCTCTCCAACCTGTTAGTCCTAAGAGAACACTTATATTGTTCGTTTGCTTCGTGTTATCATTAGGCGTTCCGGGACTTTTCGTATACTTCCTTGAATCCATGAACACTAAGGTTCGCAGCCGCAAGGATCTTGATTCTCTCCCCGTGCCGTTTGCGGGCGAAATTCCAAGAGTCGGTAAGAAACGTAAGATTCCGGATTATCTGATCCCCAAAAAGAAACTTAAGAAAATCATAGACACACCTCTCCCGGTTGTTGAAGAGGGTAATCGTAATATTATCAATGAAGCATTCCGTGTTGTCAGAAGCAATCTGGAATTTATGTCCGGTAAATCCTCGGGATGCAAAGTGATAATGCTGACCTCTTTCAATCCTGGTTCAGGAAAATCATTTATAGCCTTCAATCTTGCAATGGCGCTCGCCATTAAGGGCAAGAGAGTACTCCTTCTCGATGGCGACCTACGCCATGGTTCAGTTTCCAATTATATCTCCAAGCCTTCGAAAGGATTGAGCAATATTCTTGCCGGCAATGTTGACGATTGGCATAAGTTGGTTACCAAGGTTGACGGTAGAGAGAATTTCGGTGTGATTGGAGTTGGGAAGACTCCCCCTAACCCTGCTGAACTTCTTGATAACGGAAATCTTGGAAAATTGCTTGATGAAGCGAGAAATGAATATGATTTCATACTCATTGACTGCCCACCGGTTGACATCGTAGTGGATACGCAAATCATCGCGCCCTATGCGGATCGCACCATCTTTGTTGCTCGTGCCGGTCTGCTTGAGAAATCGGCTCTTAAAGAGATTGAGGCTCTGTATGATTCACAGAAATATAAGCACATGGGAGTCATTCTTAATGGCACCGACACTAAATTCTCTCGTTATCACACTTACGGAAACTATCAGTCTCTCACTGAATAATCACTCTCTTCCTGAAGGTTATTGTCTGATTACCAGGCAATAATCTTCGCTCATCAATTCAGCTTAATTTATGTGGCCATTTAAAAAAGCAGTTGCAACCATAAAGGATTCAGGCATTTTGCAAAATGCCACTGATTGGCATTCCCATATTCTTCCGGGAGTTGACGATGGTATTAAAACTTTGGATGATTCCTTAGAAGTGCTTGATTTATATGATCAATTGGGTATCAAGAAAGTTTGGCTTACTCCTCATATCATGGAGGATTTTCCAAATACACCGGAAAAACTGAAGGAAAAATTTGAATTGCTTAAATCCCGTTGGACTGGAGGAGTAGAGATAGCCCTTGCAGCTGAAAATATGTTGGACTCCTTATTTGAAGAAAGGCTGCAGGAAGGTGTTATCATGCCTCTCGGAGAGAATGGCACCCACATTCTAGTGGAGACTTCATATTTCAATCCTCCAATGGGATTTGAAGATATGTTATCGGAGATTATGAGCAAGGGATATTTCCCGGTTCTTGCGCATCCGGAGAGGTATCAGTATATGAATTACTCCGATTATGAAAAACTGAAGGATATGGGGCTACTATTTCAAATCAATTACCCCTCATTATCCGGAGGATATGGAGAAACGGCAAGAAAGAAATCAGAATGGTTGTTACAACATAATATGGTGGATATGATCGGGAGTGACGTGCATCGTTTCCGGTCCATAAGTGCCTTGATCGATCGTTCTCCGCGAAAGAAAGACTATTTAACTATGGTCGCGGATGTAGTTGCAAATCCTCCACAAATCTAAATTAGAGTTCGACTCATAAAATGTTGTATCTGATTCCTGTCTTCCTTTGAAATAGAGACGGAATCCATTATCTCAGACAAATCTTATGAATATAGCTATAGTTGGGACCGGGTATGTCGGGCTCGTTTCAGGAACATGTTTTGCAGAAATGGGTGCTGACGTGACTTGTGTCGATGTAGATAAGAATAAGATAGATCGTCTTCTTGCAGGAGATATACCTATCTATGAGCCCGGACTCGAAGAGATGGTTAAGCGTAATGTTGAAGCGGGCAGACTCCATTTCACCACATCCCTGTCTGAGTGTCTGGATAATGTTCAGATAGTATTTTCAGCCGTCGGCACTCCTCCTGATGAAGATGGTTCGGCTGATTTGAAATATGTGCTTGAAGTAGCGAAAGAGTTTGGAAGGAATATCAACAGATACACTCTTTTAGTGACAAAATCCACTGTCCCGGTCGGAACCGCCGCGAAAGTCAGGACTGCCATTCAAGAGGAGATAGACAGACGCGGGGTGAAGGTGGATTTTGATGTAGCCAGCAATCCGGAGTTTTTAAAGGAAGGAGCCGCCATCAAGGATTTTATGACTCCTGACAGAGTTGTTGTCGGCACTGACAGTGAGCGTGCACGTGTGTTGATGTCTCGTCTCTACAAGCCGTTTATGCTTAGTGGAGAGCGGATGATATATACAGACATTCCATCTGCAGAGATGATTAAGTATGCCGCAAATTCGATGCTTGCCACCCGAATTTCGTTTATGAATGATATTGCTAATCTTTGTGAACTTGTCGGGGCTGACGTCAATATGGTCAGAAAAGGGATAGGAAGTGACACACGTATCGGGCGGAAGTTTCTTTATCCCGGTATTGGATATGGAGGGAGCTGCTTCCCTAAAGACGTGAAGGCATTGATAAAAACAGCTTCTCTCAATGGCTACGATATGCGTGTTTTGCGCGCCGTGGAAGAGGTGAACGCAGACCAGAAGGCAGTCCTCTTTGAAAAATTGAAGAGACATTACGGTGGGAATCTCAACGATAAAAAGATCGCCATATGGGGACTTTCATTCAAACCGGAAACCGATGATATGCGCGAAGCTCCATCCCTTGTGATAATTGAGAAACTTATCGAGGCCGGTGCTAAAGTAAAGGTATATGACCCTGTAGCAATGGATGAATGTAAAAGGCGTATAGGAGATACGGTGGAATATGCTACAGGAATGTATGACGCAGTAGTCGATGCGGATGCCATAATGCTTCTCACCGAATGGAATGAATTTAGGATACCATCATTCCCTGTTCTGTCAAAAACGATGCGCAATAAGCTCATACTTGACGGAAGGAATATATATGATCCTGAATTTGTGGCCCAAAACGGTTTTGATTATTATAAAATTGGGTAAGTTTTCATACTTAAATATTTAATGAAACCGCATTCAAACCAAATCCCCTAACAGGATAGATAATGGCTGAGAGTCTTAAAAAGAAAACGTTAAAAGGGACACTTTGGAGTGTTGCGGAGAGATTCTCGGTTCAAAGCGTTAATTTCATTGTCATGATAATAATGGCGAGGATACTCACCAAGGCAGATTATGGTCTTGTGGGGATGCTCGCTATCTTTATGGAAGTGTCTCAATCATTGGTTGATAGCGGTTTCTCTCAGGCATTGGTCCGTAAGCAGGACCGGACTCAGGTCGATACATCCACAGCCTTCTATTTTAATATAGTCATAGGGATCCTGTTATATTGCATAATATTTGTTTCAGCTCCGTTGATTGCACGATATTATGGGTATCCCATTCTTGAGCCCATGGCTCGCGTGTTAGGACTCGGCATCATTGTCAATTCCTTAGTTGTGGTTCAGAGAGCGTTGCTTTTGGGAAAACTTGATTTTAAAACTCAGGCAAAGGCATCACTGCTTGCCTCAATAGTTGCCGGAGTGGTGGGTATTACGATGACTTATAACGGTTTTGGCGTTTGGTCGCTGGTCTATTACCAATTATTACTTTTGGGAATTAATACCGGTGCATTATGGATTGTCACCAAATGGCACCCCTCATGGGTCTTTTCATGGACTTCATTCAAATCCATGTTCGGGTTCGGCAGTAAGCTCGCGATTTCAGGGCTTCTGGAAACATTTGCGCGCAATCTTTATCTGTTGGTCATAGGAAAGAAATTCGCGGCAGCAGAGTTGGGTCTTTATACACGCGCACAACAGTTTGGCAATTACATGTCTGCAAATGTTTCAGGGATACTTCAAAGGGTAAGTTACCCCGTCTTATGCTCCATTCAACATGATGAACAGGCACTCCGTAAGGCTTACCGGAAATTTTTAAGACTTTCTGCATTTATAATCTTCCCGTTGATGTGCGGTCTTGCCGGAATCAGTCATCCTCTTATCATTCTTCTGCTTACAGATCAATGGGAGGGCACAGTGCCATTGCTGCAGATTCTATGCTTATCCCTGATGTGGTATCCGATTCACGCCATAAATTTGAATCTCCTTCAAGTGAAAGGGCGTTCAGACTTGTTTCTTAAGCTTGAGATTGTCAAAAAGTTCGTAGGAATCGGTATCCTTTTCGCATCTCTTCCCTTCGGGATTATTGCTATTTGTTGGGGCCAGGTGATAAATTCACTGATTTCCCTTATAATCAATACATTTTACACTGGAAAACTGATAGAGATGGGATTTTGGCGTCAGATGCGTGAAATATTGCCATCACTTCTATATTCATTATCGATGGGTATAGTTGTTTTTTGCATTATCAATGTTATCAACAATCTTTGGTTGCAGTTGATTTTAGGTATACTGGCGGGAGCGGGCTATTATTTTGCAATAGCCAAGCTGACTCGTTCAGCTGATTTGCGGGAACTTCTATCGTTTATAAGCAAAAAAGTTTGATTCTATTTATAATAAATGCCACGTAATCATCGTATATTAGATAGGTATCCGATTAAGTTTTATATTTAAAACACATAACTTAATCGGCTATATGCGTGATATTATATCGTCACCTCGCAACGCGCGTTATGAAAAGTAAGAATCAAGTCACAGTCACATCACCTTTACTTCCTCCACTTGAGGAGTTTATCCCTTATCTGCAAGACATCTGGGATCGCCAATGGATTACAAATAACGGGCACTATCATCAGGAGCTTGAGTCAAAGCTGTGTCATTATCTTGGAGTAAATTACATTAGTCTTTTTACCAACGGCACATTGCCACTTATAACTGCTCTTCAAGCTTTGCGCGTCACGGGTGAAGTTATCACCACTCCATATAGCTTCGTAGCCACGACTCATTCGCTGTGGTGGAACGGAATCAAACCGGTATTTGCCGATATAGATCTGAATACAGGCAATATCGATCCTTCAAAAATTGAAGCGGCTATCACTTCAAGGACCACGGCCATCATGCCCGTGCATGTGTATGGAAATCCTTGTGACATTAATCGGATCAAGGAAATCGCGGATGCTTACGGCCTCAAAGTGATATATGATGCGGCTCATGCATTTGGTGTAAAAAAAGATGGAAAATCTATTCTTGAAGCAGGAGACTTATCTACTTTAAGTTTTCATGCCACAAAGACTTACAATACTGTGGAGGGAGGCGCTTTGATTTGTCATAGCGAAGAGATGAAACAGAAGATCGATTTTCTTAAGAACTTCGGGTTTAAGAGTGAGACGGAGGTTGTGGCTCCCGGCATCAATTCAAAGATGGATGAGATACGCTCAGCCTACGGACTTCTGAATCTAAAGTATGTGGGAGATGCAATAGCATATCGAAAGAGAGTCACTGAAATATATAGGGAGAATCTTAAGGATGTCAAGGGCGTCAGGATGTTTAATCCTCTCCCCGGTGTAGAATCCAACTATTCTTATTTCCCGGTTTTTATAGATCGCAGAGAATATGGAGTCAGCAGGGATTCCTTATATGAGAAAATGCGTTCAGAGGGAATCCTGGGGCGCAGATACTTCTATCCCCTTATCTCCCATTTCTCACCTTATCGCAGCCTCCCCTCTTCCGCTCCATCAAATCTTCCTAATGCCGAGAAGATGGCATCCGAGGTTATTTGCCTTCCTCTTCACCATCTTCTGACTGACTCACAGCTTGACCAGATTATCGAGATTGTGAGAAATCCCAAGTAAGATTTTAATAATATATTATGAGTGAAAATAATCCGCTTGTAAGCATAAGTTGCCTTACCTTCAATCAAGTCAATTATGTGCGTCAATGCCTTGAAGGTCTGGTGATGCAGCAGACTGATTTCGATTATGAAATATTGGTCCATGACGATGCTTCCACAGACGGTACGCAAGATATAATCCGGGAATATGAAGCAAAATACCCTGACAAGTTCAGGGTGATTTATCAGAAAGAGAATCAATATTCCAAAGGAGTCATGATAGATGAGGCTTTTCAGTATCCGCGCGTAAGAGGGAAATATATAGCTTTCTGCGAAGGTGATGATTATTGGACGGACCCCACTAAACTTCAACGTCAGGTTGACTTTCTCGAAAGTCATCCTGATTATGGATTGGTCTATACTGAATATGACAGGTATATTGAAGATGAATCGAAATTTATACGGTCGTGCTTCGCAACGGGCTATACACCCAGGCCATTGACTTTCGGTGAATATCTGGTTATGGCGGGATATATTGCCCCTCCGACATGGATGTTCAGAAAAGAATTGCTCCCGAAATCGCAAATTTCTTATGTTGACGGCTCATATAGATTGTCTCTTCATTTGTGGGCGAACTCCAATGTCAAGTTTTTTCCCGAGACGACCGCGGTCTATCGGGTGCATTCCGCCGGGGTCTCACATGTAAAAGATGCACGTGGTTTCGCTCATAGGATCAAGGGCATTTTTAAGATTCAGCGCGACATTATGCATAGATATCCGGGATTGATTACTCCTGATATTCGAAAAGGTGTGAATCAACGGATGTTTCATATATCCCTTTTTTGCAATACTCTCCCTGATAAAAGAACAGCCAATCTGGGGAAAAGGTACGCTAAATTAATCGGTAATAAAAAAGCCTATATGCAATTATGGGTCACCAAATCCATCTTTGCCCGCCCCTTTCTCAGACTATTTTATCAGAAGAGACGTCATGTCAGATATTGATATTCCACCCGTCTGGATTATGTGACTTGAGACGACGGGAGAAAATATCTGTAAATTATAATAAATAATGGTTAAAGTTCGTTAATAGGTTATGTTGTATTTCTTCATCTTTCTATTACTCTTTATCCTGAGCTATAGATACGATTACGCAGGGCGGAAAAACCACTTTTTCGTCTGGTTTTTTGTTGCATACATAATTCTCGTATCATTAGCAGGCTTGCGTTATAGAATAGGGGTGGATTCAATCCGCTATGAATCTTTCTATAAGATGATTACCGGCTTTGACCGCTTCAAATGGTCAGACCTGTCTACAACACGATTTGAACCATTATTTTATCTGTTTGCCACAGCGTGTAAGACCGTAACATCAGATTTCACTTTCCTGCAATTTGCGCATGCCGCAATCTTGAATGGAGTGATATTCTGGTTTTTTTATAAAAATACGAAGCATGTCTTTACGGGAATCTTTATGTATTATCTGATACTTTACTTCCCGTTAAATACCGAAGTGCTTCGTGAATCATTGGCAATCTGCTGCTTTCTGCTTGCGTGGCCCTCTTTTGTCAAAGGGAGGTGGTGGCTTTATATTCTGCTGATTCTTATCGGTAGCGGATTTCATACCGGAGCATATCTCATGTTGATTCTCCCGATCCTTTGGCTTCCGGGTATCCGTCAGATTTTTACTTTCGGAAGACGAACCATTATATGCTGTGCCGCTTTGCTTCTTATAGGATTCAGTATCAGTGCAATCTTCTTCAATTTGATTCAGGTGCTGTCGATGACAGATAATGTCTCTTCTCTCGCAGAGCGTTATGGATCCAATGAGATTATGGATGGCAATATCCAGAGCCTTGCAAGTGCAATTCTTTTGCTTGTGAAGTTTGTCGGTTATCCGGCTTTTGCCTTGTGGCTACTGAGCCGCGACTATAAAATGAGCAGTAGGAAACTCAACCGTGAAATCAGCCGCGAAGATAACGAGGAAGAGATTGAGGAACTGGAATGCGAACGTCAGGAACTTGAACAGGAACATAAAATCAACAAGAAAATCGAGTTCATGGCGATGATGGGTATATATGTCACAGTCCTGAATATATTTATCGCAATCTTATATCGATTTAACAATTACTTCTTCATTTTTGGAATTCTTGCAATTTCAAAAGTGATGTACGAACCAATATGGACGAAATCAGGAAAGAAATTAAAGCTTTCTTTCGCCAAATGGTTTCTTATTATCATTCCGATGCTTCTCATTTCTCTCAATGGTCTTATTGTCGGCAAAGCCAACAAAAGTGGAACTTTGAGACAGTACATGCGAATTTATCCATACTCCTGGCGTTTGGATCCTCAGGATGATGATGATCGAGAGGCGCTTTACCGATATTATAAAGCATGGTAAATTAGTGAGCATGATAGCAGTTTCTATTCTTAATTGGAACGGAGCGACGGTCACAATTGATTGTCTGAAGTCAATGGCAAAGGTCATTGGGGAGGATTTCTTTATTGTGCTTGCCGACAATGGATCTGATGATAATTCTCCTCAAGAGATGGCTGATTGGCTCATAAATCAAAAAGAATTCAAGGTCATATCCATTAGTGAGGATGAGGAAGACACTCTGCCTGAGAACATTGCAGGGAAGACGATCATTTATTATCGGCTCAAAGAGAATTATGGATTTGCCATAGGAAATAATCGTGCGCTATCTCTGGCATCTAAATATAATCCCCGATATGGGCTATTGCTTAATAATGACACAGAGGTTGAGCCTGATTTCCTCGTGAAACTAAGCTATTTTTTAAATGAACATCCTGATTACTCGGCTGTCACTCCCATGATTTGTTATTATGATGACAAAAACCTTATCTGGAACTGTGGAGGGAATCTATTTTTGGGGTTAAGAAAATATTATTTCGCAAAAGAAAATGTCAACAGTGTCCCTGATAAAGAGTTTTTTAGAATAAAATTTATAACGGGATGTGCATTATTCTTTAGATTCAGTCTCGTCCAGGATGGGAGATTACTTACCGAACGTTTTTTTCACGGTGAAGAAGATTTTGAATTTTCATATCGCATGAAGGATAAAGGGATGAAGATAGCTTGCGTCCCGACATCAAAGATTTATCATAAGGTGAGCGTATCTATCAATCGATTTGGCAAAATAGGTCCGATTTATAATTACTATCTCAATCGGTTTATTGATATGCGGCTGAGAATGCCGCTTTATAAGTATCGGGTCTGGGAAAAAATATATCGGATCTATGTAAAGAGACTGCTTAAAGGGAAAGGGATTAAGGAATCTGAGGTTAATCGGATGTTATCGCGTCTGCAAAAAGAATGTCGGGAAATGGATGGCGTATCGCGCCAGAAATTTTTAGAAATAATGAAATATTAATTGTGTTCCAATCAATTTGCACATTCTTCTTGCATAATTTTGATGTTTTGGTTAACTTTGAACTTAAATCAGTATAGAGCGGCCGATGAAATGATATAAATAATCATTTATTGAGTGCTTCTGAGCGTAAAGAGCTGTATATCCGTCATCTATGGAAAACTTAGGTTTAGTTTCGATTGTCACCCCTTCATATAATTGTTCTGACTTTATAGGAAAGACCATTGAGTCTATCCAGGCACAGACATATGAAAATTGGGAGCTCCTGATTACGGATGATTGTTCTACCGATGATTCATGTGAGATTATCAGATCCTACGCAGCAAAGGATCCACGCATAAAATTAATGCAATTTGAGAGTAACTTAGGTCCAGGAGATGCCAGAAACAACTCCATCAGAATGGCTAATGGACGATTTATTGCATTTTGTGATGCTGATGACAGGTGGTATCCTGATAAACTTGAAACTCAACTTCGGTTTATGCTCCAAAAAAATTGTAGTCTGTCTTATACTTCATACGATGAATGTGATGAATCCGGAAAGATTACAGGATATGTGGAGTGTATCCGCAAAACAAATTATGCTCATATACTGCATGATAACAGCATAGGATGTCTGACAGCAATCTATGATGCCGGAAAAATTGGCAAACACTATATGCCCTCCTTGCGTAAACGTCAGGACTGGTGTCTCTGGATCGATATAATCGCACATTATGGGGATGCATACGGTCTTGATTCCCCTCTTGCAATTTACAGAGTTAGAAAGGGCTCGGTATCTGCCAACAAGATCAAGATGTTGAAGTATAACTTTGAAGTATATAATAAAGCGCTTAATTACAATAAATTTGCTTCCGCACTGCTGCTATGCGGATACTTCATGCCGTATTACATCTACAAAAAGATTAAGCAAAAAATTGATTATAAAATTCGCAAGAAATGAAAATAACAATGATTGGCGGTAGCGGGTTTGTAGGTACTCGTCTGATTGAATTACTTAAGACCGACCCCGAAAAATACGATTGCTCGAATATTGACTTGCTCCCCAGTCATTATTATAATGATATCACGACGATTGGTGATGTTCGCGATCAAGCCCAGATGGATGAGGCTCTTAAAAATACTGACCTCGTGGTTCTTCTGGCTGCGCAACATCGTGACGATGTCTCTCCCGTTTCGCTCTATTATGACACCAATGTCGGCGGAATGAAAGTTACATTGAAAGCCATGGAGAAGAATAATGTCAGAAGAATCATTTTCTTTTCTTCAGTGGCTGTGTATGGCTTAAATAAAAAATGCCCGGACGAATCCTTTGCCCCGGATCCATTCAATCATTACGGAAAATCCAAATGGGAGGCTGAGCAGGTTTTGCAAGATTGGTATAAGACTCATCCGGATTGGAATATCGATATCATACGTCCGACCGTTATCTTTGGGGAACGGAATCGTGGAAACGTATATAATCTTCTCAAACAGATTTCATCAGGAAAATTCCTGATGGTTGGCAAAGGGGAAAACAGGAAATCGATGGCATACGTCGGAAATATAGTTGCTTTTGTCAAGTATATGATCGATCATGTAACCACAGGCTTTAATGTCTTCAATTATGTTGATAAGCCGGATAAAAATATGAACCAACTTGTGGCTCATGTCAGCAAGGTTCTCAACAAACATATTCCCGCCACTCACTTTCCCTTCTGGCTCGGAATGCTGGGAGGATATGGATTCGACTTATTGGCGAAAATATCAGGAAAGAAGATGACAATAAGCTCAGTGAGAGTTAAGAAATTTTGCGCCACCACTGAATTTGATGCCCGTAAGGCACATTCTTCGGCATTCGTTCCAATGTTCACACTTGATGAGGGACTTGCACGAACTCTTGAGTTTGAATTCGTACATCCTCACACAGATGATGTCTTGTTCATTTCAGAATAATTCGATACGAAGTAATTGTGATTATTTTCACTCTCTATTGATTCAGAGATATTCGTTTGCATATTCTGAGAGTTTTGGTTATCTTTGACCATATCATTTGAAAGTCACACACTAACATCTTATTTACAGTTACCATGAAAGGAATAGTTTTGGCAGGAGGAGCAGGAACACGTTTATATCCCATTACCAAGGGAGTCAGTAAACAATTACTTCCGATATATGATAAACCGATGGTTTATTACCCCATCTCCACTCTTATGCTTGCCGGGATAAGAGATATTCTTATAATCTCTACGCCTGAAGATTTACCGGGGTTCAAACGTCTTCTTGGTGACGGAAGTGATTTCGGAGTCCGATTACAATATGCCGAACAACCTCGGCCTGAAGGCCTTGCTCAAGCATTTCTCATAGGCAAGGATTTTATTGGAGATGACAGCGTGTGTCTGGTGCTTGGTGATAATATTTTCCATGGTGCCGGCTTCTCAAATTTCTTAAAGGAAGCAGTGGTTAGGGCCGATAAGGAATCACGTGCCACCGTTTTCGGGTATTGGGTTGATGATCCGGAAAGATACGGAGTTGCGGAATTTGATAATACAGGACGTTGCTTATCAATAGAAGAGAAACCGGCACACCCCAAATCCAATTATGCCGTGGTAGGACTTTATTTCTACCCGAATAAAGTTGTGGATGTAGCTGCCACCATCAAACCATCTGCCCGTGGAGAGCTCGAGATTACAACCGTGAATCAGGTATTCTTAAGTGAGGATGCTCTTTCAGTTAAAACTTTCCCGAGAGGTTTTGCCTGGCTTGACACCGGCACCCACGATTCTTTGGCTGAAGCATCAATCTATGTGGAAGTGCTTGAGAAGAGGCAAGGTCTCAAAATTGCATGTCTTGAAGGGATCGCTTATCGCAAAGGATGGATTTCTGAAGAAAAAATGCGTGAAGTGGCAGCTCCGATGGCAAAAAATCAATATGGTAAATATCTTCTCAAAGTGATTGAAGACGTAAATAGAGCTCGTGAATCCGGATTTGTGGATTATGATATGGAATGATGTAAGTAAGATCTCATAACCAGGTTCAATAATAAGTCTTCAGGAAAATTTTTGAAAAAGAATAAATCCAATTTAGAGATATAGAGATATAATGGAATTTATAAAAACGATTATTCCCGATGTCGTTATTCTAAAGCCCCGAATTTTTGGGGATTCAAGAGGTTATTTCTTTGAATCTTTCTCTCAGCGCGAGTTTGATGAGGCTGTTCGGACAATCAGATTCGTGCAGGATAATGAAAGTTCATCTTCATATGGAGTTGTGAGAGGGTTACATTTTCAGAAGGGGGATCACAGTCAGAGTAAACTCGTCAGAGTTACCAAAGGCCGTGTCCTTGACGTGGCGGTGGATTTGAGAAAAGGATCGCCGACGTTCGGGAAGCATGTGGCTGTAGAACTTTCGGATGAAAATCATTATCAGCTGTTTATCCCGAGAGGGTTTGCCCATGGTTTCTCAGTTCTGTCTGATACCGCTGTTTTTCAATATAAATGTGATAATTATTACTGTCCTGAATCAGAAGGTGCAATCGCATGGGACGATCCGGAATTAATGATCGATTGGCAAATCCCAACCGATAAGGTCATTCTTTCAGAGAAAGATAAGAAACATCCGACCATTAATCTTGCTCCGGAATTGTTTGATTATAATAAACCGTTGTATTAGAGAAAGGGTAGAATCGTGTATAGGACGGAGGATGATATATTGATTCGTTTTCAGCCTGACTAAGACAAAGCATTTTATGATTAAAAACAATATTATAGTAACCGGTGGAGCCGGCTTTATCGGGAATCATGTCGTCCGTTTGCTTGTTAATAAGTATCCGGAGTATAATATTATATGTGTCGACAAATTAACTTACGCCGGCAATCTTGAAAATCTCGCTGATCTGGAAGGCAAACCCAATTATTTTTTCGAGAAAGCTGATATAGTGGATCTGGAAAAAATGCGTGAGCTGATGCATAAATATAATGTTACCGGTGTTATTCATCTTGCTGCTGAAAGCCATGTGGATCGATCCATCAAAGATCCCTTTATCTTTGCCCGCACAAATGTGATGGGTACTCTGTCACTGCTTCAGGCAGCAAGGGATTATTGGGATATTCTACCTGAAAAATACGAAGGGAAGAAATTTTATCATATCTCGACTGATGAAGTTTATGGCGCCCTTGAGATGACAAGTCCGGAAGGAGAAGCACCTTATGGAGAGGAATTCTTCGTCGAGACCACCCCATATTCTCCTCATAGTCCTTATTCCGCCTCAAAAGCATCGAGCGACCATTTTGTCCGCGCTTATCATGACACCTATGGATTGCCTACAGTTGTTTCCAATTGCTCAAACAACTATGGTCCTTACCAATTTCCCGAAAAACTTATCCCGCTGTTTATTAACAATATAGTTCATCGCAAGCCATTGCCGGTCTATGGTAAAGGTCAGAACGTCAGAGATTGGCTATATGTTGAAGATCATGCCCGGGCTATTGATCTCATTTTTCATAAGGGGAAACCGGGTGAGACATATAATATCGGTGGCTTCAATGAATGGAAAAATATTGATCTAATCAAAGTTATAATAAGCACAGTTGATAAGATTTTAGGGAATCCGGAAGGATATAGCCTGGATCTTATTCATTATGTGACGGATCGCGCCGGTCATGACTTACGTTATGCCATTGATTCCTCGAAAATAAGCAACGAGCTTGGATGGAAACCAAGTCTGCAATTTGAGGAGGGTATCGATAAGACAGTGAGGTGGTATCTTGGCCATTCGGAGTGGATGGAACATATCACTTCGGGAGATTATCAGAAATATTACGAAGATATGTATAAGAACCGTTAATCCAGAATATTTCAGGAATGAATATATTATTGACATCCGCAGGACGGCGAACATACATGGTGGAGTATTTCAAGGAAGCTCTTAAGGGACAAGGCGAATTGCATGCCTCCAATAGCATTTACACCTATACTCTGTCGAAAGCTGATAAATGGTTTATTACTCCTCCTATTTACGACGATAGCTATATCGATACATTATTGGACTATTGCAAGGAAAATAAGATTGATGCAATAATATCTTTGTTTGATATCGACCTTCCGGTTCTTTCTTATAACGCCACCCGGTTTTCAGAGAGAGGCACGAAAGTAGTCATCTCGCATCCACATGTGATTGAAATTTGCAATGATAAGTGGAAGACTTATAACTTTCTTATTGACAACGGATTTCTTACACCAACGACATATCTGACTCCTGAAAGTGCCATTCTTGGGATTGAATCAGGTGAGATTTCCTTTCCGTTAGTTATCAAACCCAGATGGGGAATGGGAAGTATCGGTATTTATAAGGCTGAAGATGCTGAAGAACTCGCAGTTTTGTATAAAAAACTTAAACGAGAGATATTCAATACTTATCTAAGGTACGAATCAGACCACGATGCTGAACATTGTGTCATCATTCAAGAAATGATAGATGGAGATGAATATGGACTGGATGTACTGAATGATCTTAAAGGGGAATATGTGACTACAATTGCAAAAAAGAAGATTGCAATGCGTGCCGGTGAGACAGACATCGCTCAAATCGTATCAGCAGAAAAGTTCGAATCTATTGGAAAGAAACTATCCACCTCCCTCGGCCACATAGCTAATCTTGATGTAGATTGCTTTGTTGCCGGAAATAAGATTTTTATACTCGAGCTCAACTGCCGGTTTGGCGGTCAATATCCGTTTACTCACCTTGCAGGAGCAGATTTCCCCTCTTTGATCGTTGAATGGCTAAACGGGAAACCTACGAAAAAGGAATTTATTTCTCCTGAAATCGGAACATTATCTTGCAAGGATCTTAACCCGGTTATAGTATCGCATACATAAGGGGAATCCAGAGAACAAGCATCCTTTGAGGATTGGTTTTCCGAAACGGAGAGTTCCCAAAACCAATATTTCGGAATTACTATTTGAGCCTTGACAGGAATTTTTCTTTGTCAACAATGAAGCGTGTATGTGTGCCCTCACCTATTAGCTCATCGCCACAATAGACTTTGATATCAAATTCTATCTTTTTCCCGTCGTGTCGTGTGACTATAGCTTCGGCTCTGACTTTATCCCCAATTTTGGTGGGACGAAGATGTGATGTGGATATGCCTCCTCCTACTGTGGTTGTTCCTTCCGGAAGATGGGGAGCCACCGCTGTCAGGGCAGCATTTTCCATCAATGCAATCATTGAGGGTGTAGACAACACCTGGAGGTCGCCGGAACCGATATGATCGGCACAATGTTCTTTTCCCACTATAAGTTCGCTAGAATTCGCTATCCCTTTTTCTATCATAACTTTTTAATATATTTTATTAATAATTCAAACCCCATCTATTAAAATTTCAAAAATCAATATCAGTCCATACGGATGAAGACTTATTCACCCTTAAGCTCCACCCATGTCACATCATGCCCTGTAACGGGTATTACTTTATTCAAGAGTTCTGACAAATCAAGCACTACACTCGAAGTATTGACACACGGATGACAAGCATAAGTCCCGACATCACGCAAGTCATTATCGATTATGAGGCGGACGTTGTGATCTTTATCATGTATCAAGCCCATCGGAGAAACTGCTCCGGGATGAATATGAAGATATTTCTCCATTTCTTCGGGTGATGCGAAAGATAAACGCGCACACCCCAACTGTGGTGAAAGATATTTTGTCTTAAACGGTTTATCCGCTGGAATCATCAGAAGATAGAACTGATTGTGCTGCTTATTAGTGAGAAACAAGTTTTTGAAAACCGGAGCGTTCACTTCATCACGCACAGCTTCACACTGCTCCATTGTTGCGGCAGCCGGATGAGTCAAAGTCTGATATTTAGCATCGACTTTATCAAGAAAATCATATACATCATTCTCAGCTTGAGTGCGTGCAATATCATCAATAGGACGCCCTTGGTATAGCTTCATAATATAAATCCTCAAAATAAAATATCACAAAGGTACAAAAAAATCCCGTAAGCCACGACGCCTACGGGATTTTCCTTCTTAAAGGATTTATCTTTTATTTAGATACAGCTACCTTGCGAGTTGCCGAACCGTTGGAGATGATGTAAAGACCGGCGGGGAGCTGAGTTGTGGCATCAGAATTGATAACGCCTTTACGAACAGTCATGCCGTTCACGGAGTAAACTGTCACCATATCATCAGCAGCGATCTCTTTCACACATTTGATTCCATATCCTTCGGGAGCGTCTGTTCCGAGATAAGCGAGTTTGAAGTTATCAAAAACAATGCGGTTCTTCACGTCACCCTTCGCATCCATTGCAAGACGGATATTAAGTTTGCCGTCTACACCGACCTGAACGTATTTTTCTGTGTCATATCCACCGTTTTTGCATTCGTCAGTGAAAGCATTGTGCCAGAGGTCACCTTCCTGATCCCACATCTTGACATCAAGTGGAACATCATTCACTGTGCAGTCTGGAGTAGCATTCCAGCATGAGATTTGGCAACCAACAGTGTAGTATCCCGAAGGAAGTCCGCTCACTTCCTGAGTAGCGGCTGCAGTTTCAGCGCTTTCATCGCAGATAAGAGCGAATGAGAAATCCTTAGTGTCCCATCCATCAGGACCCCAGATGTTTGTATTGATTTTTGAACCTGCAGGTTTGTCAACAACCCAGTATTCATTATCTTTATCATAAACACCGACATCATGACCGCGAATTGCAAAAGTTACATCCACCGGGCTATCAAGTGTGGCAGCGGAAAGACCGGCGAGAAGATCAGCTTCAGTAACAAATTCCCAAAGCTGAGATTCGTCTGCTTCGTTTAATTCTTGTGCTCCGAGTTTTCCTTCCTGATTTACACCGAATGCTTTTGTTTTGCCATCACTTTCAGAAGTAATGAAAACACCTTTTTCAGCCGGTTTAATCACATAATCGCGGTTGAAGTCTGCATTACCATCCATGTAGATTTCATCTTCGAATTTGAAGTAACCGTCACCGATTGTGGATTTAAGAGTTACGTTTCCCTCAGTCTGGGAAGCAGAAACAGTCACACGACGACCGGTGTCACCGAGGACGGCAGCTGTGCCCCAAGGAATTCCGGACGTCACATATTGACCTGTTGCCACATGACGGAGGAAATATTCACCGGGTGCTACTGTAGCGTCCGCAACTGCTGAGAAGGCAAATCCTGCAATGGTCAGGAAAAGTAAAGATTTTTTCATATAATTAAGATTAATTTTGATTTAGGTTCTTTCACAAAAAATCACTTATGATGAAAATATTGTGACAGATGAAAAGGTTATGTTTTAATAAATTTATCGCAAATATAACAATTTATTGTTGCAAGACCAAAATAATAAAACTTTTTCTATGTACGAACTTCTCGGCTCTTTCTTTTAACTAAATTTAAAGCTCTCTTCGTTGTAAATAAGGATATTTATGCTTATCTTTGAAAATCAGAGGTAATATCTTCTTCTGCACAAGGGAACCATTCCCCTCAAAATATCTTGTAACTACCTAACATTCAACTAAGATATGAAACAAATCTACTCTCTTATCATAGCCTTGACGGCATTGTTGTCACCGTTATCAATTTACGCTTATTCTCTGGAGCCAGCCTCCGGAGCAACTGTAAATTCCATCGAGGATATCCGTATTACCTACGACTACACCATAAATAAGATTAATAGCAATAAGGTATTTATTATCAATAATGCGACTCAGGCACGTATTAACTGCCGGGGATATGAAACCGATGTATATTATTATGAATACATGAAATCCGGTTTTTTAAAGTTCCCGAAGATAACGGAAGCCGGAAGTTATACTCTCGTAATAGAGCAGGGGGCTATTGAATGCTGGTTTTCTTCCGATCCTACAAATCAAGAAATCAGCGCAGTCTATACAATAGATTCAGGTGTGGCCGCAACTACAGTATTCACCAGCTATTCATTATCTCCGGATCCATCAAAAGTGCAGATGAGCCTTTCATCACTTCGGTTGAGATTCCCCAAGATAGGAAACTATGATTCTGTCACCGCTAATCCGGAGGTTTGGAAAAACGCATCTTTGACTTGTGGCAACGAGGTCTATCATTGCGTTTCTTTCTCAGGAAGCACAAGTGACTGGTATTTAGGTTTTAACAAAGATGCTTCATCATCTGAGGCGGAGACAATAACAAAATCAGGGGCATATCTTCTTACTATTCCGGCAGGCTCACTCACCACGGAATCGGGTAATAATACCATTCTAAGCCAAGAGATTACAGCTACTTATAATGTGGATGAAACTTTAGAATTCGGGTATAGTGTCTCCCCGGTAAACGGGAGTGTAAATTCTCTTCCTAATTCAGGAGACATCTCTATAGTTTTTACTCTTGGCGAACCGGCGTCTGAAATAAAATCCGATCCTGCAATCATCGGAGCAGATTGGATTGTAAAACTCAATGATAAAATTCTAAAACCGGTTGGAAGTCTCGGAGATGAAGAAGGATATTCAATTTCCTATTATGGAGTGACAGTCAATATCAGGATTCCACGTGCGCTTATCCTTGAATCTTCTACAATTTCCATTTCAGCTGCCAAGGGTGCGTTCACGGTGAATGATCTGCCGTCTCCCTCAATTAACTATTCCGCGACTTACAATCCTCCTAAGGATTTCAAATATTTCTTTACCCCGGCAGATACCCAACCGGTTAAGCCTTTCAAGAGTATCAAGGTCACATTCACCAATGTGTCATCAATCGAGAAACAATATTACTGTCGTGACACTGATGCAAAACTCACTCCTGAAACAGGGAATGCAATAAATTCTTCATCCGTTTCCATATCTAAGGAAGAGACTTATCCGACGCTGATTATCTCTTTCACTGATGAGATAGCTGACGGGAGTTATACCTTTACCTTCCCGAAGGGGAACTTGCTCCTTGACAAAGAGGAATCCCCCTTATTATCCACCACATTTATTGTTGATTCCAACGCAATTGTTTCTTCAGGAATTACCCCTCCATATTCTGAAACTTTTGATTCCGCTGCTTCACTTGACACTTTTGTTATCGTAAATGCAAATGAAGATAAAAAAGCAGATAATGATTCAGAACAGACTTGGGAATGGAAGGAATCAGAATTAAATGGAGCTTACGCTCAAGAAGTGGCAGTCTCAGGCGATTCAAAAGATGATTGGTTGATTTCCCCTGCTATCAAATTAGAGGGGGGAAGGATCTATAAGGTTTCACTTCACGCCCGCGCTTTAGGATATTGGACAGAATCTTTCGAAATATTGGCAGGAGATCGCCCTACACAGGAGGCAATGATTTCAAATTTGATCACTATCACAGCCCTGAAAGGGGAAGCGAATTCAGATAACTATTTCGGGTATTTCACACCTTCTGCTTCCGGTGATTATCATATTGGGATTCACGCCAACACAACATCCGGAGGATGGACTCTCATCGTGGATAATCTTGAAGTCTCCGGTGCCCTTTCCGAAGATGCTCCAGCCGCGGTTGACGATTTGACATTATCCACGTCTCCCGACAATAACCGTGAGGCTGTGATTTCAATGAAAGCACCCAATAAGACAATCAACGATGATGATCTGACATATCTCTCAAAAATTGAAGTAAGCCGTAACGGCCAGATCCTTAAAACTTTTGAAAATCCGATTCCGGGAGAAGAACTGAAATATATGGAATTGGTTGAAGAAGCGGGAGATTATTCATTTACCGTCACTCCTTTCTCTTCTTCTGAAGGTATCGCCTCAAATGTAAAGCATTTTATAGGCACCCGGAAGGCGTTATCTCCCGCAAATGTAAAAGTCATCGAGACAGAAAATAAGGGATCAGTCACCGTTAGTTGGGAGGATCCGGAAACCGACATCAACGGAGATCCGATAAATCCGGAAAATATTTCCTATTATATAGAGAAAATCATTCATTCCAACGGACAATCCACTCCCAGCCTGCTCAAGAGATTCGTGAAAGGAAATAACTACACGGCTATGATCGTCAATCCTGAAGCAGACCAAGAATTTTATTCCTTTGCCGTGTACGCAGAGACTGATGGAGGAATTTCAGAGAAATCGGAATCCGGTCTTATCCCTCTTGGGAAGCCGTATCCGCTCCCATACTCTGATTCTTTCTCCAAAGAAGATTCATATCTTATGTCTTCTTATGCTGTCAAAGGTGATACTCTCTGGGAATTATATTCAGATGAAGATAATAATGTGGAATCGAACCATAGTGAAGGTGGTTATTCAGGGATGATAAACGGTAATCATGATGATTCCGCATTACTCTTCACCGGCAAAATCGATCTCACTTCAGCATCCAAACCTGTTTTAACATATTATGTCTACAAATTTGAGGATTCGAATGGTGCCGCTTATAATAATGAGTTGGATATCATGATAAATCCCGGTGATGGATTCCGGTCGATTGACAGGTATGTTATCAGCAACGAATTTCAGGGGCTACCGGGTTGGTTTGTAAAAATCCAGACTTTATATGACTTTGCCGGCAAAGAAGTACAACTCGGATTTATGGGAATCATAAAAGACTTCCCCAACATCTGTATTGATAATATTATGATAACTGACGAAGGAGCAACTGTTGGATATACTGAATCTGATAATGGAACAATTCATTCTTCCGCGGGATATATTCATATTTCAAATCCTGCGTGTCTGGAATATTCAGTATATTCCATCAATGGCATAACCCTCAATCAAGGGAATGACGAAGCGACATCAATACCTCTCTCATCAGGAATATATCTTGTAAAACTCGGTCAAAAGACCTCAAAAATAACTGTCAAATGAATCTTGTAAAGACATCTCTATCAATCTCTTTTATATTAGGGAGCATATTGCTCCCGGGGGGGACTTCTTCGGGAAGTGCGAAAGCCCAAAATGCTGACTATGTCCTTGATTTGCGCGGATGCGTGATATATCAGGATGGTTGGACACAGCAACAAAATTCGATCGGGATGTATTCTATCCCTTCAAAACCGGGAGGTGAGTTTGTCTCTCTCGGGTCAGGGCGCGTGGACGCTTCAGCTGGTGGTGTTCTGGCTGAAGATACATATTGGTGCTGTTATTTCGTAGATTTTGCAGGCACCCCCTTTGTAATGCTCTTCGGCTATAATCCGGAAACTTGGGAGGAAACCTATTTCCAATATGGGGAAGCAAATATGATTTCCACCGGAATGGTATACGACCGAACCGGCAAGAAAATTTATGGATGTTTCAGGAATGACAGCAATACGGGATATGTCTTCGGAACAATGGATTTCCCTACCCGAACCCGGACAAAGATTTGTGATCTAACGAGAATGTGGAGCGCGATTGCAATCTCGCGTGACGGCGAAATTTATGCCATAGATGAACTTGGCGTATTGTATTCCGTGAATAAAGCCACAGGGGTCATGACAAGAATTGGAGATACCGGACTTAAAGCGAGCAATCCATCTTCAGCTTGTATCGACCCGAGATCGGGAAAAATGTATTATGCACTTACTGCCGAATCAGACGGTTCACTTTATGAAATAAATCTTGAATCCGGAATACCGACTTTGCTTTATCATTTCCCTAAAAATCAAGAAGTAGTGGGAATGTATTGTCCAAATCCCGCAGCTGAAGATAAAGCTCCGGATGTAGCAACCGATGTTTCTTACACTTTCTCCGGAGCTTCTTTAGCAGGCACAGTAACATTTACCGCACCTGCTGCCACTTATGATGGGACATCAGGCACCGGAGATTTATCTTATACCGTCATGGTGGATGATCAAACCGCGGTCCAAGGAACCTGCAACTGGGGGGAAAAAGTCACCAAAACCATCTCGGTCGCTTCTAAAGGGATGCATACATTCAAGTTATATTTGAGTAATGCAATCGGAGATGGTCCTGCGGTGGAAGAGTCTTTCTTTGTCGGTCCGGATAATCCTGTAGCTCCTGTTCTTACGGTTGAAAGAGTCGGAGACAATGCCAATTTATCATGGTCAGATGTCACTTCTACCATCCATGGCGGATACGCAGATTATGATAATCTACGATACACCCTTATTCGCCAACCGGATAACAAAACGGTTGCAGATGGCAAAGGGATATATTCTGCAATAGATCAACTTCCCGGAGATAGTGAGCTTACTGCATTCACTTACGAACTTACCGCATCTTACGATGGGGTTTCTTCGGAGAAGGCAGTGAGTGAAAAACTCTGGTGTGGAGGTGCCATCCCTCCGTTCTCCTCTGTCTTTGATTCATTTGAAGCTTCCGAACCATATATTGTGGAAGACGCCAACAATGATGGGAAGACCTGGTTTTGGGATGAATATTCCAACGCTTTCAAGACTTATTTCAATCGTGCGGCTGACACAGATGACTGGTTGTTCACTCCTGCATTAAATCTTAAGGGAGGTTCGGTATATAAATTTACCGCTAAAATGCGTACTTATAACGGTAATCCGGAAGAAGCTGAAATCAAATGGGGGACTTCCCCATCACCGGCTTCAATGACGGGTACCATTATGAATAAACAGATCATAAAAACACGCACAGCTCAGGATTTCTCCGGATTCCTGACACCATCGGCAGATGGAATCTACCATGTCGGTATTCATTGCACCACACCTTCTCAGGAGGCTTGGTATCTTTTTGTGGATGAAATCGAAATCAGTGCACCTTCGTCTAATGATATTCCCGCTGAGCCGGAAAACTTTACTGCCATCTCCGACTACGAAGGGAGTTTGGCAATTGAGCTGACATTCAATGCCCCTGATAAGACCGCCGGAGGTAAGGAGCTAACAAAATTGAATAAGATTGAGGTGACCCGCGATGGAGCTGTTATAACTAAATTCGATAATCCGGCACCCGGTGCACAACTCACATACACCGATATTCCAACTACCATCGGTAGTCATATCTACCGGGTAATACCTTTCAATGACTTCGGTGAAGGGAAATTTGCTGAGCTTACCGCATTCGCGGGTGTAAAATCTCCTGCAAAACCTGCCTGGGCAAAGGTTGAAGAGACGGATAAGGAAGGAACAGTAAAAATAACATGGGAAAAGGTCACGAAGGCAGCTGACGGTTCGTCGCTCAATCCAGACCTCGTGACTTACGATATCATGACCGTAGACGACACTCACAATGGAGAAGCCTACGCTGTGGCAGAAGGTCTGAAAGATACCACATTCACAGTGGAAGCACCCGGCACCCGACGTGAACAGAAGTTTGTATATTATGCAATCAAGGCTGTCACCGCTTCAGACTATTCATTGATGACATTGACTCCGTTTATTCCTGTCGGGCCGGCTTACCCGGTGCCATATCGCGAATCGTTCTCAAATGGTAACGCATGGTCGTTGATGCGTCCTGAGAATGGGAATGCCCTATGGAGCCTATATACGGATGATTCCGGGATACCGTCTTATGATGGTGACCGGGGAATGGCGGCAATGTTCGGAGAATTGGATGGTGCCTCCGCCACACTTTATAGCGGAAAGGTATCCTTAAAGAATGTCTCTAATCCAATGTTGATTCTATATACCTACAATATCACCGGGACCGATAAGGATTTAAATGAGCTGTATATTTCCGCAGGAGTGGATTCGGATCTGAAAGAGATGAAAAAAGTGGTAGCCGGTGATCTTGGAGAAACGGATGGTTGGTATCCTGTGATGGTTTCTCTCAAAGAATTTGAGGGTAAAGAAATCAATTTTGCTCTCCGCGGAGTAACTCGCACCCGTAAGTTTACTCTCGTTGACAATATTAATATCATTGAATCATTGCCGGCTGACCTGAAGGCTGGATTCGTGAATGCACCGGTTAGCGTGACTCCAGGAGTTGAGTTCGCTATAGAAGCCGGCATTGAAAATATCGGAATGAGTGCAGCCAATGATTTCAATGTAATATTAAAACGAAATGGCAAAGAAGCAGCTTCAAAGATAATTGAAACTCTTGAAGCCGGAGCATCAACCAATATCTCGTTTTCAGAGACATTGAATGTTGCCAGCGATGAAACGAACTATTATTCCATAAGTATCGATTTTGCAGATGATGCGGATATAGGAAATAATAATTCACAGGATTGCAGTGTGACCGTCAAATTCCCGCTTCTTCCCTCTCCTGAGAATTTATGGGGTGCAGCCACCCAAAGCGGCGTTTCTCTCAAATGGGATGAACCTGACCTGACCAATGCCGCTCCTGAAGCGATAACTGAAGATTTTGAGGATTGGACACCATGGAGTAAGGAGGGTCTTAAAGGATGGACATTTATTGATGGTGACCTGACAGGAATCGGAGCAATCCAGAATATTGCAATGCCGGGTATTGACTATAATTCAAAACTCTCATGGTTTGTGGTTGATGATACCCTTGAAGGTCTTGACGATAGTTTCGCGGCCGCCTCAGGTAATAAGTACATTTCAACTTTCTTCTGTCTGCCTAAGGGAGACTTTACTTATACGCCTAATGATGACTGGGCTATATCACCAAAATTATATGGCGGGGCTCAGACAATCTTGTTTAAGGCTCGCTCCATCAATGAGAATGAAGCGCAGGAAAGCTTTGAAATCCTGTATACCACTGAGGATACGGTTGACACCGGTAAATATCTATCTTTAGGAAATGTAAAAGACGTTCCCGGGACATGGACGGAATATGAATTCAGGCTTCCTGCCGGGGCTTTACATTTTGCGATCCGTTATGACAAGACTTTTGGATTTATGCTCCATGTTGACGACGTAACGTTCGTGCCTGCCGGAACAGCAGAGATTAAACTTTCCGGCTACAATGTTTATAAGGATGGGGAATTAATGACATCTTCTCCCATATCCGCACGGGAATATTCCGACACGAATATTTCATACGAGGATATGATTTATGGCGTATCCGCTGTCTATGAAGGTGGCCTTGAATCACGAATCTGCACTCCCCTTGTTCTAAATACTTCAGTTGAACCAATCACCATTGGAAACGGGATCA
>CAZFUF010000013.1:52688-63936 GCA_964521885.1 uncultured Sangeribacter sp. | reverse complement strand
TATATATATCCCCGGGCGTATGCGCAGTCCCGTTATACAGGAGTGAGAAATCCTCATCAGTCATTCCCTGAGTCGCCATCTGCTTATCCGTGAAGACAACTATCATCGGAGCATCTTTCACCATAAACAGATTTTTCTCGGAAAATCTCCTCCAATTCGGATTTGACAGCAGATCCGGAGAAACCGATGAAGAAACCTCATCAAGATATGAACATGAAGCCCAACGGCGGACAGCCATTCCCTCATTGGCACCATCTGAGCCGGCGACATTCGACAACATCTCTGACAGATAAGCCATATTCACCATGCTCGTATTCATTATTTTTCTTTTGAGTTCAGGGGTCATCTCCTGATAACTGTGGACTCCAAACTCATTCTTCCGGAAGAATCTCTCAAACGCCTCATCGTCAGCAGGGAATAAAGTTTTACTCCCCGTTCTCGATAAAACCTCCTGATAATCCAGATCATCAATAAGTTTCAGGAAATAACTGTAATTCCCATCCTCAACAAGATAATCATAAATACTGGCACCCAGATTATCAGGAATCTGATCATCGTATAAATAATCATCTTGACACGACACACAAAGACAAGGGAGTAACAGTGCTGCCACTGTCGCTGCTTTAAAGTGTGTTGTTAGTTGTAATTTCATGTTATCTGTTTTGAATATTTCTTACGTTTCAAGGTCCTTAAGACATCTCCGTGGTTAGTTATAAGGTTAGTGCCTTATTTGCGAATGTAAAATTATTGTTTTCATTAAATGTATACTAATACAAAAAAAGATTTTTTTTTAAAAAAACAGCAATAACCCTCATTACGGGGTATTCCGGAGCACATTCATTTCAATTTTGACGTATTTGAACAAACCTCTTGCGTAAAAGTGAAAAAAATTGAGGATTAGTGAGATTTCAAATTTAAAAATTATTTTCCGGAGGGGTAAGCGTGTTTTTCAAATTTTGCATAAATTATTAAATTTAAAGAAGAATAATTAAAAGAGAATCGACAATATATACGGTAATTTTGCATCAGGAAAAATTTGAAATCACCTTATAAAATATTATTCGTGAAAAATTACATTAAAAAAGGTATTATCGCAAGCGTTGCCTGTGTTGCCTTTTATAATTATGTGGATGCCGGCAATGAGAACGTTCTGTGGTATGACACCCCCGCCAAGGAATGGATGGAGGCGTTGCCACTCGGGAACGGGCGAATTGGTGCTATGGTCTATGGGGGAATCAAACAAGACAGAATAGCCCTTAATGAAATCACAATGTGGTCGGGACAAAGGGATTCACTACAGAACGACAATTGCGGACCTGAAAGATTGGCCGAGATTCGCAAGGCATTTTTTGCAGGAGACATCGCCGGGGGGAATGAGCTTACAAGACAATACCTATCCGGACGCTCAGCTTCTTTCGGGACACATCTTCCCGTGGGTGATATGGTTATAAATTTCAATAAGCAGAATCCTGAAGTTTCGGATTATCGTCGTTCACTGAATCTTGAGACCGGCGTCGCAACCACCACTTACACTTCGGGAGGAGTGACCTACACACGCGAGTATATATGCGATTATCCTGATAATATAATGGCAATCCGCATGTCAGCATCCGATAAGAAAGCCATTAATGTCACCATATCCACAGAGTTACTTCGGAAATCTGAAATATCCACCTCGGAGGAAGGTTTGATTTTCAGCGGGAAAGTAGATTATCCGATGTTCGGACCCGGTGGTGTAAATTTTATGGGTGATATCAGCCTTGTGGCAGACGGAGGTGAAATCTCTTACGAAAATCAGTCGATATCAGTGAAAGATGCCGATTCGCTGACTCTCCTTATCGATATTCAGACTGATTATACCGGCGATGACTATAAATCACGTACAAAATCAAATATCCAGAGAGCAAAAGCACTCGGATTCGATACTCTTAAAAATAATCATATCGCTGATCACTCGTCACTCTTCAATCGTATGAATATTGATTTTAAGAGTGAGAATGACTTATCCCATCTCCCGACCGACACCCGTCTTCATTTGATAAAGAGCGGGGCTCAGGATCCCTCTTTTGATGCTCTTTTCTTCCAATATGGAAGATACATGCAGATTGCTTCTTCCCGTCCTAACTCTCCGCTATGCTCCAACTTGCAGGGTATCTGGAACGACAACCTCGCATGCCAGATGTCATGGACGTGTGATTATCACCTCGATATCAATATAAACCAAAACTACTGGTCAGCAAACAAAGCCAATCTCCATGAATGTAACGAACCTCTTTTTAAATATTTGCGTCATCTCGAAAAATATGGTGCTGAAACGGCTTCCAAACTTTACGGGTGCAACGGATGGTGCGCGCATACAGTGGCAAATGTCTGGGGATATACAGCTCCCGGCGGTGACATAAGCTGGGGCTTGAATGTGACAGGAGGGGCTTGGTTGGCAACCGAATTATGGAGTCATTACCTTTATACTCTTGACAAAGATTTCCTTAAAGAAACGGGATACCCGATTCTCAAAAGCTGCGCTCAGTTTTTTATGGATTACATGGTTGAAGACCCAAATACCGGGTATCTTGTGACGGGTCCGAGTATTTCTCCGGAAAATGGCTTCCGTATGGCAGATGGAAATTGTTATTCCGCTTCAATGATGCCTACTCTCGACAGGGCTGTCGTCAATCAGATTTACAACGCCTGTATTGAATCTTCAAAAATTCTCGGTGTTGACAAAAGCATGCGCCGCCGTCTTGAAAAAGATATTAAGCGACTTCCGCCACTTGCCGTAGGCAATGACGGGATGGTCAAGGAATGGATGCTTGACGTTACGCGCCAGGATCCATCCCACCGCCATTCCTCCCACCTTATGTCTCTATATCCCTTCGGTCAGATGTCTTTTGACACCACACCTGAACTTATGGAAGCCGCACGGCTTTCTCTTACAACTCAGACAGCTGATCCCAATTGGGAAAACACTGAATGGAGTTGCGGCAACATGATCGGTTTCTATTCCTTCCTTAAGGATGGTGAAATGGCACATTTATATATTCAGGATCTTTTCCGCAATTTCACACGAGAGAATTTGATGACCGTCTCTCCCGAAGGTGTGGCTCTCGCACCTGCAGATATATTCAGTTTCGACGCTACGGAGGCGAGTGTGGCTGGTATATGTGATATGCTTCTTCAGAGCCAAAATGGTTATATCGAGCTTCTTCCTGCTCTTCCGGATGCCTGGCATTCCGGCAGTATCAAGGGGATATGTGCACGCGGTGGAATTGAAGCTGATATTGAATGGGTGGATAAAAAACCGGTAAGTGTATCTTTCCGTGCTTCCGTGCCCGGGGAATTTAAAGTCAAGGTGCCTGACGGGATGAAAGCCAACATTGACGGAAATATCGTCAAAATCAATAGTGGCAAGGATAATATCGCTTCATTTAAAATCATGCCCGGTCAGAACTTAAAATTTGAAATCTAAATGAAGAAAGAACTCTTAATAGCGGTTGCTGCCTTACTCTGCAATTGTATCCTGGCAAATTCAGCGGTCACCACCCGTAATCTTCATGATAACTGGCGGTTTCGGCAAGCACGCGCCGACATCTGGTATGATGCGACAGTGCCCGGGACAGTCCACACGGATTTGATGGCAAATGAGATCATAGAAGACCCGTTCTTCCGGCTTAATGAACGCGGGGTGCAGTGGGTGGATAAAGAGGACTGGATGTATGAAACCACATTCAAAGCCACATCTTCGGAGTTTGAAGCTGAAAATCAGGAAATTGTATTCTATGGTCTGGACACCTACGCTGACGTCTATCTTAATCATCAGTGTATCCTCAGAAGCGATAACATGCACCGCACTTATCGATGCGATGTAAAAGGAGTTCTGAAGGAGGGGGATAATCTTCTTGAAGTATATTTCAACTCCCCCATCAAAGTTGACCTTCCGAAATTTGACAAGTATGACTATACCTTTAACACCGGGCCGGATCAAAGTCAGAATGGAGGACTTTTCAATAAGACGCTAAGTATCTTTGCGCGTAAGGCAGGGTATCATTACGGCTGGGATTGGGGACCAAGACTTGTGACATCCGGCATTTGGCGCCCGATCGAACTGCAGACCTGGAATGATGCAAGAATTTCCGACGTGCAGTATATTCAGACTAAGGTAACTGATAAAAAAGCTGACATTTCCACAATTATAGAAGTGGAGAGTGATACCGATATGCCAAAAGCTATCGTCAGTATCACTGCTGACGGAAAAAATGTCGCTCGCAAAACCACCTCCCTGAAGAAAGGGACTAACCGGATACGATTGGATTATTCAATCAAAAATCCGCACCTATGGTGGACTAACGGACTGGGCGAACCTTATCTATATGATTTTAACGTTTCTCTCTCCGGCGCGTCAGGAAAGATTGATAGTCAAGACACTGAAATAGGTCTTCGCTCTCTTAGAGTTGTTGAGGAGGATGATAAGTGGGGACGTTCCCTGTATTTTGAGCTTAACGGGAAACCTGTGTTTGCTAAAGGGGTAGACATGATTCCGCTCGACAATTTCCTTCCGCGGGTGAGCAAGGAGAAATACGAAAGACATGTGCTCGACGCCAAGGCGGTCAACATGAATATGATTCGCGTCTGGGGCGGTGGTGTATATGAAGATGATTATTTCTATGAACTATGCGACCGGAATGGGATTCTCGTATGGCAGGACTTTATGTTTGCTTGCTCCACATATCCTGAAGACAAAGCCTTCAATGATAATATCCGGCAGGAAGCAATCGATAATGTGAAGCGTCTCCGCAATCATTGTTCCATTGCTCTCTGGTGTGGCAACAATGAATGTCAAGACGTATATTATGGTTGGGGAAACCGCTATAATTATTATAAAGAGAAAGGGGTGGAAGAATCCATGACAAGACAGTTTAAGGAGATGTATTTTAAAATTCTACCCGGGGTGGTGAAGGAATATGGCGGAGGAATCTCCTACCGGCCATCTTCTCCATACGCTTTTGAAGATACTCCTTCGGATGGTGTTCACGGTGATGCTCACTACTGGGGTGTGTGGCATGGACGTGATTCTATCGGACATTATAATATTGAGAAGGCACGGTTCTTCTCTGAATATGGATTCCAATCATTCCCCGAATTTGAGTCAGTCAAAATTTATGCTCCGCAAGAACGCGATTGGGCCATCAACTCAGAAGTGATGATGGCTCACCAACGGGCTGGCTCATACGCCAATAGTCTTATAAAGGAATATATGGATCAGGAGTATCGGACTCCGGAGGATTTCCCTTCCTTCCTTTATGTAGGATCCATTCTTCAAGGGGATGCCATAAAAACAGCCGTGGAGGCACATCGACGTGATATGCCACATTGCATGGGTACGCTCGTCTGGCAACATAACGACTGTTGGCCGGTGGCTTCCTGGGCGGGGCGCGATTATTATGGACGCTGGAAGGCTCAGCAGTATTACTCTAAAGCTGCTTACGATGATATTTTAGTTTCTCCGGTGGTGATGAACGATTCATTGACTGTTAATATCGTTTCGGACCGAAGAAAACCGGCTAAGGGTATTGTGAATGTAGTTGCCATGACGCTGAACGGAGAAAAAATCCGTGAATATTCCTTCGATTTTACTGCTTCTCCACTCTCGTCTACGGTTGTATTTACCGAAAAAATCGGCAATTTGCTGAATGGAAATAATCGTGGGGATGTGATCTTTTATTCCACTTTCACGACAGACGACAGAATATATGAAAATGTCGGTTACTCCGTCCGCCACAAATTCATGAATTACACCTCTCCTGAATATACTGTCAACGTTACCCCCTCCGGAGACGGATATGACGTCACGATAGGTACCGATGTATTTGCGCGTGCTGTTTTTCTGTCGCTTGAAGGTATCGACAATTTCTTCTCCGACAATTACTTTAATATAATGCCAGGAAAAAGTCGCACTATCCACGTGACCACTCCCCTCTCCGAAACTTATTTCCGCAATCAACTCAAGATTATCTCCATAGGTGACATCCATTCGCGCACTGACATGAACGAAACCTCTGCAATGAAACGCAATGCAAACTTCAGGCCTTTAGGGGGAGATGAGTGAGCTAAACAGACTCTCTTACATTTCAATTCAACTTAAGTATTGCTCATAGTGTCATGAGGGTAAAGTTTGCGAGCACATGGGAGACAACCAAGTTGGATAAGCGATTTTTCAATAAGCTAAACAACGAAACATTAATGTCTTATATAAGCAACCGTTAATTGATTAAATAATTGAACTTCAAATGAATTAAATAGGTTAGTTTAAATGTTTATATGGATTAGATAAACGTATCTAAGTTAAAGGTTGATTAGGTAATAGGGAGGCTCTGGATAGAATCTCCCTATTATATGTATGAATATGTTTTTTCACAATATTACTCGAAATTATTGAAATATATAACTTGGTTAGTTTTAGAGCCCGTCTCATAAACCTGAACCAATATCTTAGCTTTATAAATAGAGCCACACAAGATTTCTCACTTCCTCTGCCAAAGCCGGCTTTCAAATTGAAAGTAATCCAAATGCTAAATTACTATAGGAGCGTGAAATGAGTAAAACTGAACGTAATATTTAATACTTTTTGTTTTTTGAAATGAATATTTGCATTTTGTCAAAAAAAAATCATAACTTTGCAAAAGCTAATACATTATCTCTTAAATTTTAAGGAGTACGTAAAGCGGAAACAATACCGAACTATTTGTTCAAATTCAGTGACAACTCAATTTAGACACATCCACACAGGTCTCATCCCCTGATAGATGCGCCTATTTTGATATGTCATAACGGTTCCTGTTTCGTAATGCATGTTCTACCGGATAACCATGCAGCATGCATAGGTTCCTGCAAAAGGAATCCTCTCACTCCTTATGGATGATGGACCGGCAAAATTTATTCTCCTCCAATTTCGATCTAACTTAAAAAATTACGATGAGAAAGCTATTCAATATATGCCTGATTCTGTCGGCTCTGTTGGTATTGGTTGTCAATGAAGCTCAAGCACAGAATAGTTTATTTGTTCAGGATGTAAATATTGAACCCGGCACAAACGACAATCTCGTGGAGCTGAGTCTGAATAATGAAATGCTGTGTTACGGATTTCAGGCTGACATTGACCTGCCTGCCGGTCTTAACGTCACTGATTTGAAGTTATCTTCGAGAACAGACTCTTACTACCGGCTCGTCTATAATTTCCTTGGAGATTCACTCACGGGTTTAAAAATAAAGATCGCTGTCTTCTCCGCTGCTCTTTCAGATGATAATGAGCTGCAACCGATCAACGGTAATGCAGGCACAGTCGTTAATCTTACAGTAACTGCCACGGAGGGATATAAGGGGGGAACTGCCATAGTGTCGAATATCAAACTGGTCAACTCCCAGAATCAGGATGTCAGTATAGGGAATGGTTATGGTAATCTCGGTGTCCTTCCAACAGCTATCACGATCGTTCCGGGAGAACTGAATATTAATCAATTTGAGACGTCGCAACTATCCGTTAATTTCACACCCGACTACACTACGGACAGAACGCTTGAGTGGAAGTCTTCGGATGAATCAGTAGCTATAGTCTCAAATCTTGGATACGTCACCGGCGTTTATCGAGGCTCTGCTGTAATTACCGCCACTACAATTAATGGAAAAACCGCGGAATGCCCCGTAAATGTTTTTATCCCCGCCACAGGAATTACCCTTAATGAATCGGATCTCATACTTGAGCTGGGGAGCCAGCATACCCTTATAGCCTTTCCGGAACCCGAAGACACAACCGATGAAGTATTCTGGGAATCAGACAATGAGGACATTGTCAGTGTTGAAAATGGCACCATTTACGCTAATGCCCAAGGGGTTGCTGTAGTAACAGCAAAATGTGGTAATTATGAAGCAAAATGTAATATCAAAGTCATAGTCTCTCCCACTGATCTGCTGTTAAATAAGACATCAGTTGACCTAATGGTAGGTCAGACTGAAACGCTGATAGCTACCGTTCTTCCCGAGAATGCCGATGATAAGAGCGTGACATGGAGTTCAAGTGATGAATCGAAAGTTACTGTAGACCCGGAGGGTAATCTTGTCGCCATTGCCCTTGGAGAAGCAATTGTCACAGCCACTTGCGGTTCTCTTCAGACCACCTGCATTGTCAGAGTTGTTCCCACACCTGCCACAAGCATTGCCCTCGATCCTGAATCAGCAGAGTTGAAAGTGGGTGAATCGGTAGTCGTCACTCCGACCGTTTATCCCGAAGATACCACCAATAAAGATGTCACATGGAGCAGCGCTGATGAAAGTATCGCCATTGTGGATGCTTTCGGAAAGATCATAGCAACCGGACTTGGAAATACAATAGTGACGGCTACCTGCTGGAATACCTCAGCCGATTTCCAGCTGACAGTGGTACGTACTCCCGTGACTTCCATCACTCTCTCCAAAACTGAGCTTACACTCAAACAGAGGAGTGTTGAGGAACTGGGAGCTCTGGTGAATCCTGCCGATGCTACAGATAAGACAGTATCCTGGACCTCTGATAATGAAAGCATAGCCACGGTGGATGAAAACGGATATGTCACAGCTATTGCACCCGGAATCGCCATAATAACAGCGCGCTCAGTCTCTGACCCGGATGTATTTGCCGAGTGTACTGTAACTGTGGAAAAAATAATAATTCCGGTCACCGCTATTACTCTGAGCGACTCTACACTTGAAATCACTGAGGGTGAATCCTACACCCTCGGCACGACAATCACTCCTGCAGATGCCACTGATGTATTCCTAATCTGGAGTTCTTCCGATGAATCGATAGCCACAGTCTCTCAGGATGGGGTAGTGACAGGAATCGTGCCGGGGACTGCCACCGTCTTTGTCAAAACAGAAAATAATGTCGAGGCAAAATGTGAAGTCACTGTAAAAGCCAAAGTGGTGGATGCAACAGGCATTTCACTCTCACAATCCACACTATCATTAATTGAAGGGTCGGCTGCCGAGCTTATAGCTATTGTACGCCCTGACAATGCTACTGACAAGAATGTAATATGGACCACCAGTGATCCAACGATTGCCACTGTGGATCAGAATGGAGTGGTCACAGCCATCAAAGCAGGAAATGCAACCATCACCGCTGCAACCGCCAATGGTATAAATGCCAATTGTCTTGTTACTGTAACACCCCTTATTATCCCTGTGGAAGGGATATCTGTCAATCCAACCACCCTTGAACTTGACATCGACATGACGGCTACCCTTACAGCTACTGTTACACCTGCAAATGCCACCGATACCAGCGTGACCTGGATATCTCTGGACGTTTCTATAGCTGAAGTCTCTGATACCGGGGTAGTAACTGCCAAAGGAGCGGGGAACACCATTATTTACGCCTCTTCATCCAACGGTAAGACAGCGGAATGTCAAGTTACCGTCAATCGTGGTGAAATTCTCGTTGAAGGAGTAAATCTTACAAATGAAGAGCTGGTGCTTACCGAAGGTGAGACATCGGAATTGACAGCGATCATATATCCGGCTGATGCGACAGACCGTACCTTGATATGGTCCTCATCAGACCCGGCAATAGCGACTGTTGATCAATCAGGGATTGTGACGGCAGTGAAGGCCGGAACCACGGTGGTGACAGTTACTACTGGAAATGGACATACTGACCGTTGTGTGGTGACAGTGCTTCCACTTGTCATAGAAGTTTCCGATATTACTTTGGATCCTGTCGAGATGGAGCTGACCGTGGGCGACCAAGAAAAAATTAATGTCACTATATTGCCCGCTGATGCCACGGATACTACCGTCACATGGGAAACATCCAACGCAGCGGTGGCTACCGTTGATGGCGAAGGAATAGTGACCGCTGTCAGCGAGGGGAACGCTGTTATATATGCATCGTCATCCAACGGTAAGACAGCATCATGCACCGTTATCGTTAAGAAAGGTATTGTAGAGGTAACAGGAATTATTCTGACTCAAGATAAGCTGACTGAGAAAGAAGGACGCACCGTGAAACTCGATGCTATCATCTCTCCGGCTGATGCCACTGACCCGACAGTAATCTGGTCAACAAGTGATCCTGAAATCGCCACAGTCAATGAATCCGGCTTCGTCACCACAATCAAGCCGGGCGAAGTGACAATTACGGCCTCCACTACCAACGGGCATTCGGCTACCTGCATAATTACTGTTATTCCGGACATCATTCCGGTCGAAACTTTGGTTCTGGATCCAAAGGAAATGACGCTGACTGTGGGGGAATTCAATACCATCAATGCCGTAATATCCCCTGCCGATGCCACGGATCCATCCATCGAATGGAGTTCATCGAATCCGGCAATCGCCACGGTCACTGCAGGAGTAGTAACCGCAATCTCCCCGGGTGAGGTCACTATTATAGCTGCGACTTCCAATGGTATTAAGGAGACATGCACTGTCACCGTGCTTCCCGGCTTCATCGATGTCACAGGGATAACATTGACCAACTATGAACTACAGCTACCGATCGGCAAGACCACAAACCTTGCAGCAGTTATCGCGCCTATAGATGCTACAGATCCGAGCATACAGTGGACTCTTGACAATGACTCGATTATACAAATTGACGTCACCGATTCTGAGATTGAGATCACTGCGCTAAATGTCGGTACTGCCATTGTTACCGCTACCGCTTCAAACGGCATGAAGGCAACATGTAAGGTCAATGTAATCATTACTCCCGTCACAGGACTGACTCTGAATCCTACCGAACTCACGATGGAGATTGGCGATACACAGCAGCTCACCGCTACAGTGGCTCCTGAGGACGCCACTTACAAGGAGGTGACATGGGTAAGCTCAAATCCCGCGATAGCTTCTGTCTCCGAAACCGGTGAAGTCACCGCTTTAGCCGCCGGCGAGGTATCTATAGTCGCTTCAACTTCAAACGGTATTACACAATCTTGCTCCGTTACCGTTAATCCCGGTGTAATCGAAGTCAGCGGAATCACCCTCACAAATTACGAGATTCAGCTACCACTGTTCAAGACCACAACACTCTCAGCGATCATTGCTCCTCTGGATGCTACGGATCCGTCCGTGACTTGGAGTCTCGATGATAATTCGATAATCAGTATTAACGAGGAAGGTGCCGGAATCGTGATAACCGCCCTTAAGCTCGGTACTGCCATCGTTACCGCTACCGCTTCAAACGGCATGAAGGCAACATGTAAGGTCAATGTAATCA
>CAZFUF010000013.1:51361-52588 GCA_964521885.1 uncultured Sangeribacter sp. | reverse complement strand
GTGAAGTCACCGCTTTAGCCGCCGGCGAGGTATCTATAGTCGCTTCAACTTCAAATGGTATTAAACAATCTTGTATTGTTACCGTGGAACGTGGAGAGGTGCCGGTGCAGAGCATTTCAATCACACCTTCGGAACTCTTGCTGAAAGTGGGGAATACCGGAGTGCTCACTGCGATTGTACGCCCCGATGATGCCACGGATAAAACTTACACATGGCGCTCGGAAAATCCGGAAATCGCAACCATTGATGAAAATGGATTAGTCACCGCCCTCAGTCCGGGAACAGCTGTCATGAAGGTTATCTCAAATTATGATCCTTCCATCACGAATACCTGCACCGTAACGGTGGAAACCAATGTTGTGCCGGTAAGTGATTTGATTCTGAAACCCGAAAAATTGAATTTGGAAGTTGATGACAAAGCTATGCTCACAGCCACTATACTTCCGGAGGATGCCACAGACAAGACAGTGACATGGAAATCTCAGGATACGTCCATAGCCATTGTATCTGACACGGGTGAAGTGACAGCAATCGGCGTAGGGACCACACTCATCTATGCATCATCATCAGATGGTCTGTCGAAATCTTGTGAAGTCACAGTCGAACCCGGTGACATAGAAGTTGAAGACTTAACACTTACCAACTATGAGTTAACTATCCGTCAGGGTAAAAACACTACTCTCTCCGCTATCATCACCCCTGCCGATGCAACTGATCAGTCAGTGACCTGGACAGTTCAGGATCCATCTATAATTCAAATCGACGGCGACGGATTGGAGATAACAGTCACAGGTCTTGAAATAGGTCAGACCACAATCACAGCCCAAACCGCAAATGGTCTGACAAAAGAGTGTGTCGTGACAGTAATCCCGAATGAAATTCCTGTCACCGGATTTGAACTCGAGCCTACTGAGCTGACCCTTGAAGTTGAGGATACATATCAGCTGACAGCTACTGTCACACCTGATGATGCCACTAACAAAACCGTGACATGGGTTTCTTCCGATGAAACTAAAGCTACCGTCTCTGCTGATGGCCTTGTGACAGCTATCGCTCCCGGTGAGGTTGAGATACATGCTTCGGCTTCAAACGGTGAGACTATTGTCTGCAAGGTGACTGTCGAACCTCAGGATATAGATGTCACCGAGCTTGCACTTACAAACTATGAGCTCACTATCCGTCAGGGTAAAAACACTACTCTCTCCGCTATCATCACCCCTGCCGATG
>CAZFUF010000013.1:0-51261 GCA_964521885.1 uncultured Sangeribacter sp. | reverse complement strand
CTGATCAGTCAGTGACCTGGACAGTTCAGGATCCATCTATAATTCAAATCGACGGTGACGGATTGGAGATAACAGTCACGGGTGTTGAAATAGGGGAAACAAAAATCACTGTTTCTACCGCCAATGGATTAACTAAGGAGTGTCTGGTTAAGGTTATTCCTGATATTATCCCAATCACCGGTTTCAAACTTGAGCCGAAAGAGTTGGAACTCACTGTAGGAGACACATATATTCTGAATGCCACTGTTACCCCCGAGGATGCTACAGACAAAACCGTGACATGGGTATCCATGGATGAGAATTTGGCAACCGTTTCACCCGAAGGGGAGGTAACCGCTCTTGCTCCGGGCGTAGTGGAGATTCATGCTTCAGCATCTGATGGAACGACAGAAATCTGTGTCATCACCATTAACCCGGGTGTTGTAAAAGTCACTGAATTGACCCTTACAAATTATCATCTTACCCTAAGAGTCGGGAAAAGCACAACTCTTGCCGCCATCATCTCACCTTTGGACGCTACCAATAAAACCGTGGCTTGGAGAGTCGAAGATAATTCAATAGCAAATTACACAGGCACCGGACTTGAAATCACCGTAACCGGAGTTGAGGTTGGAGAAACCAAGATCAAAGCCCTGAGCGCAGATGGGCCATCTGCGGAGTGCGTGATTACAGTGATTCCGGATGTGATACCTGTGGAAGCCCTGACGCTTGAACCGACCGAGCTTGTGCTCAAGGTAGGAGAAACGTCAGAATTGACAGCTACAATTACTCCCGAAGATGCCACTGATAAAGTCATCACATGGGTATCGGGAGATGAGACTAAAGCAACTGTATCAGAAACAGGAGTTGTAACCGCAATAGCTCCTGGAGAAGTACTTATCCATGCATCGGCTTCAAATGGTGAAACGAAGACCTGCACCGTGACAATTCTTCCGGTTGAGGTACCGGTAGTAGAGGTAACCGGAATAACTCTCACCAACGCCACTCTCCTCATGAGAGAGGGACGAACCGCCACACTCGGTGCTATCCTGACTCCGGTAGACGCTGAAGATAAGACTGTCACATGGGAATCAGACAATGAGGATCTCGTCATTGTGGAAGGGGAAGGTCAGGAAATAGTGGTCAAGGCTATAAGGAGAGGCGTGGCGATAATAACTGCCACGACTGCAAATGGTCTTCAGGCCACCTGCCAAGTAACAGTCGTGCCCGATGAAATTCTACCGACAGGGCTTAATCTAAGTCCTACAGAACTTGAGATAGGCATCGGAGAAACAGCCAAGCTGACCGCTACAGTGACTCCCGAAGATGCCACGGATCCCACAGTGACATGGTTGTCAGGTGATGAGAATATCGCTACGGTAACAAATACCGGTGATGTCACCGGAATAACCGCCGGGTCTACTTTAATTTATGCATCAACCTCCAACGGTATCACTGAAACCTGTCGTGTTACAGTTTTGCCTGGAGAGATAGAAGTGACCGGAATCACTCTTACAAATACACAGCTCGTGTTGGTGGAAGGTAATACCTCTTCCATCACAGCCATCATAGCTCCGGCAGATGCTACTGATAAGAGCGTTGTCTGGACTCTTGATAATAATGAGATCGTGTCGCTTGACATCGATGGTGCCGATGTGACGGTCAATGCCCTACTGCAAGGTAACGCGGTTGTGACTGCCACGACAGCCAACGGTCTGACAGCAATCTGTGAGATAACCGTCCTGCCGAATTTCATTTCCGCCACTGACCTGAGCGTCATTCCTTCAGAGTTAGAATTAACGGTAGGTGAAACGAGAAACCTTACAGCTATCCTTACCCCTGATAATGCTTCCGATAAAACCTTGACATGGAGATCTTCCGATGAAAAAGTCGCCACTGTAGATTACGAAGGACTCGTGACTGCCACGGGAGTAGGTGAAGCTTTGATATACGTGTCCTCTTCAAACGGTCTGACGGCTACATGTAAGGTTAAAGTCAACCCCGGCTTCATTGAAGTCGAAAGCGTGACTCTCACCAACTACGAACTTCTGATGAGGGTTGGACGCACAGCCGATCTGATAGCAATAGTTTCCCCCGCAAATGCTACCGATCCCCGTGTTATATGGACAGCAAGCAATCCGGATATTGCATCGGTAGATAATGCAGGTCTGGTTACGGCTGTTAATCCCGGTGTATCTTTCATAACCGCCACCACTTCAAACGGGCTGCAGGCATTATGTCGAGTTACGGTGGTTCCTGACATCACCGAGGTTGCTTCCATCAGTGTCAATCCGGATCATCTTGAGTTATATGCCGGAGAGCGGAAGATGCTGACCGCCACTGTCTTGCCCGCAGACGCTACGGATCCGTCGGTGACATGGAGAAGCTCCGATTGGGCGGTTGCCACAGTGGATATTAATGGAATGGTGTTGGCTACGGGATCAGGCACAGCCACCATATATGTATCTTCCTCAAATGGTCTGACCGCTTATTGCACAGTCAACGTCAAGGGTCGCCCATTGACTCCCAGACAGCTTCTGCGTAAAGGCACAGGGACAACATCCACTTTCGTCATAATGATGGATCTTCCGGATGGTGAATTGGCCGTCCAGGGTTATAACTTTGTCACCGGATACACGGATGCATCGGGAGAAAAGAATATCATAGCCGACAGTCCGCTTCGCTACAGTCATACGACTCCGGAGATTTATAATGATGACACCAATGACTTCTGGACTTTTGCCTACTTGGTGGATGAGAATAACGAGATAGTCATGAGCGATGTGCGTTATCTTGACGGACATCTCGAGGTCTGCGTCGATCCGTCTGAATATGGATTTACCTCAAAAGGGGATTTTGTCAGCGAATCAGATGATTGGATCACGGTGACTCCCGACATGCTCCATATAACTGCCGCTTGCAGCGAAGATATGCTGATTTCTATTCATACAATGACGGGATCAAAGGTATATCAGCGTGCTTATTCAGGTGGTAAGTCAGTGAAAGACACTATTGAGCTATCCGATTTTGTGCCCGGCATCTATGCGATATCCGTCTGCTGCGATGGGAAGACACAGTCAAAACGATTCATAGTGCGGTAATAATATTTGAAAATAATCATGACAATGAAACATATCTTGAGATATTTCATGATAACTCTGACCCTCATGAGTGCCATGACTACGCGTGCTCAATTCGTGGGTGATGAAAACTTCGCCATAAAAGCTTCCGCTAATTTAGGACTCGGCAATTCGCTGACCCGCGGCTACTCCTTGCCGAATATGAAGGCAAAGTCATCCTCATCGGATTTCGTGTTCGATTTCGGGTGGACTTTCTGGCGTCGCGACGTTCATTCACTGGAAGCCAATATAGGATTAGGCTACGGACACACGGCTACCACTGCATCTTTATCGGGTTTCGATTATAATTATTCCGCTCCCGCAGAAGCCGATATGGACGATGAACCTTATATCCGTTTTTGCGAAGTGGGGTACATTCGGGAAAAGATCTGTACATCATGGATAAAGATGCCGATTTATCTCGATTATGGATATCGTGTTCATCCGAGGGTGATTCTACATGGATTGGTGGGATTCAAGTTTGGATTCAATGTCGGTGAGAAGATTAAGTCAGCGTCCGGGAATCTATACAGCTACGGCGTATATCCGCAGTACAATGATCTTCTCATCGATGCTCCCTATATGAATGAGTTTGGGGACACAGAGCTCTCCGGTCCCCAGCTACGCAAACCTGATGTTCATTCCTTCACCGCTTCCATCATGACAGCAATAGGCGCGGAAGTCAATATTTACGGGCCGGTGTCAGCAGAACTTACGGTGAATTATGAAGGAGGTCTGTGCAATGTATTCAAGCGTTCAGGTAAAAATATAACGGCATTTTCCGCTGAGAATGCTCCAATAGTCTATACTGTTGCGGGCGGCCAACAGGTCAATCCTCTGACTAACTTCCTCACCCGCTCCCAATCATCCTGTTTTTCCCTTGCCCTATCCGTGATCTATCGATTCAAATAATGATTCCCTCTCCCACTCTATCTCTCTCCCCGGAACCACTGACCTCGCGGGAATCGGGATTCCTGACACTCTGACATCCCTGCTTCAAAAACCTCAACTCCTCCATCTGACCCGTAATAACAGTTTTATCGGTTAGGCGGAATATACACGGTCTATTGACAGATTGCTGCTGAACATTATTCCACAAAATCGGCAAGTCGGGTAAAGAAAGATGGGTCTTCGCCAGTAGTGAGATCAACAAGTTTCCCTTCCGGATTGATTATCGCCTTTGTCGGGAATCCTTCGATATTATATGCAGTGTAAAGCTCGCGATCATTACCATTATACAGTTGTAACCATGGTAGCTTATGCTCTTTCAACCCCTCTTTCCATTCGGCTTCTGACTCATTGCAGTCTATACCTATAATCACTATCTTGTCACCGTATTTCCGATATGCCTCTTTGAGTGCAGGAAATCCCTTGATGCACCATCCGCACCAGCTTCCCCAGAAATCGAGAACAACCCACTTCCCTTTGAAGTCTGACAAACTAACCATCTTGCCATTCACATCCGGAAGAGTAAACCCCGGAGCAGTAATTTTGCCGGAAGCAACTTCAGCTTTTCTATCTTCTTCCACTTTCCTTTCACTCAACATATCTTCTATCTGACGGTTGTATAATTCAGCATAGGGCATGAGAATGGATTTTTTTGCATCAACGGTCATATTATCATATATTTTCTTGAAATCATCTCCGCTGAGGTCAAGAATAACAAAGGGCACCGCGGGACTCTTCGGATTATCAGCCACAAATTTCTTGATAGCAGCATCATAGTCGTCCATTATAGCCTTCAGTTGCTCTTGCGAGACATCCTCATTTTTATTGATCAACTCCATATATTTTTGCTGGATCTTACCTGTGACAGAGGTCAAGGCGGTTATATCCTCCATTAGGACTGTACCCTTCACTTCATAGTCAAGAGGCTCGAACGATTTGATATCAACCGTCAGATTCTCATCGGGGCCAGCATAGAATTCAGGTTGAGTACGGGTGACAAATTCAGGCTCTATATTGTATCGAGCAGCCCCTGCCCGATCCAACTTCAAGGTTGCTACACCATTATCAACCTTCAGGGTATCATATATAACCTTAAGATCCTCCTGTCGTTTGGCTGTAAAAATATTATCAATTGTCACGTGGCTGACGATTATGCTCTTATCTTTATAATCCTTTGGCAATTGAATCGTCACACTCCCCTTATCGCCTGAGCAGGATGCCAGCAACATTGCGGTCATCGCAAATAAAAATATTTTCTTCATTCTGATTAAAAGTTGATTATCTAATAAATATCATTACAGATTATAGAAATTACATCTTTCTATATGATTAACACTATTCTTATAAGAATGTTTAACACCCCATGAGACATCGACTTATAAAAAATGGAGGTAAAGGGGTATAACCTTCCTTTTTGGAAGCGTAAAAAGAGGCTGATTACTACTGATATTAATGTCAAGCCGACCGGACGCTTAAAAAAACGGGCGATGTATCAAATATTGAATTTTGACACATCGCCCCGAATGATTTATTTTATAACTTTACAACATCTCCTGACTTAAACTATTAATCAACAGTCATTTCACCGACAATTGAAGTTGTCAGATAGTTTTCTATTTCAGATTTGCTGAGACCGCTGCCGAGGAGATACATCATCTTGGTGATAGCAGCTTCGGCAGTGATATCATATCCTGAAATCACACCTGCTTTAGCAAGCATATCTCCGGTGTAATAACGTTTCTGCTCGTCGCCACCATTCAGACACTGAGTGACATTATAGATTATCAATCCCTTGCTGACGGCATCTGCAAGTGCATTGAGGAACCATTGCTCTGTGGGAGCGTTGCCGGCTCCGAATGTACGAAGAATGACTGCCTTGATTCCGGGAGTTGCAAGCTGAGCCTTAACGACATCTTCCGTAATTCCCGGATATAACCACATCACAAGGATATTCGGATCCATCGAATAGAAAGGATTGAGCGGCAGGGCATTTGAGTGACGCATCAGATAAGGCTTATTATAGTCTATATGAAGGTCAATTGTGCCGAGCACCGGATAATTGAAACTCTTGAAGGCATGGAAACCTGTGGAAGTAAACTTAGTGGCACGACATCCTCTGACAATGTAATCCTGGAATGAGATTACCACCTCCTGAATCATCGGATCTCCATTCTCATCCTTAGCGGCGGCTACCTGAAGGGCGGAGATAAGATTTTCCGTACCGTCTTCACGAGTGTCTCCGATTGGGAGCTGAGAACCGGTTATGACCACAGGCTTGCGGAGATCGCGGAGCATAAATGAAAGGGCTGACGCTGTGTAAGCCATCGTGTCTGTGCCATGAAGGATGACGAAACCGTCAAATTCCTCATAACGGTCAGCTATATCTTTCACGATCTGATTCCAATAAGTCGGATTCATATTTGATGAATCAATCGGTTCCGGGAATTGTACACTCTCTATTTGATAGCCGAGTTGTCCGACCTTCGGGACATTATCCATCAAATGAGAAAAGTCGAAAGGTTGCAATCCATTGGGTGTTTCAACCATACCGATTGTACCACCGGTATAAATAATTAAAATTCTGGGTGCATTAGCTGTTTGTGACATAATAGTGATTTTGATACTGGATCCTTTAGTCCATTTTAATTAGATGTTCAATAATGTTGAACAATGAAAGAATTTAATTTAGTTTTTTTGTATATATCAGGGTATGCCGTTCGTCGGCATACCCTGATTGAAATTTATCAATAATAGTTTTTAGACATTCCGAATACAAAGTGACGGCTGCGGAGAATAACACAGACAAGCACGATTGCGGAAGCGATACCTACGAAAATGAATGGGAACATAGTCGAAGTAGTGTGGAAAATCTTTTCACCGGCCCCGATGATTACAGGCACCATGGAGATTGCCACATAGTTTGCAACCTGCAGATAGGCAAGTGAAAGAGTTGACTTGCTGTCTGATGTCACAACCTCAGTTGCTTTTGTATAGAAGATAGGTTGAGCAATACCGTTACCAAGACCGCAAAGGGCGGCAGCGATAATATAGACAACTAAATTTCCAGGAACGAAAATAAAGAGTGCGAAACTACCGACGATCATTGCTGTGGCAGCGATAAAAGTGGTTTTTCTAAACGCTTTCATCACAGGAGTCAACGCCAATCCGACAACAAACATTGCAAAATAGAATACTGAAGTCATCGTAGAGGCTTGCTCAGATGAAATCCATTTGAAGTTAGGAAGGTAGTAACTCGGGATACAAGTGGCGAATACAAAGAAGAAATATGCCAAAAGCAACCAAATTGTACGACCTACATAGAACCCACCTTTAACAACCTGACCCTTGGTAGAGAATCCATCAGCATCCACTTCAGGCACAGCTACGGGAGTTGCACTTTTGGCAGCGGGTGTAGCAGTCTTGGCAGCTGTGGCATCACTCTTGGATGCGGATTGAGCTGCAGTCGCAGTAGTGGTCTGAGAAGCTGAATCAGTGGCAGGAGCTGCGGCATAGTCTGATTTCGGAATCTCTTTCAAGAAAGGAATCAAAACCAATGACAACAACGGGATAAGATAAACGAAGAAGGCACGATGCCAAGTGTGAGTAAGGTCACCGGCTACGAGATAACCGACAGCAAATGTGGCGAGCACAAGAGCGATATTACCGATAGCGGAAATGATACCCATCTGTTTTACTCTGTATTTCCCGGTAAAGACATCAGCGATAAGACCGGTTGAGAACGGAAGGATAAGACCACATCCGGCTCCAAGAAGACAGCTCAATATGATAAGCATATTCAGTGAGCTGGAGAAAATAGAGAGAATACCCGCAACAAGATACATAATAGTACCTAAGGTAATCACTAATATCTTATGTCTTGTTTCCGAAAGTTTACCGGAAAGAAGAACAAAAGGTATAATCACGAGATTTGGGAGAACAGTCAGAAGCTGAATTTTAAAGTCAGTCGCATCAGTGAAGATACTTCTAAGACTTCCCTCGATAGGTGTCACCGCCAGGCCCGGCAGGTCAACGGCAAGCGACAGAGACCAAATTGCAAGAACCACCATCATTGAGATAGGTCCTTTTCCTGTTTTAACTTGCATAGTTTAATGTGAAATAAGTGTTAATAATAAAAATGTTGATTAAATATCCTCCGCATACGGGTTACATACCCGAAGTAATTTCTATCTTTTCTCTATTGAGTAAAATTTCTGATTTTTACGTCACATTATGCGGAGATGGAAGTCAACCTGATCTAATCAGGCAGTCACGGTGACACGATCACCATTAAAGACACCAAGGTCGAGTTTCTTCATAACAGCTTTCACAGCTGCCTGAGCCTTCACTGAATTTCCAGCTTCATCCAACGGGGGAGCAAACGCTGCGATACCCATCACTCCGGGGAGGACACCAAGGACACCGCCTCCGACACCACTCTTGGCAGGGATACCGGAAGTATACAACCAATCACCGGTGTTCTGATAGAATCCCACAGATGAAATAAGTGTAGTGATCTTCGGTGCCAGTTCAGGAGCAAAAACTTCTTTCTTAGTAACCGGATTCAAACCGCGGTTGGCAATTGTGCCGGCACAGATGGAAAGTTGGGAAGCGGTGATACCGACTGAACATTGACGCGTGTAAAGGTCAAGGCTCATAGGCACATCATCATAAATTCTATTGTAATTTTTCAGAAGCCATGCGATCGCACGATTGTTGAAATTGGTTTCGGATTCAGATTTGTAAAGCTCATCGATAACCTGAGCTTCTGATCCGCAAAGATCAGCGATGTTGTTGATAATCTTTTCCCATTTCCCCCAGGAATCACCCTTCGGTTCTACCATTGAGCAGGCTGTGATGGCGCCGGCATTTACAAGCGGTGTGGAGGGATGATCATTCTCAAGAAGAATAGCAAATATCGAGTTGAACGGAAGTCCTGTGGCATCCGCACCGATCTGCTTAAGGACTGCTTCTGCCCCATATTCCTTGAGTACGAGAATAGCGGTCAAGACTTTAGACACGGATTCGATACCGAACTTATATTCAGTATCTCCCACATTGATTGTCGTTCCGTCAAGGAGTGTGACGCTTATACCAAAAAGATTCGGATCGATGTTGGCGAGGAATGGGATATAGTCGGCATTGTGACCCCCTTGTATATCCTTACACTCGTTATAAGCTTCTTCGACTGCAGCACGGATCTGAGCTACTGTAATTGTTTTGTCCATAACGTGAATGTTTTAATAATTTTGTTAAAAATATTGTTTGGAATTAAAACAACACTTAGACAAAATCGGTTCACGGAGTTATTAAAATTTGTTTTTCATGCCCGTTTCATATATTAATGAGTAACATTTATCCATTATCAAAAAATAATATATGCGAAAAAGACCGCATTTAATAAATTTTTATTCTTTTTTAATCTAAATGCAATTCTATGTTGTTATTTCATAAAACGTGTTCATTTATCCTTCCACAAAAAATCAAAATCACTCCTTATTTACCGATATGAATAACGGTAATGCTATCTGTAGAATCGTTATGCGGCAGATGAAGAAACTATAAAAGTAAATTGGGATAAGAGAAAGATTCTTTAATAAAAAATCAACTAAATTATCTAAAAAACATAATTATGAAAACATTTACCAATTCATTCAACAAGAAAACAGCGCTCGCAATAGTGATGATTTCCGGGTGCGCATTGTCCGGTTATGCTCAGCGAGACAACAGACTTGAGAACGGTGTCGTCTCAGTGATTAAAAACGACACAGTCGATGTATCAAGAGTTGAAAAACATTTGAAAGCGAACGCTCCGTCAGCGCCAAACGATAACGGTCTTCCCCGCTTTGCCATAGTCGGGAAAAACCATAGTTACTATATCGGTCTCGGTGCCCAGTTCCTTGGTGAAGGAGTTGTTGATTTCGGCGATAATATGTCATCGCCGACACTCTTCACTCCCTCTTCCATAACTCCCTCTTCCAAAGGGAACCGCAGTTCATTGGGGTTCGGATGGCAGTCTTCCTCGATATATCTTAATGTTGTGGCTTTGCCGGGCACTGACAATCAGGTAGGCTTGTTCTTCAAAGGAAACTTTATGGGCAACAACAACTCATTCAATGTCTTCCATTTCTATGCTAAATATCGCGGATTAACAATCGGTTATACCAACAGTCTCTTTACAGATGCGGCTGCCGAACCTATGACCATAGACTTTGAAGGTCCCAACGGCTATCCGTTTACAACCCAATTCACAGCCTACTGGACTCAGAAGCTTAACAAAAACTTCTCAGTGGCTGCCGGTATTGACGCTCCGACAATCTCAATGACCACCGGAAATGGAGCTGTCGGGGTTAACCAACGTATACCTACGATACCTGTTTATGTGCAATATGCATGGAATGACGGGGGAGCACACGTTCGTCTCTCCGGTTTGATCCGACCGATGCAATATCGCAACACTATCAAAGATAAAAATGCCACTATGACCGGTCTCGGCATTCAGCTGTCAGGTATGACTCCTGTCTATGGTCCACTGAGCTTCAACTTCAATGCAGCCTACGGACGTGGAATCTCCAATTATCTACAAGATGACAATGGTCTCGGGCTTGATGCTGTTTCTACTCAAGAAGCAGGGAAAATGGACATGGTGAAGAGCTTAGGTGTGACAGCAGGTCTTAACTATGTCTTCTCTCCGAAACTTTCAAGCAACATCGTTTACAGTCACCTCACCAATTGGACTCCTGATCAAGGAGTTGTGGCAGGTTCTCAATACCGTTACGGTGATTACGTAGCAGCCAACCTTATTTACAATGTCAATAAATTTGTATCTGCGGGGATAGAATATGATTATGGTCATCGCAAATCATTCGATGGACAAGGACTTCACACCAATAGATTACAAGTTCAATTTGGCGTAACATTCTAATCCATCCGGAATATATAACTTTCAATTATTATCCTCCCTCAGATTCCAAGTCAAACAGGATTCTGAGGGAGGTATATTTTTATTAAGAGCCCATCTCATAAAATTTGAAACCACGGTCGCAAATAGCCCAAACTCGTATCCAATAGGGAGGCTCTGGAGTAAATTACCCATATTTTTACTATATTTGCCATAAATTCAATAATTATGGGAAAACTAAAATCTACCTTCAATACTTTTTTAGGAGTCAGCGCACTCACTTTAGCCATTGTCACGGCACATCTATCTCTGTGTGCAGAGAGTGTAAATGTTCCCCGTCTTAGATATGCGGGCGCATTTATTGTCAATACTCCTTATATGCTTGATTCTATCGACAACAACGATAAAAAATTCGATTCTAAAGGACTTCTCGAATCATCACTGAATTTATCTTTGGCAGAGAATGCAAAATGGCTTGAAGATTCCATTGTCTCCACTCCAAAGGAGAATGCGCTTCACCTTTTAGGTTTCACTCTGAATAATCCTTCCTATCTGAAGGGGGCGGTAAAGGTAGAAGGAATAGAGAATTTTAAAGTCTTTGCAGACGGAAAAGAACTTGTAAATAGTCTACTGGATCTTTCACCGGGCCAACGTTTCTTCTCAATTAAGTTTGTTTCTACAAAAGAGGGTAATGATACTATAAAAGTATCTATCGAAGGAGAAAATCTCTCCGGGCTCAAATTTGACAATGAGGGGAAGCGTCCTTATACAATGGACGATATCTTCACGGGTATCTTTTTAGGAAACGCCGGGCTTTCACCTTCAGGGAAATACCTTATGTCAGGCACTTATTTTAAAAATGACTCAGGAGAAACCGACTTCAATACATATTACATCACTGACATTAGATCCGGTAAAATTATCAGAAATCTGTCTCAAGAGATGTCATGGATGCCAAAATCCGACTTGCTTTATTTCACCCGCACAAGAAATGGGATAACTGAACTTGTAACCTTGGATCCAGTCTCAGGAATTGAATCGGTTAAAAGTCCGGATTTCCCCTCGACAACCCCTGTAATTTCTCCGGATGAGAAGTTTGCCGTTTATTATAAGACGATAAACGGCCCTAAGGAAAAAGATGCAAATGTATATGAGGTATTGAATCCTGAGGATCGACAGCCGGGATGGCGCGATCGCCATCAATTGATGAAATTTGATTTTGCTTCAGGACTTTCATCTCAACTGACTTTCGGGCGCAACAGCTCATATCTCTGCGGAATTTCTGACTCCGGGGATTTTCTTCTCTTTATGACCACGGATTTGAAACTCGGCACCCGTCCGACCACTGTGTCGTCTCTTTATCTTCTTGACCTAAGAACTATGGAAGCGGATCTTCTTATCGATAAAGATGGCTTCATGGCCAATGCCCTCCTATCCCCTGATGGTAAACGGGTGGCACTTATCGGTTCGCCGGAAGCCTTCGGCGGAGTTGGGAACATCTTGCCTGACGGAGTAATTCCCAGCGCTTATGATTATCAATTATACGTGATGAATATCGCCACAAAAGATATTACTCCCTTGACGCGTGATTTTGACCCGGCTATATTAAAGATGGCATGGAGCGGGATTGACAATAAAATTTATTTTACTGCCCAACATAGAGACATGCAACCCCTTTATAGGGTAAATCCTGATAACGGGAAGATTGAAAACCTGAATGTTGAGGAGGATTACATCATGAGCTTCGGACTTGCCGACAAAGCTCCTGTAGGATTCTATAAAGGGGAAAGTCCTGACACGTCTTATAGACTCTATACGTTCGATACACGCACTCTTAAATCAACACTTATTGAAGATCTTAATGATGATCGTACTAAAGGGATTGCACTGGGTCAGACCTATAAGTGGGAATATCAAAACGCTGAGGGAGATACCTTATATGCCAGCTATAATCTTCCCCCTGATTTTGACCCTGAAAAGAAATATCCAATGATTGTGTATTATTACGGAGGATGCAGTCCGACAGGGAGATACCTTGATGCCACCTATAATCCTCACCTCTATGCAGCCAACGGATATATCGCTTTGGTAATCAATCCACGAGGAGCTGCCGGATTCGGACAGGAGTATTCTTCCAAACATGTGGCAACCGCCGGACAAGGGATTGCTGAGGATATTATTACGGGGGTACAAAAATTTACTGAGGAACATCCTTGGGTTAACTCTGAAAAGATAGGGTGTCTCGGAGCGTCATACGGTGGTTTTATGACTCAATACCTTCAGACGCAAACAGATCTTTTTGCTGCCGCTATCTCCCACGCAGGAATCAGTGACCACACAAGCTATTGGGGTAACGGATATTGGGGTTATTCCTATAGCGAAGTTAGTATGGGTGATAAATATCCATGGAGCGACCGTGAACTGTATGTGAACCAAAGTCCCCTCTACAATGCCGATAAAATACATACACCTCTCTTGCTCCTCCATGGCAATCAGGACACTAATGTTCCGTACGGAGAGAGTGTACAACTTTTCACCGCTCTCAAACTCTTAGGCCGGGAAGTGGCACTTGTCGGTATTAACGGCGAAAATCATTTTGTGCTCGATCTGACGAAGCGGCGTAAATGGATAGATACCATGTTTGCATGGTTTGCAAAATATCTCAAAGACGACCCCTCCTGGTGGGAAGCCCTCTATCCAGCAAAGTCCATAAACCCCTGATGTAATTAGAAATTACCTTCCGGAGACGTTGAGATCAAGGCAAATAATGTTACTATATCGGGTAAAAGAATAGGAATTCATCCTAAAACCACTATCTCAGGATCAGGATTTAAAGCAGTAATAAAATAAAAACTTATAATTATGAAACGAATACTATTACCGATAATATCATTAGCTATTGCATTAAATAGTTTTTCTTCAAATCAAATTTCCGATAATTTAGACAGTTTATTTGTTTAGCTCTTTCATGAAGGGTAGATGGCGTAAAAAGTAACTTTTGTGATCTGATTTTGATACTTAGAATCACCCATCAAGAAGCGAAGACCATGCAGACTCAAAACTGCATGGTCTTCGCTTATAATTCGTTGAAGCGATTTCGACTTGACATTTACTTCATTAGTCTTATACACTTCCCGGTAAAAATCAGCCGGTTATCTGATAGCCTGACAGGCTGATTGGGTCATGATCAGATAGCTGATCAAGGAATCGTTATTGCAGATGATCTCATGCAGTTTAGTGGTATATTCATCGAAATCATCAATCTGCCGGCGCGCCACACCTGATTCTTCGGCTGCCTTAATAACTGCAGGAGCTACGACCATCAGCAATCGGCGGTCAAAGGGTTTTGGAAGAATATAATCTTTCCCGAATTTCAAGTCGGGGGTGTTATAGGCTTTTTTAATTTCTTCCGGAACAGGATCCTGCGCCAGTGAAGCAATCGCTCGGGCAGCAGCGACTTTCATCTCTTCATTGATCTGAGTTGCACCACAATCCAAAGCTCCCCGGAAAATATATGGGAAGCCAAGCACATTATTAATCTGATTGGGATAATCGCTTCTGCCGGTTGCGAAAATTAAATCGGGACGTGTATTAATTGCTACTTCGTAGGCTATCTCAGGAGCCGGATTTGCAAGTGCGAACACAATGGGACGCGACCCCATGGAGAGAACCATATCAGATGTGACTACATCTGCCACTGAGAGTCCGAGAAATACATCCGCATCCTTCATGGCTTCAGCGAGAGTATGCAAATCACGATCAGTGGCAAATTCGGCTTTTGCCGCGGACAATCCGGCACGATCCTTGCGAATCACACCCTTACTGTCACACATCACCACATTTTCTTTCTTCACTCCAAGATTGCAATAAAGACGCGTACATGCCATCGCTGCTGCTCCGGCTCCGTTGACCACAAGACGGATATCCTCGATTCTCTTGTCTTGAAGCAAGAGAGCATTCAAAAGAGCTGCCCCGGAGATAATCGCAGTGCCATGCTGGTCATCGTGCATTACGGGAATATCCATCTGAGCTTTCAGCTCATTCTCTATCTCAAAACATTCGGGCGCTTTGATATCTTCAAGATTGATTCCCCCGAATGTCGGACCAAGACGCTTTACTGTCTTTATAAATTCCTTGGGATCTTTTTCATCAATCTCAATATCAAATGCATCGATTCCGGCAAAAATTTTGAATAATAACGCTTTCCCCTCCATAACGGGTTTTGAAGCTTTGGCTCCGATATCTCCGAGACCAAGAACCGCTGTGCCATTGGAGATGACAGCTACGAGATTTCCCTTGTTGGTATAATCAAATATCTTTCTTTCATCATCCTTAATTTCCAGACATGGATATGCCACACCTGGAGAATATGCCAATGAAAGGTCTTCGGGTGTGTCGTATGGTTTGGTCGGTACTACTTCTATCTTTCCGGGTTGTGGATAGCGATGATAATCAAGGGCTGCTTGTTCAAGTGTTTTTTTCATAATTTTATTATTTTATAATATTAAAACGAAAAAAAGGGGGAACATGTTGACTGAGACCCGACTCATTAAGACCCCGACTCATAAAAATGGGGGTCGATAGGGCGTCTTTGGGGGAGTGATTTTCTCAATTACCCATAACCTTACTTCAATGAAGATAATACCGATTGGGCTATCTGCTCAGGTCTGAGACCACATCTCTTCTTTAGCTCGGAATAATCATACCGGTTGAGAAACTCTTTCGGCAATCCGAGATTGACAACCTTCACAGGCGCTTCGCCAAGATATGAAGCGACTTTCTGACCGAATCCTCCATCGATAATACCATCTTCAGCCGTGATGACAGTCTTATACTCTTTCAGTGAGTCCAGGGTAGCGGTATCGAGAGCGGATAGATTACGAGGATTTATAAGCGTTACATTCACCCCCTCTTTCGATAGTATATCCGCAGCCGTAGTCATGATTCCGAACATAAGCCCCGCACCGATCAACGCAACCTCCTTTCCGCGTCTCACGATATCATACTGCGGCTTTGAATAATCATCGAGAATCTTAACTTCGGCATTTGATGTTACCACTGAGCCTGGGATACGTACCACCACCGGGAGCTTATCCTGAGCTATTGACCAATCGAGCATTGCTTCGAATTCCTCTTTACATGTCGGTGCAAGGAAAAGAAGATCAGGGATATTGGAAAGAAGTGCGATATCAAAAAATCCAAGATGCGTCTCATCATTCATTCCGAACATGGAGCCATAAAAAATCACAAAAGTTGCCGGCTGCTTATTAAGCGCAATATCCTGACTGAACTGATCGTATGCCCGCTGAAGGAAACTGCTCACAAATCCGACAACCGGGCGCATACCTCCTTTAGCCAGACCGCTCGCAATATCGACACCCGCCTGTTCGGCGATGGCAACATCTATAAACCGGTTGGCCGCTTTCTTTCGTCTTTCCTTGTCAAAACCGAGAACTCCGGGAGTTCCAGCTGTAATGGTGACAATCTTTCCGTTCTCTTTCATCCGGCGCAACATACCTTCTGCAAACAGGTCGCTGTAATCTTCCGGCTCATCTTTTGGATTATCTTCATGTAGTGGTCCCCCGGTCTTAAGATCGAAAGGACCTCCATAATGGAACTCTTCCTTATTGGCTTCGGCAACCGGCAAACCCATACCTTTCATAGTATTGATATGAACCACGACAGGATAGTTGATATCCTTGACCTCACGAAACATCTCGATCAGGCTCTTCAGATCGTTGCCATAGTTCACATACCGGTAGGCAAAACCCATGGCGCGGAAAAGATTTGGTTCCGCTGTCCCGTTGGTGTTCCGCAACAGACGTAAATCCGCATAAATCCCGCCATGATTCTCAGCTATGCTCATTTGATTATCATTGACTACAACGATGAAATTAGTGCCGAGAGTCGCAGCATAATCCAACCCCTCGAATGCAATTCCACCACTAAGTGAACCGTCTCCGATCACAGCCACCACATTCTCTTTACCCCCCCGGAGATCGCGTGCTTTGGCAAGTCCGGCTGCCAGAGCAACCGCAGAAGATGTGTGGCCAAGTGAATATAGGTCATACTCACTCTCCGATGGATTGGTGTAACCTGTCACGTCATCGTAGTGTGCCGGATCTGTAAACGCCTCCATACGTCCTGTGAGCATTTTATGAGGATAAGTCTGATGAGACACGTCGAAGACAATCTTGTCTTCAGGTGTATCGAATACATAATGAAGGGCGATAACAGCCTCGACCATTCCAAGGTTGGGACCGATATGTCCTCCGTGGGCTGAAAGTTTATCCAATAAAGCACCACGCATTCCTGATGCGAGTTGAGTGAGTTCATCAATATTCATTTCGCGGATATCCGCAGGAGTTTTAATTGCTGATAAATCTATATCTTTCATGATTATAATAACATTTATTTAAATAACTCTTAAAATGTGTTTATATTATCAGTAGCTTTCCGGAATTGTTGAGTCGTGGATGAAAACAACCTGTTCCATAAAAGGCACCATGCACCCTAATTCTCATTATTGGGAAATTGGAGTCTAAGAGCCCGTCTCATAAAAATTTGAGACAGCCTCTTAGTTAAAACACTAAAATACTCTTTACTGTTTATCTTTCTGTCCGCGTTCTAATTTATTTAACTTTATGAATAATCGCTAATGTCCATTTTTTTAAAACTGTCCGATAACGGACAAGCTTATTACTCCCGTATTTATTGATTATCAATAAATTAAATACTTTGGCACACTTATTGTTACATCTATGGGCAGAATTAAAAAAATTCTGCTCTGTAATGGATACACTCATCCCCGAAAAGGAAAAAAGAAAACAAAAAGTTAAAAGACTGATTATTGCATCCACCATCATTTTCGTGATAATTGCAATTCTCATGGTTATTGCACACATCTCCGGAGGCTCCATTAAAAGAAGCCAGCTGTCATTCTGCGTTGCGGATACGGGGAATGTGGAGAACACCGTATCTGCTCATGGTAAGGTTGTGCCGGCGTACGAGGAAGTAGTCACCTCCCCGGTTTCAACCAGGATTCTCGAGATCTTTCATCGCGAAGGAGATATAGTGAATGCAGGAGATGCACTTTTGCGTCTCGACACACAATCAGCCGAAGGCGAAGTAAGACGTCTTGGTGATGAATTGGCTGTCCGGCGTAATACCACTGTGGAGACAGGTCTTGACAACAGGACATATCTCACCAATCTTGAGATGCAGATCGAAGCGAAGCGGATGGCAGTGGAGGAACTTCATGAGGAAGTTTCAAATGAAAGACGACTTGACAGCATCGGAAGCGGAACCGGTGATCGTGTCCGTCAGGCGGAACTGGCATGGAAGACAGGTGTCATCGAACTCGAACAGTTACGCAAACAACTCGAAAATGAAAAACTTGCCCGCCAGGCACGTCTTGAAAGCAGCAGGCTTCAGGAAAGTATCCAGTCGCGTACGCTCGATGAAGCCAGACGAGTCCTCTCCGATGCAGGGGTCAGGGCACCACGGCGCGCAACTCTGACATATATCAATTCCAATATCGGTGGAAGTGTCTCTCCGGGTGAAAAGCTCGCTGTTCTTTCCGATCTCGATAGTTTCAGAATCTCCGGAGAGTTACCCGAAGGTGAAGCGGATAAGGTCATAGCCGGAGGAGAAGTTGAAGTTAAACTTGGCAACACCCGGCTCAGGGGACGCATCGGGAGTGTCACCCCTCAGGCAACCAATGGAATGATAGGATTCAACGTGCTGCTTCACAATGCCGGAGACTCACGCCTGCGTGCAGGAATTCGCGTTGATCTTAATCTGATATGCGGACTTAAGGAGAATGTCGTGAGAATAAGCAATGGACCATATTTCCACGGAGCCGGTACATACATTCTTTTTGTAGCAAACCCCGATGGGGAAAGTATAGAAGCCAGAAAAGTAATTCTGGGCGACAGTAATTTTGATTATGTGGAAGTAATCACCGGACTGAAAGCCGGAGAAAAAGTCGTCACAAGCCATATGAGTGAATACAAGAATCAGAAGAAAATTAAATTAAAAGATTGAATATGATAAAGCTTGAAGGTGTAGAGAAAATCTACCGCACTAAAGAGATTGAAACACTTGCTCTTTCAAATGTAAATTTAAGAGTTTCCGAAGGGGAATTCGTGAGTATAATGGGTCCGTCGGGATGCGGCAAATCAACCTTGCTGAACATAATCGGCTTACTCGATCGACCTTCAAAAGGGAAACTTGAGATAATGGGAAGGGAAGTTGAGAAACTGGGAGAAGGAGCTCAAGCAGTTTTCCGTAATGCCAATATCGGTTTTGTATTCCAGAGCTTTCATCTGATCCCCTCATTGAATGTGGCGGAGAATGTTGCTCTTCCTCTCATCTACCGTAAAGGCGTCACCCCTACTGAAAGAAAAAAACTTATAACTGAAGTGCTTGAACGTTTAGGGCTGAACCACCGTATGCGTCATCTTCCCGGTCAGCTTTCAGGAGGTCAGTGTCAGAGAGTCGCGATCGCGCGCGCAATTGTGGGTGATCCAAAAATAATTCTTGCCGATGAACCGACCGGAAATCTTGATTCTAAAATGGGTGCTGAAGTAATGGATCTTCTTCATCACCTTAACCGTGAGGACGGCCGGACGATTGTAATGGTGACACATAACGAACAGCAGGCACGCACCACCGATCGTATAATAAAATTCTTTGACGGCAGAATAGTAGGTTGATGGAGTGCATGTCACACTATCGTCAGAACAATTTTATGAAAAAACATCAAATATTAAAATATGACAAACAGCCTTAACTCATATCCAATAGAGAAGCTCCTGAGGAATTTACCCGGCGACTCCGGGGGCTCACAAATTTTTATGAGACGGGCTCTGAATCATGAACTATGAACTATGAATTATCTGAAACAAATATTGTTTGAACTGCGAGAACGCCCTCTGGTGACGTGGATCACAATCAGTGGCACGGCTCTCTCGCTATTTCTGCTGATGGCCGTATACATGGTCAATCGCGTCGAGACAATTCAGGCTTCCCCTGAAAGCCGAAGAGACCGTCTCATGGTTGCCCCATTTATTCATTTGAGAACTGAAGGGGGTGAATATGCCGGTTCGATGTCAACCACGATCGGCAAAAAACTATACGAGAACATTCCGGGCGTTGAAAATGTATCTTATGCAGCGTCATGGACACAGACAAAGATGGTATCTTACAACGGGATAGATCCAGGGACATATTCCGAGAAACGGGTTGATGATGAATTCTGGAAAATTTTTGATTTCGAATTCATCTCCGGTTCACCGTTCACCAAATCAGAGGTAGACGCAGGCATTAAAGAAGTGATTTTATCTGAGAGTGTGGCTCGCGAACTGGGGAATGGGGCGAATCTCCTCGGGCAGGAAATATTTATAGATTATATACCTCACAAAGTCAAAGGTATTGTCCGCGATCCTAATCCTCTTCTTCATAATGCGTGGGGTCAGATATGGATTGCATGGAAAGAGGATGCATCCGACAGATGGAGTGAAGAATGCGGTGAAACTCACGTCTACCTTCTCCTTGCCCCGGGCACATCGATGGAATCTATAAAGAAAGAGGTTGAAAGGCGCTATGCAGTCTATAACTCTCAGTTCGCTTCACAAGGGAAGGAGATATTTTACCATGGATCCCCTTTCACGGTGCTTGAGATGACATCCGGAGTAGCCAGCAACAGAACACCTGAGACCGAGGGGGTACAATTACGGAGATTCCTTCTCTATGCAATACTTCTGCTTCTCCCGGCGATCAATCTAAGCGGAATGACCAGAAGCCGTCTTCAACGACGGGTATCTGAAATCGGAGTGCGGAGAGCTTTCGGGGCAACGAGGTTCAAGATCATCTCACAACTTATCGGTGAGAATTTCCTTCTTTCCCTTTTCGGTGGATTTATCGGACTCATTCTGTGTATGGCATTTTTAGTTTTCTTCTCTAACCTCTTCATAAACTATATCGAGGCCTGGTCTGCCACAGCTGTGCAGGCGGCTGCACGCCCGGATTTCTCAATGCTATTCAGTTGGAACGTATTTCTGGTGGCACTCCTGTTCTGTTTCATTCTTAATCTCATCAGCACCGGTATTCCGGCGTGGAAAGCCACGCGTGTAAATCCAGCCGAAGCTATATCGGGCAAAAAAAACTGAAATAAATATGAAAAGATATCTGATTCCGCAGATGCTGCATGAATGGAGAAGCAATCTGTGGCTTGGCATAGAACTCATGGTAGTCGGAGCCGTCATCTGCTCCCTGTCTCTAACCCTTATCTTTCTATTAAAAGGTTACGCTCTCCCGCTTGGTTTTGATCCTGAAGATGTATTCACTGTTTCGCTCCGCGTTGTCGACAAGGAGAGCCCGCAGTTTATCACGGAAGAAAATGATCCCGATGAATCTGTCCGGCGAGATACTCAGACCATGCTTTCTCGACTTCGTTCAAATCCTCACGTCGAAGCTGTGGCTATATCAATGAACGCAACTCCTTTCGTTATGAATTGGCAAGGAAATGAAATGACTATAGAAGGACTGCCTGACTCCATCCGTTACTACGGGAATCTACGCCATGCGAGTCCTGATATCGTCAGGGTGCTGAAGCTTAATTCCGAGACCGGGCTTCCTGCATCGGAAATAGAGTCACGTCTTCGTAAGGGAGAGATACTTATATCACCTTCCAGCGACTTCTCTTATGGTGAAGATTCGAAGGAAGGTGTTGAAAAACTTATAGGCAAGAGAGTACGGTTAAACGAAGACACCGCACACGATTATCGGGTAGGTGATATTATAACCTTTATACGCCGTAACTCATACGAGCAACGGAGCAGCGGAATGATGCTTATCCCTATCGAAGAGGCATCCCTCCCTCCTGCCTGGAATGGACTTGATCTTATTCTACGTGTAAAGAAAGGGGAAGCCCGGCAATTTATCGAGGAGTTCAATTCAAATCTCTCGTTGAGACACCAGAAGAATGTTATTCTCTATAATCTTCAGTCTCTGAATACCAGAAAATATCTCACCGAACGTACGCATGATATTGAAGTCCGAATGAATATGGCGATGCTGGTTTTCTTCCTGATAATCGTTTTCCTCGGTTTGCTTGGAAGTTTCTGGCTCCGCGTGCAGCAACGCAGCGGAGAGATCGCCTTGAGAAAAGTGGCAGGGGCAAGAAACTCCGATATTTTCCGAAGGCTGATTTCGGAAGGAACCATACTTCTCATATCAGGTTTTATCCCGGGAGTACTGCTTTTCCTACTCTATGTGCGAAAACTGTATGACGGTGTTTCTATAAATATCTGGCAGGAAATATGGATAGGGACGGCTTTGTCGTATGTCATCATGCAGATGATAATATTACTTGGTGTTTTCTTCCCTGCAAAACGAGCCATGAGTGTCGAACCGGCAATCGCACTCAAAGATGAATAATACGTTCCGGAAATGATCAGATGAAATATTTAGTTCGACATTGGTTTATACTTTCAGTGTGCTTTCTTCACTCCGCCCTAATCCGGGGTGAAGAAGCCCTGCCTTCTGCATCTTCGATAACAGGGGGTGAGGTCATGCAAATGGATGTGAACGAGGCGATCATGCGAGCACGAGCAAATAGCGTGGATGCCGCCGTAGCACTCGACCGATTGCGCACCGCCTGGTGGGAATACCGGTATTACCGTGCGGATCTGCTCCCTGAAATCACTTTCAAGGCTACTGCCCCGGCCTACTATAAACAATATAGTTCATATATGGATGCGGAAGGGAATTTGAGTTATGTCCCTATCAATTATCTGCAGATGAACGGAGAATTTGCCATGAGACAAAAAATCTGGCTCACAGGGGGTGAGATATCCCTCAGTACTTCTCTCGATTACACACGTCAGTTCGGTGCCGGAGGATATAACCGTTTCATGTCGATTCCTGTTGCCCTTTCGCTGCGCCAACCTGTCTTCGGGGTCAATGATGTCAAATGGAACCGTCGCATCGAGCCGGTAAGATTCACGGAGGCGAAAGCACGCTTCCTGAGCGAGACCGAGGAAGTGGCGATGCAAGCGATTGGTCATTATTTCCGGCTTATCATGGCCCGGGAGAACAACGAGATTGCCCGTCAGAATCTTCATAATGCCGAAAGACTTTATGAAGTGGCAGTTGAAAAACGAAATTTGGGAAGCATAAGTGGCAATGACCTTCTTCAGATGGAATTGAATCTCCTTGAGGCGCGCTCGGCTATGACAGACACGGAAAGTGAACTCCGTTCGTGCATGTTTACTTTGCGTAGTTTCCTCGGTCTGGGAGACGGAGTGGAAATAGTGCCTTCAATCCCTACCGAAGTGCCAGATGCGGAGATAACTTACCGGTCGGCACTTGAAAAGGCACTTGAAAACAACTGTCATGTCTCCAATCTTAAACGACGGCTGCTTGAAGCTGATTATGCAGTGGCACAAGCTAAAGGAGAAATGCGCAAGATAACTCTTTTCGCCCAGATCGGTTATAACGGCACAAATGACCGTCTGTCCGGAGTCTATTCCGATCTACGCGATAATCAGCTTGCTCAGGTCGGGTTTGAAATTCCTATTCTCGATTGGGGGAAAAGGAAAGGGAAGGTAAAAGTCGCTGAAAGCAATAGAAGAGTGGTCGAGAGCACCCTTCAACGCGAAAGCCAGGAATTTGAGCAAAACCTCTTCATTCTCGTGGAACGATATGGGAATCAGAGGAGCCAGCTTGAACTGAGCCGCCGGGCAGATGAAATAGCGGCCAAACGATATGGCGCAAATGTAGAGACATATCTGATCGGCAGGATTTCCACTCTCGATCTAAACGACTCCCGTATCAACAAGGATGAGGCAAGACGGGATTATGTGAACCAATTATATCTGTTCTGGTATTATTATTATCAACTCCGGAGCCTGACGCTATGGGATTACGCCACTGACACCCCTGTGGATGCTGATTTCTCTGTCATTCTTCATTAACTTGAAATTAGAGCCTGCCTCATGAAATCACTTGGTGTAAATCACTTGGTCTTGAATATTTGTAACGTTTGATGATTTTAACTACCTTTGAACTATGATTCTCATTATAGATGATGACCGAACCATCAGGCTTTCGCTCAAACTACTTCTGAACAAGGCGAGCTATATCACTGCAGAGGCATCCAATCAGGATGAAGCTCTTGATGCGGTCAGGAAGCATGATTTCGATTTGATATTCATGGACATGAATTATTCACGGTCCACAACCGGAGAGGAAGGATTGCAACTGCTTCAGAAAGTCAGAATATTTCTTCCTGACACTCCGGTAATCCTGATGACCGCATGGGGGACGATCGACCTCGCTGTCGAAGGGATGCGTATGGGAGCTTTCGACTTTATTACCAAGCCGTTCGTCAACCGGGTGCTCCTGCAACGTACAGAAACAGCATTGAGTCTGCGCAAAGAGGAGCAAAATATTATCGACAAAGGATTTGACAGAACCGGAATAATAGGAGAAAACCCTGAATTAAAACGTATTCTCTCGACTATAGAACGTGTCGCACCGACAGATGCCCCGGTTCTCATTCTCGGAGAAAACGGCACGGGAAAGGAACTGATTGCCGAAGCCATCCATGCCAACAGCCGCAGACATGACGCTCCCTTCGTAAAAGTAAATTTAGGAGGAGTCTCGCAATCTCTTTTTGAAAGCGAGATGTTCGGTCATGTCAAAGGAGCTTTCACGGGAGCAGTATCTTCAAGAAAAGGGAGCATCGAACTTGCTGACAAAGGAACTGTCTTTCTTGATGAAATAGGGGAACTCGGAGCTGCTGAGCAGGTAAAAATGCTAAGAGTGCTTCAGGAACATACTTTCCAACCACTCGGCGACAGCCGAACAAAAAAAGTAGATATTCGCGTGGTGTGTGCCACTAATGCAAATCTGGATGATATGGTCAGGGAAAAAACATTCCGTGAAGATCTCTACTACCGTATCAACCTCATCACTTTACGCCTTCCGCCTCTCAGAGAAAGACGTGACGACATACCTCTGCTCGTCAGGCATTTCTTATCATCATACGCCCGGCAAAACGGAATCTCCGTACCCGAAATATCTTCGGAAGCCATGACGCTTCTGACCCGAATACCATATCCGGGAAATATCAGGGAACTGAAGAATCGGGTGGAGCGTGCAATTCTCCTTAGCAAATCGGGAATAATCACACCTGATGATATATGTTTACCATCAGACGCGCATCTTCCCCACATGCCGCTGAAAGATCCTCCGGGTGGAACTCTTGAGGAGGTGGAACGCAGCCTTATTAGTTCAGCTATCGAACGATATGGAGGAAATATGTCGAAAACCGCACTTGCTCTCGGGCTGACGCGCCAAAGTCTCTACCGCAGGATGGAGAAACTTGGCATAAAGCCATGAAATCTCTCTGGAGTCTGACGCTGCTCGGTATTATCGGAACTACTGCAATATCAGTTTCCGGACTACCTGAGATATGGACATATATATGTTCCGCCATTACTATCTTGTTGCTTCTCTGGCTATGGATCGCTACAATTACCCCTGTAAAGAAAGCCGCCATAGGAATAGAACTGCTTAAGGGGGAGGAATACAACAACCGCCTGGCACCCTCTCATGAACCCGGAGCCAACAGAATCGTAAAAGTCTTCAACAATCTTATGGACAGGCTTTCGGAAGAACGACTGCGCCTTCTCGAAACCAATAATCTTCTTGAACTTCTTGTGAAAGCCTCTCCCATGGGTGTCGCAATCATGGATTTTGACAACCGTTTCACTCTTGTCAATTCTGCCTTTACCGATATGACCGGAGCTGACGTGAATGATCTTATAGGTAGCAAGCCCGGGATTAACGGAAATGCGGGTCTCAGGTCAATCTCAAAATTAAATGATGGAGAAGAGATCATCGTCAAGTCGGCAGACACGGAAATCTACCGCATCTCCCGTCTTAGTTTCATGGAAAAGGGATTCCGGAGACCCTTCATCCTTACAGAAAAACTGACTGATGAGATAAGAAAAGCTGAGAAAGACGCATACGGGAAAGTGGTCCGGACAATATCTCATGAAGTAAACAATACAATCGGAGGATTGCAATCTTTTCTTGAGACTTTATCCGATATGGAGTATATGGAACCTGAACTCCGCGAACTTGCTTCAAGTTGTATCGACGGGTGCGGACATCTGGTGGATTTCATACGCGGCTATGCAGATATCGTGAAGATCGGGCAACCTGTGTTGCAAACCACTGATTATAACGCGGAGTTATGCAAGGAACTACCATTCCTTAAATCTCTCATATCTGAAGGAATTAAACTTGAAACTGATCTTTGTGAAACCTCTCCGGTCATATCCATTGACCGGGCGATGATGCGCCAGACGCTTGTCAACATTGTCAAAAATTCAGCTGAAAGCATTGCAGAGACAGGAAGAAGCGACGGTATCATCCGCATTATCACACGCATATATTCCCACAGATGGTCTCTTGAGATTGAAGATAACGGGAAAGGGGTATCTGAAAAAGACTCGGGATTATTATTCAATCCTTTCCACACCACAAAAAAGAACGGGCAAGGACTGGGGCTTACTCTCAGCTCCGAGATTCTGCGTCTTCATGGTTTTAAATTCTCGCTTGAGACAGTCGCTCCCGGAAAAACCATCTTCCGCATTTCCGGGAATCTTTCTCATCTGATGAATTAGCCGGATGTTCCGGCTCTTAACCATCATCATTACCGCACCCCCACCATCCCTGGGCGTTCAAAAGAAAATATAGTCAGGCGATGTGTCAACATTTGGAATTGACACATCGCCTGACTATAACCTAATAAAGCGCAGGGCTCAAAACCCATGCGATTTCAATATTTCGATGTAGAGGGGCTGAAAAGTTGCTCAATTGCCTCGGAAAGCTCAACCGATGCATCCCCGCTTTTTGATTCATTCACATCTACGCCCGCGGTCACCCACGTGTTGGGGAGGAAATTGCGCACTTCGAGACGCACGTTTCTTGCATCATCTTTTGTTGAGATCACAGGCACGATTCTCTTCCCCGTGAAATCGTATTCATCCAGGAAAGTCAAGACCGGAGCCGGAAGTGCATCCCACCAATTGGGGGAAATGAGTATTATATCTTTCACATATTTCATTCCGCTATGTTTATGAGCAAGTTCAGGTCGACGATGAAGTCGCTGTTCGCTCTTAGTTGCCACTTCAAATTCCTGTCTATCCTCTGGATAAGTCTCGGTAGGCACAATATTAAACATATCGAAATCTACCCCCCTTGCCTTAAGTAACTCAGCTGCCTGAGCAGCGATTTTTGCAGAATTTGCTGTTTCCTCCTTACCTTTCTGAGTAAAGTAAGCAATCAAATATTTTTCAGTATTCATAATAATTTTGTTTTGTAATCTATAGACAGAATGTGGTTTCTTCCTTAATTGTTCATAATTATGAGAGTAATTAACATTTTTCAACTATCAAATTGCCGAAGCTATACCCGTGCTCTGGATTGGTAGACCCTGACTCATAAAAAGGTCTGAATCAGATGAAAGGTACTTACTGTAACTCAGACCCTATCTCGGCCCCCGATAAAAATTTCAACCCCGACACTTATATGCCGGGGTTGATAAAGACTGATTGTATCTGATAAATCTTCTTAGTGATTACTTCACTATTATTTTTCTGACAAGAGTTCCTTTTTTGGCTATTACAATCTGGCCTGCCACAGGGTGATCAAGACGGATTCCTTCCAATGTATAATATTCGGCCGGCACATCCAGGTTCTCCTCAGAGTTCATTGAGACCGAACCTTCTTCAGGGAACTTAACCTTGAACTTCCCTGATCGATTGGTCAAATACAGGGCATCATCCGAATATGTGCCGAACCAAGCCAGGAGCGCAGGAGTCTTATCACCTTCTAATTCAATATACGCAGGATAAGACATTTCCTTACCGTCAAATTTAGCAAAGAGTTCAGGCATCACGTCAGCCACAAAATCAAGACCGTAGGAAAGTGCATAATAGTATGCATCTGACGTAATACCCATCATTCCCAATCCGGGAAGACATACTCCTGTCTCGAAATCTCCGATACATGCCAGCCCCAGTGAGGGTAATGTATATATTATCAGATGATAATTCCGGGAATCATCAAATACCACATCACTATACGGGCTATTCCACCCCGCATAAGGATTTACAAGGCGATACATCGTCGGATCATTCTTATATCGCTGCATCTCAACCTTCCATGTCTGGTTCTCATTGTTTTCATCATCAAACATGGTCAGCAGGTCGTCTGTATACTCAGCAAAACCTATCGATTCCCAGGCATGATCATCATTATTACCGTTCACCGGGAGCTGAATACGGAAATTCCCGTAATTATTACCTGAAAAATTCTCCTCGTTGTTTCCTATGGTAAGGAGTATATTGGAAAACTCTTCGTCCTCTATGGCAAACGATTTGCCGAGTGTGAGGACACCGTCTGAATATGCACATAAGGCATCCGGCCAATAATTCGCCACATTGATAAAGCCATATTGGGTAACCATCTGTTCCGCCTGCTGGGTCACGACGACATTCCCTTTCAGGGAGATATCGGAATTCGTGTAGTTGAGATAAACTCCGGTATTGAAACTCTCGAACCAGGCGTATTGACCTGCCTCCACATGAATTATCATAGGAGTTGCAGCTGTCTCTTCGTATGTGCATACATCAGTCAGCTGTGGGTCATACCATGCAGCATACGGGGCCTTTATACGATATAATGTAGGATCTATGACACTCTGGTCAACTTCTACATTGACAGTTTTTGGTGTGCGCCCGAACATTGACGAGAACACAAATTCAGTCATGGACCCGGTGCCCAGATATTTCCATTCCGCATCTCCTGACGAGGATGGGAGGCTAATCCTGAATTCTCCGTTATAATTCGCCACATAATAATTCCCCGAGGCTGCGAATTTACCGCCAATGTCGCAAAGCACATTATGATGAGATTGTCCCTGGAAAGATCCGAACGCACTCAGTGAAAGAATACCTTCCGTCACTCCGCATAGCACTGACGGTCCTTCAGCCGCCACGAGCTGAATTCCACTGTCCTTGATAAAATCCTCACCCCACATTTTCACAGTAAGTTCCCCTTTATCCGGAAACCCTGCAAAGGATAGATCCACATCAAGCCCCGTATCAAACTCCTCAAACCATGCATACACTCCGTTATAGATGTGTATGATCATAGGAGAGTCTTTTGAGGAATCATATTTGACATACGATTTTATCGCAGGGTCATTCCAATTGGCGTATGGATGAGGAATACGATAAGTATTCGGATCCGTTTTGCTTCTTTCGATGGTGACTGAGAATGTTTTAGGATTTGACCAGAAAAGATCTCCAACCACGAAGTCGGTCATCGACCCCTCTCCTATAACCTCCCAGTCATCGGCCTCGGCATTGGCTTTCACTTCCCGCACCGGTTCAGACATGAGTTTATGAGCCTTAGTGATATTCGGGACTGCAGTACGTTCCGGACTTGAATGATGGAAAGGTCTCGGGGAAAATGCCTGAGCTGACATAGTCAAAGCCAGCCCAAGGCAACTAAAGATTATTTTATTCAACATTATTTCACTACTTTATCGGTTACAACAGTACCGTCATTATAATAAGTGCTTCTAATAAAGACACCCTTTACCGGGTCGGTGATAACGATTCCGGAAGGCGTAGTATACACGACTTTTATGATTTCCGGAGCACTTTCAATATTCCCGGCACCGGCATCTGAGAAAGTGAGCGCATCGCTCATCTTCCCTTCGTTCTTTACCTTGCTGGCATTAATGTAGCTTACTGTCATTGTATATTTGTCTCCTGCCTTACCCTCAGGATCGGAATAGGTGTATCCTTTCAGATCTGACGCTATCTTGACACCGTTGCGATAGACATTATGACCGACAACTTCTCCATTGAAATCAACCTTATAGTCTAATTCGTCAATCATGACGCCGAAGCAATCAGCACTGACATAATGCAGCCCCCAGAAAGTGGCATTGGAAGGAAGGTTATACTTGAATTCTTCCCAACCGAACTTGGTTTTGGTGATTCCGTCAAGAATACGGAAATCCGACAACTCTGGAGCACTCTTGACTGCATACACTACATCAAGGTATTCATCATAGTCTCCGACAATGTTCATTTTAAAGCTAACATCCGATCCACCTTTGATCATCGGAGAAAGCAACCAGTCGGAAGCTGCTGAACTGTCATAGGGACCGAATGCAATCAGATACTGATCTCCATCTGGAGCAGCATAATTGGAGCCGACTATCCCACTTTTCGATACGGAGAATACCTGCCATGCCTTGGCAGCTTCACTGCCGGGGAATGATGAAAGACCGTTTAATGTGAATGTTGCAAGACCATCCTCATCATAATTGAGCAGATAACCTAAATATTCATCGTAAGAGAAAGCATCATAGTCTTCAAAACTGTCGTGGATATGAATCACGGGGGTGCCCCAGTTCAAAACAATATTCCCTTCATTGCCTGTCAATGCAAACTCATCAACTTCAGGACGTAATGCCTTTTTAACGGTTATCGGAAGTTCAAACACGTTATTGTCGGCACGATCATCGTCGTTAAGCACGGTTACTCGCAACGTCACCGTACCCTCATGGCTATCTGTCGGTGCATATTGCCAATGGTATTCACCTTTCTCTTCTTTCTCTATTGTCAATGGGTCGCTATGGTCCATCAGGGTCAAAGTGGTAAGAAGATTATCTTCGTCGTCGAAAACCTCAGCCTTTATCCTTAAATCTTCGTCTGAGCGACCACGGTTTTCCACCACTGCTGTATAATAACCCGTCTCTTCACTTGTGAGCGCTTTCTCACCTCTAAGCGATGAAATGGCAAGGTCATGATCCATTATTGAGGTCAGTTCATATCCTCCGAGGGTCATGAATTGTCCCCACCCGTTGTCATACTCAGCCTTGATAATAAAGTTAACCCAGCTCTGGCCCAGATATTCGTCAGGGATATCGTAGGTAAACATTGTCCAACCCCCGCTTCCACTGTATTGATCAATCGTTCCGAGAAGAGTCTCCTTTCCTGAGAAATCAGTGATATAGAATTGGGTCTTAGGAGTCTCATAGTTGATGAAAATATAAAATCCTGCCTGCCCGTCGCTCATATTCATGGTGCTGATCTTGGGCAATACGGTTCTGGAGTATGAAGTCTTGCCGCTCTGGCGTGAGAAAGCGATATAGCAATTGCGTCCGGGGAGATCAGCATACGAGCCAAGTCCTTCAGCCGGGGTTCCAAACCACAGATATGTGTCATATTCATCTGACGGCACTTCTTTCACCACCGGATTAAAAATCTCATTCCCGATCTTGAACTCCTCGATGAACGGTGTGGAATAGGGACGTCCGATTACTCCTGAAGTGACGGCATAGAGCGATTCCGGAGTTTCCTCATCCTTGATATTGACGGCGGCGACTCCCAGGATTATATTCTGCTGACCTGCCGAAGGCTTGACAGTTGTGGAATATTCTGTCTCACCGTTGGTAAAGTCCATGTACGTCCAGGTTTCTTTTGCATCATTATATTTATATATATAATAATCCATATTATCCGGATCCACATACCCTCCGTTGGCTCCGACTGTCGGGGCATCCCATTTAAGGGTAAGGGTCATGTTGTTCTCGCTTACGGAGGACGTGATATTTTCCGGACTTCCCGGCACATCAAGTCCCGTATAGACAAAAGCAGTATAAGGGAGACCCTCATTATTGCCATCGGATGTGGTGATGGTAATTTCGTTATCACCTTCAAGCGTCTTTATGACCACATTCTGAAGACTGCCGGGAGCCCCGGTGACAGTTTTTTTCTCTGCCGGGCTGACTATCTTAACCGTGATGGTCTTATCGTTGCCATACGTCTCATTAAGATTATTGGCAACAGGCATTTTGAAACTGATTCCAGCCGTAAGTCCTCCGTGGCTGTTCCCGGTGATATTGACATCGCTGACCTGAGCAGGGGAAACAGACTTAATGGAAGTTTTCGTGAGGTAGATATTCCTTACATAAAAGGCACAACTTGTAGCAGGACTTATCGCATGAAAACCTATATAATATGTACCCGGTGAAGAAATAAGAAAATTCTTCTCGAACTTATCATACAGATTCATATCGCGCTTATACTCAAGATTCCTGACTTCAAGGATTTTAGTTGTCATTGAAGCCACATCGGGAGACTTGCCTATATACACATCGAAATCCTCGGGATTGGCATCCATGGCTCCACGGGCTTCGCAATAGAAATTATAAAATACAGACGCATCATCCATATTAATTCCCGGCAATATGCACCAGTCATCGGCCTGCATTGTCGCCAGTCCTCCCGAATAACTCATCCCATAAAGTCCCGGAGCGCTCCATGTGTAACCGTCGTTGTTGCTGTCAACAATTTTATACTTGGCATAGTCGGAGCCCTCGGGATAGGCATAATATAATTGAGTACCCTTGATTGACGAGGATTTTTTCACCGCGGGATTAATTTCAACTTTGGCATTATTCCCCGAATAAGGGGTATTTATAAAAGTTCCGGATGACATTAACCCTTTTTCCCCGCTTCCCGATGATAATCTGTGATAGGAGTTGTCATCCAATGTAATAGCATTCATCGCAGTCATTGATAGAACGACTCCCGTAATAGCTAAAAAGAAAGATGCATGCTTCATGATGATAATGAATAAATTAACACTACATAGATGGATTATTTCTGCTGTGCACTACGATGTAAAATTACATATATATATATTTACAGTCCTCTTTTACTCTGTTAAATAATGTTAATTATTTAATTTAATAAACTTTTTGTCGAGTATTTTCGGAAAATAAATATACTTTTGTAAACGGACATTTCTGCTGTGCATAAACATAATTTAAAATATTAGTTTATGCATAAATTCAATTTACTATTCTTATGCCTGCTTTTGAGTTCGTATTTTGGAATAAATGCGAACACTATTACCATACCCGGGTATGTAGAGGATATGAGCACACTGTCAGTGTCGAAACCGGACCTCGGGCTGAAGGGATGGTCGCGAATTGTGGACACCCACAACATCAATGGCACTGATTATAAGGTGACATACTCCTCCTATACTTATAGTTATGGGACTAAAGCTCCAAGTCTATATTGTTCAACGCAGAAAATCGGTCCATACGGCAACACCCAGGAGGCAAACGATATTCTTGTTACCCCCAAAATATGGGGTACACTCTCTTTCTGGTGCAAAGCATACAGCACAGCCGCCACCAATACAATACGACTGTTTAAATGTACCAAGAATGCCGACGGTTCTTTCACCACAGGTCAGGAAATAGAGCTGGGAGAGGATAATAAGGCCACTTACACAGCGAAGACCATCACGGTTCCGACTGAGTTTAACGGTGAATATGTCGGATTCAGAATCGAGGGTTGTTATATCGATGACGTCTCGGCGACATCTGCCGAACGCGAGGAAGAAAAAAGCTTCATCCTCAGCAGCGCATCTAATACAGGAGGAAGCTCTCTAAATGCAGATCAACGTAATTCCGTTAAATTATCCCTGAAAGTCTCTCTGACAAACACAGGAGACCTTCCTTTTAACAGTGGCGACGAGAACTACGAACTTTATTTACATCGCGGGTCTTCTTCCGCCGCATCTTCAAGCACCAAGATCGCTACACTTAAACTTAGTGAAGTACTCGAGGCCGGTGAAACCAAAGAAATGAATGTGAATGTCTCATTCAATGCTTCTACTGGAACCGGTAATTATTACTTCCTTTATGATCCTGACGGCAATTATAAATCTTTATCCTACATCACAATCAAGGAGTATAAGCCGGAATTGAAAATTGTCAGAGATCAAACAGCTGAGTATCAGTTTATTCCACTTGATTTCGGCTTCTCTGCACCGGCAGATACCCGGACTCTTTCCCTTCAGTTGAAAAATGACGGGGCGGCTCCGCTGACAGATCTGGCATATGAGACATCGGATAATTTTACAGTATCGGGCATTCAGGAGATACCCGCCGGTGAAAGTATTGATGTTACGGTTTCCCTTAATGCCACGACACCCGGCTGGTATGAGGATGTTCTGACTTTCACCGGAACTAACGTGACTTCCCAATCCATTAAAGTGCGCGGTCTGATTACCGATCCTGCTCTCTGGACGGAAGATTTTGAGGAGGAGGATTTCCCCGGCAATTTCTTGGTGGAAGGTGATTATTGGAAGATTGGATCTTCACCCGAGGTCATTGCAACTCCGGGGAACGCAAAATGGGCTCAGAACAACGTCAAGTATTCATACGCGAGCACTCAATTCATCACGCCTAAACTCGAAGTGAATGAAGATGACGAGCCGCTTCAGGTTTTTATCGGAAGGATAGGTGGAAGAAGTGATTATAATGCCAATATCAAGATAAAGTATTCCGCAGACCGCGTGAACTGGACAGAAGTGATGTCTTTACAGGATGCATATTCGAATTCACCGTTCGGCTCAGAATTATTATCATCTTCGTCAGCCAATCTTTTCAAGAGACTGACCGTAAATGATATTCCTGCCGGAGAATGGTTTATCGCATTCGAAGGAATTTATGTCAACATAGCTCATATTACCGGTTATCGTCTTGCTCAGGTGGACCATGATATTATGTATGTCAGCCACAGCATACCGACGGAAGGACGTATTAACAATCCTTACACTGCATCTCTAAAACTTAAGAACATGAATAGTGTTCCTGAAACTGATTACACTGTGACATTGTATGCGGGAGATGAAGCCGTGGCAACAGCAGACGCAGATGAATTCGCGGTTGCTTCTGAAAAGGAGTTTACGATGAGCTATTATCCTCATGCTGCAGGCACGGTGACAATGAAGGCAGTTTTCCAATCCGGTGAATTCAAGTATGAGACCAATCCGGTGGAAGTGAATATCGGACTTGAAGTAGCCAAAGAGGAAAAACAGATTGGCACAAGAGGTTCAAGCGATTTCAATGTTCCCATCAACGCTTATTATAAGCATTCCCACACCGAAATGATTTATAAAGAGAGTCAACTCGGGTTAGAGCCGGGAAGTCAGATCGTGTCAATGACATTTGTCGGGTATCATAATAATACGACATCATCGGCAGATGTCACATATTCAGTATATCTTTCATCCGACTCACGCGATAAGCTCACGACATCCGGTGGATTTAAGGATCTTTCTGAAATGACCAAAGTCAAAGACGGATCTGTTCATTTTGATTCTCAGGCTACTTATAGTTCTACGATCGAATATTATTCACCCCTCCTGGAAATCGTATTTGACGAACCGTTTACCTATGAGGGTGGAAATATATGCATTGCCATTACTTCCGATGCAGATCCGACCCGAAAAGATGTGCAGTTCTCTCTAATATCTGGCACTTCAGGGCAATCCATGTATGGACGATCTGATTCTCAAGCAACTGCAACTCTCACCCCCTATACACTCAGTTCTCTTCCAGTTGTGATAATCGGCACTCAGAAAGCTACCGGTCTGGTGACAGGTACAGTCTCCGACAAAGATTCCGCCCCCGTGGAAGGTGCTACAATAAAGTTCACAAGCGGTGAAGTTTATTATGAAACGACGACAGATAACGAAGGGAAATATTCTCTCGAAATCATGCAGCTTGACAGACAGTATAAGATCTCTGTCTCTGCCCCCGGATTTTATTATGTTGATTCCGAGGATATGGAGCCGCGGACAATTCCTGAAGGGGAAACTACTATCGATATTGTACTTGAAAATACAGTGAAGACTCTTACCGGGCGCGTCACTGATCTTGAAACATCAGAGGGACTGGGAGGTGTAAATGTCGTCGCATCAACTGAAAATCGCGATGCCACCTATTCAACTACCACAACCGACGATGGCTCTTACACTCTCAATATTTTAAGTCCGGAAGATGCTGAATGGACAATACTTTTCTCTCATTCAGCATATCAATCTCAGACGTTTACCATCGATGGAAACACTGATTTTGCCGAACTTAATGCCACACTGACACCGATTTATGTCAAGATCAGTGGCACAGTTACCGATGAAAAAGACGAGCCTGTAAGCGGAGCGACTGTAGCATTCGCCTGCGGAAGCCGCACTGAAGAATCTGTCACCACAGGAGAAGACGGTAAATATGAGAAACGTATTAACGTCCCCGGCGAGGCTGAATGGACCGTGAGTGTATCTGCCGAAGGATTTGTTACGCAAACTGTAGTTGGCACATTGACTGAGGATAACAATATAATCAATTTCTCACTCATCCCCGATCAAGTGATTGTTTCCGGCACTGTGACTGACATCACGACCGCTGAGGGGATCGCCGGTGCTACCGTTATTTTTGTAAACGAGGATAGCCGGGAGATAGCCGGTGTTACTGACTCCGAAGGACATTTCTCCCTTATTATCTCCGAGCCGGGGACCGGGGAATGGTCAGTAACCATTACCGCACCCGGATATTTATCTGTATCATCTACAGAATCTCTTACTGTCGGGGAAATTGATATGAACTTCTCCCTCAAGAAGGATCAGGTTATCATCTCCGGCACCATTACCGACAAAACCGAACTGACACCTGTTAGCGGTGCTGTTGTAACCTTTGAATGTGGAGATCGCAAGGAAATTTCCGAGCCTACTCAGGAAGATGGAAAGTACATGGTAATTATCACCTCTCCCGGGTCATTGGAATGGACTGTCACTGCGACTGCCGAAAATTACAAGGAAGAAAGCCGCTCCATCGTGCTTGCTGATGATTCACCCATACATTTTTCCTTGGAGAAGGATGATGTCGGTATCAATGCAATCGGGGAATTAAATGACGGTTGGGTATATTTTGACCTTAACGGATTCAGAATAAAAGACTTCAAGAATATCGTTCCCGGTACGTACATTAGAGTAAAGGGTTCTGTCAGCCAAAAAATCATTATTACTGACTGAATAGGCAACAAGCATCCACTCTGAAAATAACCTGAAATAGTTTTTAAAGACCCGCGGGCAATTGATACCTGCGGGTCTTACTTTTGTTTCCATAATCTATCCTATTGATAACTCTTAGGTTCCGACTTATAAAATGAAGTTCACCCCAAAAGTTTTGTGTCTAACTTTTGGGGTGAATTACATGAAAAATGGGGGGCTGAATATGCACGGAAAGTTATTTGAGATTTGTGATACAGCGCATTTTTGCGGGGAGCTCAGTGTTATCGCTAATTGGGGCGAAGAGTTCAGCGCCCACACCTATTGCATACACCGGCACCAACCCTCCTGTATGATTATTGGATGTAAAAGCGAGGCCTGTCAGACTATCGTAGATGTCAAACACTTCCTCAGTGAATGTATTGAAGGAGTTGTAGAGTGTTTTATTATCTTTTGATGTGCGGCTTTTAAAAGAGCGATCGAATTCGTTTTTTAGCTTTTCGGTCTGTGATTCAGTTACGGGAACCGGACCCCAGAATCCAAATGTCTGACTGAGGAAGCTGCGCATATCTTCCCAGTCGTATGGTTTGTCGCTCTTCAAAAGTCCGCGACAATATTCCGCAAACCTATCTTTCGACATCTTCTGATAGTCAATATATTGAAGATGAAGGTCATACCCCACTGAATTATTGCCGAGAGCGAAGCCACCGGTTTCATGGTCTGCGGTAACTACAATCAGTGTTTCGTCCGGATGTTCAAGATAAAAGTCGTATGCCACTTTGAGAGCATCGTTAAAATTGAGCACCTCCTTGATAATGGTTCCACCATCGTTCGCATGGCCACCATAGTCAATATTTCCTCCCTCCACCATCATGAAGAAGCGGTCTCGTCCGTTAATCTTCATTCGGTCAAGAGCGGCACGGGTCATATCCGGAAGGTTCATCGCTCCGGGCACCGAGTCGATAGTGAAATGAATCTGATGATAGTCAATCTCGCGCGGATTGAGCAATAACGCTTTCCCGGCGGGAACTTTTGATAATTCATCGAGTCCGTAAGCAATCGTTACATTGTTATCATCGAAGTGTTGGAGAAGGTCAGTAGGGTTCCCTTGTTTATCCTTAAGTCCGCGAAGATTGGAGCCGGCGATAAAATCATAATCGGTCTCAGCCATCTGGCACCCGATTTCATAATACATCCCTCTGTTAGGGACATGGGCATAGAAAGCCGCAGGGGTCGCATCATCCGGGGGAACTGAGGTGACAAGTGCAATGGCATATCCTCTATCTGCCAATTCACAGGCGATAGAGGTGACATTAAGAGAGTCTTTGTCCATACCGAGCATACCGTTTCGTGTCTTTGAGCCGGTAGAGAGAGCCGTCCCGGCTGCCGCTGAATCAGTCACCGGTGATGACGCGGAGTGGGTAATGGCTGCGGAAGCGATGGGAAACTTCATCATTGTCAGGGGCTCATCGGTTCCCCGGACAGTGCGGTTATAAACTTGACCGGAGAGGGCATGAGCCATCCCCATACCATCACCGATGAAATAAAAGACGTAGCGTGGGGCATCAGCAGCCCAGGCATTGACCAGCACACACAGGGCAACAAAAATGGTAAGAGCTGTTTTCTTCATATTAAAGATTTCAAGATTTTATCCACAAATTTAAAATTTTTTTCGCATAAATTTACCCCGCCACTCAAAATTTAAGCAGCGGGGTGATAACTATACGGATAACTTATGTAATACTTTTTCAGATTATCTGGAGCATATTGAGTTCTTCCAGAATTTCGAGCCCCGAGAGAGTGCGACGCCGGGAGATATGACGCGCAAACTCATCTACTGATGAGTGTAAGCGTGGATTCCCGAAAATTCGACGTGTATAATTGAGTGTACGATCATACAGCGCACGCACTTCATCCTCTTCGAGAGCACAAGTCTCCATCCCTTCCTCCTTCATCAATTCGAAAATTGAATTCAGCGCATCGGAAGGTACTTCCTCACCGAGACGCACGAGAGAACGCGCCATAACATTACTCAAGACCATAGCAGATGTGATATGGAAGTTTCGCAGCAATATATCCCATGTGGCTTTGGGTGAGGTGGATGTCGTAGCCGGGAAATAATATGAATTTGAGAAGAACACCATCGGCCCGTCGCTGTCGAGATCAACATATGCTACTCTGTCCATGGCATTCAAGGCCGCGAGAGAGATTGCCATTCCGGCAAGTCCGTATGCCTTGTCGTCTTCGTTCAGATATGAAAGAGTGAATGTAGTATTTGCCATATCGTAATTCTTTATTACGTCAGTCAGGGATAGGGGGAGAGGGCTCTATGCCCGTGTTTATATAAATCTTATATAAGTATAACTGATTTTTTACGGATTTTGTTTTAACCGAAAGGTGAAGGGAAACATGTCTTGTATTTCTGGACTCACGCTCCTGAAAAATTGGAATCGTGGTCTAAAATTCTCAAATATTCAAGATCCCCGCTTTTAAAAGATAACGCTCAAACCACCGGTGACCACTACTCCTTCAGAGGGTAATCCGGGGAGTAGAGTCTCCCGACGGTTAAGCAGATTATTCGCTTCCGCATGGATTGTGAAAGTATCAGTCAATTTCCAGGCAACAGATGCGTTGAGGAGATTGATGTCTTTCAGATTGATGAATTCTTGATGACGATCAATATCGATATCGGCTTTCATGCCACCGTCGGATGGTAGATTATTAGCCGAATACCATTGAGTGAAAATTCTGCGACCACCCCTATATTCATAACCAAGTGAGATTCTTAACTTATCAACAGGGCGAATTATGACAGATGCTTCAACAGTATGACGAGGGCGATCGAGTCCGTTGAAATACCCGGTCTTTTCCGATTGGGGCTGAAAAGAGGCATTCGCATTCAGTTCCAATTGCTTAATGGGTTTATAATCCAAAGTCAACCGGAAGCACATTCCCTGAAGGTTAAGCCCGGTGGGATCAAGTGAATATGCCATTGCCTGCTGTGTTGTGTTTAATCCTGCGAGAGGGATAAAACCTGTATTGAGCATAGTCTGATACCATCCTCCGATAGGTAACCCACGACTGATTTTATAGCCCAACGTCAATTCCGCCGAGAATCCCCCGAAAGGACCAATCCCTATGCCGAGAGTTGCATCAAGCGGCGTATAAACGGGGCGCGTGGAAGAGAGAGCCGGAATGGCATAATAATCAAGTTCGCGATCGCGGCTGAGAGTTCTGAGCTCATTTCCCCCAAGTGCATGAAGATAAGCAGCAAAGCCACCTTTACGAAAGTCTACCCTCACGTCAGGAGCTATATGGAAAACCGGGAAACGATTTCCATATTCTCCGGCATTGAATGTAAAATCCACTTCTGCACCAAGACGGATATTGAGATTCCATTTTTGGAAAGAGTAATACGGAGTGATGGAGATCTGACCGTAATTATCAGGGCGCGAAAGAGTGAATCGTCCGGCATCAAAACCTGTAAACGGGGAAGTCATGACCGGTTTCCCGGCATCTGCAAATAGTATTAAATTACCCTCGGCATCAGCACCGATCGAAGAGCCGTTATCCCAATTATTATTGACTCCACCTTGAAGATATATCATGGTTTCTCTGTCACCTTTCACCGGTTGTGACAATTTCGGAAGGTATAGAGCCCGGTAAGCTGAATGACGGACACCGGCATCCAGACGCCATGACAGGGGGGCTGCGTCGGGAATATTTCGCCATCCGATTCGTGCCGCCACCTGGTTAAAAGTCTGTGTCGGAGCTTCCGTAGGAATTTTACCTCGTGTGTAATTATAACCGTCTGCATCCGGATAGTAGCCGTAATAGTTAAAATATCCGATGCAATAATCAGCAGCTGCCGATAATTCACCGATCCCTTTGAATGTGTGAGTGCAATATAGCGAGAGCGCACCGTCATAACGCCATCGTTTAATATCCTCCGACCCTTGTCCAATTTTCGGTTTCCATAGAGAAGTAGAATTAAATTGAAGGGAAGCACCTGCTTTGGTAGTCCCGGTATCAATAAATTTTCCACCTGCACTAAGGTTGGAATTTAACCAGGAGCCAAGGGAAAAATCCACGTAGCCACGTGCCGGGGACAAGGTGCGGGTGGAGCGCCAACCTAATGCCGGCATAAGCACCAGCGTCGATGGGAAGTCAGCGTTAATGCTCCCCGTTTCATATGGTATAGGTTCGGTTGGTAGATTAGGTTGTGACGAAGAAGGAAAAGTATTAATTTTGTCTATACGGATAATATCGGGAACATATTTACCTTCCACAGAAATGTTTTCATGAAGTTGCGCACCGACTCCCGTCGGGGTGAATAAACAGGCAACCACTGCCATAGGCAGTATATATTTTTTACAGGAATTTAAACTTTTCATTTCCATTTCTTTAATCGTTGGGAAATCATGTCACGAATAGATTTTTCATCACCGGGATAATTATCGCGCAGAGACTTTATATATTCCAGAGCGAGACTCCGCCTCCCCTGCGCTTCATAGACATCCGCCAGAGCGATAAATCCGCGAGCGAGCCAGAAATTTTGAGAGCTCCCGCGATCGGTAAAATCAGAGAGCACCTTTTCAGCCCGCTCAATCTGACCTTTGGCAAGCAGTCCTTCCCCAAGTCTGACAGCTGCCTGCGCACCTGCTTCCGTGTCGGGATTAGTCATAAGTTCAGAATACCGGGTCTCAGCCATCGCCCAATTGCCGGAATCTTCCAGACCAATGGCCTCGTAGAGAGTAGCTTCCTCTTTGACTTCCGCCGAAACTCCACCAGTGGCGATTACCATTCGTGCATATCTGATTCTTTCTTCCGGGGAGTCTGTGGTACGCATGATTCCGATATATGCTTCCGCTGCATAGGTATGCCCTCCTTTAGCTGCTAGCTGACGATAAGCGGCAAGAGCTTTCTGATTGTCTCCGGCGTCCATTGCTTCCTCAGCTATGGTTGCAAGCGCATTTGCAACATATTTCCCGTCAGGATATTTAGCGACATATTTTTCAAGTTTTTCGGTAGTGGGATTTTTCCCGGAGAGAGCTTCTTCGGCCGCTTCATATTCCAGGAGCTCCGCCTGAGCCGCGTCTAACTTAGGAGCATTGGGGATATTCTCGAGAAACTGAGAATATTCGGTAAGTGTCCCATGTGCGGCATGCCAACGACGTAAATCTTCATTGGCAAGACGGGCTTCTTCACTGCTGGGCCAACGTTCAATCACATTCTGATATGTACGGGCCGACAATTCCTCTTCCCCTTGGCGGGAATAACTCAGTGCCAGATTGAGCAGACCTTTGCGAGTGCCGGGATTATCAGGAAATGTCTTGACAAGAGTCTCAAATTCCACAGATGCTTTTGCCGGTTGGTCAAGAGCCGCATAGGTCAACCCTTTCTCTAAGATGGCTTCAGCAAGCCAGCGGGAATCAGGGAACTTCGTTTTCATGGATTCCAGTTCGCCCAATTTCCCGGAGACGTCTCCTCCGAGACCGATCATCACTGCATGTCGGAATGTAGCGTATGCAGCCATGTCCCCGCTCCCCTGCTTGACTTTATCATAAGTGGCAGCAGCGATGCGATAATCTCCGGAATAATAGCGGCAATCCGCCATACGTGTCGTTGCATCCGCTTCAAGTGTAGAGGGTAAAGCGGGAGTCGATTTTAAAGCTTCCGCGAAAAGCGCAGCTGCTTTTTTATAATCATTGAGCATATAGGCACAGTACGCAAGGTTATAGCGGGCAAGAGTCTTGTTGGTGGAAGAAGAAGCCGAACGAATATAAGCTTCATATCCTTGTTGAGCTTCTTTATATTTCTGAAGTGCATAGTTCGCATCGGCAAGCCATAATTGGGCTTCAAGCCCCAATGCGGAATCATATTTGGATAAAGACACTGATTGCGCGAGATATTCGGCAGCACGCTTTGAGTCACCTGCCGATGCGTATTGTCTGCCAAGTTCAAACGTAATTTTCTGCTTGGCGGCCAATACCGCACGTGACGGTTTTGAGATTTTTTCGATACTTGCCAGAGCTTTTGCATAATCTTTTTCATGATAATAAGCGGTGGCGAGATATTCCCGCGCAGTGGAAGCATAACGGGATGCCGGATATGCTTTCAGAAAAGTCTCGAGCATATCAATTGAGCTTGAGAAGGGGATGTTTCCTCCGTGAGTACGGGCGGCTATATAGTTAAAGAACGCTGTCTCGGAAACGTCAGGATCAAACCCGAGTTTATAAGCCCTGTCAAAAGAGATGGCAGCGGCACTGTTGTCGCCGGCAGACGCAGATATCTGACCTAAAATTAAAGAAGCACCTTGACCAGCAGGAGAGTCTTCAGATGCCACGGACTCGAGAGTCTGAGCCGCTGCATAATTGTCGCCGCGCGCATATTCAATTGCTCCTGACGCATAGAGGGCATCACTGTCGGGGACAGTTTCTTCCTTATTGATAGATTTGAGGTATTGCTGAAGATAGGGGTAAGCCATGTCGTAATTTCCAAGTTTGAAATATGACAGACCGGTCGCTCTGAGAGTTTCCGGAATTAAAATGGCAACACGATTATTCTCCAGCAACCCGCTTCCCATGGCTGCAGCTTCGGAATAGTTGCCGGTGGCATAGTCTATCTGCGTTATATAATATTTTGGATTCAGTTCGTTATCAAGATCCTTAGCGGAATTTCTCATAAATTCCGTGAATCCTTCTTTGGCAGCTGAATAATTACCTTTCACATAATCTATATAAGCACGATAATAGAGGGCAATATTGCTGAAGCCCTTTTGACTCTTGAGATTAATAAGAATTTTGTCGGCTTCGTCATAATGACCGGTGCGGATATCACATAAGGCTTTACGATAATCATACATCGGGCGCTCGTCGGGATTAATCCTCTGAAAGTCTATTTTATTATATGCAACAAGAGCTTCGGGATATCGGGCGTTGAAAAAAAAGTAATCGGCTTCTGCAAGTGATGTTCCTAAAGATAGAGGGGAGGCGGGATAATCAGCAGAAAATTTCCGAAGAAGATCTACGGCTTCCGAATCATTGAGTTCATACATTGCCATTGCCAGGAGATAAGCATACTGTTGACTTTCAGAAGCATTGGGGATAATATGTGAGGTCTGAATATAGCGAAGCTGATCCATTGCTCCGAGAGGATTCCCTTCGCGAGTCATTTCCCTCCCTCTTTCAAGATAACCTTTTGCCAAAGGGGAGAGAATATCAGCTGAATCGCCAAGTGCAAAACAAGACATCGGAATCATTGCAAGCATGGCGACACAAACACCCTTTATTATTTTTTTCATTGATTCGTTGAATTTCATTAATTTAAAATGCACGTCTTCACCCCGGTCATAGAAAAAACCACTGAGTATGATGTCATCGGCATCAATAACTATACCCTGCCGCTTCGTTGACTTTGCTTATGATCAGCTGCGGACTGATTCCGACAAGACATTGATAATCACCGCGCATACAGGGCTTGTCGCCGAACACTGAACATGGTCGGCACACAATATCGAGTTGAACACAATCTTTCTCCGATTGATTCCATGCCAGAAAACCCGTATAAGGATGGGTGGCACCCCAAATAGAGATTACACGTGTGCCTACGAGAGATGCAAGATGTTGGTTGGCGGAGTCCATGGATAACATTACGCGGCAATGACTCAGAAGAGCCAATTCTGCCGGAAAACCTATCCTTAGCTTTGCCATGTTGTATACATTCGGATTATCCCCTTTCAGAGTCTCTATCTTCTTCTCCTCTTCTTCTCCGAATCCGAAAATAAAAAGTTTTCGTCCCGGCTCTTTTGCGAGAACATCAACCACCTCTTTCATCTGGTTGAGAGGATAGATTTTCCCTTTGTGTTTGGCAAATGGAGCAATCGCAATCCATACTTCCCCGGGAGCGGGCGGAGGTGTGACATGACCGAAGGCTTCAGGCGCACCTCGTCCTTTGCCGAAAATTGAAGTGAAAGCAGGTTCAAGTTTTATGCCTGCACGGTGAAAAACTTCTGCATAACGCCTGATCGTCGGCACAAGGGGGAGCAAGATTTTATTATTACGCCGGGTGAGAGCACGTTTGCTGCGTCTCCCCTTAAGAATATTGAATACTTTTACCCCGGTGAGATGCATGGCGACCCTCATTATTTGAGTGCGCAAGACATCGTGCAAATCAATAAAAGTGTCAATGTTATATTTATTGCGCAGTTCACGTGCAAGTCGGAAAATTCCGGGTAATCCCCTATAATTGTCAAAGTCTATTCCCTCTACACTTAAATTAGGGGGAGATTCGATAAAGCAAGATGCATTTCTTTTCTTAGTCAGAAAAATGAAATGCCTTTCAGGGTTAGCAAGACATGCATCGTAGAGCACCGGGATGGTCATCGCAACATCTCCAAGTGCAGAAAGCCTCGCAACAAGTATGTTTTTTTCGTTATTTTTTGGCATAAAGCACCGGGTTGGTAGATGGATCGTTATACATTTTCATCTGCCTGTAGACTTTCATATACTTTCGTCCGGCTTCAATATCATCCAATAAAGTATCAATGGCGGACGTGAGATCAGCGCGTTGTTCAAGCAATACATTTAATTTTGCCTCTGAACGTTGGCGATGGTCAGCATCGGCATCAGAACGTTCAGCCTGTTCCCTCATGTGCCAGATCTTGAGCGCAAGGATTGATAGCCGGTCAAGAGCCCAGGCAGGAGATTCTGTATTGATAGTGGCATCCCTGGCGGGAGTGACCTCTGAAAATATGGAGCGAAAATAAGTGTCCAGATCTTCCACCATATCCGTGCGATCCTGATTGGATCTGTCGATGCGGCGTTTGAGAGCAAGTGCATCTATGGGATCTATTTCCGGATCACGGATTATATCCTCGAGATGCCATTGCACGGCATCAATCCAACATTTTGCATACAATATAGACTCCACACTCCCTTGTGGATACGGGTTGCAGACAGGATAATCGATATTGTCGTGGATATGATAATCGGAAACGGCGCGGTCAAACACCTGATTTGAAGTTTTTGCAAAATCCATAATGGTTGAGATAAGGTGGATTTGAAAATTATAAATTTTTTAAAAAAAGGAAGAAGCGTGACTCCCTGTTGATTTGCCAAACTTATATAAAAAATCTGTAATGTGCAACCAATAGCAGGGAAAACTCTGAAAACTCTGAGATTCCGATTCACAGGTGAAAGTGTATATCGGAATCTCAGTATGTTTTATCAGCGCATGCGCACCACTGTCATGGAATACGGAGGTATCTCTCCTCCCATCAGATCAAGAGTGATTGATGAGGGAGTGGCGACTGTATCTTCCGGCATTCCGGCGATCTGCTCACCTTTGACGACTGTCTCTTTGATTCCAAGTTGCGCGGGATTCATATCAATCTTGACAGGCACCGGGAGCATATTGACAATTTTAAGGATATATTCGCCGGAATCGGAATCATAGACTATTGAAGAACCCACACGAGATTTTGCCTTACGATCCTCGGCTGACAGACTGGTTCCCGCCGGCACAAATTTGTCTCCGCTGTTATTACCAAAAAGCTTTTGAGTGAAATATTCCACTGTGGGGGAAACACCGGTGTTGTCGAAATATATCATATCCGGCTTCCATTGAGTGTGACCTTTTTTTGCCAATAGAGGTGCGTATGAGGTCATCGCCACGACATCTCCATTTCTCTCCACATCGGTGAGATAGAGAGCATCGGCAAGAGCAGTTTCTACATTGGATTGGCGTCCGGGAAGGTGGGCTGCATATTCGCCGAGATAAACTTTTGTATTGTCGCGCGGATATTTATCGTAAAAGTCTCTATTATATATAAGCCATCCGGGAGCCACATAATAATGTTCATCGACCATAGGGACACCAAGGCGGCGTGCAAAATCCCACCCTTCCGTGTAATCCGATCCCTCATAGAATGGTCCGACTGTCCCGATGACGGTGATTTCAGGGTGTTTCTCCTTCAGGACATTATAAATCATTTCGAAGCGTGGTTCAAACACTTCGGTAATCATATCCTCATTTCCAATTCCTATAAATTTCATATTGAACGGTGCCGGATGCCCGTTGGCAGCTCTGAGTGACCCCCATTTGGAATCTATCGGACCATTCGCATATTCGATCAGGTCAAGGATATCTTGAATGTAATCATCCATCTTGTCAAAATCTATACCTTGTTGCTGACCGTATTGGGAAATGGGTCGATCGGGTTTAGACGTGCATTTTGTGCCGGAATTTTGGCAAGGAACACCGGCGGACAGAACAGGGAGCGGTTCCGCATCTATGTCTTCACAAAATTGGAAATACTCATGATAGCCAAGTCCGCGCGTCTGGTGATATCCCCATAAATTGCGGAGGGGCTTGCGAGTTTCAAGGGGACCGATACTCCCCTTCCAATCATAAATATTATCAATTCCATCACCATGAGCGACACAACCTCCCGGGAAACGTACGAATTTAGGTTTGATGTCAGCGAGAAGAGTGGCGAGATCTTCACGCAGACCGTTGTCCCGTTTTTTATATGTATCCGCCGGGAAGAGGGAGACCATATCCATATCCACACGGGTTGACGCGGGGATGGTCAGCATCAGTTGCGCATCATCACAATCAGTTTTCGGACGAAGCGTGGCTTTTACAGTTTTCCAACCTCCGGAGGGGATTCTTAATGATGTGGATGCGATGACTTTCTTATCTTTAACAAGTTGCGCACGGATATTTCCTTTACCCTCGAATGAATTAAGAAGTAATGACAAATTATATTTTTTACCTTTTTTTAACGGAATCCCATCGAACCCGTTGTTGATGACCATAGCCTCTTCGGCTCCTGAATTTATGGCAAGGTAATGTGAATTGTTGGAGTGAACGGGATTATCAGTCTGTATGGAATACTCACCCCCGGGACAATTAACTCTCCAGCTCTTCAGAGAGTGCCATCCCTCATCACCACCACGATCGGAGGGAGAGTACTCAAAATCTCGATTCTGGATAAGCTCGGCATAAAGTCCTCCGTCAGCTCCATAATTAATATCTTCAAAAAATATTCCGATAAGATGATTCGAGATAGGATATGATGCAGAAGGATTGGGGACAATCGAGAGTGTGGGTGGGATGAGATCCGCAAATCGCTCGGGGTCATCTTTAGCCTGCTCATTATAAAGCGTCTCGCGTAAGGATTTATTTCTTGAGTATTCCAAAAGCGAACTAATGGTGGTTTTAGGAATGGATGTAAGGTATCCTGCGATCTCCTTCCCCTTATAATTGACGGTATCACTCTTTCCGGCAATTGAAGGACGCATGGAAGCCGGCATATCAAGAGGAGAATCGAGATATTTCTGCGGTTTCCAGTTTATCAAATCCGGAGATTGAGCAATGGCTATCACACTTCCGTCTCCGATAGCATCCCACACCGCTGTCCATAATGAATCTCCGGCGTTAAGGAAGAGACGGGGATTAAACATCTTTTTATGAGAGCCCCAAGGTCCGAAATCGCTTGAAATGAGAGTACGGTCATCAGGGAGTCCTTGCCATATGGTGTCGGTCTCCCCTTTCCAAAGGATGTGAAGCCCGGAACGTCCGTCGGGAGCTGAATATATAAAGGAATCAAAGAGTTCAGAAGCTGAGCTGCTCCCAAAACTTCCGATTATCAAGAGATTAATTGCGAGTCTTTTCAGATTCATAGTAATAAATATTTCAGGTGTGGAGAAATTATGCAAGTATGCAATCTTGCAATTGAATTTAGAGGTGAAAAGAAGAAAACAGGGGGTGGACAGATTAAATGACCACCCCCTGTGATTCTATAGGAAACCAGACCTTTTTAATTCGGGCAGGTGAGAGTTTCTAAATCTTTTCCGTCACAACCGATGATGGCAGATTAGAGATAAGAAAGATTGAATTTTGCAAATTCAAGGTCGTTCTTGGCACGATTAAGCAAGTCTTTATTGAGACGTACAGCCTGGCGAAGGTTATTCATAACCATATTCTCATTATTGGTGCGTGCACCGAGAATAGCGGTCAGATAATAAGTGGTGGCATCCGGGTTTGAAACAGATGCAAGTGTTGATTTAGCCTTCGCATAGTCTTTGGCAAGAATCTGTGCGAGTGCTGCATTATTTGTCTTAGCATCACCGAAGGCTGTATTGGCTTTGGTAACTTCCCCTTGAGTGAGATAATATACGCCGAGCGCATCAGCAGCTTCAGGCACACCGGCAGCGGAGCCGATCTGTTCGTTTGCCTTTGACCAATTATCATTGAGCAGGGAAATAAGACCCATATTCATTTCAGCTTCGCGGCTCTCAGGATTCAGTTGGTGAGCTTTCTCAAAGTTTGCGGCGGCAGCCCTGTAATCACCGGCAACATATTGAGTCATACCGAGATTATTGAAGGTGCGGTAATCTTTGGGATAGAGTTGAGCCGCGCGGTTGTAAACTTCCATCTTCTTTGCATTATCGTCTGTGAGAGTGGCGATATAAAGAATTTCATCAATGGTGAGCTTCTCGGGATCGGTGTTGAAAAGATTAATCAATTCTGCATCACTCTTCCCAATGATATTGATTGAAGCCATGACGCGTGAATAGCGGAGCTGAGGAAGGATCTGGTCTGCAAGTTCATTGAATACTGCCGATAGATTGCGAATCTCTTTCTCACGCTGTTCGGGATCCTTATACATTGAAAGGACACTGAGGATAAGATCCTTATCTTGAATATTACTCTTTTCCACCAGCTTTTGGAATCCTTCCCAGTCTTCGGGAGTAAACGAGGATGTCAGTTCTCCAAACTCAGTAATCTTGTCTTTCTGAAGCTGAGATTCCATGAAAGAGGTAGTGTTCTTTTCACGTTTTTCAGCCAATTGAGTATTAAATTCCAGATTCCCATCAGGAGAAGCGTATGAATTGATAGTAACACCGGCAATTTCCTGATTAGGAGCGGCATTTGCTTCGAGAAGCCTCTTGTTGAGGTCGATGTAATCGGCAGCGGAAGTTTGATTAGCACGGATGTTTGCCTGATTGATCAGGAAGTGGATGTCTGCTGAATACTTCTCATTGATAACTTTCTGGAAATTATCTTTTGCCACTGCCGGCGTAATTGTTTTAGCTGAAGCAAGCGTAGAGGTGGCGATCACACCATAACCGACTTTAACGCGGGGGAGAGTATAGACTTTACCATTCTGATCAACGGAGAAATCAAGATAAAGATCAGATTTTTCCATTTCAGGTTTATATTCCACATTGAAGGGAATGGTGACTTTTCCACCTTCTTTATAATTTACGACTTGACCGTTGGCTCTGACGTCCTCTCCTTGAATGAGAACCGGAGTACCGGAAACTTCACTTGCCGCTCCGGTTGCCCAAGAAAGAACGGGAGTTACCGTGACGCGGGCATTTTTAACCATGAATTTTTCGGGAATCGAGCCATTGATAGTGGCAGGTACATTCATCCCTACGGTTTCAAGAGGTGTGGGATTAGTAGAAAAGAAATCGCTTGAGAATTGACCGAGTTTCTTAGAGCAACCGGTGAGCATCAAAGCTGCAACACCGAGAGAAATGCAAATTGATTTGCTGTTCATAACTTTAGTTATATCGATATAGTTAAAATTTTCTAATCAGACGGAGAGCATCTCATGATAAAGGGTGAGATAAAGGCGGCTGGATGTCGCGAATTCAGAAGCTCAGAAACACCTCTCCTCAATCAAGGCGTAAAGATAAATAAAAAAGACGGTTAAACCATGAATAATAATTAAAATTAAAAAAATAATCAATATTTTTTGGAGAGATTAAAAAATTGTATTAACTTTGCACTCGCAAAAGCGGGATGAATCCCGCAATGCACATACAAATAATGACTCCGTGGCTCAGTTGGTAGAGCAAATGACTCTTAATCATTGGGTCGTGGGTTCGAGCCCCACCGGGGTCACTTAACAAAGCGGTAAAACGCAGAAGAACGCTGAAATCACTTGATTTTCAGCGTTCTTTCTTTTTGCCCAAATCGAAGAATACTGAAGAATATTACGGTCAGCTGTGAGTGATGTGTGAGTACTCACGCCTGTGAGTAATTTTACTCACAGTTGCATTCACAGAAGTGTGAGTAGATTGATTCACCGAAAGTTAGGCACAGAAAATGGCTCACAGAGTGGGGTTTTAGTCATGGGATTGAACCTCTGACCCGGTTTGGGTCGCAAAATCGGTCAATTTTCAGATGATTTTAACATCGTTTAAGAATTGAAAGATTATTTAACTATAAATCCTGCAAAAATCCCTTGCTTGACGCTCTTTTCTGCGTTTTTCACTGTAAAAAATAATCGAGAAGTGCGCCGGATTATAATCGAGAAATGCGCCAGGC
>CAZFUF010000012.1:0-71134 GCA_964521885.1 uncultured Sangeribacter sp. | reverse complement strand
TTACCCTCAACGGTTTTCAAGACCGCCGCAATCGACCACTCTGCCATCTCTCCTTGGTCGTTTACCGAGTGCAAAGGTAAAACTAAATTTCCGATTATACAAATTTATTTTTATTTTTAAGTTTAATAATTGAATAACTAAATCATTCTCAATGAAATAAATTTCCTTTTTATATTTCCTAAATAGTACCCCAAAAACATAATTTCTTGACTACTGCTTTTTAATTATACACGCGATATTGGTCGTCTCCATTATATCACCTACTGAAGATTAGTCCATTTTCTTGTTGAATCTACGGGAAGTTTTGGAAGTTTAATAATCTCCGTTTGGTATGGTGACGTTTATTTATTAATTTTGCAAAAGATATGTCATAAATGCAAGTAAGCATCATTCAGATGCTATTACATTTGTTTATATGAAAAATATAATTTCTCCAATCGATAAGGAACTTATAAAGGCAGAACTTACAGCCGATAAACTATTAAGGCACGCAAATAAGGGTTCAACGGAGCTTTACGTAATAGATGCTTTCAACGCGCCCAATACGATGCGTGAAATTGGCAGATTGCGGGAAGAAGCATTCCGCGCAGCGGGAGGAGGAACCGGAAAGGAACTGGATATTGATGAATTTGATCTCATGGATACTCCTTGCCGTCAACTTATCGTTTGGGATCCGGTGAGTGAAGAAATCACTGGCGGATATCGTTTCATTTTAGGAGAAGATATAAAAATCGAAGATGGCGTTCCCCGTATCGCCACATCCCACATGTTTCATTTCAGCGATAAATTCCTCAATAATTATTTACCGCACACTATAGAACTCGGACGCTCTTTCGTATCTTTGAAACATCAGTCTTCCGGAGGACGAAGCGGAGGAGCCATACGCACTTTATATGCATTAGATAATTTATGGGATGGCTTGGGGGCATTGACAGTGAAATATCCACAAATCAAATATTTGTTTGGAAAAGTCACGATGTATCCTGATTATGATCCCGAATGCCGCGACATGCTCTTAGGATTCCTCCACAAATATTTCCCCGATCATGAGAATTTGGTAAGACCAATTGACAGTTTGGCAACCAATGCACTCGACCAAAGAATTCAGACAATGTTCTCGGGCGATAATTTCAAGGATGATTATAAGATACTCAATGGGCAGATCAGGAATCGAGGTGTCAATATTCCTCCCTTGATCAATGCGTATATGTCACTATCGCCGACCATGAAGATTTTCGGAACGGCAATCAACCATGAGTTTGGCGAAGTCGAGGAAACCGGTATCTTCATAACCATCTCTGATATTTTTGAAGAGAAGAAGCGTCGACATATCAATACTTATATTCAAAACGAATTACAATACGCTGATAAGCAATGAATAAGATAGTAGTGACCGGTGCCGATGGATTCATCGGCAGTCATCTCACTGAAGCACTCCTTGCCGAAGGGTATGAAGTGCGGGCTCTTTCTCAGTATAACTCTTTCAATAATTGGGGATGGCTTGAAGGCCTGTCTCATCCGCGCCTGGAGGTAGTCACAGGCGATGTTCGCGACCCCAATTTTTGCAGGCACCTGCTGAAGGGGGCTGACACGGTGTTTCACCTTGCAGCATTGATAGCGATACCTTACAGTTACACCGCGCCCGACAGTTATATAGACACCAATGTAAAGGGAACCCTCAACATTTGCCAGGCAGCTCGCGATGAAGGACTTGAACGCGTGCTGGTAACCTCCACCTCAGAAGTTTACGGAACTGCAAGATACGTCCCTATAGACGAAAAACATCCTCGTCAGCCACAATCTCCCTATTCAGCATCCAAAATTGGAGCGGATTCAATAGCGATGAGTTTTTATAATGCTTTTGACCTTCCGTTGACCATTGTCCGTCCATTTAACACTTACGGTCCGCGTCAGAGTGCCCGTGCTATTATTCCGACCATCATCACACAGATTGCTAACGGCATTAAGGAGATAAAGGTCGGGGATCTGACTCCCACTCGTGACTTCAACTATGTGAAAGATACTTGCAGCGGTTTCATTGCTATTGCAAAGAGTCCTGAAACGATTGGTGAAGAGGTAAACATAGCCACGGGACGTGAAGTCACAATGGAGAAAACCCTTCATACAATTGCAGAAATCATGGGAGAGGATATTACCTGGGTTACAGATCCGGCTCGTCTCCGCCCATCGAAAAGCGAGGTTCGCCGACTCTTAGGTGATAACACAAAGATCAGACAACTGACCGGTTGGGAGCCACAAGTTACTCTTGAAGAAGGGTTGCGCAAAACCGTGGAATGGTTTTGCAATCCGCAAAATACACAATCTTATAAACCCCTGATTTACAATCAATAGACATCTATATTCAATACACGGAATCTCTCCTTGTGTTGCGAAATTAAGAAAATATTTCACACACCTCTTATGAAAAGTAATAAACTTGTGGTACTCATGCTCGGTGGAGCACGCCGTGTATCCATGGCACAGCTTCTGAAAAGAAGCGGGCAAAGAATCGGATACAATGTTGAAATAATCAGCTATGAACTTCTCGAACAGGTACCAATCGCTCTCGAAGGGAAAGTCATAGTAGGGCTTAAATGGACTGATCCCGGAGTTGTTGACGACATCTGTCGCATTGTCGACGAATACAATGTAAATATCATCCTCCCGTTTGTTGATGGTGCTATTGAGGTAGCATCTCTTTGTCGAGACAGACTACCTGACGTTTTCGTGCCGGTTAGTAATTTTGATGTGACAGCCGCGATGTTCGATAAAGTTGAGGCTGCTAAAGTTTTCAAGGAGGCTAATCTTCCAATTCCTCTGACCTATTCGGTTATTTCTGCCGAAATGCCTGCTATTGCGAAGCCTCGCCGGGGATCCGCTTCCCGTGGCATAAAGGTTTTTCATAACATCGAGGACTTGATGCATCTTGAGAATCTTTCCGATTATCTGGTGCAAGAATACATTGAACATAACCACGAATATACCGTGGACTGTTATGTCTCCACATCCGGGGAGTTACTTGTTTCAGTGCCAAGACTCCGAATAGAAACCATGGGAGGAGAAGTGACCAGAACCATAACATGCAGGAATCCTATTCTTGAAGAGCTTTCCGAAAGGGTCATCACCCACTTTAATCTTCGAGGTCCGGTTACTCTACAGTTTCTGCATGATTTGGATAAAGACCGTTACCTGCTTATGGAGGTCAATCCACGTCTTGGGGGAGGAGTGATATGCTCAATATATGCTGGAGCTCCCATTACTGATTATATCCTTGACGAAGCTTTAGGAATTAACGTCCAGCCGTGCATGGACTGGGCTGACAAAACTTTAATGGCACGTTATCAGAAAGAAGCCATTTTCTATGGGGAGGAAGGTGCTTCCTATTCCGGCAATTTCTAAAAATCTTTAGGATAACTCATCTTTCGATTTATATTATCATTCTTTTCTCTAAAGCTCTTAACTAATGCCAGATAAGATAATAATCATTGCGGAAGCCGGTGTGAACCATAACGGAGATATAGAACTCGCAAAAAAAATGATTAAGGCTGCCCGGGAAGCCGGGGCGGACTATGTCAAGTTTCAAACCGCGGTGCCGGAGCTTGTCATTTCAACTGTCGCTCCAAAGGCGGAATATCAGAAAGATCTGACCGGGGCTGAAGAATCTCAACTTGATATGTGTAAAAAGATCCATCTTCCTCTTAAAGATTATATTGAGCTTAAACAGCTTTGTGAAGAGGAAGGGATAGGATTCATGAGCACTCCGTTTGATCTTGAATCCATCAGATTCCTTGCAGAATTGGATCAGGATTATTTCAAGATTCCTTCCGGGGAGATTACCAATCTTCCCTATCTGAGAGCAATAGCTAAAATCGGGAAACCGGTCATTTTGAGTTGCGGGATGTCGGAGATGAACGAGATTGAGGATGCCATATTGATTCTTACCGGACATCACCCCGGATATCCATCTGACTCACGATTAACCCGCGATGATATAATAGTCTTGCATTGCAATACGCAATATCCGACTCCTTTCGAGGATGTGAATTTGCGTGCAATGAAGTCCATTGCAGAGACTTTAAAGGTAAGGACAGGATACAGCGACCACACCCGGGGGATAGAGATTCCGATTGCGGCTTCTGCAATGGGAGCGTGCGTCATAGAGAAACATTTTACTCTCTCGCGCGATTTGCCCGGTCCCGATCATAAAGCCTCTTTGGAGCCGCATGAATTGAAGGAAATGGTGAAATCCATCCGCAATGTTGAACTTGCAATAGGAAGCAAAGACAAAAAGGTCAGTGCAAGCGAACGACCGAATATTATCGTAGCCCGCAAAAGCATTGTGGCATCGCGTAAGATAACTGCCGGGGAGATATTTTCTGAAGAAAATATTACTGTAAAGCGTCCCGGAAACGGGATCTCTCCGATGCTATGGGATAAACTGATTGGTCAACGAGCATCAAAAGATTACCCCTATGATGCTCTAATTGATAAAGGTGAATTACCTTCCGATTAGCGCTTAGTGATCACGTGTATATTTGAATAAATTGTTACGACCCGGATTCCGAAAAAATGAATAGGGAACGCCATATACTCATCGCCACGGGAACACGCGCTGATTGGGGATTGCTTTCCCCCCTTGCCAATGCTCTGAAACAAGCTGGAGCTTTGGTAACCGTTGCCGCTACTAATTCCCATCTTAATCATGCGCATGGTTATACTATTGATGAGATCCGCGCTGACGGGTTCGACCCGATTGCAGTTGAAGCATCGGGCACACCTTCAGAAATCACAGCGAAAGCACTTCTCGGTTTCTCGAACCTTTTTTCCCATCTCGATTCAATAGAGAAATTTCCGGACACAATAGTAATTCTCGGAGACAGGTTCGAGATGCAAGGGGTGGCAACAGCTGCTCTTCTTGCAGGAATACCGATTGCTCATATTGCCGGTGGCACTGTTTCCGAGGGCGCCTTTGATGATCAGATCAGAAATTCCATCAGCAAAATGGCAACGCTACATTTCCCTGAGACGGAGCATTGTCGCCATCGGCTGTTGCTGATGGGAGAGGAACCGGCACTAGTCATTGCAGCGGGAGCTTTAGGTGTATACAATATCCTCCGGACCCCATTGATGGATAAGCAAACTCTTGAAGAGTCATTGGGCTGGACGTTTCCCGAAACGACATTACTGGCCACCATGCATCCGGCGACACTTGATAAAATCTCCCCTCTTGAGCAGATCAAGAATCTTATAGAGGGGATAGAGATAATTATGACCCGATATAAAAATGAGGGGAAGCAGTTAGGAGTTTTATTCACATATCCCAATAACGATTCTGATCCGGAACCGGCTATCAAAGCTATCGAAAATTTTGCGTATAGACATCCCGGCGATGTCTATACGATACCCTCACTCGGGCGGATCCGTTACCTTTCTGCATTGAACGTTGTAGATGCCGTTGTAGGGAATTCCTCTTCTGGCTTAGTTGAAGTCCCCTCAGCAGGAATTCCGACTCTTGACATCGGGATTCGTCAGGCTGGAAGAGAGTGTGGTCCTTCAGTGATTCATTGTGATTGCTCCGTTGAAGGGATTGTATCAGGTCTGCAAACAGTTTTATCTTCCACTATGAAAGTTGTTGCCGCCAAGAAGGAAAATCCTTATTTCAGGACTGACACTCTTCGGCTCATAACTGATAAAATTCTTGAAAACTCTTCACCGCGTTTCCCAAAAAAGAAATTCGTTGAATCCATATCTTTTTCAAAATTGAAGAACTCTGAAAATGGTGAATAATTCAAATCAAAATAATTCTCCCGCTACTGATCAAGAAGCACCAAATACATTATGGTTGATAACGGCACGGGGGGGCAGCAAGGGAATTCCCGGAAAGAATATTAAATTATTAGCCGGGAAGCCTTTAATCTGCCATACTATAGACCATGCACTCCAAGCCGGGGCTCGAAGAGAAGATATTTGTCTCAGCACCGATTCAAAGGAAATAAAAAATGTTGCTGAAGATTATGGATTGGATGTCAAGTTCTTAAGACCATCAGAACTGGCAAGTGATACCAGTTCAAGCTATGATGTCATAATGCATGCACTCGACTTTTATGAGAATTTGGGGCAGCGATATGAACGGGTTGTGCTCCTGCAACCCACCTCTCCCCTTAGGACTGCTGAAGATATATTAGGAACAATCAATTTATGGAATCCAAAAATTGATATGGCGGTCAGTGTTATGCCTGCTAAGACAAATCCCTATTACGGAGCTTTTGAAACGGATATTGACGGATTCCTAAAGATTTCTAAGGGCGACGGTCATTATACCAGACGGCAGGATGCACCTGAAGTTTGGGAATATAATGGAGCCGTCTATGTCATAACGGCTGAGTCGCTACGAAAGCAGCCGATGTCTGAATTCCAAAAGATTGTAGGACATCCGATGCCGGCGGAACGCTCAATTGATTTAGACACTCCACTTGATTGGGAAATTGCCGAATACCTGATGCGGAAATAAGAATAAGGAGTGGATTTCAGTAATTAAATCAGAGGTTTATTTTATAAGCAGTTTATTTTACAAAAGAAAGAGCATATAGTATGGAAATGAAGCATGATTCAGTCATATCGATAATGAAGGGAATTGCCATCATTTTGATGGTGATAGGTCATGCTGAGGCACCCGAACTTATAACCAATTTCATATATACTTTCCACATGCCTCTTTTCTTCATGGCCGCCGGATACTTCTTTGATCGAAAGTATCTTGCAGATCCATGGACATTTTGTCGCAAAAGATTTTCCGGTCTATATATCCCCTTTTTGAAATGGGCACTCGTTTTTCTGGTGCTCCATAACGTCTGGCATCACTACGGCATATTGAATGAAGAATATGGTAATTGGACCGGAGGGGTGACTCATCCTTACGATTTAAATGAATTCGGGAGGAGATTTGTACTGATATTCACCACAATGTCAGGATATGATGAATTCATGGCAGGCGCATTCTGGTTCTTCCGGGGACTCCTGTTGGCAAGTATTCTGTTTCTGATATTTTATAAAATACTTGAAGATGGAACCCGACTCAAAGGGTCGGCATGCATTATTGCAATATGTATCGGAGCGGTCCTTTTCACGGCCATTCATATTTTCACGGAAGTAAAGCTTCCTATTCCCAACGGAGGATGGCGGGAAACCTGGGGTGTATTCTTTTTTGGGGCTGGCGCTCTTTATCGTCAATATAAAGACAATATCCGGCTGAATTTCGTTTTGTTTCTGATATGTTTGACCATTTGCTGCATCGGAGCCCGCCTACATCTCTCCGGGATGAACAATAATGGTCTTTATCGTGACTTATGGTCTCTCCCGCTGACGGGATGCGCAGGCTTCTTAATGATTAAATACATATCACAGCTGATTGCCAGAAAAACTACCCGTCTGTCAGGCATACTTGACTACATTGGCAATCATACTCTTTATATTTTCATCTTCCATATTATATCTTTCAAATTTGTAAGTATTGCAAAGATCTGGTGGTATGATTTAGATCCGGCCCAGATAGGATGCCACATGGTGATACATTATAATCACACAGACTTTTTTTGGGTGATTTATTCGATAGCAGGGGTTGCGATTCCACTTTTAGCTCTTGAAGGAGTACGCTTTCTCAAAACTATTATCTCCCGAAAAGTGTTAAACTTAAAACTGAGACTCAGCAAATAGGATAATCATTTATATTCCACGGCAAAATTAGACTTGAGCTATTTAAATTTCCACTATAAATAGTTTTCACGATCGGGTTTCAGTTAATAATTACTTAATGAGATACGAAAAGGCATTCCGACGATGACGATAGATTTTACACCTATAGCCCGCCCTATTTTTGAGAAACGCGCACGCCGCACCGACAAATGGCATGGTGCCGGTGATGACATTCAGCTACGACAGTTGAAATATATCCTGAAGAAAGGAGCTGAAACAGAAACAGGGAGGAAATACGACTATAACGATCTTCTCCGCTCCGGTAATATTTACAAACTCTTTTCGCAACGCATCCCTCTTGTGGAATATGAGGATATTCGCTCAGATGTCATGAGAATGATTCGCGGAGAAAAAGATATTCTGTGGCCCGGAGTTTGCAGAAACTTCGCCCAGTCATCCGGCACATCCGGTGGCAAATCGAAATATATTCCTATCACGGATGATTCTTTGCGGCTCAATCATTATCCCGGGGCGTCTGATTCGGTTGCACATTATTTGCGTCATAACCCTTCGAGTAAAATTTTTTCCGGCAAAGGATTGATTCTCGGTGGTTCTTTTGCCAATGAGTTAAAGCTCTCGGATTCACGGGTGCGGGTCGGTGATGTAAGTGCCACCCTTATCAATCATATTCCGGAAATTGCCAACCTATTCCGAACTCCCTCAAAAAAAATTGCTTTAATGCCCGATTGGGAGAAAAAATTACCTGCTATAATTACTGTGGCACTCAAGGAGAATGTCACCAATCTATCAGGAGTTCCATCATGGTTTCTGACTCTTTTACGAAAAGCAATGGAAACAGTCGGAGCGACCAATTTAGCAGAGATATGGCCAAACCTGGAAGTATTCTTTCATGGGGGAATTTCATTTGAACCATACAGAGAGGAATACCGGCAGATAACCGATTCCCAAAAGATGCACTTCGTTGAAACATATAACGCATCCGAAGGATTCTTCGCAGTGCAGGATAATCCTGATGACAAGGGTATGTTACTGGGGATTGACGAAGGTGTATTCTATGAATTTTTCCCAATTGACGGTTCGGAGCCGGTGCCTTACAAGGAAGTTGAAAAAGATAAAATCTATGAGCTTGTCATAACCTCCTGTAATGGTTTGTTACGATATCGTCTTGGAGACACCGTCAAAGTCATGCAGACGGATCCTGTCAAGATTATCATTGAGGGCCGGACCAAATGCTATATAAATGCATTCGGAGAGGAACTCATGCAGGACAATGCCGAGCGTGCCATAGCCGAAGCATGCCGGAGATTTGGGGCTCAAACCGAAAATTACACAGTTGCTCCTTATTATGCAAGCAATGGGAAACGCGGACATCATCAATGGCTGATTGAATGGGAAAAACGGCCGGGAGACATGGCTGCGTTTGCCCAAACACTGGATGATGAATTACGTAAACTGAATTCAGATTACGATGCAAAGCGTAAAGGGGGAATATTTCTGGATCCTCTGGAAATTATTGATGCTCCAGTCGGGACATTCGACCATTGGCTTCAAATATCGGGTAACCATAAGTTGGGTGGACAGCGCAAGATTCCTCGTCTTAGCAACGACCGCACTATATTCAATCAGCTTGGAATCAGGTAATCATCCTTTATTTAGAGCCCGTCTCATAAAATCTATACCGCTTCTATACAGGACATCTGATTCCCTTTCAAAGACCGGGATATAGATTCTGAATCACGATACCTGATTCTCCACCGCATGATTTTTGATTTTCTTGACTTGCCACCACAGCATAAGTGCTGTTACAATTGATGCAAGCATATCACTCGTGGGGAATGCCATCCATACTCCATCCAGACCGAAATAAGGGGGATAGATTAACAGAAGCGGAATCATGAATATGATTTGGCGCGTCAGAGACAGAAAGATAGATTTCGTTGCCATTCCAAGAGATTGGAAGAAATTGGTAGAGACTATCTGAAACCCAACTATCCAGAAACTGATCGTGGTGATCCGCAAGCAGTTGACCGCACAATCAATCTGAGCCGCATCCTGCATGAACATCGAAGCGATCTGACGTGGAAAAATCGCACCTACCACACAACATACTATTGTAACACATGTTGCAGCGCCACAAGCGTATGTCAGGGTTTTGAACAATCTTGGTATCTTTCCGGCACCATAATTATATCCGATAATCGGCTGCATACCCTGACATATACCCAGCACAATGAATACAAACACCGTGACGTATCTATTGAAAACCACTACGGAAGCAATCGCATTATCACCGCCATATTTCAACAATGATGTATTCACGATGGCATTTATGGCGGAACCGGCGACATTGATAAGGAATGGAGACATTCCGATATAAAGGATAGCTCGGATAACCTTAAAACGAAGTCTGAATGTGCCTTTCACAAAATGCAGTGTCACTTTCTTATCAAAGAAATGACTCATCACGAATATTGTGGTCACGAACATCGATATATCCGTGGCAATGGCTGCTCCCCGGATGCCCCAATGGAATCCGAAAAGGAATATGGGCGCAAGAATTGCATTCAGACATGCACCGATAATATTGGTAAACATTGCCCGCCCCGGATATCCTGTGGCACGCATTACATTATTGTAGGAGAAAGTCAGGTTCATCATCACCATTCCCGGCATTACCCACTGCAAGAAGTCACGCGCGTAAGGTAAACTATTTGGGGAAGCACCGAATAACCGCAAGATGGGATCCAGGAAAATCTCGAATGCCGTCACATACATTATTCCGATCACCACTGTAAGCACGACTGAGTTTCCGAGAATAATCTGCGCGGCTTTCATATCCTTCTGACCCATTACAATACTGATACGGGTGGCACACCCGACTCCGATCAGCGTTCCCAATGCAGTTGCCAGGTTCATCACCGGGAAAGTCACAGCAATACCGCTCACCACATTCGGATCATCAATGGCGTGTCCGATCACTATTGAGTCTATGATGTTATATAGTGCCATCACCACCGTGCCTATAACAGCCGGAAGCGAATACTTCAACAGTAGTTTTCCTATCTTCCCCGTGGCAAGTTCATGTATTCTGTCTGTGTTTACCGTTGATTGCATCTTGATGTAGTTTTCGGATTTTGCAAAATTACAAAATTTAGTTGGATAGAGCCACTTAAATTTGAATTTTTAGTCAGCAAGCTTTAGGAGTGTCCGGCTCATTATTATATGGAAGTCTCCCTGACAACCTGTTTGCATTTCACGGATTAAATATTTAATTTTGCGATATTATTATTACCTTAACAATACGATAAAGGCGTCTCTGTTTTTATAAGACATAAGTCATGAATCTCCCACTATCCCGAATACCTGCTATTTTTCTCGCATTTGTTGCGGTCTTAATATTTTTATCGCCCCTTTCTGCAGATGCCCAGATAATCAAGGCTGAGGATCAAAAACAATTCACCGATTCTCTCGTTCAGGAGCTTGATTACGGTCCATTCTTCGGTCTTTATAAAGACAATTACTTCACGGTCGGGATGCCGATCGGCACACGTCCGACAGCTAAGAATTGCGATGTGAAATTTCAAATTTCTCTTGCCATAAGACTGACGAAAGCCTCTCTCCCATGGCACACCTATCTCTTCCTGATGTACACCCAGAAGACTTTTTGGAATGTCTTTGAGAATTCAATGCCCATGAGAGATCTTAACTTCAACCCCGGATTAGGATGGTCCAGACCATTCTTTAACAAGGGAAAATATGTCGGTAAGGCAACCATTCTTATTGAACACGAAAGTAATGGCAGGGATGGGGAAGAGTCTCGCAGTTGGAATAAAATCTCACTCTATGGCTCAGTACTCGTCACAGATTGGCTCATGGTGCATGCTAAATATTGGATACCGATCGTCGACGGGCAGAACAATAAAGACATTCTTAAGTATTCCGGTATTTTCATTACAGGGTTTGTAGCATCCACTCCCGATAAAAAATTCTCTGCCGGCTTGACTCTCACTAAACGTAAAGGGTGGAACATGAATTTCAACACAATTGTTGACTTCATGTGGAAAGTGCACGAAGAAAGTAATCTCAACCTTTTTGCTCAATACTATAATGGATATGGGGAGAACCTTCTTGACTACAATAAATTTCACTCCCGGTTCAGAGTAGGTATTCTTTTCAAACCAGATTTCTTCTCTGAGTTCTAACCTTTCATCATCAATTCATATATCTTTTTATGATTGAGACATTATTGAATGATATTTCACCCGTCAGCATGGTGTGCGGGGGAATTGCAATCCTGATATTCATCATTACCGTATTCTATGGATTCTCTCCCATACGACGGATACTTTCATATTTTCGCGATAACAAAGACAACCTTATTCCTGCTGATATTGAATCTCATATAGCGGAGCAGGACGTTACGGAGGAGACACCGGCAGAAGATTTTCCCGCTAAAAAGAAAGTATCGGTAATAGTCTATACTGAGAATACCGATTACCCTCTTGAGGATTATATCAATATATTGCTCGAACAGGATTATCCTAATTTCGAGATAATCGGTGTCAACGATGCCTCTCACGAAGCTACTGCGATAGTTGCTGAAAAATTTGAAGGTAACAACAGGGTTTATATCACATTTGTTCCGCAAGGTTCCCATAATGTCAGCCGCAGAAAATTAGCATTGACTATCGGGATGAAAGCCGCTCATGGCGAAATTGTCCTCACCACTGTATCAAATGCCGAAATTCCTTCCAATTCATGGTTAAGTCAGATGGCAGCTCCATTCAACGAAAACCCTTCGACACAAGTTGTTTTAGGCGTTTCAACCATGAATTTCCATGAAATGGACGGTATCAACAAATGGTATCGCCAATTTGATTACAGCATGTCGACATTCCAATGGCTCGGTTATGCCATTGACGGATCTGCATATCGTGGAGATGGATATAACCTCGCGTTCCTTCGTAAAATATTCTTTGAACATAAAGGGTATGCCAAGACCATAAATCTGCACAGCGGTGATGATGATCTTTTTGTGCATGAAATAACACGACCCGGCAACACCAGCGTTGTCTTGTCACCTCAATCCCTTCTGACTACAAATTGGGGTGAATCAACCAAAAGAGTATATACGCATGCAAAAGAGAAGTATGATTTTGATGCCCGATGGCTTCCAGGCGAACCATTCATGCGAGCCGGAATCCTGTCTCTCTGTCAATGGGTAATGCTTGCAAGCTGCATTGCCGGGGCACTATTCAGTATGACCAATATTTTTGCTATATCCATTGCAACAGTTCTGCTCCTTTCATATTGGGCAACGGATATTTCCCTCTATCGACGTGCTGCCCCACATATCGCTTCCTCCAGACTTTGGTGGATCGCGATCCCTATCTTCATGCTCGCACACCCGATAGTAAATTTTTTCTTCAAATTAAAACATAAATCAAGCAGAATCAAAAACTTCACATGGGTGCGTAAACGCTCAAAATAATACGATAAACCTCAACTTTCGTGAGTGCGGAAGTTGAGGTTTTTATTAATGGATAGCCGTAATCGTATAATACCTCGTTTCATTAAGACCCCGTTCCCCAAAAAGGGATCTAAAATTGATACGTAGTGGTCGTATCCGGAAGGATTATTCTTCAATGTCCCAATACACGACATATCGCGTTTGGTGTGCATCATAAAGCGGAATTATCTCCACACCGTAAGCGTTGGTAAATTTCAACGATTTCCCCTGGCGTATTACCGACTTACTCAAGTCGTTGCCCTCTATCTTCAATGAAGTCGGCAAACCCTCTGGAATCTTATAATCATACGTGTAATAATCATTTCTGACAGTAGGATCAGAGAAAGGGGCAGGCGAATCCATCCCATCTCTGCCAAGATTTCCGCATAAAATTATCGGACCATAGCGCAACGCACCCCGTTTATTGTTATCCGGGGTAGTCTCAACTTGTAATCCCATTGGATAAACAGCCTCAATTACATCCCCTCTTTTCCATTTTCTATCTATCCTGATATATTTATCGTCGGATGAGAATTTTACCTTTTTTCCATTGACTTTGACAACAGGGTTCCCACACCAATCAGGATTTCTCAAACTGATCGCTGTCTTATCTGCAGGCGCTGATACTATCTTTAACGTCACATTTTCAGACTCCGGGAAATCAGTCAATTGCTCGATAGTCAATCCTTTCTCCTTCCATTCGAGTCTTGACGGGATAAAGAGATTGACAAGCAATTCATCTCCTTTATGGAAATATATATTCTCGGCATATTTTGCGTGGTTTTCGAAGCCACTTCCCACACAACACCAGAAAGAATCTTCAGGTGTACTGTAGACTTTAAATGCACCGCTTTGAAGGGGAAGGAAATAGCACACCATCCCTGTCTCCGGATCTTGCTGACCCAGAATATGATTGAAAAGAGCACGCTCCATATATTCCACCACATCAGAGTTCCCGGTTCTGCAAAACTCATGCCGTGCAAGTTTAAGCATATTATAGGTGCAACAGGTTTCACCGGTATATCCGTTAATGAATCTTGACATTTCGGACGGATCAAAAAAATGTTCCTTCTGACTTAGAGACCCTGTTGCAAAACAATGATGTTTCGTCATCTCATCCCAAAAGAAATCCGCCACTTCACCCGCTTTTACGCTGCCTGTCAATTCATATGCACGCGCTTCTCCAATCACTTTTGGTATGAACGTATTGGTATGTTTGGTACCGAAATCAGAATTCTTTTCGCGTAGCGGGTCTATCGAATCATTATGATAGAAGAATTCAGCCAGTTCCTTGAACCGTTCATCAGCGGTCACTGAATACAGATTATAAAACGCCTCGTTCATACCCCCGAATTCATTACGCAGCATAAGTCTTCTGGTATCTTCGGGAAGATTGATAACCTTATTGTATGCCCACTCCCCCATCCTGCTCGCTACGGCGAGAGCCAGCTCGTTATCGCAATAGAGATATTGATCAATAAGACCGGCCATAATCTTATGAAGCGTATACCAGGGTGCCCATACCCTCTGACCTTTGATATTACGATTGATTAATTCTTCAGGAAAGGCGCTGAGATATCCTCCGCCAAGAGCCTCTTGCACTTCTGCCAGTCCGGCCACAATTGAGTCTCCCTTAATCTTAAACGCTTTATCTCCCGTAGATGCGTATATAAGTCCGAGGGCCGACATGAGATGACCTGTGGTGTGACCTCTGAGATCGCTGTCGAGCGATTCCCATCCCCCATATTTCCTCACACTTTCATATCCACCTTCCAGTCCTGCGTATACCCCGGCATTATTCTTGAAGCTATGTAGCAATCTATCTACATCGATCCTCTTTATCCATGCCGAATCGCGCAACTGATTATCATGCACTCTCCCCGGCAATAATTTAACATCGTTAAGATCAAAACATTCAACCTCACATCTGCCAACATTCTCAACTTTGATTTTTCCCTTATGCTGCCCCGGATATACGGACTGAGCTTTACCGACAGCAGAAAAGAAAAAACAAATCAAGATAACTAACGCATTATATTGTATACTACGGCTCATATCAGATTATTCAACAATGATCAGCTCTACTTTAAATATATATCTACCAATTCTTTACTGATATATTATACGTTTAAAGTTCATTTTTTACCTAATACGTAAATAAAAAAACGGGATTCCACCTTTTTAAAAAGAGCGGAATCCCGAAAATATTTCTTACGAAAAAATCTGATCAGTGCATCTCGACTTTGCGTGTCGGAGGAAGATTGCGGTTACGCTCAGCGCACGCGTTGACTACATTCTTTGCCAATTCAATGAACGCCATTCCTTCAGGATTATCACTTGATTCCGTGCCTGACGGTGCCTGAGATAAGGAGATCGGATTCCCCGCATCCGAGCGTTCACATATATTGGCAACCAAAGGGATCTGTGCCAACAATGGCACTTTAAGTTCTTCAGCAAGTTTAGAAGCTCCACCGTTACCAAAGATATAATATTTCTCATCCGGATGAGGAGCCGGAGTAAACCATGCCATATTCTCCACAATTCCGAGCACAGGCACATCAACCTTCGGCTCTCTGAACATAGCTATACCTTTTCTGGCATCTGCCAACGCAACTTCCTGAGGGGTAGAGACAACAATAACGCCTGTGATTGCGAGAGTCTGAACAAGCGTCAGATGGATATCACTTGTGCCGGGAGGCATATCGATAAGGAAATAATCCAAATCACCCCACCAGGCATCTGCTATCAATTGCTTCATGGCATTACTTGCCATTCCTCCGCGCCATAATACAGCTTTCTCCTTTTCGACCACAAACCCGATCGAGAGCATTTTTACTCCATATTTTTCTACAGGTTCAATCCAATCTCTCCCTTCCTGATTAACCATATAGAGTCCTTCATCTTCCACTCCGAACATCTTAGGCATCGAGGGTCCGAAAATATCAGCATCCAGTAATCCGACCTTATACCCCATCGAAGCGAGCGAGACGGCAAGATTGGCTGCCACAGTTGATTTTCCTACGCCACCTTTCCCTGAGGATATACCGATTATATTTTTGACTCCCGGAAGTAATTTTGCCGGCTCAGCGGGAAGTTCCTTCAGGAATTTCGGAGTGATGTTTCCCTTTATCTCCACCTCAGGCGAGATGTAAGTGTTTATCGCTGTTTCAGCCGAACGGATAACAGATTTCACAAATGGGTCTGTGGGCTTCTCAAAGACGATTGAAAAGCTCACCTTATTACCATCGATCCGTATATCATCACCAATCATCTCATTCTCGACAAGATTTTTTCCATTGCCGGGATATCTTACGTTTTTAAGCGCCTCAGTGATAAGCGCCGGGTATAATGTAATCATAAAGAGTATAAAAAAATTATCAGCTAAAAGAGTTTCAATCGGGCAAGGGAACGGAATGACGCGCCATTGCATGATAGTCATCGCGTTCGATATCATCCGCGGATGGTTCTTCCAAAGCAATATTTTCATCCACAGGCAATGAGAAAGAAAGCAACTTGATTTTCTTACCTCGCGCGAGCCATTGAGCTTCATAAAAAGTTTTTATTGACGTTGATTCATCAGCCAATCCACTCCCGTATAAATCCTCGGTGTCAATATGAACGGGAAGCTTATTTAGTTCCACAAGCCTGCGGGTATATTCATAAAGGAAGGGTGAATCTGTCTTGAGGCTTATTATCCCCCCCGGCTTCAGAAATTTTCTATACATTTCAAGGAAACGACAGGAAGTCAACCTCTTTCGTGTTTTCTGCATCTGAGGGTCAGGGAAAGTAATCCATATCTTATCCACCTCCCCGGATGCAAAAAACTTATCTATATTTTCTATTTCGGCGCGAAGGAAGGCTGCATTTTTAATCTGCTCCTCTTCCACTGTCTTTGCTCCCCTCCAGATCCTTGCTCCCTTGACATCAACTCCTATATAGTTACAGGAACTGTCTGTACGGGCGAGTCCGACGGTATATTCACCCTTTCCACACCCTAATTCGACCACAAGAGGATTCCCGTTGCCAAAAAATTCCTTACTCCATTTCCCTATGTATGGGAACCCTTCGGCGATCAAACGTTCGCGTGGATATTGAAGTACACATCCAAAAGTCTCGACCTCCGCAAATTTCTTTAACTTATTCTTTCCCATGCCTTATTACTTAACAGCAAGCTTGAAAATCTTGACAACAGATCCGGCATCAACTCTGACAACCACAACTTGCTCCCCTTCAATATCCACATTCACGATGACACTGTCGGAATCAGGGGCACAATAAGCAAGCAGGGAACCCCTCACAGAATACACTTCCACTCTGTCAATGAGGACGTTGGATCTGACTTCTAAACTGTTACCAAGCTGATTACATGATATTGCCACAGAATCATGCTCAGCAAACAGCATTCCCGTTGAGTTCCCGGTTTTAATCACTTTAAACTTACTCCAGTCAGGATGTTGAGTCCATTGCTCATAATTTCCGGAGCCGACATATAATATAATATCCTCCGGATTAATGGCATCGAAAGCACCGGGGACTACCTCCGGGACATTCTTCGTCAGATTTGTGGCATCAATTGTGCTGAGACCTGAAATTCCGGTAAAGCAATCCAGATCCACCTTTTGCAAATCTGAACCAAGCACAAGTTTCTTACCCTTATTCCCCGCCAATGAGAAGCTCCCGAGCGACAGAGCATTGCGAACCAGCTCGGTCAAATCCAGATTCGAACATCCAGCCACAAACAGCGAGGGGACATCTCCGGGGGTGCCGGAAATCGTTTCCAACGAACTGTTCCCGAACAGGAGACCCTCTGATGCTCCGCCTGTTCCTTTGATGGTAATATCTTTAAGATTTGTCATCCCTGCCAACGCATAAGGAGCGGCGATTCCGGCATCATCCAATGTTATTGAAGAAATAGCTGTACCGGCAAACGCCTCTCTTCCTATCTCTTCCAATTTAGATGGGAAGACTACCGACTCCAATGAAGTGCAACCTGCAAATAAACGTGGGGGAATTGATCTGACTCCGGTTGACTCTAAGGAAATCGTTTTCAATGAGCCGCAGTTTCCAAATGCACTTTCCCCAATGCTTGATACCTTTGCCGGCAACGCAATGTTCTTAAGCGAATTGCAGTCATAAAAAGCATAATCCCCTATTGTCTCGAGGTTAGACGGAAGGGTAATGCTCTCCATTGTCCCTCCGGCAAGAGCTCCCTGTTCTATCACCACCACATTGCCGGGCAATGATAACTTCTTTACTTTAAGTCCGAACATCGAATACTCCGGGATTTCCCCCTCAGGATAATACAATCTTCCTTCGTATGGTGAATCCGGAGAAGTGTATGAAACGAGCGTGAGTCCTGAAAGATTCAATTCACTCACGCCCTCTGGCAGATTGCGCATCGAGTAAATATCCCTGACGTCAATCCTACCTTTCAAATTGAGAATTCCATCCTCAATAACTTTATGCGACTCGAAGACTTTACCCAGATTCCCCGGAGCAACTGAAAAATCCGTAGCATTTCCGACACAGAAAATAGTGATTCCGGACAAAACCGCCATATATCTTTTTAAACCGTTTATCATCTGTCAATCCATTATTTATTCCCAATCATTTTTCTGATTTTTATTTGGGATATAATACTTAATTCACCACCAGCACTTTCCCGACATTTGCAAATCCGCTTGAATCAGGACCTGATGAAGATAATACAAAATACACACCTGCGGGGACACGCTTCAGATTCATATTGGTCACATCCCACTGAACCAAGCCATCAGAGGCAAGCCCCAGCTCCTTGACAATATTACCACCTGAATCCATAATCTTAACGAGCGAGTTATCTTCAAGGCCATCGATTGTAACGTATCCGAAATAATCGGGATGGACAGGATTAGGATATACTCTCACGCTACTCTTATTACCGCTTGCCCGATTTCCGGGGAGATAATATTCCGCCAATCCCTTGTCTGTGGAAATCATCATCGAATTATTCACAGGATTATAGCATAGATCAAAGACAGTGCTGCTCGGAAGGTCAGAATTATCAGGAGTAATTTCAGAAAGAATAGTTCGCCCGTCTGAGGTAGTAATTACTATTCCGCCATCCTGAATTGCAAACCACTTCCTCCCGTCAGGAGTCGAAATAATTTTGGTCACGTTCGCACCATTGAGAAGATAATCCGCCAACGAAGTCCCGTCATTTCTCGACACTTTTATCCTATTCACTGACCCTGTGCTTGAATTCTGAATTGTCGGATCAATGGTAAAGACACCATGACGTGATGCTACCCACACAAGTCCGGTGGCCTCATCTTCATACAAATCATTGATATAACTATACGGCACAGCCGCTCCGTCCTGATCAATAAAGGAAGTGATATTTACGAACGTATCATCATTCCCGTTATCAACAGTACCTTTTGTATCCAGAATTATCAACGGGGATGACCCGGAATTTGCCAATTCATTGGTAGCAAACAATATCAACGTTTTTTGGCGTGAATTTGTAAGCACCTTGAAAGTCGGATAATTTGACGTTGTTATCTTCTTGATCGGTGTGACGGTCCACGGACGGAAATTCGCCGCATTCACCGATGCTTTCCTATTCGCTGCCGACCATCCGTACAATTCCGGATAGAGATAAGAGGGCTTAAGGTCATTCGGGTCACAAGCCACACGCAGTGACCATAGATTTCCATCGGCATCGAATTGCGGTGCCTGCATATTGTTCATTTCCGGGAACCATGCTAAGGTCTCCGCAATTTTCACGTACCCCGGATTCCCGGCATCCACATCCCCGGGATGAGTCATATGAAGGATATCATCAGGATCGCTGAGATTCAACCGAGTTATACCGCTCTTGAAAGAACCCATGTAGACATATTCATTATTATCCTTATCAATGGTAAGCTTATTCGGGTCTATCGAAACCCTTGTTCTGTCGGGATTAAGCCAAGCCGGTGAATATTGCGACCATTCCCCATCCGTCCATCCGCAAAGCGTAGTCACGAAGTTAACCCCATGATTCGTAAAATTACGGTCGATGGCACGGGGATTCACCAACACTCCATATTTCGGATGATATACCATCCCAGTAGCAGTCATGACAGACGGAGAATTGGGGGTAAACACATCTCGTGTCATTGTCCAGTCACGCACCACTCCATCACCATCCGATGCCTTCAACGTGTAAAATCCCTGTCGCGGGACAGCGAACCAGAATTCCTTTCCATCCCAGGAAGAAGCCCAACGATAGCGATGTCCTTCCGGCAATTCAATGCGGGTGAAGTTACGGTCTCTTCCGAGCAGCACAGCCTGCGTCTGATTCACAAAGAGATGCCCCATGTCATTATGAGTGATATAACGTCTACCCACCGAGAAGCCTTCCGACAACTCCAGATTGCCATCGTCATCCACATCGATATAATCCACTTTCCAATTCCCCTGCGGACCGTGAACCACGGCACAGAATTTCTCACCGAGATAGAGCAGATCAGTCACATCCTCCATTTCAATCTTCATATCAAATTCATCAAGAGTGAAATGAGGGCGTCCGGCGGGAGCGGTCATCAACCCTTTATCCGTGGCAATCACAAGATAATCGCCCAGACGGGTCACAGCATTCAAAGGCACTCCGGGATTGAAAGAAGACTCGATCTCACCCTTGTCACCATCCACAATCACATATCCGAAGTCTGTGGCAAGATACGCATTCGCTGTTTTGGAATCAAATGAGACAGTATTCACATTTTTACTCCCGCTGATATCCGCCATGCTCAATCCTTTGATTCGTGTGATACCCCCTCGCTCGTGAAGGATATCGATATCACCGTTATCAAAGATCACATAAAGCTTACGGTGACGGGCATCGTAATCTATCGAAGAAACAATTGTTCCGCTCAGTACATTTGAAGAGTTATATTGTTTAAGTTCATCAGTATCTTTTTCATACTGATAAAGATAGCATTTTTTCTCGCTCAGAGCGCTGACACGGGGATCATATTCGATACCGTTACATAGGAAATATGTATAATATGGCGTGCATACCACCTTTTCAACGGAATTGTCAAAAGTATTGAAGACGCGCCATTGATCCGACGCGCCCCGTGCTGAAAGTGTAGCTATAGCCACAAAGAGGAGTGTGAGTATTTTTTTCATTTAAAAGAAATCAAATTAGGAAATCAATAAGTTTCGCTATCGCGCGGCCGCGATGTGAGATTGCATTCTTTGCTTCCGGGGTCATCTCCGCAAATGAGATGCCGCTCTCTTTCGGCACAAATATAGGGTCATATCCAAACCCTCCGCACCCTGAGGGCTCAAGAGAAATCTCACCCTCTACCTTCCCTTCGAACAGATGCTCTTCACCCTGTGCCGCCAAAGCTACGACAGTGACAAAACAAGCCGCACGGTCTGTCTCTCCTTCCATATTATTCAACAGAAGAGCAACATTGTCAGCCGGGCTGCAATGTTCACCGGCATATCGGGCGGAATAGACACCCGGAGCGCCTGAAAGGGCATCAACCATCAGACCGGTGTCATCAGCAAAGCAATCCACCCCATATCTATCTCTCACCCATCGCGCCTTTATCAACGCATTCCCGGCAAGGTCAGGCGCTGTTTCCGGTATATCATCATGACAACCTATATCACTCAGCGACAATATTTTGATTGAATCACCCGCAATATTACGGGCTTCTTCCAACTTATGAGGATTATTTGTGGCAAACACCAGTTCTTTTATTTTCATCTCTTGAAGTACGGGCTCTAAAAATAATTGGCAAACCCCGGTCTTTACAATTAACGTAAAGCCCGGGGGTCATATTGCATTTCAGATAATCTTATATTACTACTTTCCGGATCACAAATGTCGTGATTATTTTAGGCATCGACTCATAAAGATGCAAGTCCGTTTGAAAAATCAAACAACTACTGTTTACATTTACTATTATTATGAGACAATATCTGAATTATCACACCACGACATTCACTATTCTTCCCGGCACCACAATCACCTTGCGCGGAGTCTTGCCGGCAAGCCATTTGACAGCTGCCTCATCAGCAAGCGCAATCTTTTCCACTTCCTCTTTCGAAGCGGATGCAGGCACCTCGATAGTGAAACGGGTCTTACCGTTAAAGCTGACCGGATACTTCACCGTGTCTTCCACAAGCGCGGACTCATCGCATACAGGCCACTCGGAATCAACCACGCTGCCTTCATGACCCAACGCATGCCAGAACTCCTCGGCAATATGCGGAGCGAACGGAGCGATAAGACGGGAGAAGATATCCATCACCCTCCTATTGGTAGACTTCATTGCTGTCAACTCATTGACAGCAATCATAAATGCCGCTACAGATGTGTTGAAAGAGAAATTCTCGATGTCGGAAGTGATCTTCTTCACCAGCTTATTGATGGTCTTACTCTCCTCCTTGGTCATCTCGACATCATTCTCGAGATCACACTTCTCAAAGAGATTCCACAGTTTGCGCAAGAAACGGTTGACACCGTCAATGCCATTCGTATCCCAAGGCTTCGACTGCTCCACCGGACCGAGGAACATCTCATAGAGTCTAAGCGTGTCCGCACCATACTTCTCCACGATGTCGTCAGGATTCACCACATTGAATCTTGACTTTGACATCTTCTCGACAGCATATCCGCAGACATATTTACCATCATCAAGAATAAACTCGGCATTCCTGAACTCAGGTCTCCATTCGCGGAAACGCTCAATGTCGAGAATATCATTGCTCACAAGACTGATATCAACCAGAATCGGGGTCACCTCATATTTCTTCCTAAGCCCGTAGCTCAAGAAAGTATTGGTATCCTTGATGCGATAGACATAATTGCTGCGTCCCTGAATCATACCCTGATTCACCAGTTTCTTGAACGGTTCCGGCTCAACCACGAGCCCGAGGTCATAAAGAAACTTATTCCAGAAGCGCGAATAAATCAAGTGACCCGTAGCATGTTCGGCGCCACCGACATAAAGGTCTACATTTCTCCAATACTCATCAGCCTCACGCCCCACGAGAGCCTTATCATTGTGAGGATCCATATATCGCAGATAGTATGCGGAGCTTCCGGCAAAACCGGGCATGGTGCACAGCTCGATAGGATACCCCTCCGGAGTCTTCCAGTCCTTTGCACGTCCAAGCGGAGGCTCACCCGTGGAAGTCGGCAGATAACTGTCAACCTCGGGCAATCTCAAAGGCAATGCAGACTCATCCATCAGATAAGCAACCCCATCCTTATAGTAAACCGGGAAAGGTTCTCCCCAATAACGCTGACGTGAGAAAATGGCATCACGAAGACGATAATTCACCTTCACTCTCCCTAATCCCTTCTCGGCGATATATTGTTTGGTGCGGGCAATCGCATCCTTCACCTCCAGACCATTAAGATTAAGATCAGGGCCTTCGGAATTAATCATCCTACCCTCCTTGGCATCAAAACTCTCCTCGCTCACATCAGCCCCCTCGATAAGAGGCACTATCGGGAGATCAAAATGTTTGGCGAAAGCATAGTCGCGACTGTCATGAGCCGGCACAGCCATGATTGCACCCGTGCCGTAACCGGCCAACACATAATCGCTCACCCATACCGGAACTTCCTTCCCTGTAAGCGGATTGACTGCATAGCTACCTGTAAACACACCGCTCACACGTTTGTCGATCTGACGCTCACGCTCCGTCTTATGACGCACCTCGGCAAGATAGGCCTCCACAGCTTCCTTCTGCTCCGGAGTCGTCAACTGGGCCACATACTCGCTTTCCGGTGCCAATACCATGAAAGTCACGCCAAATACAGTGTCAGCACGCGTAGTAAATATCTCCAGCTCCACATCATCACGGCCGGCTACTTTAAAATGCATCTCGGCCCCCTCGCTCCTGCCAATCCAATTACGCTGAGTCTCCTTCAGCGACTCGCTCCACTGCAAACCATCCAGATCTGCAAGTAAACGTGGAGCGTATGCCGAGACACGCAGACACCACTGATTCATAAGCTTCTGCTCAACCGGATATCCACCTCTGACACTCAAGCCCTCGCTCACTTCATCGTTAGCGAGCACAGTGCCCAATTCCTGACACCAATTGACCATCGTCTCCCCCTGATAAGCGATACGGCATTTCATCAGGACATCGCGTTGCGCCTTCTCATCCATCGCATTCCACTCATCGGCAGAGAAAGATATCACCCCATCCTCAGCAGCAGCCACCGGAGCACCCACAGAACCATGCTGAGAAAAATATTCAGTCAGATTCTTTATCGGCATCGCCTTGTCAAGACGCGAATCATAATAATGATTGAACATTTGCATGAAAGCCCACTGAGTCCACTTGTAATATTCCGGATCACAAGTCCGGACCTCACGGCTCCAATCAAACGAAAATCCTATCTTATCAAGCTGCGAACGATAACGCGCGATATTGTCACGGGTGGTTATTTCAGGATGCTGCCCCGTCTGGATGGCATACTGTTCAGCCGGGAGTCCATACGCATCATACCCCATCGGATGGAGCACATTGAAACCCTGCTGACGTTTAAAGCGGGAATAGATATCACTCGCGATATATCCCAGCGGATGCCCCACATGCAGACCGGCACCCGAAGGATACGGGAACATATCTAGCACATAAAATTTCTTGCGATCCGGACGCAACTCACATTTATACGTTTCGTTCTCTTTCCAATAGCGCTGCCAGCGCTCCTCAATCTCTTTATGCTTATAATCCATCTTAAATCTAACGGAATTTACTAATTCTTAAACTATATTTGAATACTACATTCAATCATCCTCTCAGATCAAGACAATGCATTATCACAATAGGTAGCATTCATCCAATTAATTGTGAATTGTGAATTGACTTCAGTATTGTTCCTTTTCATTTGGAAAATCACAAGTCTTGACGTCATCCACATATCGGCCCACCGCATCAGTCACCGTCGCCGCCATGTCAGCGTAACGTCTGAGAAACCTGGGAGAGAACCCTTGATTCAGCCCCAGCATATCGTGCATCACCAACACCTGACCATCCGTGCCACCACCGGCCCCGATTCCAATCGTCGGGATAGTCAGCATTTCCGACACCCTTTTTGCCAAAGCAGCAGGAATTTTCTCCAACACCAAAGCGAAACAACCCGCCTCTTCAAGCAACCTTGCGTCTTCAACCAACTTTTCAGCTTCGGCAGCTTCGCGCGCACGAACATTATAAGTACCGAACTTATTTATGCTCTGAGGAGTCAGGCCCAAATGCCCCATCACCGGGATACCGGCACAAAGAATCCTCTTCACCGATTCGATGATCTCGGCACCCCCCTCCATTTTCACGGCTTCAGCGTGACTCTCCTTCATAATACGTATTGCCGAAGTCAATGCCTCCTTGGAGTTCCCTTGATAAGTACCGAACGGCAAGTCGACAACGACCAAGGCACGTTTCACCCCTTTCATCACCGACTTTGCATGATATATCATCTGGTCAAGGGTAATCGGCAGTGTAGTCACATTTCCCGCCATCACATTCGAGGCAGAATCTCCAACAAGGATACAATCCACTCCCGACTCATCAATCAACTTTGCAAAAGAATAATCGTAAGCCGTCAGCATAGCGATCTTCTCACCACGCTGCTTCATTTCCACCAGACGACGCGTAGTCACCTTCCGGATATTATCATTAGTATTAGTACTCATTAGCAAGCAATTTAATCAAAAACTAAGCCCCCCGTCTATTCTCTTTTCACACATCCGGCTCCACAATCCTCTAATTAGAAACGGATTTGCAAAGATAACTAAAAACTCCGACTTCCCACAAATCACCCATATAAATCCCTGTAAATTCGCCTCCCGCATCATAGCTGAGTCATACAACTATCCCTCTCGGCTCATACCTGTTGTCTCACTGACTCCTCATGAATACAACTCAAAAGCGTGTTCAGGAACTCACGTCCCAATCCCAACGACACACCCTTATCCACACGAGATTCCATCACCTCTCCATATCTCTCCGGCTGAACCACAGGGATACTATTACACCTCTTATACATCCCGATTTCACGAGCCACAGCCATGCGACGCGCCAATATATCAAGCAATTCTCCATCCAGTCTGTCAATCTCACGGCGCAATTCACGTAGGGAATCCTCCGGCAACGCTCCCCCACGTACCATCAATCCCCTCAGCATCTCATCCAGTGCCGGCGGTGTAAGTTGCTGTTCACTGTCACTCCACGCCGACTCCGGACTGCAATGACACTCGACAATAAGTCCGTCAAAGCCCATATCCAAAGCCTGCTGAGCAATTGGAGCCACCAGCTCGCGCTTCCCACCGATATGACTCGGATCGCATATAATCGGAAGCTCCGGATGACGCACCCTCAACTCCAACGGAACCCCCCATTCAGGATTATTGCGATAATAACTCTCCCCATACACAGAGAAACCCCGATGAATGGCACCAAGACGCCTGATACCGGCATTATAAATCCTCTGCAACGCCCCAATCCACAACTCCACATCCGGATTCATCGGATTCTTCACAAGCACCGTCACATCCTCACGCCCCCGGAGAGCATCTGCAATCTCCTGGACTGCAAACGGATTTCCAGACGTGCGCGCCCCTATCCACAAAATATCAACATCATGCTTGAGAGCCTCCACCACATGCGCACGTGTCGCCCCCTCCACGGCTATCCTCATCCCGGTCTCACGTTTCACATCCCTCAGCCACTTCAATGCCGGCGCACCAATCCCCTCGAAGCCACCCGGTTTAGTACGAGGTTTCCAGACTCCCGCACGAAATATCCTGACACCGCGTTCCGCCAAATCCACCGCAGTCTTCATCACCTGCTCACGGGTCTCTGCACTGCAAGGGCCTGCAATCACCAACGGTGCCCCTCCATTAATAGCATTCCCGTTGATCTGCTCACCGACTTGATTCAAGCCTATATTCAAAGGCAAAACACTTTCAAATTCCATACAATCACCATCAAAATATACCCCCAAAATTAACAAAACTCCTCCACACCACCTAATCCAGACTTCAAATCTTGCCAACCCTATGGAAACATGTATATTCCCATTTTGTGACTGTTACGCTGTATGCTGAATTAATGAGCTGAATGAGCTGAAAAAATATTTTGAGAATACAATCTAAATTTGTAATTTTGCGAGCGGGAATACCCTTCTATTTTCTAAAGAATTTTAAGTGGTATTCACCCTTATGCATGGTCGCCAGTCAGACGGCCAACGACCACCGGGAAAGCTCCTGTATAGGCTCCTCCCTGAGATCCGAACCCACGCGCAGACGGACGGTCGCGAACCACGGCACTTGCCCCAAAGCCATAGGTCTTTGATGCAAATGCCGATAAACACGCATATACCCCAACAATGAAACTCAAAGACCCTCATATTCCTCATTGGTATGCAATCCGCACAAAGCAAGACTCTATTGCATCACAAATGCTGACCGAAAAATGTGAAGAAGTCTATTACCCTCGTGAGACCGTCCGGACCAAAACCGGAATCATTCGCACCCGTGCTATTATCCCCCACGTCATTTTTATACTGACGACACACGAGAAAGCACTTGAACTCGAAAAGGAATCACAAGAAGGGACATCCAAAATTCCTCGGTTCCACATATATCGCAACATTGATGGGAGTGATATTCAGCCGATAGCAGAAAAGCAGATGAAACTGCTGAAACTCCTCACCTCACCCGACACCTCCGGCTGCGAGATATTCACAAAAACGGATTTCAGAAGAGGCGAACAGGTAAGAGTCACAGGCGGCATCTATGAAGGATACACCGGCACCGTGCAACGGGTAAAGAAAAACAAACACGTAATAGTTGAAATCGAGGGGATCTGCCTCGTAATGCTCCCCTTCATCCACCCTGACCTACTCCAAAAACTCTAACCGAATGAATATTCTTGTCACGGGAGCAAACGGACAGCTCGGCAATTGCATGAGGAATGTAGCCACTCACTCCTCCGATAATTATATCTTCACCGATGTAGACGAGCTGGACATCACAGATTCTTCTGCAGTCGCAAAAACAGTAAAAGATAAGGACATCGATGTCATTATCAATTGCGCAGCCTATACGAACGTTGATAAAGCAGAGACCGACGAGCGATCAGCAGAGAAGCTGAATGCGGATGCAGTAAGGAATCTCGCGGAAGCGATCAAAGTCAATAACGGGACCTTGATTCATATATCCACCGACTATGTATTCGGAGGATCACAAGGCAACACCCCACGCACTGAAGACGAACCGGCAAATCCAACCGGGGTTTACGGCAAAACGAAGCTCCACGGAGAAGAAGCAATCAAAGCGACCGGATGCAAAGCCCTCATCTTCCGCACTGCATGGCTTTATTCAGAATATGGTAGAAACTTTGTTAAAACCATGCTGAATCTGACCTCTACAAAACCGCAGCTAAAAGTCGTATTCGACCAAATCGGAACTCCCACATACGCTCAAGATCTCGCAAACGCCATTTATAAAATAGTCGAGACCCGCAAATTTGAAGATAGCGAAGGAATCTACCATTACTCAAATGAAGGAGTCTGCTCTTGGTTTGACTTCACAAAGGTAATAGCAGCTATAGCCGGCAACGATAAATGCGACATAAAGCCCTGTCATTCCGACGAATTCCCATCTCCCGTCGTGCGTCCGTCATACTCCGTGCTTGATAAAACAAAGTTCAAAGAAACTTTCGGACTGGAAATTCCCTATTGGATTGACTCTCTCCAAACCTGTATTCAAAAAATAAAATTAAATGAAGCGTAATATACTCATCACCGGAGGAGCCGGATTCATCGGATCCCACGTTGTCCGGCTATTCGTCAATAAATATCCTGATTATCACATCATTAATCTGGATAAACTTACTTATGCCGGGAATCTCGCCAATTTAAAGGATATTGAAAAAAGTCCTAACTATACGTTTGTTAAAGGAGACATCGTAGACTTGGAAGAGATGCGCAAAATAATCCGGGTAAACAAGATAGACGGGATTATACACCTCGCGGCCGAAAGTCATGTTGACCGCTCGATAAAAGACCCGTTTACTTTTGCACGCACAAATGTCATGGGGACTCTTTCACTATTGCAGGCTGCAAAAGAATATTGGGAAACCCTCCCCGAAAAATTTGAAAATAAACTTTTCTATCATATCTCGACCGATGAGGTATATGGTGCACTTAAGCTTACCCACCCCGAGGGAGTTCCAGCACCCTTTACAACGAAAGCCTCAAGTGAAGGAGATCTTGCCTACGGCACAGAATTTTTTGTAGAGACCACCCATTATAATCCCCATTCCCCCTACTCCGCATCAAAAGCATCGAGCGACCACTTTGTGCGCGCATACCACGACACATACGGGATGCCCACACTCGTCACCAACTGCTCCAACAACTACGGTCCGTATCAATTCCCCGAAAAATTGATACCTCTCTTTATTAACAACATACGAAAAAATAAACCCTTGCCGGTCTACGGAAAGGGAGAGAACGTACGCGACTGGCTATTTGTCGAAGACCACGCACGGGCAATAGATCTGATATTCCACGAGGGGAAGCCCGGTGACACTTACAACATCGGAGGTTTTAATGAATGGAAGAATATTGACCTGATCAAAGTCATCATAAAAACCGTGGATAAACTTCTCGGAAATCCGGAAGGAGACTCAGAAAAATTGATAACCTACGTCACCGACCGACCGGGTCATGATATGCGCTACGCCATCGATTCCCGCAAACTTCAACAAGAATTAGGATGGGAACCTACTCTCCAATTTGAAGAAGGGATAGAAAAAACCGTCCGCTGGTATCTCGCCAACCAAGACTGGATGGACAACATCACCTCCGGGGACTACGAACACTATTACCAAGAAATGTACAAGAACCGCTAACCTATTCCACTACTTAAAATAAAATATCAAGCCACACCATATTGTAACGTTCACCAATGACCGAAGTCAATAAAAAGCGAATAGCAAAAAATACATTAGCACTATATGTGAGAATGATATTAGTAATGGCTATTACGCTTTTCACTTCGCGCATCGTGCTTGAAAAGCTCGGAGTAACTGACTACGGTATTTATAACTCCGTTGGTGGTGTTGTGGCAATGTTGGGTTTTCTCAATGGTACACTCAGCACCGGAACATCAAGATTCCTAACATTTGAAATAGGTACGGGGAACTCCAATAAATTAAGGCTAACATTTTCAACAGCGTTTTATACACATTTAATTCTTGCATTAATTGTCTTCCTCGTTCTCGTCACCGGTGGTGCATGGTTTGTACTTAACAAACTGATCATCCCGGAAGACCTTAAAACAGCCGCTCTCTATACATTATATATATCTGCTTTCACTGCGCTTATAAATATCACACAAGTTCCTTATACATCTGTGATAATCGCGCATGAAAAAATGAATATATATGCTTATCTCGGACTTTTCGAAGCAATTAGTAAGTTAGGCATCGCTTACGCAATTACTATATCTCCAATTGAGAAACTTGTATGGTATGCGTTAATGATTGCAACCCTCCAAATTATTGTTGTCCTCATATATCGTATTTTTTGTATCAGACATTATGAAGAGTCACATCTCACGAAAACCTTTGATAAAAAGATTTTTTCCAATATGTTGGGATTCTCAGGATGGAGTCTGATTGCAAATGTCAGCGAGTTATTGAGCACTCAAGGGCTTATAGTTCTTATCAATATGTTCTTCGCGCCGGCTATAGCGGCTGCCCAAGCAATCGGGAATCAAATTTCCTCAGCCCTTGCACAGTTTTCCAGTAATTTTATGGTTGCAATAAATCCCCAGATCATTAAGCTTTATGCCGCCGGTGACCGGGTTGCTTCACGCAAGCTTAATCTTCAAGGGACAGTTCTTGTATGGGATCTAATGCTTCTGATCGGATTACCGCTTATAGTATGCATGAATCCTCTCGTCCATTTATGGCTCGTGGATGTTCCTCCTTATGCGGTGATTTTTGCTCAATACATAGTGACCCGTCAGATTTGCAATACCTTTTCAATGACTTTTTATACTCCGATGGTAGCAAGTGGAGAACTAAAAGGGAATTCCATTGCATGCATATGGTTAGGGATTGGAGAATTTGTATTACTATACATTTTACTGAAATGCGGTTTGGATGTAATGTGGGTTCAATACATAAGTATTCTGCAAGCTCTGGCATTTGGATTTGGTGTCAAACCCTATATCCTATGTAGAAAAATCGGATATTCTTTTCAGGAATTGATAAAATGTTATATGCAATGTTTTAAATCAGCAATTATCCCGATAATTGTCTGTTTCCTTCTTTTCAGGTATTTTGAGATTGACGGAAGTCTTCTTAAGATGATAATAATTGCAGTCGCTATTATGTTAACCGTCGTTGTTTGCGCCTTTATCACAATGGAAGCTACAATGCGACAACAATTAATTAACTTTGTCAGAAAAAAAATACACTTCAGAAAGTCCCTTTAGTTTATCCATACAGGATACAACCGTCCTCAAAGGATTAGCACTTTTGTTGCTCCTTTGGCATCACTTGTTTTATGAGGACACCGGATTATATGATGATATAACTATAGCCGGTCAGCATATAGTATTACAGAGTGCTCGTATCGCAAAAGTGTGTGTAGCAGTATTCGTATTGTTATCAGGATATGGTTTAACGGTTCAATATAAGACAAAACCAATGAAATTTAGAGAATTTCTTAAGAGAAGGCTCTCTAAACTATTCATAGGCTTTTGGATAATATGGCTTCTTTTTGTCCCTATAGGCTTTATTTTTTATGACCGGACTATTGAAAATGTGTATGGCGACTATGGATTTCTGAAAGCCGTTGTTCAATTTTTCGGATTACAAGATATCTGGGGATTTCATGGAGTAAATGCCACATGGTGGTTCTACTCTTGTATAATCCTTCTATACCTTTGTTTCCCCGTATTAAATGCTCTTTCAAAGAAATGGCTCATTGGAGCGACCGTCTTAAGTATCGTATTTATGTTCATCCATTTCCCTCCTCTCCAGAGTATACGATTTTATCTGATTGCGTTTATTGCCGGAATCTGGTTGGGAAGAATGAATGAAATTACCCCCCCCCAAATGTTAAAAAATTTAACATTTTGGATAGTCATAACCGTTAGTTTAGTAGCATGGAGACTTGCGGGTCCGATAGCAAACGGAACATATATCGATTGGTTGCTCGCACTCGCGATAATAATTACATACAAATGTCTTCCTCCTACAGCGGATTGGTTAGTCACAATACTATCCTTTATAGGGGTACACAGTATGAATATATTTCTATTTCATACCTTCATCTATTACTATTATTGGCAAGACTTAATATATTGGACAAGAAATCCATTTTTAATTTTCCTTACTCTTTTAATAGTATCTCTTATAATTTCCATCGCCATTGAAACGGTCAAAAAGAAATTAAATATCATTAATGGCAAACAAATAAATGTCCGTCAATATGATAAGAGTATAAGACGGAGAAACATGAATTAGTTGGCTTATATTTAGAGGTTGAAATGCCGATAAAAAGTGGATATTTGGATTGGGATTCAGAATTCTTTAACAAACGAATTGCATTTGTTGAAGGATTCAATGCATCGGATGATCAGGTTACTTTTGAAATAAAAAAATTCCTGAATGATGGTTCCGATTGTGTTTATCTTTTTACAAGAAAACCAATTGAAACAAATGACATTGATAAAACTTTAGTCGATATAAAACGCACCTATATTCTTCAAAAACCACAATTTAAGGAGTTGAAAAGTTCGTTATCATGCCAGATGATGCAACATGATGACGAACCATCAGGCTTATATAGTCTCGCTATCCAATCCGGAGAACATTCCCGTTTTAAACTTGATCCAAATTTTTCTGAGGAGGATTTTCAAAGACTATATCATACATGGATCGATAATTCCATAAAAGAGGGATTCTCAGATTATGTGTTTGTTGTAGACAAGAATAATCCAAAAGGTTTTATAACAGCAAAGATTAAGGATAATTATATAGTTATAGGATTATTTGCCACGGATAGCACATATAGGGGTCAAGGAATAGGGAGCATGCTTATGCAGCAAATAATTAATATTGCCTCAATAAAAGGATATAAGGTTAAGGTTATTACCCAAGCGGAAAATGAGGGTGCATGCAGATTTTATGAACATAAAGGATTCCTGAAATCTGATGACCAATACGTATACCATATTTGGTGTCCCCATTATTCGCAAGCATAACCATAATAATCAAATAGGAGAAAATAAGCTACATAACTGACGCATTTTATTTTATGAATTAATTGAAAAACAGTATTAGACATGATTCCGTTCAATAAACCATTCCTTACCGGTAAGGAAACACATTATATTTATCAAGCCGTTTATTCGGGTAAACTTTCTGGCAACGGAGTTTATACAAAAAAATGTCAAACATTTTTTGAAGAACATTATGGTTTTAAGAAAGCCTTAATGACAACCTCTTGTACTGATGCACTCGAAATGGCAGCTCTACTATGCGACATTAAACCGGGTGATGAAGTAATAGCACCCAGTTATACATTTGTCTCAAGCGTGCTCGCCTTTGTCAGACAAGGAGCAAAAATTGTATTCTGCGACAGCTGTAAAGATAATCCCAATATAGATACGGATAAAATAGAAGCTCTAATTACAGATAAAACCCGGGTTATTATTCTCGTGCATTATGCCGGTGTATCTTGCGACATGGACAAAATAATGGATATAGCTTCTCGCTATAATCTCCTTGTGGTAGAAGATGCAGCCCAAGCAATTGATTCCTATTACAAAGGACGTGCACTCGGTTCCATCGGTCATATCGGTTGTTTTTCATTTCATGAGACAAAGAATATTATTGCAGGAGAGGGGGGATTGCTCACCATTAATGACGATAGATTTATTCGTCGATCGGAAATTATTTGGGAAAAGGGTACGAACCGCTCTGAATTTTTCCGTGGTGAAGTTAACAAATATGGATGGGTTGATACCGGATCATCATTTCTCCCTTCCGAACTAATATCAGCTTTCCTTTGGGCTCAAATTGAGAATTTGGATATGATTCAGTCAAGAAGAAAATCAATTTGGGAAATGTACCATTCAGGACTCAGACCTCTTGAAGAAAAAGGATGTATTCAACTTCCCGAGATCCCTGAATATGCTACCAACAATGCCCATATGTTTTATATAGTGTGCCGTTCACTTGAAGAACGCTCTGCACTAATAAAACATCTAAAGGAAAACGATATTCTCTCAGTATTCCATTATCTCAGTCTGCATAAAAGTCCATTTTATACTTCCCATCCTGAAGCCAGACCGGAATATTTGGATAAGGTTGAAATGTTTGACAATGACGAACAGCAAATAGTAGCACTTGAACTTCCTAACTGTGACCATTTCGCTGATTGTCTTCTTCGCCTCCCTATGTTCTATGAACTCAGTGATGAGGATGTTCAACGAGTTATTTCTGAAATTGTAAATTTCTTTTCTGAATTCTGATAGAATTATGCAATCAACAAAAAAAATATTGTTGATTTCCGCACTCCCTCTTTCTCATTCCGCCGGACTTGGTCAGGATATTGTCAATGCATTGACTCAGGAAGGATATCATGTCGATGTGCTGACAAAACATCGATATGAAGGCCAACCGAAATTTGTCAGCAATGTCCTCGGATTCCCATTTAAACAGGAATTTCTTAAAAGGTTGCGAAAAAACAACACAATAATGAAATTTATATGGAAGATTAAGAAATTAAAGAATCCTTCAAGCGGCAATTACGAAAGTGACGAAAATTTCATAAATTTTACATATCCGGACGAATTAAGACCGGCAGTATCTCCTTCAATGTTAACTTCAAAGATTAAAGGTGAATATGCTGCTGTCATTACTCTCTTTTGGCAATATTTTCTTACCACAGAATCCTTAAAAGCTGTTTATGACAAACTTAAATGTCCTATAATAATATATTCCGTTGATATGGCTCCGATGACTGGAGGTTGCCACTACTTCGGAAAATGCACAAGACTGTTTGAGGAATGTGGTTTGTGTCCTGCATTGCATAGTAAAGAAATCAAGGATGCATCACACAGGAACTTCTGCACAAAAAAATCAAACTATTCTCAAATAAACCATGTATATTTAGCGAATACATGGATGAACCAATTTGCTCGGAAAACAGGTATATTTTTACAGAATAGGATTAGATATGCATCTATTGTGTTAGATCAGAATCGGTTTTCTCCTGCAATGACCAATTCGGATAAATTTCAATTCGCTAAAACTGATCAATTTATAATCATGTTCAGATCTTCCATCGCAAATGCGCGCAAGGGAGATCTTTATGTTGAAAAGATTATAAAAGAGATATACGATCGGCTGACTCCGGATCAAAGAGAAAAGGTAACACTTATGTCAGTCGGGAGTTTGCTCAGTCCTGAAAGGAAGAATGCTCTCAAATTTGATATTAAGGATTTAGGAGTGGTTTCTGAAAAAGATTTGATTAAAGCCTATCGCAGTTCTTCAATATATATTTCGTCCTCTATAGATGATGCAGGTCCTTCAATGTTGAATCAAGCTATGATGTGCGGAACGCCTGTGGCAGCTTTTAATATCGGAACGGCTATGGATTTAATTCAGCATAATGAGAATGGTTTTAAAGCATCTGTAGGCGAGATAACCCCTCTTGTTGACGGAATATACCGACTTATAAATGAGCCGGCCTATCAGAGACAGTTATCAAAGAATGCACGAATTACTGCCCTCGAGCACAATTCCTACAGTTCATTCTCAAAAACAATAACATCATTGATTAATGAATTCAGCTGATAGTTTTTTATATCATTCCGATTTGATATGAATGCCCATATCCTTTGGAAGAGACTTACATTTTACCCCATAGAGACTTCATAATCAACGGAATTCCTTTTCTCATTAATAACCACACGTTAAGTGATTTTCATTGTAATATACATAGCGATTTCTCTTTTATCCTTTGTATATAAAAGAAATAACATATTATTTCTGTCGCTGATAATAATATGTATTTTAATATCAGGATATAATGTGGATAATCCTGATTATCGCAATTATGCAGCTACTTTTAAATATGCAGAGCGACCCGATCATTTTAATATATTTTCAATACTTGATATTTCCTATACTCTCCTGCAACTATTTAGCAAGAATATAGGTATTAAATCTTATGAAGAATTTAGACTTTTTATTTCCATAATAATGTATTGTCTGCTGGCATTTGCAGTCAATAAATATTGTGTATACCGCAACCCATTCTTTGTAATTTATTCATTTTGTTATCTTTCTCTTGATTTAATACAAATCCGTAACTTCTTTGCTTTCAGTATTCTTCTTCCTTTCCTATTAGCATTAAATAAACCGGGTGCTAAATCTTTATGGACATATTTGATCGGACTCGCTACTTCCTTCACTTTTCATTTCAGCATGTTTTTCTTTAGCATTTTCAGTGTAATTGGAATAAAGCGAAAATCTACTAAAATAGCGGTTGTCTCATCAATATTAATTTTAATCATATTATTATTCCCGATATTTTATACACTGCTATCAGCGTCTGCCGCATTCGAACATGCGCAACTTTATGACACCCCAAGCTTTCTTGGAGGTGCATTCATGATGAGTTGGCAATTCTGTAATTATTTTTTAATTAAGTTCGTATCCAAGAAATACAATAGACGCCCCATAATACTGCTTCAATCGAATAAAGATATGGTTATGAAGTCTCATTCAATAACCAACAAATATATCAATAATCTGAATCTGTGTTTACTTTTAATCTCTCCTTTAGTACTATTAAATGGAACTGTCACTCGTATTTTCAGATATATATCCCTTGTAAATTTAATGTATCTGCTAAACGTATTATATAATCAAAAGGGTAGAAAAAGTAAATATGATATTTTAGTCATCATATTAATTTATTCTTTATTTTTCGCCATAGAGTATATCTTTTCGGATCCTAAGGTCTACTCAAGTATATTTAACAATTTTTTGTTTGAATAATAATCGCATATTATGAATATTTCTTATTCATGTAATGATTACTATATCCCTCAGACAGGAATTTCTCTAATTTCTTTGTTTGAAAACAATAAGGATATTGATGAAATAACCTTATTCTTTGTGTCGAAAGGTGTTACAGAAGAAAATAAGAATATTATTAAGAATATATGCGATAAATACGGAAGGGAATTAAGGATTGTGGAATTTGACGACATAGCGCCAGACTTGAATCTGAGCGATACCGGTCGTCATATCGAAACAATCTATACAAAAATATTCTATAGTCGCATTCCTGAACTCCATAAAATAATATATCTTGACAGCGATACAATCATCTCAGGTTCATTAAGGGATCTTTGGGAAACGGATTTGTCTGATAATTATATGGGAATGGTTGAGACATATACGGGCAAAAATGCAAAAAGACTTCTGAATATTCCATCATCCGCCCCGTTTTTCAATGATGGTTTTGCAATTGTCAATGTTGATTATTGCCGGGAAAATAATCTTATCGAAAAATGTCTGAAACTTATATCTGACTTCGATGGAAACCCTCCTGTTTTAAGTGAAGGGACATTGAATAAAGTCTGCTATGGGCATATATTGCCCATTTCCCCAAGATATAACATGATGGCAGGTCTTTATCACTTATTTAAACTAAATCCTCAATACATTTCTGAGAAATTGAATTATAGCATGGAAGACTTGAAGGATAGTTTTGCCCATCCTATAATAATACACTATCTGAGTGCATTTTACGACAGACCTTGGAATAGCGGATGTAAGCATCCTTTAAAGCAATATTATGAAAAATATAAGCTACTCTCACCATGGGCGTCACTTCCACCGGGTAAGAGCTCACTAAGCCTTAAGATTCGATTCTTAGGTTTTATATTAAATCTTATCGGACCTTACAATTTTGATAAACTTCAAAAAAAATAAGTAAATTTTAATGTCAGTATTTAAAGATAAAGTTTTGCTCATCACCGGAGGCACCGGATCATTCGGAAATGCAGTTTTACGTCGATTCCTTGATTCCGATATTAAGGAAATACGCATATTTAGCCGTGATGAGAAAAAGCAAGACGACATGCGCCATCGCCTGCAGAATCCGAAGGTAAAATATTTTATCGGGGATGTGAGAAATAAGGAATCTGTGGATATTGCTATGCGTGGCGTAGATTATGTATTTTCCGCAGCAGCCCTCAAACAAGTTCCTTCCTGTGAATTTTTCCCGATGGAAGCGACGCGCACCAATGTAGAAGGCACCAATAATGTGCTCTTGTCAGCAATTGAACATGGAGTCAAGAATGTTGTCGTACTCTCCACGGATAAGGCTGCTTACCCTATAAATGCGATGGGTATTTCCAAAGCATTGATGGAGAAGGTTGCGATTGCCAAAGGTCGTGAGCTTGGCGAGGATGCAGAAACAACCATTTGTTGCACACGTTATGGAAACGTAATGGCCAGTCGCGGCTCCGTTATCCCTTTATGGGTTGAACAGATGATGGAAGGTCAGCCGATCACCATCACCGATCCGGAAATGACCCGGTTTATGATGACTCTTGATGATGCCGTCGACCTTGTTGTGTATGCGTTCACTCATGGTCACAATGGTGATTTATTCGTACAAAAAGCACCGGCAGCCACACTTTCGACACTTGCAGAAGCTTTGAAAGAAATTTATTCTAAAGTTGATCCTAAATACGGTGAGACAGAAGTTAAGATTATTGGAACCCGTCATGGCGAAAAACTATACGAAACTCTGGTAACCCGCGAGGAAATGGCTAAGGCTATTGATATGGGTAATTACTATCGTATCCCATGTGATACGCGCGATCTCAACTATGATAAATTCTTTAGCGAGGGCAACGAAGAAATAAGTAAGATTGAAGATTACCATAGCCATAATACTACCCGTCTTGACGTTGAAGGGATGAAGGAACAACTTATGCGGCTACGATTCATTCAAGCTGACCTCGGAATGATTGAATCTGACACTAAGCGCGAAATCAGATCTGAATAATAAATTCCGCAGTATAAGGCGTTACGTCTGAACCAATATTCACCAAAGGTATTCTTCATTTATGAAAATATTAGTGACAGGTGCGAAAGGATTTGTTGGTAAAAATCTTTGTGCACAATTAAATAATATTAAAGACGGAAAAGCCAAAACTTATCCAGTCAAAATCGATGATATCTTCGAATATGATTTAGATTCGACATCTGAGGAATTGGATAATTTTTGCCGGGATGCAGACTTCGTCTTTAATCTTGCCGGGGTCAATAGACCGGAGAATGCTGAAGATTTTGAAAAGGGTAATTTTGGATTTGCATCCGAACTCCTTGACAATCTTAAGAAACATAATAATAAATGCCCCGTGATGCTAAGCAGTTCAATTCAGGCAACTTTACTTGGAAGATATGCCGGGCATCCGTATGGCATAAGTAAAAGGGCCGGTGAAGAGCTGTTTTTTAAATATGCAGATGAGACAGGAGCGAAAGTTCTCGTCTATCGTTTTCCAAACCTATTTGGGAAGTGGTGCCGACCGAACTACAACTCTGCGGTGGCCACTTTTTGCAACAATATCGCCAATGATCTTCCGATTCAAGTAAATGACCCCGATGTCGAACTTGAATTATTATATATTGACGATTTGGTGGAGGAGATGATTTTGGCGCTTCAAGGGAAGGAACATCATTGCACATTCAATGGCATTGAAACAGTTTTGGACAATGATGGAATATATTGTGCTGCCCCCATTACTTTCCATGTCACTCTTGGAGAAATAGTGAAATTATTACAGCAATTTGCGGATCTTCCTAAGACCCTGATGATTCCGGAAATCCCTTCGGATAGTTTCGCCAAAAGGTTGTTTACGACTTATCTCTCCTATTTACCTAAAGAGAAGGCCATTTTCGATCTTAAGATGAACTCTGACTCCCGTGGAAGTTTTACCGAACTTATCCATACTCCAGAATGTGGGCAAGTCAGCATTAATATCTCAAAACCCGGAATAACCAAAGGTCAACATTGGCATAACACCAAATGGGAACAATTCATAGTTGTGAAGGGTCATGGGCTTATCCAAATGCGCAAAGAGGGCTCGGATGAAATTTTAAACTTTGAGGTCAATGGAGATAAGATTCAATCCGTAATAATGCTCCCTGGGTATACTCATAATATAATCAATCTATCCGATACGGAAGATTTGGTTACCGTCATGTATTGTAACGAAATTTTTGACCCTAACCATCCCGACACATTCTTTGATCCTGTAGAAAAAGAACAAAATGAAAACTGACTATAAAGACATAAAGTTTGCTGACAATGGTAAACTGAAACTTCTTATCATTGTAGGCACACGTCCCGAAATTATCCGGCTGGCACCGACCATTAATAAATGCCGTAATTATTTTGATGTAATCCTCGCCCATACAGGTCAGAATTACGATTATAATCTAAACGGTGTCTTCTTTAAAGATCTGAAGCTCGCTGATCCCGAAGTTTATATGGATGTCGTGGGTGATGATCTCGGAGCCACTATCGGTAATATCATCAACTGCTCGTATAAGTTGATGGCAGATGTAAAACCGGATGCACTTCTTATTCTTGGTGACACCAATTCTTGTCTCTCCGCTATCGCAGCAAAGAGACTTCATATCCCCATCTTTCACATGGAAGCAGGGAATAGATGTAAAGATGAATGTCTCCCGGAAGAAACCAACCGTCGGATTGTGGATATTATCTCTGATGTCAATTTATGTTATTCTGAACATGCAAGAAGATATCTTGCTGACTGTGGATTGCCCAAGGAACGCACATACGTCACAGGGTCTCCCATGGCAGAGGTTTTACACCAAAACTTCCAGGAGATAGAAGCGAGTGACATTCATAGGCGTTTGGGATTAACGAAGGGTAAATATATACTTTTGTCAGCACACCGCGAAGAGAATATAGATACAGAGAAAAACTTTATAAGTCTGTTCTCCGCCATCAATGCTATTGCCCGCAGGTATGATATGCCTATTCTTTATAGTTGTCATCCCCGTAGCCGTAAACGACTTGAACAGTCTAATTTCGAGTTGGACAAACGTGTCATTCAACACGAACCTCTCGGGTTCCACGATTATAATTGTCTGCAGATGAATGCTGCAGCTGTTATTTCCGATTCGGGCACACTTCCGGAAGAATCCAGTTTTTTTACCTCTGTCGGACATCCATTCCCGGCAATATGCATACGAACTTCCACGGAACGTCCTGAATCACTCGATAATGCAGGTTTTATCCTTGCAGGGATTGATGAAATATCGCTGCTTCAGGCGGTAGAGACTGCAATCTCAATGAATAAGAATCAAGATTATGGAACTCCGGTTGATGTCTATGTTGGGGAAAATGTCAGTAATATTGTAGTTAAAATAATCCAATCATACGTTACCGTAGTAAATAAAATGGTCTGGAGAAAATAATTAAACTTACTTTGGGCTTCCAATCTTGTATTTGAGATGAATAAAATTGCATATATCAGCACCCTAATCGTTCCATCAGGGCAGGCATCGGTCAATCGACTTTTATCATTATCCAAAGGTCTTGTCGAAAATGATGATGAGGTTCATGTATTATCCTCCAATATCAATCCTACATTTGATGACGGTCAGGAAATCGATGGAATCAAGATATTTAATCTCGGTAAGAAGAAAGGTGTTAGTGGACTATTCATGTCTTTGATAAGGATAATAAGGAAGATTAAGAAAGAAAAATATAACGCTGTTATTTCCACTTCCAATAATCTCTTATTAATTATTTCCTTAGCATTAATTTGCGGAATCACTAAAACTAAATTTTTACAAGAAAAAAGTGAATTCCCCTTTTCACTGATGAAAAAAGGGATCCTTCATAAGGTTTATGGCACTTTATATGTTAATTTCACATATAAATTGATGGATGGAATTATAGTAATGACAAATACACTTCTAAATTATTATAAGCCCAAAGCAAGGAAGAAATGTCAGTTCATTACAATCCCGATGACGGTTGATCCACTAAGATTCAATTGCAAAAAAAATCCTTCAGAATATTCTCCGTATATCGCATATTGTGGTAATATGTCTGGCAACAAAGATGGCGTTGAAAATTTAATTGAGTCATTTAAAATTGTTGAGTCTGAATGTCCTGATTTGAAATTAGTTCTTATTGGAGGCACAAATTCTCAAAAAGAACTTGAAAAATTAAAAAGAAAGGTCAGCGATTTAAAATTAAATAATGTCATCTTTCACGGTATGGCAACTCGAGATGAAATACCAGTACTATTAAAAAATGCCGATATATTGGCGTTAGCTCGACCTTCAAGTCTTCAATCCACTGGTGGATTTCCCACAAAACTTGGTGAATATCTATCCACCGGGAACCCGGTTGTAGTTACTGCAGTCGGGGAAATCCCTCAATATTTGAATAGTTCAAATTCCTATATAGTAGATCCGGATGACATTCAATCGTTCGCAAATGCTTTGATTAAAGCCCATCGTGAAAAAGAATCCGCACTTAGTATAGGACTTAAAGGGAAACGAGTAGCCGAAGACATTTTCGATTATAAAGTGCAATCTGGGCGCTTACAGGAGTTTATTTCTAATCTTCAATAGTATGAAAATAGCATTATTAGGAGATGTAGCACTATTTGGATGTTTTAGTTTAAAAAACCATCCGGGATTATTAGAAAAACTATCAACAATCTCTAAATATCTAAGTTCTTTTGATTATGTGATAGGTAATCTGGAAACACCGTTTAGCAGCAAGGGTAAGCCTTATGGAGCCAAGTCTGCCTACATCTATTCAGACCCAATTAATATTGAAGTTTTAAAAGCCCTGCACATAACTCATGTAAATTTAGCGAATAATCATATTTATGACTTTGGCAAAGAAGGATTCGAAACAACTTTAAAAGTTCTACATGAGGCGAATATACATTATTTCGGAGTAAACGGGAAAAGTTCTATTATCGAAGATAACGGTTCAAGAATCTGTTTAAATGGATTCTGCTGCTATTCATCCAATCCGCTTAAAATGGCTAAAAAATATGGAAGCTATGGAATCAACAGGCTTAATATCGGCGAGATGGTTCGGATTCTCAAAGATAATAATGAGAAGGGATATTTTAATATTTTTTCTATTCATAGCGGACAAGAACATGTGCATTTTCCTTCTATAGATTTAATTAAAATCGCAAGACAATTATCAAAGGAGGCTCCTTATGTTTTTTATGGTCATCATCCTCATGTAATTCAAGGGGAGGAAAGTGTAAATAATTCTTTAATTAATTATAGTTTAGGTAATTTCTGCTTTGATGACGTTTATAATGGAATTGACACCAAACCGTTGATTACTTTATCAGACGACAACAGACACGGGATAATCAAGGAATTACACATACATAATAATCAACTCGTTGACCATAAAACTGTATTGTTTAATTTTAATAATGAAGGAGTCTTCAATTTTATTTCAGATCAATCTTTATTGGAGCCTTATTCACTTCCATTAAAATCAGCTTTAAGCAATCCTGACTATGTTATAAATAGGAAGAATCAAATTAATTCATACATACAGAATAGAAAAAATAAAAGAAATCTGAAATGGTATTTGAAAAGAATGCGGATACGCTATTTTAAAATTCTTTTAAATGCACGTAAAAATTCAAAGAATTACCAACTGAATGTTACAGATTTTCTTGAATAAAAAATAAAGAATAAAAGAAGATGAAGATTTTAATAAGTATTGATCCAAATAAAAAAATACATACCACAAATTGGTCAAAGCGATGGAATGAGTATTGCATTCAAAATGGAATTGAATGTGAGATGATAAATCTTTTATCCATTGAAAATGCTGTGGAGAAGATAAAGGATTGTGATATATTGCTTTGGCATTTCGGACAATATAATTTAGAGCACATGTTGGAAGCGAGAAGTCTTCTTTACGTTGCTAAAAATTTAGGTAAAGTTACTTTTCCGGCCTTTGAAGATGCTTGGCATTTTGATGATAAAATAGCAGAAATGTATGCTTTGCAAGCCGTCGAAGCTCCCATTCCTCTTTCCGAAGCATACTATGATTATGACCTTTTTAAAGATGCACTTATAAATGATCGTATTAAGATTCCGATCGTAGCAAAACTAAAATCCGGCTCAGGAAGTCATAATGTAAAATTAATTAAATCGAAGAGCCAATTAAAAAGCTACGCTAAGAAAATGCTTAAAGGTAAAGGATTTAAGGCAGCCCCAAGTCTCATCTATAAGGCTTCTTCAAATTTCCGCTCCTCTCATGATTGGGAAACGTTTAAAGCAAAACTTAAACGTGCTCCGGAATTTCTTAGAACATTAGCTGGAGCCAAAAGATTTCCACGTGAGAAGGGATATGTTTATCTTCAGGAATTCATCCCCAATGATGGATATGACATGAAAATTGTTGTGGTAAACGGCAAGTGTTCCGGATTCTGTCGACCTGTAAGAAGTCATGATTTCAGGGCTTCCGGAGGAGGAGAAATATATTACGATCAAAGTAAATTGACCAAGGATATAGTAGATTCTGCATTCCGGACGGCGGAAAGGCTCAAATTACAATGTGTCGGATTTGATTATGTAGTTGACAATAGAACCGGATTAGGGAAAATTGTTGAAATGAGTTATGGTTTTTATTCTGATGCTTTGATAAAAGTCGGAGGATATTATGACCGAAACTATCAATGGCATGAAGAGCCAATAATAGTTGAAAATGAAATCATTGATTATTTAAGGGAAACTTATTTCAAGAAATAGTCTGAAATCCGAACTTTCTCACTTTGCAAATATTTAGACTCCGTCTCAAAATATTCAGTAGACCCCGGGTCGTATCCTTAAGGAGATATTGCTATGCAGAATCAGGAGCATAGCACCCAAGGAGTCGAGATGAAGATCACTAAAAACATATCTGAAGGGAAATTGTCAGGCTTAATTAACATATTTAAAAACAATGCCACGCTTTCATAAAATATTTTACTGAAAATTTATGAGACGTGATCTTAATAAAGAACTATATTTGAAGGAATTTATTAATTATGAATAAAGTTTTAGTCACTGGAGGAGCCGGTTTTATCGGTTCTAATTTATGTGAACACCTGCTTGTAAACGGATATCATGTCCGCTGTCTTGATAATTTCGCCACCGGCAAATGGCAAAATATAATTCCTCTGATAGAAAAATTCCCTGATACCTTTGAAATGATGGTTGGAGATATTCGGTCTCTTCAGGATTGTAAGAAGGGTGTGGACGGAGTTGAATATGTGTTTCATGAAGCGGCACTCGGATCTGTGCCTCGTTCTATAAATGATCCTATTACAACCAATGATGTAAATATCGGGGGATTCCTGAATATGCTTGTGGCTGCACGTGATGCCGGTGTCAAACGCTTCATTTTCGCTGCTTCATCTTCCACATACGGTGACTCCAAAACTCTTCCGAAAGTTGAAGATATAATTGGCAAACCATTATCACCATACGCAATTACAAAATATGTTGACGAACTTTATGCTGATGTTTTTGCAAGAACATACGGCACTGAATATATAGGTCTGCGATACTTTAATGTTTTTGGACGGCGTCAGGATCCGCACGGTGCATATGCTGCCGTAATTCCACTTTTCGTTAAGAAATTCATGAATCATGAGGCCCCAAATATAAATGGCGATGGAGAATATAGCCGTGATTTCACGTATATTGATAATGTAATTCAAATGAATATGTTGGCTATGACAACTACCAATCCTGAGGCGGTGAATCAAATTTACAACACAGCTTTCGGGGAAAGAACTACATTGAATCAGTTAGTCGGTTATCTTCGTGAGTTTCTTGGTGCTAAAGACTCAAAAATACTTACAATTGAACCCACTCACGGTCCGAATAGAGCCGGCGACATCCCTCATTCTTTGGCATGTATTGATAAAGCTAAAAAACTTTTAGGCTATTCTCCTGAATATTCAATGCGAGATGGTCTTAAAAATGCCGTTGATTGGTATTGGGAAAATCTTTAATTTAAATTTAAAAAGCTCACTGTATGAATAATGATATAAAAATATGTGTCATCGGACTTGGATATGTCGGGCTTCCTCTCGCCCGTCTTTTCTCAACTAAATATCCAACGATTGGATTTGACTTAAATGAGAAGCGTTGTGAAGCTCTTATGGAAGGTCACGATGCTACACTTGAAGTTAGCGATGATTTACTTCAAGATGCCATAAAGAATCATGGATTTATATGCACTTCGGATATAAATAAAATAAAAGATTGTAATTTTTATATAGTTGCAGTCCCGACTCCTGTCGATAAGAATAATAATCCTGATCTCACTCCGCTTTATGGAGCATCCGAGACAGTTGGTAAAGTTATCAAGCCCGGGGATATCGTCGTTTACGAATCAACCGTTTATCCTGGGGTAACTGAAGATGAATGCATCCCGGTGGTCGAAAAGGTGAGCGGACTGAAATTCAATAAAGATTTCTTTGCGGGATATTCACCGGAACGCATTAATCCCGGAGACAAGCTTCACACTGTAGAGAAAATCAAAAAGGTAACATCCGGTTCGACTCCTGATATTGGTAAACGTGTCAACGAAGTTTATTCAAGTGTAATTACAGCAGGAACCCATCTTGCTCCCTCTATCAAAGTTGCCGAAGCAGCTAAAGTCATTGAAAATTCTCAACGCGATATTAACATCGCTTTCGTGAATGAATTATCAAAGATTTTTACTCTGATGGGAATTGATACAATGGACGTTCTCGAAGCTGCCTCTACGAAATGGAACTTCTTACCATTCAAACCCGGATTGGTAGGTGGGCATTGTATCGGAGTTGATCCTTACTATCTTGCTCAGTGTGCGCAGCGTTATGGATACAATCCTGAAATTATCCTTGCAGGTAGGAGAATGAACGACGGGATGGGTGCATACGTTGCCGACCGCGTCATCAAACTTATGCTGAAAAAAGGGATTCAGGTTCTTGGAAGCCATATCATAATCTTCGGGTTCACTTTCAAAGAGAATTGTCCGGATGTAAGAAATACCAAAGTTGTAGACATTGTAAAGGCTCTCAAGGAATATAATCTGGATATAACCATATATGATCCTTGGGCAAATCCAGCAGCAGTAGAACGCGAATATGGTCTTACTGTAGTCAACGACTTGCCTGCGGATCGCAAATTTGATGCTGCCATTGTAGCTGTGGCTCATAGGGAGTTTGAAAATATAGATGTAAAAAAATATCTTAACCCTGAGAGTATTGTTTTTGATGTCAAAGCGTGTCGTCCGGTTGACGAAGTTGATGCACGTCTCTGATTTAAAAGACTTAAATTTATTTTTTCACATGAATCGTCACAAGCTTATTAGAATGACCGCGCATAGCCAGACTCTCGGTTTGCTCAAAGGTCAGATTGGATATATTGCCCGAGAACTTGACGTTATTCTAGTGGCTAAAGACACCGGGAATCTTAAGGAGCTTGCTAAGGAAGAGGGAGTGGATTTTCGCGATATAGACATTCATCGTGAAATAAGTCTTATAAATGATTTTAAGTCTCTTCTCTCACTTATTAAACTATTTCGCAAGGAAAAACCGGATATTGTACATGCCAATACACCTAAGGGAGCTTTATTGGGTTTGTTGGCAGCAAAATTGTCCGGAGTTCCCAAACGAATATATAATGTCAACGGCCTTCGGTTTGAGACTGCAACAGGCAATTTCAGGAAATTATTGATAATGATGGAAAAGATTGCTTGTGCTTGCGCCACTAAAGTCATTCCTCAAAGTAATGGTGTCGCTGATGTCATCAGAAAAGAGAAAATTACTCGAAAACCTCTAAAAGTTATTCTTAATGGAAGTGGCAATGGGGTGGATACAGTTAGATTTAATCCTGAATTATCCGACGTAAGAAGTAAGGGGAATAAAATCCGAGGAGAGTTTGATGGTGTAAATTTCTTATTTATTGGTCGACTGGTTGGAGATAAAGGGATCAATGAACTTGTGGAGGCTTTTGATAAGCTCTCTAACGAGTTTCCCGATATTAGATTAAGTCTTGTCGGTCCACAAGAATCTGAGTTGGATCCCCTAAAACCGGAAACTCTTGAAATCATCTCTAAAAACAACCGTATTATTTCCTACGGTCGACAATCCGATGTGCGTCCTTACCTTTCGGCTACCGATATATTTGTGTTGCCTAGCTATCGTGAAGGATTCCCTAATGTGGTTCTTGAAGCGCTATCAATGTGTAAACCTTGCATAGTATCCGACGTTAACGGAGCTGAAGATGCTATTCAGGATGGTATTACCGGACTTATAATCCCCAAAAAGAATTCCAAGGCATTATATGAAGCCATGAAAAAATTATATCTTGATCCTGATCTGAGAGCGAATATGGCTTCTTACGCCCGTCCCCGTGTAATAGAGAGATTCAATCGTCCGGATGTGTGGAAAGCGACATTGGAAATGTATAAAAACTTATAATTCAAGTTGTCAAATTAAGAAATCATTAACTTTTAAGTTCATTTTATGCAAAAGGATAGATTTGAGGAAATATTAGAGGGGATTGATTCTTCGGTTGCCATGCAGTTGGAGCAGATTAGGCGTCATCTGCGCCGGGGGAAGGCTTCAGTGATGGTGGGTGCCGGATTTTCCAAGAATGCCATCATGGATGAGGGAACGCGTATGCTCGATTGGGGAGAGCTGTGTTCTCTGTTTCATAAAGAATTATATGGTAAGGAAGCAGGCGACAGTGAGCTCCGACTGAAATCGGCTCTGCGTCTGGCTCAGCAGGTGGAGAGTGTGAAGGGTAGAAATGCCCTTGAAGAACTTATCAAGGAGTCTCTTCCTAATGACTCTATCACCCCGGGGTATCTGCATGAATTGCTTGTAGGCCTTGATTGGAGGGATATTTTTACTACTAATTATGATACGCTGATTGAAGATGCGGCCGTAAGAGTCTGTAAGCATTATAATGTCGTCACATCGAAAAATTCCCTTGTCTACCAGCCGCATCCCCGCATTGTTAAGGTGCATGGCTCTTTCCCTGATAATCGTCCTTTTATTATCACAGAAGAAGATTACCGCACTTACCCTGCCCTCTTCCCGGAATTTGTCAATACTGTCCGGCAGGCTCTGATTGAGACACAGTTCGTCTTGTTAGGATTCTCGGGTGATGATCCTAATTTCTTGGCATGGTTGGGCTGGTTTCGAGATATTATGGGAAGCCGAATGCTCCCGGTCTATCTTATCCACATCGGAGCGATGCCTCATGTGTCTGAGGTGCAACTGATGGGTAAGCGCGGAATTCAGTTGATTCCTACAACTGCTTTCTCTTCAGACGTTAATGAAGCTTTAGATTTCATACTCTCCTTCCTTGGTGATATTCACACCCCCACCACTCAGTGGAACGGCTCCATTGCCTATAAAAGATCAATCTCGGATTTATCTCTGTCAGAATTAACCGACGAGATGAGAAGGGTCAGACAATCTTACCCCGGATGGTTTATTCTTCCGTCTGACTTTATTCCCAATTTTGCTGACACATGGGAAATATTCCCGTTCTTAGGTCATAAATTCAATGAATTGACCGATACTGCTCAGAAAATAGAATTCCTATATGAATTGGATTGGAGATTGACAATTTCATTCATGCCGAAATGGATTGAAGATGAATGGTATTCTCAGGCTCTCGAATGGGTAGATTCTATCTTTGATTCCCTGTCTGGAGATCTCCGGGAATATGCGGTATCTTTGTCGCTATCCCTACTTCATATTTATCGGGAGCGGATGGATAACGGATTTAATGAGCTTTTTGACAAAATCAAAAGTCGCGACAAACTCGCATCTTCTTCAATAAGCCATCGTCTTAATTACGAACGATCCGTCAGATTTTTACAGTCGGGAGAGTTCAAGGAATGTTTGACTCTTCTTAATGAATGGAACGTCAATCCGGAAGATTACCGCTCCGTCTTATGGAAGACACGTCTGATGTTTGAAACAGGTAATCCTAAGGAGGCAAATATGCTTTTGCAACAAAGCATTGATAATGTTCGCCGGAAACTTTTAAGACACTCTTCCAATTATCACTCAAGCGTGCTGACCATTCTTAAAAAATGTGCTGATGTGGCAAATGGAGATATGAGCACGAAAGACCTATCCAATCCGAATCTCTCCTTCCGGGAATATTATGATTTAACTCTGAAAGAGATACGAAAAGAAAATAATCCCAACATAGAAAAAATCCATGGCTTCAACATCGGGAATACTTCCACCACTTGGAATTCAGGCGAATTCGGATATATTAGGAAATATCTGGGGGCTGCCCGGTATTATGAAATAGCGGAAGCATACGGATACCCTGTCGGCAGCATATATGGCACTGTTAATTCGGAAATTAATAAATTAGCCCTTCCCCTCATCCTCAAACTTAATGTATCAGGTGCAACAGGACTGCTTGTCGAAAGTAATGATGAGAAAGCCTTTGAATCTACTTTTTCAAGAGGCGCTATTATGAATGATATCAATCCTGACATAGCCGAAACTCTCTTTGACAGTTATTTTGAAATCTTTAAAAAGGGGGTATCTCAAAGTGAATCCGAAATTGCACCTCGTATCACTAATATTATTGTTCCGCTTCTCAGCCGCCTCTGCACACAAATAAAACCAGAGAAGGTCTTTGAGTTTGCAAAGGAGTTAATTAATCTCCATGGCTACCGCGTTATAGATATAGATAAATATCTCCGGACTGTCTATAATTCCCTCCCGATAGCTGATTGTAATTCCCTATGGTGGGAAATTCTTAATAGACCTATCAAATTTAATTATCTCCATAAAGACTATCTTCTCCCCCCGGGGGTGATTGACATGTGGGAAGGGGATGAAGAAATAACCCACATATTAATCAAAGCCCTAAAGTCAGATGATATGGAGATTATGCAGGCAGGCATGAGCCGTCTGGAAAGCGTTTATGTCTATCTCCCTGAGCACGAGTTAAGGGAAGTGGATTCTTTAATTGCATTAAAATGGGATCAGTTAAAAGATACTGGCATAGTAAACTTCTTGGGTGTTCAGGATCATAATATCATAGATAAACCATGGCATGATTTATTTTTAACTTATCTAAATCGGGAGTTTGAGGATTTTCGCAATATTGAGATTACCCAGATTACTAATTCTGAAAAGATTAGTCAGATGGAGCATTATCTTGCGCTTTTTATCGATTGCCGTAATTATCTTGATGCAGACAAATATAATCAAATTATTTCCGAAGTATTAGATTTCATTCGCATCAACGAAGACTCAATTCTTAAAGATGATTCTCACACACTATTAGGGGGCATTAGACGCTTTTGGAATGAACTGATGAGATTATTCAACATTTTCATTTCCTCAATTGATCTAAGATCAATTGAACCGCGCATCCTTGCTGATCTTAAATCCGCATTGAATTACTTATCTACTCAATATCCATTTGCACAATCATATATCTCTCTTCTGACCAAAGACAGCGGTAATTCTTCCAAGATAGAGAAAGGGTTATTCCAACGAGTTAGGAATTTTTTGGAATTGAATATGAATACTGATTCCGACAGTCGCATTCACGATTCTTTCCTGGCTGTAAGGAGTGCTAAAACAAATACCAATAATCGTATCTCATTACGGCCAATTGTAGATGAGGTAGTCAATCGATTTCATTATATACGCGATGACATATCCCTTTACTATCTTCAGAATTTACCTATCTGGATTAAGTCAGGAGTAATTAGCGGAAACCTATTATCGAAATTATTAAAAGCTCTTTTCGAACTTTTAAACCGTATCTATCATGACAAAGAAATGTCGGAGGAATTAAAAGCGGATTTCTTGTATTATTTAGCAGAGATGGTCGGCTTCCTTAATATTATGAGAAATGATCCCGAATTCGCTTCTTTCAATGAAGATATACTTAGATTAGAAGATACATGGGAGGAAATGAGTGATATTAATCATATCCCTGCCGACATCCAAAAGGGATTTTTCTTCGGAGAAGCCGATGCACGATTTCACCTCAACCAATTAAACAAACGATTATGATTTTAGACATTACATATTCCAATATCAGAGTATTCCGCGATGAAGTTATTTTCTCTATGGAAGCTACAGATTCTAAAGAGAAAGCAGATAATATCATTTACGCTGATTGTAATGATAAGATCGTACGTGTGCTCAAAGTAGGTGAAATATATGGACCGAATGCATCGGGAAAGACTACTATTATAGCTGCAATACATTCCCTTAGGGATTGGTGGCATAATGTTGGCACCGATTATTTTAGTGAACTTATCGCCCCTTATCGGCTTGATGATTTTAGTAGTTCAACCCCTTCTTCCATTACTATTCGTTTCATCTTAAACCAGATGCTTTTGAAGTATTCAGTTAGTTTCTTGCAGGGGAAATGTGTAAATGAAATATTGGAAAGGGAAATAGATGAAAATACTGAGTTGTTGTTTAAGAGAGTTGCTAATAAAGCTGACTTTCACAACGTAGAGATCGGTAACTTTCCGGGAAACTTTAATGCAGGTTCTTTGAGAATCGAACAGGGCAAGTCAGTTCTTGCTATATTTACCAATCTCCACATTCCTGTTATTTCTGATGCCGCCAATTATCTCGCCTCTTTAGAAATCGCAAACGGATATAACGCTTATATGCTCCGGCTTCTTTTTAATCAAGTGCGTCCCTGGCTGAAAAAGAATGATAATACAAAACGCCTGACCAATTTCATCAATTGCTTTGACATCAACGTTAAAAATCTAAAGATTCCTCAAAAGCCGGATTCTTCTTTTACCGAAATCAAGTACGTTCACCCAATTAAGAATATAGGGGGAGAAGTGATTCATGTAACGGATTTCCCTTCGGATTTAGAGTCGTTGGGAACACGCACTTTTACGGTTTTGGGGGCGAAAGTGCTTCAGGCTCTTGATGAGGGAAGAACCCTCTTTATTGACGAACTGGATTCGGGATTCCATACTGAAGTTACGCGGACAATAATTGCAATGTTTCGTGATCCGGAAATCAATCATCATAATGCTCAGCTCATTATCACCACCCATAATGTCAAACTTATGGATGAGCAAACACTGAGAAAGGATCAGGTGTGGTTCATCCAAAAGAATGAAGATGGACAGTCTGAGCTTTACTCTCTGGCAGAGTTTGACGAAGTGGAGGAATACTCTAATTTTTCGCAATGGTATCTTGCCAAAAGATTTGGAGCGACTCCCAATCCAAATATGTTGCAAATCAGGCGTTTGTTTAGTAATCCGGAATAACGATGTCTCTTCCTGAAAAAAAGGACTGTAATACCTCCATTTTTATCGTGTGCGAAGGAACCAAATCTGAACCGTGGTTTCTTCGGAGATTTATTGAGCAAGCGTCTAAACGGTTTGATACTAATTATTACGTAGAGATTTTTCCTACACCCAAAAGCGAAGAAGATGATAACTTGCTAACTTCAGATAAGGTAATACAGAAACCATCCGGTAAACGTAAGACTTCCGGTAAGAAACTTAAGCCCGCCACTGACAAAGTTGATGAAACTCCCGACGAAACACCCCAAGGTGGGAATCCGCTATATTGGGTGAAACATGGGAAAAGTAAACTCAAAAGCTACTCGGAGGTATTTGTAGTCTTCGATAAAGATGGTCATCCTAAAATAGAGGATGCATTTAATGAAGCTGCCAAAGGTGATGAGAATAAAAAAAAGGTGACTGTTATCCTGAATAGCCGCAGTTTTGAGTATTATATGCTCATGCACTATGAGCAACTGTATAGATCCTTCATCAAGACGGAATGTGGCGAGAAACGTAAATCAAAAAATGGGAGAACCCACACTTTTTATTATCGCTGTTGTCTGAAGGATGCGGTGCTGGGGAAGGCATGTCAGGGGAATATCTGCATTAACGGGTATGCCCGAAGCAATGGTTACTGGGAGGAGAGTAAGGATGACAAGACCTTCCTGACAGCCAATAATATATGGAGGGGGATGCAAAACAGTGAGGTTGTCAGAGCTAAATCACTACGGCTGAATCCCGGAATATATCCCAATGTATATCAATTAAATCCGTATCTGGATTTCCAATTGCTTTTGGCACGTCTTATGGAGATGAATATTCTCCATGATCAAGACTCGATTTCAAAAGATTGCGGGTGCAGACAAAGTCAGACAATTGCCCGTCAGGGTCACGATCTGATATTGACAAATGGGACCTTCAAACTTCCAATGAAGTTGGGAAATGGATGGATTGAGTATTATTCTTATCCTTCCGACTATATAAAATTTGAGGATTTCTGGAATCAGAATCAATTTAAATCAATGGAGGAGGCGGCAGAGCAATATGCTGATCTTCAATTTGAGCGTGACCTCATAGCCTTAAGTGTCGCATTGCGCGTCAATCCACAAGCTGCCATAACATTCTCGCTGACACCACTAAATACCCCCAACACCTTTGCGATACTGAATTTTAACGATAAACGATACTTGATTCTATAATTTTTGTTATTTTTGTACGCCCAAGTCTATAAGCTTAACCAGTAATGAATCTATATAGGGATTTTTTCAAACGTGGTATTGACATCGTAGCTTCAGGAGGAGCTTTGATTGTTTTCTCGATTCCCATTGCTATTGTGACTATATGGTTGCATTATGCAAACAAGGGAGCCGGTGCTTTCTTCTTTCAAGAACGACCCGGCAAAAATGGAAAAATTTTCAAGGTCGTGAAGTTTAAGACCATGACAGATGAACGAGATACCAACGGAGAATTACTCCCGGATGCACAACGTTTGACTAAAGTCGGCAAATTCATTCGTTCAACCTCTATTGATGAGTTACCTCAACTTTGGAACGTATTTAAGGGTGATATGTCCTTGATCGGACCCAGACCACTACGTACATTTTATTTACCCCTCTATTCTCCTATACAGGCACGCCGTCACGAAATACGGCCGGGAATTACAGGTTGGGCTCAGACTCACGGTAGGAATTCCATCACCTGGACACAAAAATTCGAATATGATGTGTGGTATGTGGATAATGTATCCTTTGCCTTGGATTGTAAAATAATTCTTTTGACCATTCAGAAAGTTATTAAACGTGAGGGAATTTCAGCAGAGGGGCAGGCCACTATTGACGCTTTTAACGGACATAACTAAGACATCATGAAAAGTGTAATAATCGGAGCAGGGAAATATGGTGAAGTCTATTTAGAGTATCTTTTGCAAGAAGGGATAGAAATAGTTGGTCTGCTTGATGATAATCCTGACGAGTGGAATAGACTAATTCATGATATTCCCGTTTTAGGAGCGACTTCATTACTTTCATCGTTAAAACAAGATTTAGGGATAGAAGCGGTTTATTGTCCGCTCGGGAATAATCGTCTTCGGGTAAAATTTCTTGAAATTGCCAAACAATTAGGCTATAAAACTCCTTCATTCATACATCCTTCTGTAAATATTTCAGATAGCGTCTCGATTGGTGACGGAGTATATATCCTTCTTGGAACTAACATAATGCCTGAAACGATCATTGAAGATTATGTAATGATCAGCATGGGAGTTAACATTGCACACCACAATGTCTTGTCGAAAGGGACTTTTCTTTCCACAGGGTGTAATTTCGGTGCTTCAATTCATGCAAAGCCATATACATACTGTGGTATAGGATCAACAATAATGACCGGCATTTCTGAACTTGGCACAGATTCACTAATAGGCGCAGGTGCGGTCGTGATTAAAGATGTACCGGACGGAGCCATCGTTGCCGGTGTACCAGCGAAAGTCATAAGATATAAAGATAATTATAACATGAAGAATAATCGTAGCCTAACGCCTCCGGGGGGGGGGGGGTAAAACCCTGTCTCTCTGAATGTTGGCTGCATAAATATCAGAATTATGCAGCCTAACATATTGATTACCTCAGCAGGAAAACGCGTAGAATTACTATTGGAGTTCAAAAGGGAGATAAGCGCATATTTCCCCGAGTCAAAGGTATTGACAGTGGATATGAATCCTGGAATGGCTCCGGCATGTCACCTCTCTGACGGAGCGTTCGCTGTTCCCCGAGTAACGGCACACGAATATTTTGAGCGGCTTCTGGAAATTTGCCGTCAAAACAATGTTAAGTTGATTATCCCTACCATAGACACTGAGCTTCTAATCTTGGCGAAATGCAGAAAGCGTTTTTTAGACGAAGGCATCGAAGTGATGGTGTCTGATCCGGATTTTATAGCTACATGCCGCGACAAGCGAAAGACTATGGCTCTGTTTGACAGGCTTGGAATCAGCATTCCTGCTCAAAGAGACAAGCATAATCCAGTATTCCCGATGTTTGCCAAGCCTTATGATGGCTCTTTAAGCACAAATATCCATATTATCAAATCAACGGATGACTTGACCGCTGAAATCTTATCCGATCCAAAGCTAATATTTATGGAATATATTGATAAGACTCAATATAAGGAATATACCATAGATATGTATTACGATAGGGAGGGATTTGTAAAAAGTATAGTTCCTCGTGAACGTATCGAAATCCGCAGCGGAGAGGTGAACAAGGGAGCTGCCCGTAAAAATTACCTTGTAGAGTATCTCAAACAAAGAATGAACCACATGCCGGGCGTAAGAGGATGCATCTGCATCCAACTATTCTACCGAGAATCGGACAACGATATCGTGGGCATTGAAATCAACCCCCGTTACGGTGGAGGCTATCCCCTTTCGTATTACGCCGGAGCAAATTTCCCAGCTATGATGATAGAAGAGTATCTCAAGGGAGGAGTTATAGAATATTCTGATTCATGGCGCAACAATACTCTTATGTTGCGATTTGATTCACAAGTGATTGTAAATCAGTAGTCGCTGTATCGTATTTAATCTTGTATACGGAGAAGTGGTAGAATTGTATGTCGATGAAGAGGAAGGAAAAAAAATTATAAATCGTGTCTTTGGGAACCAAAATTATTATAACTCATTTATTGAAAAGGCGTTTGAAGAAGATAATCCTCCAAAATAATTTTTTTAAATTTCACACCTTTTTTATAAAAACATAACCTCCGATCAAATTCAAATATATGGATAAAGGATATACTACCGACTTAATCCAATATCGACTTCAAAAATTCAAAGCTGCCTTTAATCGTAATTCCAATTATCGTTTTTCGATTGGTAAATGGATAATTAATCAGACGAAGTATGAATATCTAAATCATTTACGTAATTTTTCATCCGCTCAATTAACTCAAATATCTTATTTCCCTTCCTATCGTGCAAATATATAGGTTCAAATTATTTTTTTCATAAAATTTTCAATACTTGTTATTTATTATATATCTACACAAAATAACTTAGTTTAAATCTACTATAGTATGCCTCCAATAAAGATCATAGGAAAGATTATTAGGGAAGCGGTGCCTGTCAGAGTTTTGCTCTGGGGGGCGTTAATCTTTATTTTCATACTTAATTTCTTCAAACCACATTGGCTCGATATGCAGATTGCTCATACCGGGCTTGGAAGTTGGCTTGAAAATGCTTATTATAGTATTAATGAGAATATATGGATGGCATGGGCTACCATGCTTTTCTTATTTCTAATCTTATCATTCCTTTGCATTCACTATTTTGGAAGAAGGATTTGCAAATCTTTAGGAATAACTTTCCTGTTATTTTCTTTATGGGTCGGACTTGATAAATATTGGATTTATCCCGACATATATTTCAATGCTCCTGTATTCGGAGGGTTTCGGTGGATTTTTGTTGGTTCATTTCTTATTACTTCAGTAATTCTTTTTGTTTCTGTTTTCTTTAAAATTAAAAACTCAAAGGAGACCACTCCAAGGCAGATTGAACCAACTGAGGGATTTTCAACGGATTATTCCGATTTAGAGATTTCCAAGTCTAAGGAATGGGAACGTTATGCAACTCTTTTAGTAAACCGGATTTGTAATACCCCACTTTCTAAAGAAGCTTTTGCAGTAGGTATTGCAGGTGAATGGGGATCCGGTAAAAGTATATTTTTATCTTATATTGAAAAAGCCTTTCCGGATGATACTATTGTGATGAAGTTTAATCCTTGGGAGAATATGTCTGAAAATTCTTTGGTGACGGATTTTTTCTCACAACTTTCCCAGATAGTGGAGAATAATATTGACCCCGATCTCCGTTACCCTCTTGAAAGTTATGCGGACGCTCTTATCTCTTTAGAGGGTTCCGGAGGGTGGATTGATAAACTCAGGACGCTGATATTCGGATCTTCCGAAAAGAATATTAAGAAGCTTAAGCAAAAGATAGGTGAATTACTCGAAAAAAGAGGAAGGCGTATCTATATTCTGATAGATGACTTTGACCGATTGGAGAAAAATGAGATAATCGAAGTGCTCCGCTTAATCAGAAACACAGGCGATTTCCCCAATATCGCATATATTGTGGCTTACGACCGTGATTACGTGGCTGATATGCTCAAAGCAAATTCTATTGGAAAAGGGGATGTTTACTTGGAGAAAATATTTAATACTGAAATTAATATTCCAAAGTCAACTCCTGAACAATTGCATGGTGTCTTTATAAATGAACTCTCAAAGATGGGTAGTGAACTGGCGGCTGTCGATAAAGATTGGATTCAATTCCCTTCCCTTTTCCTTAATACTTTCCGGCAAGTTAAAAGGTTTGCCCGAACAATAGTGGTTGTCAATGAAGATCTTAAAGCGAATATCAGTGAAGATGAATTTGACAAGAGGGATATGATGACTTTAGAGTTAATCAGAATGTGTGATCCAAAAATGTACGAAGAGATCAAACTTAATTGGGCGGAAATGTTTGATGTCTGCCAATCACCTGAGGGGTTTAACGTATTTGCGGTTAAAAAGATTGAGATGGACGACTCATTACCCAAGTATCATCCCCGCCGGTTACTTTATTATCTCTTTAACGAGAATCATAATTACAGGAATACCATCAGATATGTAAATAATTTTTATCGTTATATGACTTATTCCCTGAGTCCAAACCACATAACGAATAAAGAAATATTAGAATGGGCTGAAATCCCTGAAGATACGGATGATGAAGCCAAATTGAAAATTAGTGAATTGAAGAAAAGAGCCAATAAGCATTATACACTCCTGTTTCAACTATCTTTCATCCCTGACGAGCGCATTAATGCAGCCAATTCAAAAAGAATTTTCGATATCATTATTGAGTATTATTTAAAATCGCGGTCTAATCTTCCGAATATTGAATTGTATATCAAGAATATTTTCAAGAAATTTAGAAATATCCCGCATGATCACTTGATGACTTTCTTCAATTATGTGATCTCTTATTTTGAGAAACAGAGTTTTTCAGAAGCGGAACATCTATCTCTTTCTCAACTCATAACCTCTTTAAGGCAAAATATTCCTGAATTTACTGAACATTTCAATAAATGCGCTATTGCAAATTTCAACAATTATCTGAATTCTTTTCATCCGGACGCCTATGAATTTGTTGATAAAAAATCATATCTACAAAAGATTTATACAAATTCAATTTACTATGTTTCCCTACCAGAATATTCTTACGAAATTGACACTCTAATACAAACTAAAATCGGGAAGTCTGAACTTTTCGAACCTATGCTCAATTACTTTTCCAAACATAAAAGCTCACGAAAAAAAGAGTTTAATCATGATCTTTTTATTTACGAAGATATTATTGACGGAGAAGTGGTGGAATTGTATGTCGATGAAGAGGAAGGAGAAAAAATTATAAATCGTGTCTTTGGGAACCAAGATTATTATAACTCATTTATTGAAAAGGCGTTTGAAGAAGATAATCCTCCAAAATAATTTTTTAAAAAAACTGGGTTACTCAAATTTTAAAGCAGTAGCTTTCAATTGTTGCAAATTTAAAAACTGATTTTAGATTTGCAACAATTGTAATAAAATGCTCCCTTGTGATTGAATTTTATAAGGTCAATATCGGAATCCCGGATTTTTTAACTAATTTTGCACTTATCAAAGGGAGTCCACCCATATAGCAGAGAAAACCTCGACTAAAACCTATGAAAGATCGAATATTACTTTGTCTCGCTCACATGAGCGGTAAAGAACAGGATTTTATTAATGAAGCATTCGTTGATAATTGGGTCGTGCCTTTAGGGCCTAATGTAAATGGTTTTGAAAAAGATCTTGAAGATTTTGTTGACCATCGCATTGATAACACCCCCCTGGATAAAAAGGTAGTTGCATTGTCTGCAGGAACAGCTGCGGTTCATCTCGCTTTAGTGGCGTGTGGGGTTGGTCCCGGTGATGAAGTGCTCGTCCAGTCTTTCACTTTCTGTGCGTCTTCCCATCCTATCACTTACGTGGGGGCAACCCCGGTATTCATCGATTCTGAAAAAGAATCGTGGAACATGGATCCGGAGCTTCTCGAACACGCCATTAAGGATCGCATTGAGAAAACCGGGAAAAAACCTAAAGCCATTATCCCGGTTGCCCTTTACGGTATGCCTTACCGCATTGACCGTATTATGGAGATTGCCGATAAATATGAAATCCCTGTGATTGAAGATGCTGCGGAAGGATTGGGGTCTCGTTTCGCGGGTCAGGTGCTCGGAACTTTCGGAAAGTTCGGTGTCTTAAGTTTCAACGGAAACAAAATGATTACCACTTCCGGTGGAGGAGCTTTAGTCTGTGACAATGAGGAGGATAAAAACACAGTGATGTGGTATGCCACTCAAGCACGCGAATCTTATCCTTATTATCAGCATGAAGCGATAGGATACAATTATCGAATGAGTAATATCTGTGCCGGAATCGGACGTGGACAAATGACAATTATTAATGATCATATCGCACATCATCAACACGTCCAGGAATTATATTGCGAATTGCTGAAAGATGTTGAAGGGATTACGATGCATACCAACCCCTGGAAGGAATCAGATTCCAATTTCTGGCTCTGCACCGCCACCCTCGATCCTGACCTTCATATCAAAGGGGAGGAGAATGCTTACAAGGAAATAGTAAAGGGTGCCGTCGGTGGCGCGGCCGGTGTGATTCATGAATCTTCTTCAGCCACTACTGATTGCCAACCGAATAACAATGTGGAAGCTCTAAGAATGTGTCTTGACAAAGCCAATATCGAAGCGCGACCTCTTTGGAAACCGATGCACCGTCAGCCTGTATACCGGAACGCGCCGGCATACGTCAATGGTGTCAGCGACGAATTGTTTAAAGTCGGAATATGCCTTCCTGCAGGTCCGTGGGTGACGGACGATCATGTGAGATACATAGTTTCCACCATATGCAATTCCATTCTATAACACAATCTGAAGTCGGAAACACCGATTCTCATTATCTTCTCTGCTGAGACTGAGCCTCGGAAATGCCGACTCAACTTCCGGGTAAAGCCCACAATAACTATGAACAAATTTCTTTCTATTCTTTCAATTCTTATTTGCCTGAGCGTGATCAGTTGTGACAACGCCTCGCAGAATCAACACAACATCTTCCCAATCCCTTGTATTGACAAGAATGGGCATCCTTATTATATCGATGAAAACGGTCATAGGCTCGATGACCTTGAAGAATCTCTCAAGGAGTTGGGTGCCAATAAAAACTGGCTGCCCGATTTCTTTAAGGATGGAGTCATCAAGGTTGACCTTAATCGCAACGGCTCAAGAATATGCCTTTTCCTTGACGAGGATGGTGAAACCGTGCTCGATGTCTATAACACCGTTTTCCGAAATCTTTTCCCCAAAGAATACGATAAAGCGCTTTGCACTGATTTTTCAGAGGGGATTGCTTTTGTGACTTCGGATACTACTGCTTTTCATTCATACGCAATCAATAAGGAGGGGGAAGTGGTTTTTGAGCTCAATGGTAACCCTGTCACCGGTTTTAATCATCGCGGTCGTGCTTTCTTCAAAAATTCCCAAGGATACTATGGAGTGATCGCTACTAACGGGCAGGTTGTCATGGAACCAAGGGAATCTATTGTAATCAACCGTTATAATCTTCCACCGCGTCGTGGAATGGTGAATTATAAGACCGACGGTCGCTATGGGCTCATGTCGTTCAACGGGCAATCGACCACCGGAGGAATCTCTGACAATCCGATGATTCTCGACCGCAACCGTTGTGTTGTTTTCTATGATAAAGAAAATGACAAATACGGAATCGCCACAAAACATGGTGAGATATTATGTATCACTGACTACAAGGATCTCCGCAATGATGGAAAGTGGTATTATTTTGAAACCAAGGATAATAAAATCGGTTGGTGTGACAAGAACGGGAAGGTGGTGATCCCACCGATTGAAAAGGCTGGAAATCAAATGGCGAACAGCAAATGTTTTGATCTTCCCCGACCTTTTTTTGGTTCCAAACTTTCTGTAGTTACTCTAACCACAAAAGGCGCGAACGGATATCCGGAATATTTATCCGCAGGATTGCTTCCCAAAAACATGAAGAGTATGAAGGGGACTCTTTCTATCAAGAATACGGTCCATCCTACTGAATCCGGAATTGCGATTTCTCCTATTGTAAACCGGAGAATAATGATTCTGGATATGCTTAACAGGGCCAATCTATATCTTTTCAAAAAAGGTGGAGTTTATAAAATCAGTAAAACTCCCTTTGAACCCAGATTCGGGTATGAAGATTTCAATACTTACGGGCGGTTTGCTATATATCCGTCTTCAGTCTGGAAAGGTTTTTAATTCTATGTTTCAATCTTTGAAGGATTTTTATTAATTTTGCGTGTTATAGTGAACAGCACTATTATGTACTTATCATTATAAATCCATACCCTTCGGAAGTAAGCAGTTTCCTTTACAATGCGTTAATTTCCGAAGAATCATATATTTAAAATAATGAAGCTAAAATATCTATTCTCTATTGCTTTTTTATGTTTCGCTCTGGCAGCATCAGCTATGACTGACGATGAAGTCTTAAGCTATATTCGCGCTGAATCCGCTAACGGCAAGACTTATCAGGAGATCGGTAAGGAGCTTATGGCAAAAGGTGTCAGTGCCGACCAAGTGAGACGTCTCAGAAGCCGATACCAATCCGAAAGCGCCTCTACAGCTGTCGAATCTCAGTCGGCCGCCTTGACTGATGATGGTAGAAACGCTGCGCCTGAAACCACTTATCAGAATTTAGGGAATACAGTAGATGTTTTCGCTCCGGAACGTGGTGAGGCCGCACGTGAAGTTTATGGCCGCGACATCTTCAATTCACGCGCGCTTACCTTTGAACCGAATAAAAATCTCGCTACTCCCAAAAATTATCGTCTCGGTCCCGGCGATGAGGTAATAATAGATATGTGGGGTGCGGCTGAGGAGCACCTTCGCGAAAGAATTTCTCCTGAGGGAAGCATAATGATTTCAAGACTCGGTCCGGTCTATCTTAACGGAAAGACCATCGATGAAGCCAATTCATATATCAAGAATCTTTTTTCACGCAAATATGCAGGCGTCTCAAACGAGCAGACTGATGTCAGCGTCAACTTAGGTGATATCCGCTCAATTCAGATTGACATCATGGGTGAAGTCAGCACTCCGGGGTCTTTCAGAATGTCTCCTTTCTCAACCGTTTTCCATGCCCTTTATAATGCCGGTGGCATCAACAATATCGGGTCTATGCGTAACATAGCCGTTTTGAGAAACGGAAAGAAAGTTGCCAATGTAGATATTTATGATTATCTATTCAATGGGAAGCAAACCGGTAATATCAAACTTCAGGAAGGGGATGTCATAATAGTTCCCCCTTACGAGCAGATTGTCAATATTTCCGGTAATGTCAAACGCCCGATGTATTATGAGATAAAGCCGGGCGAAACTCTCTCGACGTTGCTTGATTATTCAGGCGGTTTTGCAGGCGATGCATATTCAGGAATGGTGCGTCTGTCGCGTCAGAATGGGGAAGACAATGATCTTTTCATTATTGAAAAGGATGAATACAATTCTTATAAGCTGCAGGACGGGGATGTTGTAACCGTGGGCAATGTGCTCGACCGTTATTCCAATCGCGTTGAATTAAAAGGATCGGTCAACCGCCCGGGATTATACGCACTTGGGAATGGCACAACAACTCTCAAAGAACTTATCAATAAGGCGGATGGATTGACTGAGGATGCTTATAAGGGACGTGCCCTTATCTATCGTCAGGGTCCGGATCTCTCGCTTGAAGTCATACCCGTGGATTTAGGAGGGATTGTATCAGGATATGTAGCTGACATCGCACTTCAGAAAAATGACGTTGTAGAAATCTCAAGTGTTCAACTCATGGAAGAGAAGGGAGATTTCACAATTGACGGAGCTGTTGCCAAACCGGGTCAATATACCTATATGGCAAATACCTCAGTGGAAGATTTGATTCTTAGAGCCGGTGGTCTTCGCGAAGGAGCATCTGCCGTCAGAGTAGACATCGCAAGAAGAATCAATGACCCTCTTTCAACAACTGAGACCAATAAAATTGCTGACATATTCACCGTTGACATTATAGGAGGTCTGGATAATAAAAACAATGAGGCTGCTATATTTATTCTGCAACCATACGATAGAGTCACAGTAAGATACTCCCCTGCTTATTCAGTGCAGAAGACAGTGAATGTCAGTGGTGAAGTGGTTTTCCCGGGAGCCTATACCCTCAACAAGAGGAATGAGAGATTAAGTGATCTGATTTCCAGATGCGGAGGTCTTGTGGAAGGTGCATACCCTAAGGGAGCGTACCTGAGGAGGCAAATGACGGATGATGAGTATCTTGAACGCCAGAATGTACTCCGCGTTGCCATGCAAAGTCAGGCTGGCAAGGATTCCATTTCCCTCGATCGTTTGAATATCGAACGTGTCTATAATGTGGGTATCAATCTTCCTCTCGCACTGGAAAATCCAGGATCTGCTTCTGACATTGTGCTCCAACAAGGTGATCAACTTATCGTGCCCGAACAGCAAAGCACAGTCAAAATATCCGGTGACGTAATGTATCCGAACATTACTGCATTCGAGTCTGGCAAAAAGGCTTCTTACTATATCAATCAAGCCGGTGGCTATGGAGAAGGAGCCAAGAAAAATAAAGCTTTCATCATCTATATGAACGGTCAGGTATCGAAAGTGAAACATAACACAGTGGTCGAACCGGGTGCTCATATTATCGTTCCGTCGAAATCTCCGAGCAACAGCGCAGCTGTTTGGGAAAGGGTGATTCCTCTGATTACGGGGTTAAGTTCGGTGGCAACAATGGCTGCCGCGGTTGCCACTTTCTTCAAATAACTTAAGTTTTGCAAGTCAGATGTAACCCGTAACTTGAGAATCAGGGTTAAATTTTGATACGTCAGGATCTATCAAATGTGAATTTGCATTCCCTATTCGATTTTGAATTTCACGACTTTTATAATCCGATTATTTGATTAATATGGAGTATATCGATATTGAAGAACAGGAATCCGCAGTAAAGGAAAAACCTGAGAATGAAATTAATCTGGTCGATATCATCAAACAACTTTGGTCTAAACGGAAGTTGATTGGAATATGGTGTGGTATTGGGTTGATCTTATCTCTGATAGTCGCTTTCAGTATCCCTAAAGCATATACTTCCCAAGTGACTCTCGCTCCTGAGACTTCAGACTCAGATGCGCCTAGAAATATGGGAACGCTCGCTGCTCTCGCCGGTATTAACTTAGGATCATCCGGATCTGATGCGGTTTATCCTGATTTATACCCGAACATTGTAAAATCCGTTCCCTTCACTTTGGATCTTCTTAATATTCCTCTTACGGATGAGTCAGGAACAAGAAAATTTACCCTGCAAGAATATCTTAATAAAGATATGAAAGCTCCGTGGTGGGGTGTTATATTGGCAGTCCCCGGTAAACTGATTGGGATGCTTAAATCAAAATCCGCTACTAATAATGTCTCTGTATCTGATGATGGATCCGGACCAATTATAATTACTAAAGAACAATTTAAATTAATAAGCCAGATTAACAGTGCTGTCATTGTCTCAGTAGATTCCAAGACTTCAATAGTCACCTTGACGGTTACTTTGCAAGATCCGGTGGTGGCGGCTATAGTGGCGGATTCAGTTACTAACCGCCTTAAAGAGTATGTGACTAACTATCGTACTAATAAAGCTCGTCAGGACCTCCAATATATTCAGCAGCTGAATGACAATGCACGTGAGTCTTACTATAAGGCTCAGCAAAGATATGCCAATTATCTCGATACTCATCAGGGGATTGTATTGTATTCAGCACAAACCATGCGCGACCGCCTGGAGAATGAGGCTACCCTTGCCTTCAACATTTTCAATCAGACAGCTCAACAACTTGAAATGGCTAAGGCTAAAGTGCAGGAGAACACTCCGGTGTTTGCCACTATCGAACCTGCTACCGTTCCTCTCACGCCTTCTGCCCCAAGGAAGAAAATAATTATCCTCGGATTCATTTTCGTTGCTTTCGTGGGAGCGGCTGCCTGGATTCTCTACATCAAACCTTTTAAGGATAAGCTCAAGGAATCTGATGAGGAGAATAATAAAACAAACAACAATAAAGAAAAAATTGAAGCGGAAATCATAATTTCTGAAGAGTGAAATTTATGCTTTAACTGCATTGTGGAATCAGGGTAAGCGGTTGTTTCCGGTTATCAGGAGTTGTTTAAACCCTATGCTCTTATCCGTGTCTAAGAATTTATGTCTAAATATTTGATTATATTTTTGTCTGTCGTGGCTCTCGCTTTTCCTCAAAAAGGGATGGCTGAGAATGATCTTGACGCAATGTTAGACGGAATTCTTGCCGGCATGGAGTCTGCTCCGGATTTCGATTCCATGCTTTCAGCAATGGAGGTTAGTGCAAATCACGCACACTCTCAAGAACTATCTATCGCGTCTATCGCTGAGGAGATGAATTTATCATCCACTCTCGATTATCTTGATTACTTATATTCTACTCCCCTACCGTCTTACAACACCACCAATAGCTTGTCGCACGGGAATTCCTGGCTGAATATGAATGGAGCACAGCTCCCGATCGTTGGCAGACTTTCATCCCGGTTCGGTTATCGTCCACGTTTCGGTCGAATGCATAAGGGTGTAGATATAACTTTACAGATTGGAGACACGGTATGTTCCGCTATGGCAGGAATTGTCTCGCGGGTTGCAAACGATCCGCGCGGTTACGGACTTTTCGTGTGTATCAAACATGATAACGGCATGGAAACAAGGTATGCTCATCTCAGCCGACAGCTTGTCTTGCCCGGAATGAGGATTATGGCGGGTGAACCTGTTGGACTCGGCGGCAGTACCGGAAACTCTACAGGTCCTCATCTGCATTTTGAAACCCGCTTGAATGGTGAAGCTGTAGACCCTACCACCATGTTTGATTTCTCTATGCCCGGAGGAGCTTTCCCTTATCGCACTCTTGCAGATCTCGACAAGAAGAATCCACGCTTATCTCAGACAGATACTGATAAATCTCCCGGCATGTCTTCGGGAACTTCTGATTCCGGCAACCGGAAGAGTACATACATTGTACGGCTCGGTGATACAGTTGAAACAATAGCAAAGAAAAACGGGGTGTCGGTTCTTTCGCTTTGCCGACTCAACATGATTTCTTCTACCGACATTCTTAAGCCGGGAAGGATGATTAAGCTCAGATAACCGACTGTAGTCAAAAGATCCCAATGGCTTTCGGCAAGCATGCTATCTTTTTTGCATCGTTATTATGAAATCTGATTCTCCTAAAAAACTTGTCACGGTTCTTATCCCTTGCTTTAATGAGCAAGAATCGCTCCCCGCTCTTTTTTCGAGAGTAAATGGGGTAATTGATTCGTGCGATAAATATGATTGGGAGATAATACTCATTAACGATGGGAGCAGCGATGCTTCTTTCCCGATGCTTATGCAGATGCATTCACGCGATGCACGATGGCATTATATCGATCTCTCACGCAATTTTGGGAAAGAGACCGCAATGCTCGCCGGCATGGATTATGCATCAGGAGATTGCGTGATTATCATGGACAGTGATCTCCAACATCCCCCGGAGGAATTTCCACGTATGCTTGAACTGTGGGAAGAGGGTTATGATGACATTTACGGGGTGCGTAAAATGAGAGGTAACGAATCCTGGCTTCGCAAAAGGCTATCATTAGCTTATTATAAGCTTTTGCAGAAAACCACACGCATTCCGGTGCTCCAAAACACCGGTGATTTTCGTCTGCTCGATCGCATTTGTATTGATGCTTTATGCAAGATGCGCGAGAATCAGCGCTACACTAAAGGGCTTTACTGTCAGGTTGGATTTCGGAAAGCTCCATTTGAGTTCGAGCAAGGGAATCGCGAGACCGGCTCTTCGAAGTGGAACTGGAGATCCCTCTTCGGACTGGCAATTGACGGAATCACATCCTACACCACAGCACCACTCAGATTGGCGACTCTAATGGGAATCATAGTATCTGTAATCGCATTTATATATATGCTCTGGGTCTTCATCAAAGCTTTGATTTATGGAGATCCCCAAGCCGGATTCCCCACTTTGATGACGGTAATGCTTTTCCTGGGAGGAGTGCAACTTCTGACTCTTGGTATTCTGGGTGAGTACGTCGGAAGAATATTTGTAGAAGTAAAGAATCGGCCACCTTATTTCGTACGCGAAGTAGATGGCAAAAAGATCTCTTCAAAGACCGATACCAAATCCCTGAGCAATTAGCATCCTTATCACACGGCATTACCGCGGGTTCGATAGATGTCGAGTGAAACTCAGGGTTATGGGCTATCGGAATGACAAATGCAATATCTGCAAACCTGAGTTAAATACTTTTCATTTTTTATTAATTGAATCTCTTATCCGATGGAGGTGCCGGTAGGAGATATTAAGATATGAGGCGATTTCACCAAGGGTAACTAAATCTGTGATCCTTGGATAGCGATCAACCAAGAAACGGTAACGTTCCTCCGGAGTATAACGATAATCATTTAATATATAATCATAAGCCTGTTCAAACAACGCCTGCACGAAACTTAAATTCAGATTCGGATCATTCGTAAGTCGGTCTCTCATTATTTCCGCAGGTACGACTAACACATCGGAATCTTCTATCGCAATTATATCCGTAGGCATCTTCTTTCCCATAATAGCACTCAGGTAATTGGCAAGAACAGAACCTTCGAAAACGAATCCGACAGCCTTATTGTTGCCGGCACTATCTATCAATGCGTGTTTGAAACCACCAGACACAATCCATCCCACCTGCCGAAGGATATTTCCGGCATTCACAAAATATTCACCCCGGCTATAATGCCGGAGCGTACCTTGATTCTCGCAGATCTCTCTCCAGAAAGAGAAATCGACTGCATCTTCAAATAGATTGAATTGACCCATACCGCAAATATAACGATTTTTCAGTGATTATCGTCTATTAAGCGAATTAAGACATCGATCATCACCCATCTCCTGTGATCACCTCCCTCAATCCATCTTCTCCTGTAATCTTCAATCTCCTGCAAGCATCTATCTCCTGTACTCTTCTATCTCCTGCAAGCATATATCTCCTGTTACCCTCCATCTCCCGAAACACCAACTCCGGAATATAACCGGAAACAAATCTTGTCTCGAACTTTCCCAAGGGTGTTTTCGCAGTTACCCCATCAAACGAAAGACAGTGTTCTCTGAATTGCTCAATATCCCATTATCGCTTGTAGAATTTTATACGCTTCACGATATGCCCGATAGCTATAGCTATGAAAACAAAACCGATTTTGCCATGCCAACCACCGATTCCCGAATGATGCCATGTTATAAACATGTGTATAGTGGCTATAAAGCCCGTAATCAGTGTCAATACGCTGAACGCTGCAAGCCATTTTGTAACGTGCGACTTCTGTTGTTTAAGCCTGACAAACCAATTATTCCGGTTGAAATGCAATTGCAGGTGCCAGCCCATCAATGCGAAGAATGATATCCCGAGAGCAATATGAATCCATATAAAAGGAATTCCGAGCCACCAGCCTTCAAGCTGAATACTTGAGGCGAGCATCAGGACTGTCAACGCCAATAGCGACCAGTCGCATATTCTGAGTTTTTTAATCTTGTTCACAATAATTCAATTATTATTCACAAGCATTATACAAACAATCTTGTGCATATATAGTCATATATAGTCATATATAGTCCTACATAATCATACATAATCATACATAGAAGCATATCCAACAATATCCAATTAGTGCAAGAACTCTGTTTTTAGGCGGTTTGGCAACAAAAGCCAAAATTAAAAACACCGATTCTATTGTAATTATCCCGAAACAGTGTTTAGGAATCGTATGATCCACCAGGGCTGGAACATTGAACTTCCTTCAACAATATTGACAAGGAGAGTAAGGTGTCCTAACCAATATTCAAGTCTGTGACAGAAAAAGCAGCCACGATTAGTGTCGCAACTGCTGGATTTTCCAATGGTAGTTCCACTTGGGAAACCCCACTTTTCTTATATCCTAAAAATCAAATATTTATCAGAATAATTCTCTGCAACTCCAACATTCGCTCCTACGGCACACTGCATCGCTTTTCATAGCTCTGCTCCGCCGAATCCATATAGAGCCACTTTGTCGTCGCCCACAAGTTCTCTCACTTGTCATCTGCAAATATAACGAACATTTAGGAATTATCGTATATACCAAGAGTTAAGATTTCTCATTAACAATCCATCGCCCTGCTTTAGTTGAACCCTCACGAGTCAGAATCCCTTTAGCTTTTAGTCTGTCGATTGCTTTCT
>CAZFUF010000011.1:0-76387 GCA_964521885.1 uncultured Sangeribacter sp. | reverse complement strand
TATGTTTTTCAGCATGTTACACAAAGGAGGGTATGCCTATTTTGACACACCCTCTGTAATATTGTATTCTTCTATCCCCAACACGCGAGGATGATCCGGGTCATCCTCACTTAGTCGGGGTTTCTCATATTCATCGTCTCCGACGATGCGCTGACAATTGAAGTCTAATGCCTTATTCCCACAGCATCAAATAGAGTCTGCGACTGCCGGTTGAGACATCAGACCGGTTACTTCGACGGTGTCGCCTGTCGGTTCGACATTATCCATTGTTCGACCCTTACATGATGTAAACGTCAAGACAATTGCCAGCGTTGACAAGGTCAGCAACACTTTTAACTTACTTCTTTTCATCAATTCACCTTAATCAGTTCGACTTCAAAAATCAGAGTTGCGAACGGGGGGATCTGATCGCCGGCGCCACGCTCTCCATAAGCAAGTCGGGAAGGAATATAGAATATGGTTTTCCCACCTTCTTTCATAAGTTGGAGACCTTCTGTCCAACCGGCAATCACATGATTGAGCGGGAATGTGGCGGGCTCACCGCGTTCAACAGATGAATCGAACACCGTGCCATCGGTCAATCGTCCGGTATAATGCACGGTCACCTCGTCTGTGGCCACCGGAGACTTGCCTGTGCCCTCAACAACGGTCAGATACTTAAGACCTGATTCGGTGGTGGTAAAGGCTGAATCCACTGCTTCGGGGGCATACTCGCTACGGATATTGCCAAGGAATTCCTCTTCGGTAGGGGGTGTTACCATGGCTGTATCTTCTGCTGTCAACGTATCGGCATTATTATTTTTGGCGGAATTCCCGCAACTTACTGACACAAAGGCAGTGGCCGTCGCAAGAACAACAGCCGCCGCCATAAATTTATTATTTTTCATCGATTTATTTCTTAACAACTTTAATCAGTTCTACTTCAAACACAAGGGTGGAATGAGGGGGAATTACATTGGGAATTCCCTGTGCACCGTAAGCAAGATCTGAAGGGATGAAGAATGTATATTTTCCACCCTCTTTCATGAGCTGTACACCTTCAGTCCAACCGGGGATCACCCGATTGAGGGGGAAAGTCGCGGGTTCACCGCGCTGAACGGAGCTATCGAATACGCTCCCATCAAGCAGACGACCGGTATAATGCACGGTGACTTCATCTTCAGCTGTAGGCTGAGCGCCGGTTCCCTCCTTCTCGACTACATATTGCAGACCGCTTGCAGTCTCTTTCACCTGTTCGTTTTTCTTATTCTCTTCGAGGAATTTTTCTCCGGCAGCGCGCGCTGCAGCCTCTGCCTTTTTAGAGAGTTCAGCAAGATAATCGTTAATCAATTTCTGAGCTTCCTCAACTTCCATTTTCGGTGTGCCGCCATCGAAAGCCACTTTTACACCATCCTTGAAATCTTCGGAATCAAGTTCCTTTACACCCATTGCCTGCAACTGGCGTCCCATTGCGAGACCCCATGCATAACTCAATTTGTCCATAATAATTTTTACTTATTTAATTTAATTTGATTTATAATTTAATACCTGAATTTTCCAATTCCATATAAAGAACAACCCGCTTGAGGAAAGGGTTGACAAACAGATGTTAAAATGAGGGAATCATACACGGGATTTTTGAATTTTAACAATCTGTGTAATAATTAAACGATAATCGTTAAAATTTGTTATAACATAAAAGTGGTTTTATTCCAAGAGCCCGTCTCATAAAATTTGAGAACCCCAGGGGCGGATCCGGGGGTGCTTTTCTCCAAGTCTCGTCAGTCATGATGACCACATCATTCAATCCTCAACTTGAGAAAATCACTCGTCCAAATCCGGGCAAAGGTAACATATTTTTTAACAACATCAAGGTATGGATACGAAAGGAAACAGCAAGCATAACAAAATAACCGACACTATTTCCAAGGTGCTAAAGATAATCATTCCGTCAGGGATCTCGGTTGCCCTGGTGGTATGGTTGTTTCATAAGGTAAATATTCATCAGATAATAGCAATCGCCCGGGAAGGGGTGGAATATCGCTATATCGTACTGATGATGTTGCTGACAATGCTGTCGTTTATCATCCGTGGTGTCCGCTGGGGGATTCAGCTGAGAGCCGCGGGAGTGCCCAGATTGCCGGTGATGACGGAATGCGTCTCTATTTTCGGAGCGTATGCCCTTAACCTTGTAATCACCTATCTCGGAGAGGCATGGAGAGTGCTATATATCTCCAGGCGGGGGAAGGCGAAATTCTCCACCGTACTCGGCACGGACATCGGCGACCGCGCCTCGGACGCAGTGATGATCCTCTTGCTTATCGGATTGACTTTAATAGTCGGTAAAAGTTATCTAATCCATTTCATTGACCAATATTCGTTGGGGGAATCCATTAAACATATTTTCGATTCCACCGCGACATGGATCGGAGTGGGAGTCGGGATAGTCATATTGGCAGCCCTCGATTATCTTTTCCGCGATTCGGCGCCTGTGAAAAAATTTAATTCCTCAATCAAGAGGACATGGAGCGGCTTCGCGGTGCTCTTCCACATGAAGGGAACTTTTGCATATATCATCCTGACTTTCGGAATCTGGATTTGCTATTATCTGGAAACCTACTTCTGTTTCTTCGCCTTCCCGTTTACACGCGAACTAATTACCCAGCCGGGATTGGCATACGGGTTGCTTCCGGGTCTTGTGGTGTTCGTATTCGGATCCTGCAGCATGGCGATTCCTTCGAGCGGAGGATTGGGGCCCTGGAACATTGCCGTGATGTTCGCTCTCTCATTATTCGGAATCGCTGAAACTGACGGTGCCGCATATGCAATGGTTTGCTGGAGTTTCCAAACCATCATGATAATATTGCTCGGAATATTCAGCGCAATCTACGTGATGGCTACCAAACATCAATCATTACCCGGAAACGGGACACCAACCCCGGCAACAACATCCCCGAATTCTCAATCTTAATACACTGTGTTAAAATCGGACTGTCGTGAACAATGATAATATAAACATACCCTCCCACAATCCGGAGGGCGGCAATACCCCATCTCAAAAGAGGAGCCATCGCGCACTCTTTAAGTGGATAGGGATCGGCGCGGGTGCTTTTATCGGAATTTTTCTCATTCTGTTGATTGCCGTCCTGCTCTGGGCAACCCCTGAGCGACTCACATCCATAACCGAAAAGGAGGCTGCCGGGTATCTCAAGGGGGATATCAAGCTTCACGGATTGGATTATTCAATCTTCTCCTCTTTCCCATATCTGGCGGTGAGTCTGGATTCCTTAACCCTCCACTCCTCGGCCCTCGACGGTATTGATTCGAACACGCGAGTCCAATTGCCGTCCGACTGCGATCTCCTGATGAAGACCGGCTCCGTGTCAGGCAGACTGAATATCGTCAAACTGATTTTCGGAAAGATTGATCTGCATCGTTTAGCAGTGGATAAACTGAGAGTCAATCTGGTGTCCATAAACGACAGTGTCAACAATTACAATATTTTTCCGGTTTCCGACACCCATGGTTTCAAAGTTCCCAAATTCCAGGTCGATTCAGTATCTTTCACCAATCCTGAACCGATTACATTTTTCAGTCTTGAATCCCGGGCAGCTGCCAGAGCCGGCATCAAAGAACTCATTTTGAGCCATATTCCCAAAAATAAGAACAGTTATAATCTACGCACCTCAGGGGAAGTGTCAGCCACGGTCAATGATTTGCCATTGCTTGCTGATTTTCCCTTCTCCCTTGACGGCACCTGCAATTTTGATTTCAATCCGTTTAAAATCATTTTATCGGATTATGCAGTCAATTTAGGGAACCTCAAAGGGATTTTGAATCTGAATTTACGAGTGGATTCAGATCCTCAGATTGAAAAGTTATCGTATGAGATAACGGAATTCAATCCTCTCGAAATGTTGATTTATATCCCTCAAGGGTTGGAGTCAGTTCCCCTGCTGAAGAATATAACTTCTTCAATTACGGTGAACGCAACAGCCGCAGTGGAAACTCCTTACAGCCTATTGTCTTCCACCCTCCCCTCTTTGACGGTGAATTTCAATATTCCCGAGGGGTATCTGAAATATTGCTTGCCGAATGGAGACAGTTACACCGCGGACAGAATAAATCTCGCCGGTGAATTATCCTACAATTCCCACCGACCGGCGGAATCATTCCTTACCCTCTCAAATCTGGAAGTGGCATCCGACAAGCTGATTCTCCAAGGCAACGCATTCATTTCAGACATTTTCGGGAATCCACTTATTAAAGGGGATATCAACATCCACGGAGACCTGCAGAATAACGCGGGGTTGATCCCCGGTCTGAATTCATACTCTGTCAAAGGGAACATAAATTGCGTCACTGAATTTGAGGCTTCCCTCTCATCCACCGTGACGGGGTATCTGGAGAATCTCAAAGCAAACAGTAAAATCAAGCTTGAAAATATCAATCTTTCTCCACGAAGTAAAGGCGCGGGAAACATCTCCGCTTCCATAGGCAACCTTAACCTGAAGGTGGACGGCGGATTTAATCCTAAAGAGAAAGGTGATAAAGATAATCTTGCCATAATATGTCAGGGGGAACGTCTGGCATTCAGTGATGGAAAGACTAAGGCGGGGGTTCACTCCCTCAATATCGCCTCATCCATCTCAAAAACAGACGTTGAAAAATTCACGCCCTCGGGAAAGGTTCGCAAACATAAGGATTCCCGTTCTCTCGGGCGCATAAAACATTCCCCTGAATACCTCACGTTCACTCCGGTGAAAGCTCTTTCAGAATTTTTGGATAAGTACAGCGGGAATTTTGACCTGAATGTCAAGGGGGCACATTTCTCTATGCCGGCATGGCCTTCGGTTACTCACATCCCGACTCTCGAACTATCGGTTTCTCCCCGGAATATCACAATCCGGAATCTTGATGTATCCAACCGTTCCACACGTGCCCATATCAACGGGTCTATCGGGAATATCCATAGTTTCCTCACGTCGGCTTCACCCGTCAAGATTCCGGTTAATCTAAATGTCCGGATAGACACCATCAATCTCAACCAACTCGCGGGCACATACGAACGCGGGCTGATAAAGACCAAGGGATCGATCGCTTCCATCACGGCTCCCAAGCCTGCCACACCAAGTTCGGCTGATAGCGTTGCAATGCTTATTCCAAGAAACATCAAGGCAATGATTTCAGCATCGGCAGATGAAACGATCTACACGAATCTCCGGCTCACCGATCTGATGACAAAACTCAGTGTGGATGAAGGAAACCTTTCGGTCGATACTCTTACCATCAATTCGGGGTTCGGAGACATATATCTGAAATTCGGATATAAGACATCGGATATCGACCGGCTGAATATGTCATTATCCGCCGGAATCCCGGATATCAACTTACTGAGTCTCTACAAGAATTTTCCCAAGATACTCGAAATGGCACCTGAGGCGAATAATTTGCACGGGATATTTTCGGGACGCGTGTCGGGGGATATCGATTTATTCCCGACAATGTATGCCAATATCCCTTCACTCCGTGGAGTGGCAGATATAAAGGCGTGGGATCTGGTTCTTCATCAGAACAAATTTATCAGACGAATCACAAAAATGATGATGATTCCCGATGACAATGACATCTACATCGAAGACTTGAATATCAAAGCCCGTTTCAGGCATAATCTGCTTGAGATATATCCTTTTGATTTCAATTTCAGCAGATATTCCCTGCAACTTGCCGGAGTCAACAACTTCAATGGGAAACTATATTATCATATCGGAGTGAAGGAATCACCGTTGGATCTCCCTTTCGGAATAAATGTAGAAGGGTATTTCCATCACCCCAAGCTTCGCTCGGGAGGAGTGGAATACAAACCGGAGAAGGCGGAAGAAGTCACCTCGGACATCATGATGGTCAACAAGATAAATATAATGCGTGAATTGAAGTTCTATCTTCGCCAATTTATCCATCATGCAAGTAAATCAGACACAATTCCGGGGAAAATCAACTGATTCATTATTCAGTTCATCCGGGCTATTAGAGCCCGTCTCTTAATATGAAATATCGAAACTTATGGAAGCGCGCGAAAAGAAAATATATAAAGTGACTCTGATCGGGAGCGCGGTTAACGGAATACTGATAGTTATAAAGTTTCTTGCCGGAATTTTCGGAAGAAGCTCGGCGATGATAGCGGATGCGGTTCACTCTCTCAGCGATTTCGTGACCGATATCATTGTGCTTGTGTTTGTAAAACTGTCAGGGAAACCGATCGACAAAGGGCATGAGTATGGTCATGGGAAGTATGAGACATTTGCCACAATGATAATCGGATTTCTTCTCGTTGCAGCCGGAATAGGGCTTTTAGTCAACGGGGGAAGATTGATCGCATCATCGCTCAATGGGAATATTCTCCAAACCCCAACTTATCTTGCTCTTGTCATCGCAATCTTATCGATACTGATCAAGGAATGGCTCTACCGGTTCACACTGAAAACCGGAAAAGTAGTCAATTCCCAAGCCGTGATTGCGAACGCATGGCATCACCGCAGCGATGCGCTTTCCTCAGCAGGAACTTTGATCGGTATCGCCGGGGCGATGTTTCTCGGAGAGAAGTGGAGAATCCTCGACCCTATAGCAGCGGTGGTGGTAAGTGCGTTGGTCATCAAGAGCGGATATGACATAATGAAACCGAGTATTGCAGAACTCCTCGAAGCCTCCCTTCCTGAGAGTCAAGAGGAAGAGATAGTGGCACTGGTCAAATCCATACCCGGGATAAAATTTGTTCACCGCCTGCGAACACGGCATATCGGAAATGCCATTGCCGTCGACCTCCATGCAAAGATGGATGGGGATCAGACACTGACGGAAGCACATGCCAAAGCCACGGAAGCGGAGAACGCCATACGGTCTAAATTCGGTGATGATTCGATAATCAATATCCATATGGAACCATACAACCCCCATAAGGATCTCTGAAGGGTTCCGACTTACAACCGGACATCTAAAAAAGGGGGGTCTGATGCCCACGATTGGATTACTGACTGCCGGCGAACTGCAAATGCACCGGAATGCAATAAAAATTACTCATTTTTTAGCCGTGGAACCAAGCTTTTTTTGTAATTTTGAAGTCTCAAAATATCACTACCATGGTGCTAAAATATGATTATCTCGTGATCGGTTCCGGAATTGCCGGGATGAGTTTCGCGCTGAAAGCCTCGCGCAAAGGGAAAGTGGCTTTGATTTGCAAATCAGACCTTGAAGAGGCTAATACTTTTTTTGCTCAGGGAGGTGTGGCAAGTGTCACAAATCTTAAAGTTGACAATTTTGAAAAACATATCCACGACACAATGGTGGCAGGGGATTGGCTCAGCGATCAGGATGCCGTGGAGAAAGTGGTAAGAAATGCTCCCGGGCAGATAGAGGAATTACTGAAATGGGGCGTTAACTTTGACCGCCGTCCGGATGGAGAGTTTGACTTGCATCGCGAAGGGGGGCATTCGGAATTCCGAATCCTTCACCATGCTGACAACACCGGCGCGGAGATACAGACAAGTCTCGTGGAGACCGTGAAGAACAATCCCGATATTGACATCTTTCAGGGATATTTCGCAGTAGAGATAATAACTCAGCACCACCTTGGAAAGATAGTGACACGCAGGACTCCCGACATCACATGTTATGGCGCCTACGTGCTCAATCCCAACACCGGAAAAATCGACACATTCCTTGCCAAAACGACAGTCATGGCCACAGGCGGAATCGGGGCTGTATATACCACTACCACCAACCCCCTTATAGCCACAGGCGACGGAATCGCGATGGTCTATCGCGCTAAAGGAACCGTGAAGGATATGGAGTTCATTCAGTTTCATCCCACCGCTCTTTATCATCCCGGAGACCGTCCCTCCTTCCTTATCACAGAGGCCATGAGAGGGTATGGAGCAGTGCTCCGCAACCTCGACGGAGAGGAATTCATGCACAAATATGATCCACGCTTATCATTGGCACCGCGCGATATTGTGGCGCGTGCCATTGACTCCGAGATGAAACTTCACGGCACCGACCACGTCTATCTTGATGTCACCGCGAAAGATCCTGAGGAGACGCGGCGCCATTTCCCGAACATCTACGAGAAATGTCTCTCACTCGGAATCGATATAACAAAAGATATGATTCCCGTGGCTCCAGCCGCCCATTATCTTTGTGGAGGAATTGCCGTTGACCTCAACGGAGAATCATCCATCAAGCATCTGTATGCCATAGGGGAATGCAGCCGCACCGGTCTGCACGGCGGGAACCGGCTTGCTTCCAATTCCTTGATTGAAGCTGTGGTTTATGCAGATGCCGCCGCGCGCCACGCAATGGAGCAGGTAGACGGGATAGACTTCCGTGAGGATGTGCCCGAATGGAACGATGAAGGAACGGCCCACCCCGAAGAGATGGTGCTTATCACTCAATCCATCAAGGAGGTGAACCAGATCATGGGATATTATGTAGGAATCGTGAGAAGTGATCTCCGTCTGCATCGCGCATGGAATCGCCTGGATATACTTTATGAGGAAACTGAACGTTTATTTAAAGTCAGCACCCCCTCCCGCGAGCTTTGTGAGCTCCGCAATATCATAAACACCGCTTACCTCATCACTCGCCAGGCGATGGAACGCAAGGAGAGCCGCGGGCTGCATTTCTCAGTAGACTATCCTCGAAAAGATAAGTAATACCCATTTTTGCAAGTGAAAACGAAATCTATTTTTATCCCCTTGGCAATTGCCGTGATCGCGGTTGCCGGAGTTATCAACGCCCAGCGCAGTCACGATGCTGCGGTCTCGCGCAATTTAAACACCTTCAACTCGATGGTGAAGGAACTTGAATTGAACTACGTTGACTCCATACGCACGGATGAAGCTTTCAAGGCTGCTATCAACGGCTTGCTTTCCACGATTGATCCATATACCGAATATTATGACAATGAAGACCGGGAGGCATTGATGAAGATGACTACCGGAGAATACGGAGGTATCGGAAGCTACATCATGGAGAGAGACGGTTCCTCATACATCTCAGGACCGATGGAAGATTCACCCGCGGCAAAAGCCGGGTTGCTCTCCGGAGATAAAATCTTGCGTGTCGATACTGTCGATGTCTCAAAGATGGGCTCGGATAAGGTGACAAAACTTCTGCGGGGAAATCCATCCACAATGGTGGAAGTAACTGTGGCGCGCCCATATGATCCGGATAGCATTAAAACTTTTGTGATCGAACGGCGCAAACTTCAGCAGCCGAGTGTTCCGCTTTATACAGTGATCGGGAATACCGGATATGTGAAACTCACCTCTTTTATCGACAAATCTCCCAAAGAGATTCAGGAGGCACTTGAATCTTTCAAAAATAATCCGGATGTGAAGAATGTCGTGCTCGATTTAAGGGGGAATGGAGGGGGACTTGTTGAAAGCGCCGTGGATATTGTAGGATATTTCGTGCCGAAAGGGACAAAGGTTCTCAGCACACGCGGACGCGATGTGCGTCAGGAAAAGGTGTATAAGACAACTCACTCCCCGATACTTCCGGATATGCCGCTTGCCGTCCTTATTGACGGTGGCTCCGCTTCTGCATCGGAAATTACTGCCGGAGCACTGCAGGATCTCGACCGCGCTGTCCTTATCGGGTCAACAAGCTATGGGAAAGGATTGGTGCAATCTTCATTCCCACTCCCATACGACGGATTGATCAAAGTCACGGTGGCGAAATATTATCTCCCCTCCGGACGTCTGATTCAAGCTCTCGACTATTCACGCCGGAATCCCGATGGATCTGTGGCGCGCACCCCTGATTCCCTTACAAATGTCTTCAAGACATCCCACGGTCGGGAAGTGAGAGATGGAGGTGGGCTTAAGCCGGACGTCAATATCGATTGGGGTCGCACTTCACGGCTCGTCTATAACATCGTACGTGATTTCTGGGCTTTTGATTTCGCCACAAAATTCTATTCCGAAAATCCTTCAATACCCTCCCCGTCGGAATTTGAAATTACCGACACAATCTATTCTGACTTCAAGCGTAGCATTGATCCTTCCCGTTTCAAATACGACAAAGCCTGCGAGGAGATGATGAAAGAGATGAGAACCGTTGCTGAAGTGGAAGGGTATCTTAACGATTCAACCCGCGCTCAGTTTGACATCCTGGAGAAGATGATGACCCACGACCTCAACCGGGATCTCGATACCCATCGGAAGGATATAACCGCATATCTGGCGGACGAGATCATCGGACGTTATTACTATGACCGCGGGAAAACCGAATATTCCCTTCGCAATGACGAAGCGCTCCAAGAGGCAATCAAAATTCTAAATGACCCTGAAGAATATAAGCGTTATCTCAGACCTTAGAGACATCTGTCTGACCCACCGGAGCTTCCTGCGTTTTATTAACATATGATTTTCCTGACTAAGTTGAATTTGTATGGATCTGAAATCCGGATGTGAGCTCTTTGCATCTTCCGCCACTATCGCCAGGGTGGCGGCATTGATGAAGGATAAAAAGACCCGACGTTTTGCGATCACAGGACTCAGGGGGAGTGCCCTCTCCGTCCTGCTGTCACGGCTCCCAGTGGGTAAACGCCCCACAGTTATCGTGGCGGATGATGCAGATGACGCCGGATATATCTATCATGACCTGACTCAGATATCCGGGGAGGGGGCTTTCGTTTTCCCTTCCGGTTATAAACGGGGGATACGTTATGGTCAGGCTGATCCGCCATCGCAGATTCTACGCACTGAAACCTTAGAGGCTTGCGGTTCTTCTCAGACTCCACGGTGGATTGTCACATACCCGGAAGCATTGGCGGAAAAGGTCCCGAATCCTGAAAAGGTGGCTGAAAACACCATCGCCCTGAAAGTTGGCGACCGACTGATCATAGGCGACCTTCTCTCCGGGCTCCGTGAATTAGGGTTCAAGGAGACGGATTATGTGTATGAACCGGGACAATTCGCGCGTCGCGGTTCCATTGTCGACATTTTCTCCTACTCACGTGAACTCCCCTTCAGAATTGACCTTTTCGATGATGAAATAGACACAATCAGGGTTTTCAACATAGAGACCCAACTTTCTGAATCCAAATTGGATGAAGTAAAGATTCTTCCATCCTCCACAGGAGAGGAATCTTCAGAAGGGATCTCCCTTCTTGAGTTTCTCGGCAAAGAATCCACGATTATAGCCCGCGATTTTTCACGCCTTAGCGGCTGCGTCAAAGAGATAGCTGGCGGGGAGATGTCAGAATCAGCTCTCTTATCGGGTAATTATGATGAAAAGGCCATGCTGAATGTGGTCAACCCGCAACATTTTCTCAGCGCCCTGGAGAATATGCGCCAGGTCACAATTGTTTCAGACTCAGCTGTTGCCGATAAGTCTTATCCCATAGTAAATTTCTCAACGTCCCCACAGCTTCTTTATCATAAGAACTTCGATATAATTGCCGAGTCTTTCAGTAAGTTTGAAGCGGACGGGTATCGTCTTCTGCTTCTCAGCGATTCCGCATATCAGGCAGAGCGGCTTCATTCTATTTTTGAAGACCGCGGAGATAAGATAAATTTCACTCCTATTGACCGCACACTCCACGAGGGGTTTGTGGATCATGAATCAAAGACCTGCTATTTCACCGACCATCAGATCTTTGATCGCTACCATAAGTTCACCTTACGCAGCGATCGGGCACGCAGTGGGAAATTAGCCCTCAGCCTGAAAGAATTAAGTCAGATAGAACCGGGTGATTATATTGTCCATATCGACCATGGAATCGGAAAATTCGCAGGGTTGGTTAAAACTCAGGTCAACGGTCACCCTCAGGAGATGATTAAACTCATCTATCAGAATGATGACATAATCTTAGTCAGCATCCACGCTCTCCATAAGCTTTCAAAATATAGGGGGAAAGAGGGTATCCCTCCAAAAATCAACAAACTGGGCACAGGCGCCTGGGAGCGTATCAAGCAGCGCACCAAGACAAAAGTCAAGGATATCGCACGCGACCTTATCAAACTCTATGCGGCGCGCCGCGAAGAAAAAGGGTATCAATATTCACCTGATTCATATCTGCAACATGAGCTTGAAGCCGGATTCATATACGAGGAAACACCGGATCAGCTCAAGGCTGTGGAGGCTGTTAAAAAAGATATGGAGTCTGCAAAACCGATGGACAGACTCGTGTGTGGCGATGTGGGATTCGGGAAAACCGAGATAGCCATACGCGCGGCATTCAAAGCAGCCGCAGACAGTAAGCAGACTGCAGTGCTTGTCCCGACGACAGTGCTTGCGATGCAACATTATCACACTTTTTCCCAACGACTTAAAGACCTACCCGTGCGTGTGGACTTTATTTCCCGTGCAAGATCTCCCAAGCAGGTGAAACAGATTCTTGCTGATCTTGAAGCAGGAAAGATCGATATTCTTATCGGAACCCACAAACTTATCGGGAAAGGGGTGAAATTCAAAGACCTCGGACTGCTCATCATAGATGAGGAACAAAAATTCGGAGTGGCGGTAAAAGAGAAACTCAAACAACTTAAGGTGAATGTAGACACTCTGACAATGAGCGCTACCCCCATTCCCCGGACACTTCAGTTCTCACTGATGGGAGCCCGCGACCTGAGCTCCCTCAACACACCCCCCGCCAACCGACATCCGATTGTGACTAATGTCACGACCATGGATGATGATGTGATCCGCGAAGCAGTGAATTTTGAACTTAGCCGGAACGGACAGGTCTTCTTTGTCTCCAACCGGATTGAGAATCTGACCGAATTGGAAAACAAGCTGAAACGCCTTGTGCCGGGCGTCAGGATAGTAACCGCACACGGACAGATGCCCCCTGAGAAACTTGAGAAAGCCATCATGGATTTCGCAGCCCATGATTATGATATACTGCTTTCCACCACGATTGTGGAGAATGGTATCGATATGCCGAATGTCAATACAATTCTCATCAATAATGCCCACACTTTCGGATTGAGTGAACTTCATCAGCTCCGCGGGCGAGTGGGGCGCAGTAACCGCAAGGCATTCTGTTATCTTATCGTACCCCCCGGCGCTCATCTTTCTCCGGAAGCACGTCGCAGATTGCAGGCGATCGAGAGTTTCAGCGACCTCGGATCCGGAATACATATCGCAATGCAGGATCTGGATATCAGAGGAGCCGGCAATCTTCTCGGCGCTGAGCAAAGCGGATTTATCGCAGATCTCGGATATGAAACTTATCAGAAGATTCTACGCGAATCAGTGATGGAACTGAAAACCGAAGAATTCGGTGATACGTTCACAGACTTCAATGATGGGAAAGAGGAGGAATTCACTTCCGACTGCACCATCGAAAGCGACCTTGAACTCCGTCTGCCCCCTTCCTATGTGCCACAGGAGAGCGAGCGCATCTCCCTGTACCAGGAACTGGACAATATGGAGAATAAGGAGCAGACCGAAGAATACCGTCAACGTCTGCGTGATCGGTTCGGTGTAATTCCATCGGTAACCGAAGAGTTAATCAAGGTGGTGGTGTTGCGTCTTGATGCCAAACGTCTCGGCATTGAAAGGCTGGTGCTCAAAGATGGGGTGATGCGTCTTTATTTCGTGAGCGATGAAAATGTGGCCTATTACAACAGCTCCGCATTCGGACGCGTTCTCGCCTACATGGCTTCTCACCCGAAGGAATGTCAGCTCAGGGAATCCAAATCCTTCCGCTCGATGGTTGTCAGCAACGTTTCTTCCGTGAGTCAAGCCCTCGACATCCTTACTGACATCCGCTCCTCGACACCACTCTAATTTCTCCCCATAAGCACAGGATAAACGGAGAGAGTCACCGAAACCTTTGACTCGTACTCATAATAATGAAATGCACCCTAAAAGTCAGATACAAAACTTTTGGGGTGCATTTCAAAAACGGGATCTCAATTACTTCTGATTATCATTTCTGAAATCTCATAGTCTTTGTCTTCGGGGAGACCGGATCCCTCCAAATTAAAGATATTGGAGCCTAATCCGGTGTAAGCCACATTCATCAATTCTGAATCTTTCCCCATCAAATATAGCAATGTCGGAAAAATATCCGCTTGAGTCACGTTCCGTTTACGATATGGAAGAGAGGGTGCGTTTACGATAAGAAGCGGCACAGTCGAACCACGCGGCATTGAAGTTGCGCCATCCCGTATTTCATGATCACCGACAATTACAATAAGCGTGCTGTCGTATAATCCAAGTTCGTCGAGCTGATCCAAAAACAAACCCAATTGGGTATCGAAATGATTAAGTCTGCTGAAATATTCCTTATCTTTCGCATTCTGAAATAATCCGGCTACATTATCGGGTAAACGATTGGACACCTTATTATCCACATAAGGGTCATGCATTGAGATGGTAGAAATGAACATGAAGAAGGGAGATTTTATATTCTTCAGTTCCCGGGATGCGGCCCGGAAGATCAGGCTGTCCTGATCGTTACATCCGGGCGCAATATTATCTATCAGAGATTCAAATCCATAACTTTTGGTTGTCAATGAATGAGACCACAATGATTTATCTTCTCCAATCAACTCGACGGAATGTTTGCCTAAAGCCTTGGCTAATGACGGATATGGCTTAAAGGCGAATTTATTTACGAGCGCCTCAGTGCGCAATGGCAATAACCCCGTATTAATTATAAACTGTGCATCCGAAGATCGTCCGAAACTCACAAGCACCCGGCAACTGTCTACATGGACTGTGGATGGCATACTGATCAAATCATCCAATACCGGATAAATCTCAGGGGAGACATGCAGTGACTGCGTTTCAAGAGACTCGACAACTATCAGAATCAAGTTGGTTTTAACATCATCAAAAGCAGGTGTCCCTGACTTGTTCTCATTGGTTTTTTCACTAATGTAGGCCGCAACTTCCTTTTGTTGTTCGGATGAAATCCTGACATATGGACTTTTACACATATCCACTACACAAGTGAGCATATACCCGGTGAAGTTCAATTTACCGTAGGGAGTCTTCCATTTTGTTTTTTCATCCGATAACAGGTCCGTTGTCAAAGTCTTTAAACCGGTATTCCCGGTATATATTGACAGACGTCGATATGTGCCGGCAACACTGACCGCCCAGCTGACTGTCATTATTATAATGCTCCATTTTATTATTCCCCTATGCGTTTTCCGGGAGACATCCCCCTTTCGTCCCGCCACAAGATAATAGACCAAAGGGGTCAAACCGGCAATTACGAGAATGACATCCGGCACATGACATGCGTCAATAGCTCCATTAATCACTGTCGGGTCGCCGAGATCACTATTAAAATAGGCGGTAGACGGGATAAGGTCGCCGAACGTACGTAAGAAAATTACATTTGAAAATACGATAAGGGTCAAGAGCAAAACGATGATTCCCCGTAAAATACGCCATTTTCCTCTTAACAACGAAAGGAGCGTAAAGAATAAGGAAGCATCCGCAACCGAGCTTATGAACCTGAAAATAAAAGAAGGCGTTTCCTTAAACGTGACATTTTCCAGATAGAAAAATATCACGAATAAGGATAACGCCAATATGACATACGATCGGAAGGATACCCTCTCTTGAGATTGGTTCTTGATTGTGGAATCCATGCGAGCCTGTCGTGGTGTTATAAATCCGATTATCTGACTTGGATTTTGACAGTTTTTGTGCCTGCTTTCACTATGTACAGACCGGGAGCGACAGCATAACCTGAAAGATCACCGAGATTCTTTTCAGTCCTTACTATCCTTCCGTCGGGATCGGATATAATAAGAGTCTCTCCCGACATACCGGCTATATGAATCATACCGGGAGAAGAGAATATGCTCCCATCTCTATCTGCCGCCACACCTTCAACAGAAGAGACACCCGTTATGGAATAGGCTGAGAACAGTGCGAACGTGTTGTTATTCGGGAAATCTGCATCAAGAAGCAGCTCTACCCATTGCAAACCGTCGAGTGTAGCCGGCAATGTGAGCGAATTTGTGATCCAACCTTGTCCGGCAGGAAAATCTCCTATCTTCTGCGGAGTGGGATTGCCATAAACATCCGAAAGCAGTGAGAAAGGAGCAGCATAGGGGCCTCCCCAGTATTCAAGAGAGAATCTGACATCAGACTGACCGACTGTGGAGAATCTCGGCAGTGAAAGACAACTCTTCGCGGAAGTTATTTTATTGTCACCGATATAACCGATATATGCAATTTCAGATTTGTTCGCAAACAATGAAGCCACGGAAGCGGGGTCATCAACCATCCAGTATGTGCCTTGATATTCATCAGACGGACGTTGGATCATTACCGGCCAATACATATCCTCATCACTCATGAGGGTTTCATTCATCGGAAGAGTGTAGGGAGTTCCGATAATGAAGCTTGTGGATGCTATATGATCACTCTGTCCGGCATCATTGAGAGCCATGATTCCGAAATTGTAAGCATTTTGAGGTGCACCTGGATCAAGGGTCAGTTCATATTCACAAATATCATACCCTGCCCCATCAAAGAATTCCCATCCATTGGAGTAATACCATACTGAATAGAAGAATGTGTTGCCTATCGCACCGGGTTCTTCACCCTCCACGGGAGGAGTCCATGTAAGCTTAACCGACATGTTATCTTCGCTTCCTTCAGCTTTCAGATTTTGAACTATGTATGGTTTCACAAGACCGGTATAGACGTATGTAGTGGTTTCGACACCTGAACGATTGTCGTAGCTGCAGCTGACTCCAATAGTATTATAATTCTGTTTTGTAGCTATTTCAGCATTAATCACTTCCCCCGGTTTGCCGGTGACAGTGGTGGTGTAATATAATTCGCCATCGTATGGATGGTCGAGCACATACTCGCGCGAAACTATCGTAGCGGTCAAGGTTTCGGATTCAGGAATAAGTTTCCCATTCACTGTCTCCACAGGCATAGTGAAGGATATGTTAGCCTTGAGCGCTCCATCCGGAGCCGCAGTCGCCTTCAGATCGGATATAATCTTCGGCACATCCGCACTTCTTTCAGTCAGCGAAATATCCATATCCGAAATATGGAATGCAACATTATTCGTGTGGGTAAGGACAGCAAGATAGTACGTGCCCGGCTCCGGGACTGAGAAGAAATCCGTCAGGATGACTCCGCGCATGTGGTATAGACGTTGAGCCGGCATAACCGTACGGGTCATACTCTCTACTGTCGGCTCTTTACCGATCAGCACTTCGATTGTGCCCGTGTCATCGATATCCGATATGAGTCCCGCTTCCATCATAAAGCAATACGCATTGGTGGTATTATCAAAATTGACAGGGGGGAAGATCAGCATATCCTCTCCATCCGCACCTGAAGCAAACGAGGGGAAACCCATCGTTTCGGAGAAGTGCCAATTGCGGGGATTGCCGTATGAATCTGTCTTGCCATCGATGTCTATCGCTTTAAAGAGGGGGAATTCATATTCTTCGGGACGGAAATGGAGAGGATTCCCGGAAGTGACGGTCAAGGGTTCACCGTAGGTTATATAATTGGAAACTCCGGGTTCCGAATGTTTCCCGTTAGATATAGCTACAACCTCAGCTGAATAGGATGTATAGGGTTTACCTTGAGGCAAAGTTATCTGACAGGACAGACCTGTTGTCTCCCCTACCTTCTCATCATTGATTGTGACGATATATCTGAGGGCTGAGGGATCAAGATACCCGTCGTGAACACTTCCTACGGAAGCATCCCAACTAACGGTTGTCTCAGTCAATTCCACATTTGAGGGGGGATTGGGGTAATCATAACCTATCCATAAAGCTCCGGTCACGGGTAAAGACCATTTTCCATCTTTACCGGCAGCGAAAGCAAACGAACGCATACCTCCGGTGAGATCAGTCACCTCTACGGATACGGTCGATCCCGCCTGAGCAGAGCCGGTCTCGGTGATTACACCGTCTACATATAGCTTCCAGTCAAGATTACCTGAAACCGGACCTCCGGATGCAGTCTGACCCGGCATTGTATATGACAATGATCCGGAAGTGGATGCTCCCACGAAATTCGCTGATTTATACACCGGCCTGGCAGGGGCAGCGCTATCCACATTATCATTTGTGCATACCATGTAGATATATTCTTCTCCGGAAGTATTATTATATAATTTAGTGCATGTCTTTTCTTTCGGATCAATGGAATACATTACCGATGATCCGTCTTGAAGATAGGCATTATAGATATAAGCGTTGTCTGTGGGGCTATATACCAATCCGGTGACTGATGACGAGAGCTGAGGAATGGAGAGAGCCATTATCTCGGTCTGAACGCCCTGAGGAGTAATGGAGACGAATTTCCCGCCTGTATTGACCCCATAGAAGGCATCATCCTGCACATTATAGCAGAGAGCGGTGCAGATCTCTGAAAAGGGAACTTCACAGACAGGGGCGGACGTGTCGATATTCGAGGCATCGGCGGATTTAAAACCGTAAGCATCCCCTTCGCCGACATATCCATATCCGTAAACTTTATCATCAAGCTCACGATAAGCGGCGGTGATGTAAATATTATCCGTGTTGTCCGATCTTATTTCCAGCGGGATGAAATCTTCCACCTCCCCGGATGCCATGTCAATTTCCAACTGGCCGTATGCCAAAATACCCCCCATAAACATCATGCTGCTCAATCCGCATAATTTACCGTTACGGATCCAGCCTGCATTCATGGGCATTGACCAATTTTCCGTGTATTTATCACTCCACAAAAAAGTAGCCGCCGGAGTGGAATTTATGCGATAAAATCCCTGCTTAAGCGAGGTGCCTTGATAATAATACAGATAGCCGAAAATATTTGAATTCTCAGAAATTTTCCTGGCAGGATTTCTGAATACAGGCTTTCTGATCAATTCCGGAGTTGACCCGACATGTTCTTTCATTGACGGAAAGAATAACGAATAGGAATCCGGGAGTCTGACCTCGGCACCCTTCACGGGAGGAGTATCCACACCCGCTGTAGCCATACTTACACCTGCGATAAGCAGGGCGAAACAAGCTATTGTTTTTCTTAAAGATATTTTCATAAGAAGTAATTTTTGAATGTCTCCTTTATATACATTACGTTAGACAACATCACAAACTTAATAAAAATTTTGGAAAATTCCACCAAAATAGTATAAATTTGTAAAAACATATAAAACGTCGATATGAAAAGATTAATCGCTCTGATATTTGCATCGCTGACATTAAGCTCTGTTTTTGGAGCTGCTCCCGGTTATCCCTCGTTGACCATGTCTTTCGGAATTGATGGTGACAAAGGAGTTGTGACCGGAGTCGTTACAGCTCCGACCAACGACAATAATTGGGCAACCCTCCCTGCGACTACAAAAATGAATATCCGGGTGGTGAGGTCTTGTTACGCCCTCTCGGAGACCAACATTCCTATTGTCACCATCCAAAATCTGAGTCCCGGAGAATCGTATACCTTCACAGATGATGCGACTCCGGCTTGGCAATATGGATACCAATACACCTATAACGCATACGCATCCATCGGCAACGAGGAAGGATATGCCGGGTATGGCTCCATGAATCCGGGGATCCCTTTTGCGTTCGGGAATAATGCCGTTTCTGCAACTTCCGTCGCCAAGGATGATTCTTTTATTGTGGAAATTTCAGTGACCGTTCCCTCTATGACCTCTACCTTCCCCGCAGAAGAACTCCCTATGGATATGACCGCTCTGGAGTTTTATCGAATCCCTGCCGGTTCAAATGCCACTCCCGAATTTTTAGGCTCAATTCCTTCTCCTGATAAAGGAGAATCTTACAAATTTCAGGATAATACCCCTATTCAGAACAGTGAAAATACGTATCTTGTGAAATGTGTTTCCGCTTACGGTTTCACTCAATTGCAGGTTAAGACTTTCGTGGGATATGACGTGCCGCAGGCACCTTTCCCTGTGACCGGTTCTGAAGTTGAAAACGGAGGTTACCGAATAGAATGGACGGCTCCGACCGAGGGATTGAATTACGGATTAATTGATCCTGAAGAAACATTCTATAATGTCTATCGCTGCTGGGGACGTGGCGCAAATGACCGTGAACAGATTGCTTCAGGACTTAAAGACACGGAATATGTGGATTACGGCACTGACATGACCTTCCCGCGAGCTGTAAACTACAGTGTGGAGGCTTGTAATAATTTCGGCATCGGGGGTCAGACTCCGTCCTCTTACACTTATAACGTTCTCATAGGTCCCGCAGAAAAGCTGCCATTCGCCGAAACCTTCGATGGCGGAACGGATCATTTATGGACCTTCACCAACTCAACATATCAGGCTCAATTAAGCGTTTCGACAGAAGCTGAATATGGATATGAAACAGTTGAGCCCGCTGATGGTTCGGGATTGGTATATGTCAACTATTACTACACCTATCTGGCAGGATCCAGGAATGAGATGACTTCTTATAAGATAAGTCTTGATAAAGCAGTCAATCCATATCTCTCTTTCTATCTTTATCAAATTCAGGGAGCAGACATAACAGCGAAGGCAGAAATGGCTATCGACAACTCGGAGTTTTCTGTCCTCAAGGACATGAATGTAGGCGATGGCACTGAGACAGGATGGCAACGGTATTTTATTCCAATCCCTGCAGACGCCGTGGGTAAAGATGTCAAACTGCGTTTCTCATCCACTGCCGTGCAAGCGGGGGGCGCGTTGATACTGGATGATATCTATCTTCTTGATTATCTACCTGCTGAGAATTTGACCGTGGAATATAACCGTGAAGATTGTCAGGCAACCATCAGTTGGAACAATCCCTCTACGGAATATAACAAAGTGACTTCATGGGAGGGTATCGTAGATGGCACGAACATTGGAAAGATCGAATCTCCATGGGTGTTTACGGCTGCTGATTATGCCACTCCTTATAAACTTTCCGTCATAGCAGTCTATGATGAAATCAAGGCTCCGGAAAGCCAATCAATCACAATCTCCGTGCCACATCCTCCTGTGACTGAGTTTACCATCGACAATCATATCTTTTCAATCGTAACAGACTCCGATATTGACGTCCATAACGTAATCATCAAACAGTATCTTGGGAATGCACCTCTATATAAAGCTCCTGAGCTTGTGACATTTGACGATATAACTTACACTGTCACCGGAATTGGAGAAGGGGCATATCGAGACAATACCACTCTCGCCTCGGTCGATTTGTCGACATATATCGAGACCATAGAGTCTGAGGCCTTCGCTAATTGCACGTCACTGATGTCGATCACTTTCAACGAGAATATACTCAGTATCGGGGAGCGTGCTTTCGCAGGATGCTCGGCACTCAATTCCGTGACTTTTGTTAGCGCTACACCTCCGGAAGTAGCGGATGACGCTTTCAGCGGCATAGCCGAGGGATGCAGGGGTAAATGTCCTCAGGATTCAGAAACATCCTACGGAAATATCAAGGGATTATCCCCCATCCACTTTGAATCAGCTGATATTGAATCAGTGAATGGAGAAGATGCAAGTCAGATAGAATATTATAACCTGAATGGTGTGAAGATTGAAAAACCGATTCCGGGAACACCGGTAATCGTTCGGATCAGGCATTATGACGGCACAACGGACACTTCTCTCAGAATGTAGACATCTTACGATCCCGGCTCAATTGAGTCGGGATCAAATATTATTGAGGTCTCGGCAACAGGAGCAGCCATAAAATATCCAAGGCAAAAATCTCCGTCATATTGCGGGAGTCCGTTGTTGTCATTACCTATAGCCGTGAGATAATCAAATAGTTGCTGCGATATCGACGTGACCTTAACGGTAATCACATCACCCTTTTTCATCACCGATTTGTCATTTTCATCATCAGGATTCCTACGCGATGTCCGGATTGTCTCGACAATCACTCCCTCCCGCGCACCTGCATCCGATGTCAGGGTCCAGCTATAAGTGTCATTATTCTTAAATATCCTGACCCAAAAATAATTACCAGACTCAGGGTCGGTATCCGTAAAGAATACCTGAAGGGTAGCCACTTGATCGTAAGGCATTCTGATCCAATGGAATTGAGCACCCAATATCTCCACCGGCTCGGTCATGACGGTGGTGGAGCTATAATTCTTTCCTTCCCAATTCACACTGATGCGATAACTGTGTCCGGGGATGCCCGGGGTTGAATTCATATATTCCCCGTTGTCAGCCACAATCATGGTCTCTATATCCTGAGTGGTCAGATCTTCAATTGAGACATCCGCATCCGTGAATCGCGTCAAATCCATCTTTTCATCCGTTGGCACTGTCCGGGTTATTATTAAAGATGCACCGTTCTGACTCAGTGTCGCTTCTAAAACAGGAATCGGATCTATATCGTGATAGTCAAGCTCGATTATCCTTTGACAACCGCCGGCAACCAGGCACAGGCAGATACATGCCGGAATAAATATCCCTTTCATAAATATCCGGCTATCTAATAAGATGTTGGTTTTCATACGTCAGAATTTTAGAGTATAACTTACCGAAGGAACAATTCCAAACATCGCCTGAGTGACACATTGCGTCATGCCGGGTTGCTCGGGATCATTGCGGAAATATACCATATACGGATTATAACGGTTATAGGCATTATATACTCCGAATGTCCATTCGTAGGTGAGTTTTTTCCCCTGATGAGAATATGTGGCTGAGAGGTCAAGCCGGTGGGTCGGAGGGGTCTTATATCTATTCCTTCCGGAGTAATAATAGCAGGTTATTCCGCTTAATTCATATTTCACGTCCGGTGCGGTCAAGGGATGTCCTGATGAATATACCCATGAAGCTGAAGCTGACCATCGGTCGTTGAATTTATAAGTGGCCGCGACCGTAATATCATTCCGGCGGTCGTTGGTGGCATCATACCATTTCCCATCGTTTATTCCGTCAATCCTGGTCAACGTCTTTGATATTGTATACGAAATCCATCCGGTGAGGGAGCCGGTGTTCTTGCGTATCATAAACTCCGCTCCATAACTCCGGCCTCTCCCTCCAAGTATGATACTCTCGAGACTTATTCTCGAAAACATATTACAACCGTCGCGGAAATCATAGACGTTCGCCATCTCTTTATAATATAGTTCGACAGACCAGTCGAAATCACCCCGGGGAGTCATACCGCTATACCCTACTCCATATTGTGCGGATACCTCAGGCTTAATATTTGCAGAAATCAAGGCATACCGGTCAAATGGGAAACTTGTGGCGCTCGACCGGATGGAATGTATATCCTGCGATGTCCGGGAAGCTCCCGCGCGGAGGGAATGGCAAGGATTGATCTCATATTTCAGACTCAACCTCGGTTCAATCATCCAGTAGTATTTTGAAGAAAAATCAGGAACTTTCTCTCCGGGAGCTGCAAATTCGTGGAAGCGCTCCCCGCCGCAAACCGAAGATAGAGAAAGCCTGACACCGGCAGACAGGGTGAAATTTGACATTATATCCACATCATAATTCCCCCAGAGAGCATTCTGCCAGACAGAGCGTACTTCTTTCATCTTCATCCCGTTGATTTCCATCTCAGCGGACTTCACCCTCATAAATTCCGAACGCACGCCGAGTTCAAGCGCATGCGACTCATTAATGGCGATATTAACTTTCTCATTGACTGCCCCCAGACGTATGTATTCATGCAATTTCTGATCTGTCTCAAGCATCATATTTGTCATCAAGGGGGAATAAGAAGTGCCGGTGAGAGTGGTCGTAAATGTTGTACGGTCACTTCCACGGGCTGTCCAATTGAGCGACGCTCCTAAATTTCCCCAATACATACCCATCACGTCTTTAATGGCCATATTATCCTGACTCATAATGAAAGATAAGTCAAGACGATGGTTTTCAGAAGGAACGTAACGCAGTTTCGCGGTGACATCATAGAAATTCATCACCGTACCCCGGAATTTAGGAATCATTGCCACAAACATATCAGCGTATGAACGACGGGCACTGACTGCAAACGATAATTTATCTCTGACAATTGGTCCGGACGCACTTGCTTTCGCTGCCAATATCCCGACGGTAAAAGAAGCGTGATAACGATTCATATTTCCAGCGGACATTCCTGCTTCAAGCACGGAAGAGAGAGCGTTTCCATAACAAGGGGGAATCGGACCTTTGAACAGAGTTGCACCCGATATCGCATCTTCGTTGAATGTCGAGAAAACGCCCATCACGTGAGAGGGATTAAACAGAGTGATTCCATCGAGCATGATGAGATTTTGCGCCGATGTCCCTCCTCTGACCTCAAATCCGCCACCCCCGTCACCTTCACTTCTGACACCGGGCATCATGGCGAGCGATTTCACCAAATCATTTTCACCAAACATTCGGGGCATTTTAGCAAGTCGGGTCAATTCCAGATGTTCCGCACCGAGCCGTGTCTCCGCTATTCGCGCACGCGCCCCCTGCCCGGTCACAACTACTTCCTCCAGCTCCTCCGAAGGTAAACTATCAGGGATAACCAAAGAACTCACCAACATCAATATCGTCAAAACACTCATCTCCTCGATTCTGTAACCGGCCACAAAATTACCAATTTTTTCCTTCCCTCCCAACATGCCGCTAGCCGTAAAGCCAAAACCCGGGAAACAACCGGTCAAAAATACACTGTTAAATGAATGCTCCGGTTTGTGATGACGGGATTTTTTATTAATTTTGCGATATTATGGGGTGGTAGAAAGCGCAAGTATGACATTTTACCAAATTCTAAGGGAAGTTCTCATCTGATTAAGGATATTCCCTTTTAGACCCGTCTCATGCTCTCCCCAATTAAGACCTTTATCCCAACAATTTAGAATTTAACATCATGGAAAAAACTTGGCGTTGGTTTGGACCCAATGATAAAATTACTCTCGATATGCTTCGTCAGATTGGTGTCGAGGGGATTGTGACCGCTCTTCATCATATTCCGAACGGGGAAGTCTGGACTGCTGAAGAGGTAGCCAAAATGAAAGATTATATCGAAAGTCACGGGTTGAGATGGTCAGTGGTGGAAAGTCTCCCCGTAAGCGAGTCAATCAAATATGGCGGGGAGGATCGGGATGAACTTATCGACCGCTATATCGAAAGTCTGGAAAACTTAGGGCGTGCGGGAGTGAAAACCATTTGCTATAATTTCATGCCGGTGCTCGACTGGGCCCGTACGGATCTTAATTTCCCAAACCCGGACGGCACAACCAATCTCTATTTTAACCGCGCTGAGTTTGCTTATTTTGACATACATATACTTAAGCGTGAGGGTGCCGAAAAGGATTACGATGAGGATACTCTCAAACGTATGCACGAGGAAGTTGAACCCCACATGGATGAAGAGGGACGTAAACGTCTTGTGGAAAATATTATCGTCAAGACCCAGGGGTTCGTGAACGGCAATATCTCAGAGGCTGATTTGAATCCTGTTGAGAAATTCAGGAATCTGCTGAATCTTTATGCAGGGATCGATGCTGAGAAACTCCGTGCTAATATGGCATATTTTCTCAATCGGATTATGCCGGTCTGCGATAAATATGGAATTGACATGTGCGTTCATCCCGATGACCCGCCGATGCAAATTCTCGGACTGCCACGTATCGTCACATCGGCAGAAGACATCCGTAAATTTCTGGATGCAGTGCCCAATACTCACAACGGGCTGACTTTCTGCGCCGGGTCTCTGAGCGCAGGACCTCATAATGATGTCGTGGCTATGGCGCGTGAATTTGCTTCACGCACTCACTTCGTGCATGCCCGAATCTGCAACACCCTTCCGGGAGGTGATTTCAAGGAGGCTTCTCATCTTGATCCGCGCCTTGTGGAGATTGTCAGAATCTTTGAGAAAGAACGACCCGGAGTGGCAATGAGGGTGGATCATGCGCCTTTGATGCTCGGTGACGACAAAATGGGCTATAACGCCGGTTATTCTTTTCATGGACGAATGCTCGCTCTCGGAATGGTAGGGGGGATGATGGCGGCCGTCAATTCACTCAATGAAGAATAATTCTATAATTTGGTTTTTTCTACTATAAACATACATATCCATGAAAAATTTATTCGATATAGCCGGTAAGGTTGTAGTAATCACCGGTGGAACAGGAGTCTTGGGGAAATGCATATCCCGGTATCTGGCTGCTCAGGGAGCGAAAGTGGTGATCCTCGGCAGAAAAGCAGATGTCGGTGAAGCCATTGTGGCTGACATCCGTAAAGACGGAGGCGACGCAATTTTTCTTGTGACTGATGTTCTGAACAAAGAACTCGTGGAGAAAAATCTTGAAGATATATTGACAAAATACGGAAAAATTGATGCTCTTCTGAATGCTGCCGGCGGGAATATGCCGGGAGCTACTATTCCTCCGACAGGCACCTTCTTCGATGTTAAGATAGAGGAGTTTCAACGTGTCCTGAATGTCAATCTGACCGGCACCGTAATCCCGACACAAGTATTCCTGCGTCCTATGGTGGAAGCCGGACATGGCGTGATCGTCAACTTCTCGTCAATGGCGGCATTCCGCCCATTGACGCGCGTAATGGGATATGGAGCTGCTAAAGCCGGGATTTCAAATTTCACAGCTTTCATGGCAAATGAAATTGCCACGAAATTCTCTCCGGCTATCCGCGTCAATGCGATTGCCCCCGGATTTTTTCTGACTGAGCAAAACCGTTCTCTCCTTACCAACCCCGACGGGTCTCTCACGGAGCGTGGCAATGACGTTATACGCCAGACCCCCTTCAAGCGCTTCGGGAATCCGGAAGAATTGTGCGGAACCATCCACTATCTCATCAGCGATGCTTCATCATTTGTCACCGGCACTGTGGCTGTCGTGGACGGAGGATTTAATGTATACGCAATGTAAGCCCCCGACTAATCAATTTCAGTCCATGCTTTCCATCCGGATATATCAGGCAATTCTTTATTACTACTTTAGACGTCATGAAAGATTTTTTAGATAATAACTTCCTCCTGTCTACTGCGACAGCACAAGATCTTTATCATAATCATGCGGCTTCGCTCCCGATCATAGATTATCATTGTCATCTCGACCCAAAAATGATAGCGGATGACTATAGGTTCAAATCCATCACAGAGTTATGGCTCGGCGGGGATCACTATAAATGGCGTGCGCTGCGTGCCAACGGTGTGGCTGAAGAATTTATCACCGGGAAGGAGACTTCCGACTGGGAAAAGTTTGAGAAATGGGCGGAGACGGTGCCTTATACCCTCCGCAATCCTCTTTATCATTGGACTCATTTAGAACTCAAGACGGCTTTCGGAATCGATAAGCGACTGAATCCGGAGACAGCACGTGAAATATTTGATCGTTGCAACGATAGCTTGCTAAATGATCCTTCGATGACAGCTCGCGGTCTGATGCGTAAATATAAAGTTGAAGTGGTTTGCACTACTGACGATCCGGCAGATTCTTTAGACCACCATCTGAAACTTAAGAATGAAGGCTTCGAGATAAAAGTGCTCCCGACATGGCGTCCGGACAAGAGTATGGATATCGATAAGCCGGAGAATTTCAGAAAATATATCGCGCATCTTTCTGAAGCTTCCGCCATCGATATTCATAATTTCCCCACTCTTATCGATGCTCTCAACGCGCGCCACGACTTTTTCCATAGTGTCGGATGCAGACTCAGCGACCACGGATTGACCGAATTCTATGCCGATGATTTCACCGACAATGAAATTATGGGTATTTTTGACAAGGTGTTAGCCGGAGGTGAAGCTTCCGAGGAGGAAATACGCAAGTTTAAAAGCGCCATGTTGCTTATATTCGGGGAAATGGATGCAGCAAAGGGATGGACACAACAGTTCCATTATGGAGCAATCCGTAATACCAATACGCGCATGATGAATCGACTTGGTCCCGACACCGGGTATGATTCAATCGGCGAATGGAACACAGCTCAAAGTTGCGCGAAATTCATGGATCGTCTCAATTCCCGTGACAAGCTTCCCAAAACGATTCTTTATAATCTGAATCCCGCAGCCAATGAAGTGATGGCTACAATGATAGGTAATTTCCAGGATGGAAAGACACCGGGGAAGATTCAGTGGGGATCCGGATGGTGGTTTAATGACCAGCTTGACGGAATGACAAATCAGATGAATTCTTTGTCGAATCAAGGTCTTTTGAGTCGTTTCGTGGGGATGCTGACCGATTCCCGCTCATTCCTGTCCTATCCTCGCCATGAATATTTCAGACGCTGTCTCTGCGAACTTGTAGGGAAGGATATTGAAAACGGACTTGTTCCATTCTCGGGATACGAGGAGAAACGTGTCAGAAAAATGATTGAAGACATTTCCTATAACAATGCCAAATCATATTTTAAATTTTAAACCTCACCCCGTAGGTATTGAAACTACCTCCATCATATCCATATGATGGTCACCCTCTCCCGGATCAATGAGTGCTTTCCGTCATGATAGTCTCATTGTCCCTCAATTTTATCAGTTTTCATAGTAAAAAATTTTTAAACCGTGAAATCTTCTTCCACACTATCCCTTTCTCAGGCAAAGACTAATTTCCGTTGGGTGATTTGTTCGATGCTCTTTTTTGCCACCACCATCAATTATCTTGACCGTCAGGTGCTATCGATGACTTGGAAAGATTTTATCGCTACCGAGTTTCATTGGACTGATTCCGACTATGGGATGATAACCGGATTTTTCTCCTTACTGTACGCGATAGTCAGTCTTTTCGCCGGTAAATTCATCGATTGGGCAGGTGCTAAAAAGGGATATGCCATAGCAATTTTCGTATGGTCTATAGCTGCATGTCTTCATGCCGGCTGCGGATGGCTGACAATGAAGATCGAGGGTCTCGGTTCTGTAGAGGAATTGGCAATGGTGGAATCCGGCTCGGCACTCGCTCTTTCAATTGCTACTGTCAGTGTATGGCTATTCTTAGGGTGCAGAGCATTCCTTGCCTTAGGTGAATCGGGCAACTTCCCGGCAGCTGTAAAAGTGACAGCTCTCTATTTCCCTAAGGCTGACCGCGCATTCGCCACGGCAATTTTCAATGCCGGAGCGTCTGTCGGAGCCCTTGCCGCCCCTCTTTGTATTCCCGTGCTTGCCAGAATGTGGGGATGGGAAATGGCTTTTATAATCATAGGTGCCCTCGGTTTCATCTGGATGGGTATCTGGCTTAATATTTTCTCCCTGCCTGAAAAATCAAAATATGTCAATGATGCCGAGTTGGAATATATCCAACAGGACGAAGCCGGAGAGTCTGAAACAGAAATCGTAAAAGAACAGACTCAAACGATCCCCTTCTGGAAATGCTTTAAATATCGCCAGACATGGGCGTTCGTGGCAGGAAAGGCTCTTACCGACGGAGTCTGGTGGTTCTTCCTTTTCTGGGCTCCCGCCTATTTCTCCGACCAATTCGGGTTTGCCTCATACTCCCCCATGGGTCAAGCATTGATTTTCACACTCTATTTTATCGTCACTGCGCTTTCGATCTGTGGCGGCTACCTGCCGAAATATTTTGTCGAGAAAAAGGGTATGAATCCTTACGCAGGACGTATGAGAGCCATGCTGCTTTTCGCCTTCATCCCGGTTTTCGCTTTGGTGGCACAACCACTCGGCACTGTTTCACCGTGGTGGCCGGCAATAATAATAGGTCTTGCCGGAGCGGGACATCAGGCCTGGAGTGCCAACCTTTATTCTACCATCGGCGACATGTTTCCTACTTCAACGGTGGCTTCAATCGTGGGTATCGGCACTATGGCAGGCGGAGTAAGTTCTTTTATCATCAACCATGGTTCTGGTCTTCTCTTTGACTATGCCGCCAATGCCGGCGAAAGTTTCAGCTTTGCGGGATTCTCCGGGAAACCTGCCGGATACATGGTAGTATTCTCCATCTGCTCATGTGCTTATCTCCTGGCATGGTGTGTGATGAAGCTCCTTGTGCCGCGTTATAAGAAAATCACGATATGAGTTAGGTCAAATCCCCGGCTGTTTCGTATTAAAAATTAAGAGCCCGTCTCATAAAAAGTAACAAAATAATTGATATAACGATGAGTAAGATCGTAACATTGGGCGAAATCATGCTTCGTCTTTCCCCGGAAGGGTGCAAACGCTTTGTGCAAGTAGACAGTTTCGATGTGATATGGGGTGGTGGTGAAGCAAATGTGGCTGTCAGTTGTGCCAACTATGGTCATGAGGCTATGTTTGTGACCAAGTTGCCCACTCACGAAATCGGACAAGCCGCCGTCAATGCATTGCGCCGATATGGAGTGGATACGTGTCGGATAGCACGTGGTGGAAATCGTGTCGGTATTTATTATTGCGAAACCGGCGCCTCAATGCGCCCGTCAAAAGTAATCTACGACCGCGCCGGATCTGCCATAGCGGAAGCTAATCCTGAAGATTTTGACTTCGATGCAATCATGAAGGGTGCAGACTGGTTTCACTGGAGCGGAATTACTCCTGCAATCTCCGACAAGGCTGCCGAACTGACCCGCCTCGCGTGTGAAGCTGCAAAGCGCCACGGTGTGACTGTCAGTGTTGACCTTAATTTCAGAAAGAAACTCTGGACATCGGAAAAAGCCCAATCAGTTATGAAACCGCTGATGAAATATGTCGACGTTTGTATCGGCAACGAAGAGGATGCGGAGCTCTGTCTCGGTTTCAAACCGGATGCCGATGTCGAGAGTGGAAATACTGATGCCGAAGGTTACAAGGGTATCTTTGCCGCTATGATGAAGGAGTTTGGTTTCAAATATGTTGTCTCCACTTTGCGTGAGTCTTATTCCGCCACTCATAATGGCTGGAAAGCAATGATATACAACGGAGAAGAATTCTATCAGAGCAAACGCTACGACATCAATCCGATTATTGACCGCGTGGGTGGCGGTGACAGTTTCTCTGGAGGTCTTATCCACGGATTGCTGACAATGAAGACTCAAGGTGAAGCTTTGGAATTTGCAGTGGCTGCCTCCGCTCTCAAACAGACAATCAACGGTGACTTCAATCTGGTTTCAGCCGCTGAAGTTGAGGCTCTTGCCGGAGGAAGCGCTAACGGACGTGTGCAAAGATAATTGATCTTTGACTGAATAACACTAATATACGATATTTCGAGAATATGGCAAGATTTGATAAAATAGAGGTGCTCTCAAAAATGAAAGAGGCACCTATGGTTCCGGTATTTTTTCACAAGGATTTAGAAGTGGCAAAACAGGTAGTCAAAGCCTGCTATGAAGGGGGTGTGCGTGCCTTTGAATTTACAAACCGCGGGGATTTCGCTCACGAAATATTCGGAGAACTGGTGAAATTTGCCGCTGAAGAATGTCCCGAGATGGCTATGGGAGTAGGCTCGGTAGTGGATGCTCCGACCGCTTCCCTATTCATTCAGTTGGGGGCATGTTTTGTTGTCGGGCCACTATTTAACCCGGACATTGCCAAAGTTTGCAACCGTCGTCTGATACCTTACACTCCGGGATGTGGCTCTATCTCGGAAGTTGGATTCGCACAGGAAGCGGGATGCGAACTTTGCAAGATATTCCCCGGAGATGTACTCGGGCCTAAATTTGTCAAAGGGTTACTCGCTCCTATGCCTTGGTCAAAACTGATGGTGACCGGGGGTGTCGAGCCTACTGAGGAAAACCTCAAAAGCTGGTTTAACGCCGGTGTCTTCTGCGTTGGTATGGGCTCCAAGCTCTTCCCCAAAGATCGTGTTGCAGCAGCTGACTGGCAATTCATTACAGATAAGTGTCGCGAAGCACTTTCAGTAATAAGATAACAATAAATTGATGAGTGACACCTGATAATTAAAGATCAGGGTGTTCTGTCAGGAAGGCATTGATGGTTGTGGAGATCTGACGCGTGTTTTCAAGGTGATAGCTGTCGCAAGTTATTCCGGCACGTCTGTAGAAGAGCTCTCTTCCCTCAATGCTTTCCTTGATAAATCGCAACACCTCTTCCTCACTTTTACCGGTGAGTAAGGGGCGTTTCTCTATTTTTTTCCGGACTCTCTGAAATATACGCTCGGGAGTAGTCGTAAGGTATACACATTCTCCTCTTGAAAGCATATAATCCATGTTGTCATAAAAGCAGGGGGTTCCTCCTCCACATGATATTACAACATTACTGAATTCACCGACTTCCCGAAGCAACTCCATCTCGATCCGTCGGAATTCGTCCTCCCCCTTTTCGGCAAATATCCCGGATATGGAGCTTCTGAATCTCTGCTCTATATAGAAATCCAGATCAATAAATTCCCGCCCGAGTGCTCTTGCCAAGGCTCTTCCGAAGGTTGTTTTTCCGCAACCCATATATCCCATAATGAATATCGGGGCACGAAGGGAGTTCTTTTGCTCTTCCGACATGATGATTGGAGTATTAGTGAATATAATTGAGTAGATTCCGCACTGTGTCTATTCTTGCCACGCCTACACGATTCGAGTAAGACACGGCAGGACGCAATCTCATTGGCAGGGAATTGATATATTCGCGCCATTGCTTCTGTTCATTCAAACGGGTCTGAAGGATCTGTCTCCCCATCGCTACCGCTTCGGTGTCTTCTGCTGCGTTCCCTGCCCGTATAAGGAGGCTTCCAAAGCGTTCGGCCTCGTAGACCATCTTTCCATCCGCTCCCCCTTTATGTAACGCGACATTCTTCAACGGGAAGAGCGACAGAGCCAGTCTCACTTCAGCCAATGCTTCGCGCGGTTTCCCTGCATCCATCAATCGCTCGGCATGAAGCAGGGAGGTGATTCTCTCTAATGAGATATGTCCTGCAGAGGTGGGATCAAAGTAAACCTTTGGATTATCGGCACCTCCACTTAACCGTTGTTGAGGAGATTCGTCCGGATAATGAGTCCCGGTATAACTATCCAGATAACGGACGTAAAAACCGTTGTAGGTGAACGGGAAGAGTCCCGAATATGAGCGTTCCGGAAGATATGTTAACCAAGCGACCGGACGACCTTCAGAGGCAGCTTTCGCCGCTATATCAAGCATCGAGAGCCCTTTGAGCGATAGCGCACAGTCCTTTCCGGCAACAGAAACCGCATTCATAAGATCCATCACCTTCCCATTCTCATTTACACGCACGTAGCGGGAACGGAATGCCGGAGATTTCCCTTCCGCAGCATCTTCATAAACTCCTCTCAATAAATGAGCGAGCGTCGGCAGCCCGATACTATCTTCTATCAGTAGCGGATATTGCGGCACTTTAACTCTCGCGAATCTGCCGCATGAAAGGACGCCCGGGGGAGCAAACATATCTACACCCGGGGAATACCCGGTAGGAATTCTTAAATTCTCAACATACGACGGGAGCGTCAGATAACTGATATTTATCACTCTTACATCCGGTCGCACTCCGAGTCCTTCTACGGCATACCATAAAGGGAAAGTGTAATTATCACCATCCACAAACAGAATCGTATTTTTAGGTAAGGACGAGAGAATATTGGTAGCGAAAGAAGTAGCGACATTTCGGCCGTGGCGGCAATGGTCATCATAGTTCTGACAAATCATCTGAATCGGCACTGCGAGTGTTGCGAGTGTGATCGCAACTTTAAATTCTCTTTTCCTGCACAGGGAAGCGAGTCCATATGCTCCGCATCCACCCCAGAATGCAAAAGCAAAATAAGAACCGAGGAAGGCGTAATCCCTTTCCCGGGGCTGACCGGGAGTCTGATTGAGATAAACCACTATCGCAATCCCGGTCATAATAAAAAGTAATCCGGAGACAAATGCAATCCGGCGACCACATTTCCCCCTTCTTATCAACCATATCAGCCCGAATATTGCCAATCCAAAGGGGAGGAGATAGTAAACATTATGACCGGGATTGGCCTTTCCGGCGGAAGGTGGCAATTTGCTTTGATCTCCGAGCATAAGGTTGTCAATCAGCGGATACCCGGTAATGAAATTCCCGTGGTCGCTCTCTCCTGTGGAAGGGATATCATTCTGTCTGCCTGCGAAATTCCACATGAGATAGCGGAAATACATATATCCCAGCTGATAGGTTATGAAGTACGTGAGATGCTGGAGATAGGTGGGACGATACTTAGGAGCGGTAACGGGAGTGCCGGATTTATCTTTTCTTGCAATCGGATTTCCGGATATATCAAACGCATCGCTGACTGCCACCAAATCCATTGTAGCTGTATCCATACCTGCCCAAGCCTTATATTCCTCAATATCGTCCGGATTTCCGGAAGTCAAACGAGGGAAAAACATATTCAGTTCGGGAGTCTGAATAATTTGATACCGATAATCAGCAAGAATATATCCATTTTTTTTATTATTAACCTTTTCATTGGCAACCGAATCCTCGCGTGTCATGAATCCTGAGCGATTGACAATGATGGCATTCTCCGTATAAGGGATATATACCGGATCCTTTTTCTTGAGAGCAAACCGGCTATAACGTTTCACACTGTCAGGAGTAATCTCCTCCTGTAGCATTGGAGCAGAATAGGGAGTATTACCATAGAATAGTGGCGATGAACCGTACTGTTCTCTGTTGATATAACGCTCAAGCGCAAATATATCAGCCGGAGCACTCTCATTTACAGGTGGATTAGCAGCGCCTCTGATCAGTATCAGCGTGTATGAAGAATACCCGGTCAACACCAAAGCTCCGCTCCATACAATCATATATAGTTTATGGGAACCTTTACAGGTAACTGAAATGAGGATTGCAATTCCTACTATCGCAAAGATGACCACAAAACCAATCACCCCACTGAAATATGGTGCGTTCAGGGTATTTACTGCAATTAACTCACAGAGGGAGGCAAGTCTTATGGTCATCGGCATCATTCCGATAAGGATAATACCTATTACCCCCACCCCGATAAGCATGGCAATCACCAGGCGTGTAAGCATCTTCCCATTGAATCGTCGATACACGTAGATAACAGCTAAGACCGGAATCACCAGGAGATTGAGCTGATGTACACCTATTGATAAACCATATAGATACGATATGAGAAGCAAAATTCTGTCGGATTGTGGAGACGGTGGCAAGAGATACCATCGGATCATCAGCCATAATGTCAATGCAGTCAGAAAAATCGACATGGCGTATACCTCCGCTTCAACAGCGGAGAATAAAGTAGAATCACACCATGCGAACATCAATGCACCGGTGGCGGCACAGAGCGAACTGACAGCAGCATCGTATGGGGACAGGCGTTCCCGGCCACTCCCCCTCTTTATGGAATCCGGCTCTCCGATAAGCTTTCTCTCACTAATTATTTCGAATACTTTTAGTGAACAAACATAGAGCAGAACAACTGCCAGCGCAGTGAAGACAGCACTCATGGCATTGACTACAGCTGCGGCATTTTCCTCACCGGCTATAATCACTGCCACTCTATGTGTAAGGGTCCAGAAGGGATTACCGGGAGGATGACCTATTTCCAACCGTATAGCCGTCAGCAGGTATTCCGGACAGTCCCATAACGAGACCCCCGAAGGCAAACAGGTGAAATAGATAATCAGCGTGCTGATAAAAACCAACAACCCTATTCCGGTTTTAATATTTGCCTCAGTACACTTAAAAATATTATGCAGGGATAGTTTGACAGACATCGCGTCTTACAATCTATAATTCAAAAATCAGTTAAAGATTCAATGGGAGCTGCGTCTTATGTTTGACAGCACTCATCACAAATATAGATTCAATCGTGTGGATTGCATCCAGTTTACCCAGAACTTCAAGCACAAACTGACGATAATAACGCATATCGGGAGCATGCACTTTCAGCAGGAAATCTGAAGCCCCGGTGACGCTATAACATTCGGTCACTTCATTTATCTCTTTCATTTTTTCAATAAAATCCGTCGAGACCCTATAGTTCTGGCGCACTAACTTTACATTGACAAAGACAGTGAAACCGAGATTGAGTTTGTCGGCATCGAGTACTGCCACATACTGAGAGATAAATCCTTCGTTTTCAAGACGCTTCACGCGTTCATAGACCGGAGTTGTAGAAAGATTGACTTCCTTCGCCAGCTCTTTTGTTGTCATGCGTGAATTATGTTGCAGAATATTTAACAATTTAATATCTATCGCATCGAGACTCGCCATATTATTTTTTATGAATCTGTGGTTATCTTGCAAGCATTCCGTCGTTTATTCTATCCGGAATGACTTAATCTTTCAAAATTGTTGACAAATTATCATTAAAATCTCACGCTGCCAATTTACAGATATAGAGATTTTTTCTTTAATCTCATCAATTTTGATAGAAATTCTTTATAATAATTCTAATAATATCTGCAAAATTAGTAAATTTTTCCTAAATACATCCAAGATTTGGAATCAAATGCATATCCGTATAATTTTGCGGATGCTACCACGCACATACGTGAGTATCTTCGTGGTGAATAAGTAAAAATCCGACCTGAACTTATCAGTGAGGATTTTGACTGTATGAGTTTTAGAGCCCGTCACATAAAATTTGAGACGGGCTCTGAGAATTAAGCAATATAATGAGTGTGAAGCAAGAGGGGAAATCGTGAGATTTCTACCTCTTTTTCTATTCTCTGACCTGAGTCTCAAACTTATTTATTAATTTAGCGTCTGAAATGTCTGTGAAATTGAAAGTAGTTATTATCAATAAGAGTGACCGCACCGGAGGAGCGGCAGTGGTGAGCGCACGCCTGATGCACGCACTCCGTGATGCAGGCGTTGATGCCCGTATGATTGTGGCTGAGAAATTGACTGATTCACTAGCCGTTACCCTTGCGGCTCCCAAAATGATAATGAAGGAGTCCTTCTTGGCTGAAAGATTTAAAATTTTCATTGTCAACGGATTCAACCGCGAAACACTATTTAAGATAGACACAGCTTCCGATGGAGTTAATCTCTCCCGTCATCCCTGGGTGAAGGAGGCTGATGTGATTTGTCTTAATTGGATTAATCAGGGATTACTTTCCCTGCAGGGAATTCGAAAGATTTTAAATATGGGGAAACCTGTGGTCTGGACAATGCACGACATGTGGTGTTTCACCGGAATCTGTCATCATGCGGGGGAATGTTCCGGATATTTTGAGCAATGTGGTGAGTGCCCGTTGCTTGGCGCAAAGGGGGGATCGGATGACTTGTCGCATAAAACACTCGTGAGAAAAAATCTTTTATATCATTCGGGTAAAAATCATATTCATTTTGTGGCGGTAAGCAATTGGCTTGCTTCGCTTGCAAAAAAATCTTTTCTTCTCCGCAATGATAGTCTGAGTGTCATCCCCAATGCTTTTCCCATAGATGAAAAAATAGAAAAAGCATACCTTGAATTGAAAAACAAACGGAGAATCAGACCGGTCCTGATTTTCGGCGCGGCGCGACTGGATGACCCGGTGAAAGGATTTCCTATACTCATTGAAGCCACCAAAGCACTCACCCGTCTGGATCCTGAATTGGCGGAAAGAGCGGAGATAGTCACTTTCGGAGCCATCAGAAATCCTGAGCTATTCAATCAGATAGCGATCAAGCATACCCACCTCGGAATACTTCGGGGTGAAGGGGAAGTGAAAAGAGCTTATGATTCTGCCGATATAGTGGTGTCATCTTCTCTTTATGAAACTTTGCCCGGAACTCTCGTGGAAGGACAAGCTCGCGGGTGCATCCCGGTTTGCTTCAATCGCGGTGGGCAACCCGATATTGTTGAACACCTCTCTACAGGATACATTGCCGACTGGAACGGGGATATTCAACTTGCGGGTGAGAATCTTGCACATGGTATCATCTGGGCGTCGTCGCAATCCGTTGATATCCGGATAAAGATGTTGCAATCCGTAATTGAAAAATTTTCGTCCATTACGATAGCCAAAAAATATATATCGCTATTCAATAAATTACTAAATAAATAGCTACCAATTCTTTGCAATTCCTCTTGTTTTTCTTATCTTTGCCATTTCTTAGACTCCGACTCATAAAATTTTTTGGGGGAATCCTGGGGATTATGGCAGTGCAATTTTTGCATGTTGGGGAAAGAACAATCTAAGAATTGCGACCGACGCAACTTAGCGAAAAGCGCCGGGCAGATCCAAACCAAGGGGTTCCTTTAACTAAATATTTTATGAAAACGAGGCATTGTTTTTATATTTGCTAATTAATTGGGCTTGCTAATCGGAATTTTTTAATCTTTCACAATATGACAAAGACTTTTTCTTCAAACTGTACTACCTGTTGGTATCTATTGTTGACAGTCGTGGCCATTCTCATCCCTTTCCGGAGCTACGCAGATGACGCGTCTGAGCCTTGCATCACGCTTAAAAGCTGTGTCACGGACATGGCTGACTCAAACTTTATCACCTTACAACTATCAGCCACTGAAGAAACCACTTTCCAAGTGGATTGCGGTTTCGGGAAAGAAACCTATACGGTCGGCATAGGAGGATATGATGAAGAAAACCAAACATTGACCGGAACCAACATCGGATGCACACTTTCACGTAATCAAGAAGTAAAAATATATGGAGATCCCTCTCTGATTGACTATTTCAATGGAGAAGGATGCTATCTCACTCAGATTGACCTTTCAAAATGTGTAAATCTGGAATTTCTCAACCTTGAACACAATCAGCTCACAGGGCTCGACCTTACCGGACTTTCCAAACTCCGGGCAATCTATATGAAAGACAATGTCTTTAGTCAGGCTACCCCGCTGATCATCGGCAATGATAAACCCAATCTTTCAATCCTTGAAATACCAATCGTCGATTGGTTGGATCCGAATTTTTCTTTGACAGATTATCCTAATCTGATGGTATTCGATGCGTGGGCTTGTAAAACCCTTACCTCTATCGACACGTCCAAATGTCCTTATCTTGCCCGTCTGAGCATCGATTCCACACCAGTGGCATCGCTCGATATCAGCAAAAACCCCAATCTGATGATTCTCAATATCGGAGATACAGCCATCACTGAGATCGATTTGACCCACAACCCTCTCCTGACACAATTCTATTGCACTCATTTTTCAAGCGTCATCAATCCCGGTGTGAAGCTCAAATCCCTTGATCTCTCACATAATCCGGAGCTTCAGATTCTTTTTGCTCAAAATAATGCCTTCACTACGCTAGATATTACCAAGAACACTAAGCTGACAGATCTCAACATAGCCAGCAATTATCTGACATCCATCAACCTTTCCAAATGTCCGGCATTATACAACGTAAATATCTCCAATAACAATATGGGGCTTAACACCATCCCGGCCCCGGCGGTAACTTATTCGGAGTACTATTACAAACAACGGCCGCTCCAGATTAACAAATCCTACAAAGAAGGAACTACTATAGACTTTGGTGAAAAGGTGATCCGCTCCGGTTCTAAGACTTCCGCTACCCTTATGCTCGTGAACTCCCTGACCGGGGAAGAAGAGGAATTGGACTCTGAATATTTCTCATTCAGCGGATCAGTCATGACCCTAAAAAAGGAGATTCCTGATTCAGTCTACGTCTCTTTTTATAATAACGTCCTTCCGGAGGCTGGTTTGCGTTCCACAAAATTTATGGTCAAAAATGAAAATGATTTCGGGAAACCGACTAAGATCATTTCACTTAAGACCAATACATCAGCCAACGTTGCAGTAAATATGTATGTCGGGATTGAGAAGTCAGAAGGCTCTGACAAATTTTACGTGGACTTCGGTGACGGTGAGCTCGTACCTTTTGACATCACAGGAAGCACCCTTAACGGCTCCGCTACTAATGTCACAGGGAAAACCGCTGCTTACGAAGGAACCGTCGATATTTATGTTGCCGAAAACGATGTGCTGACTGCCCTCTATGTCAAGAGTCTTCCTATCGGGTTGGCTGATTTTTCAAAAGCCCGCCAATTGAAAGAATTGAATATAACAAGTTGCGGCTTACGCGATATCGACTTGACCACCAATGCGAGTCTCACTCGTCTTGAATTGCCCAATAATAGATTGAGGACTATATTCCTTAGCGAAACAGAAGCTTTGTTGGCTAAAAATCAACTGTCTTATATCAATCTTAGCAATAATGAATTAACGTCAGTCTCCACCAACGACATCAGAGCAATCACGCATCTCAATCTGAGCAATAACCAACTCACCGAATACTCTCTCCGCGATGCCGATAATATGATTGAGCTGAATCTCAGCGGAAACCAACTCTCCACTCTCAATCTTGCTTATCTCACATCCGCAACGTCAGTCGACATCTCAAATAATCAAATCACTTCGATTGACATGCCGGAGACAAACTCCTTCGTCTCATTCAATTGCAGCGGTAATAAAATTCCCTTATCAAAACTGCCTATTCTTGATTTACAAGGATATACTTATGCCCCTCAACAGATTATCGACATCCCGACAAAAGCACCGTCTGTAAATCTCGAAAATCAATATGTTGTGATTGACGGAACATCAACCGTATTCAATTGGTATAAAAGCAATGGCAATCCGGTAGACTCTTCCGAGATTGAAATTAACGAAGGAATCACAAAATTTCTCAACACTTCAATCGGCGAGATATATTGCGTTATCACTCATCCGGCATTCCCTCAATTCACCGGCAACAAGGCACTGAAGACCACCACCGTACTCACCGCTGATGCTCCTACAGTTCTTGTCGCATCTTTCAAGACCCTTGAAAATAACAGGGGAATGGAACTATCTTTGGCATCAACGGTTCCAAGCATGGATATTTACTTTGACTGGGCCGGCAACGGGACAACTCTTACTCAATATTCCCTTACAGACACCTACACGGTTTTCCAGGCAAAATCATACCGTGATGCCGTCGTGAAGGTCTATGCTTACGAAGGAGCCAACGATATTGCTGTCTTCTCACTCACTTCCGGCTCAAAATTGGCAGAAGTGGATCTTTCCAAACTCACTAACGCCAACTGTATTGCAATATGTGGCGGTCAGACCACTGACATCACCCTTCCGGAAAGCTATATACTCAACGATCTGAACCTCGAGAATAATACCTTTACATCATTCGATCTTTCTCAATATCCTAATATTGAGCACTTCTCAATAATGGGCAACCAACTGACAGAATTCGACGCCTCAAAAAATCCGGCACTCCAGACCCTCGCTTTAGCCAATAATAATCTCTCAAAAGTGACATTCTACAAAAACAATGCACTATGGGGATTAAGCCTTTCAGGTAATAAGCTGACTTCAATCGATTTCAAGCAGACCCCGCAACTCCATACCCTCGATCTCTCTGATAACGACTTCGAGACCATTGACCTCAGCAGCTTGAAATCACTCCGCTCATTATCATTGGCAGAAAATCGTTTCACCTTCGCTACTCTCCCCTTACCCGATGACAACTATTCCGTCTACAATTACGCAAATCAGGCAGCCCTAACTGTGACACCTGTAGACGGCGTTATCGATCTGTCATCAATCGCATCCAGAGATAACATCGATACGGAATACTTCTGGTACGAAGGGATCCCAAGCTACGATTATGACCTTGGTGAAATAGTAGGCACCCTCCTCGAACAAGGTGTGGACTACACTATAGAAAACGGTGTCACCACTTTCTTAAAGAAGCACAACCAAGTTGTCGGAGTATTTATGAATTCCCTGTTCCCCAACCTTATTATGCTCAGTTATCCGGTGGACATAACAGAGCTTGGAGTCCGAAGCGTCGGCTCTGACAAAGATAACGCATCCATCTTCGTGAAGGGGAACAGAATCTGCGTAAGAGGAGCATGTTCAGGAACGCTCTACGTATATAATCTTGCCGGTTCACTTATCAGCACAACCGCTTTAACAAATGGACACAGTGAGTCATCTGCTGTCCCCGCCGGCATATACGTTGCCAAATGCGGCGGCTCAACCCAAAAAGTGATTATTAAAAACTGATGCAAATTTTAGCACGTCAGATCCCAGCCCTTGATTGATATTTGAGGGACAGACCCTCAATAGCCAATCACTCTTTAAGACTTAAATAGCCGGAATCGTATGTTTTTTCGATTCCGGCTATTTAATTCCCAATAACCAACCGAAGCCATTCAGACAGCGGAGCTTCCCATGGACAACAAGAAACAATAAACCGACTCAGTTTACAACACAAAAACACCTCCTCCAGAGCCGTATTGTGAGAACACACCACACCCTAAAAACCACATTGGGTATAACCTCCGCATGGAAAAATAATGAGAAAAAGCGTCAAAAAAAGAGATATGCTTGCACACATCAAAAAAAAAAGCTAAATTTGCCGAACCAAAGCGCAAAAACAATCCAATGCAACCGGATTAAAGCACACCAACAATCTAAAGCAAAGGATTAAAGCACAAAAAACGAAAGCCCAGGTGGCGGAATGGTAGACGCGCTCGTTTCAGGTGCGAGTGTTGAGAGACGTGCAGGTTCGAGTCCTGTTCTGGGCACAGATAAATCCCGTAACTCATTGATATTCAATAGTTATCTCGCTAATCTTTTATTCAACCGGCAAATTACTGGCAACTGCTCAATATCTAGCTCACCTTTTGCCAGTGGATACGCATACGTTGCATTAGGGAGTAAAAAATAATCGAGAAGTGTGCCGGCTGATATGCAGTTCCTCTGCAATCTGGCGCTTAGACTTTCCCTGGATACGGTAACGGTGCAGGACTTCGTTTCTTTCAACCATATTTTTCATTTTTGTGAGATTGAGTTGATCTTACTTAAATATAACTCAAATCTCAGGTTAATATTCCCCTATGGTGGCGCACTTTTTGATGAGATTTACCGGCGCACTTCTCAATTATTTTTTACAGTCGACCGTCTGACCCACTAGGCGATGCTGGTGAACATGACCGATGAATCCTTCCGTATGAAGGAAACAAAAAATTCATCTGAATTTTAATTTTGTAATAACTCTTTTTATTATTTTTGTAATAACTATGGTCTGGCGCATTTCTCGATTATAATCCGGTGCATTTCTCGATTATTTTTTACACCTAAGAAGTTCAGCAGCACATCACGTCCCTATCCGTTTTCGATGACTTTGCGGACAAAGAAGGAACTTTGGGCTTACGGTTGGTGTTTTATTTACGATTGATTTGGATTGGATTATGAATGATATTCACATAATTGATGCAACTCCCGATGATGCTGATATGATTGCTGACGCTATCTTTATGGCCATCGGCGAGGAGTTGGTTGCGGCTCTGGCAGGAGATTGCAGCCGCGAGGATGTTCACAAGCTGTTTTCCGGCTTAGCCCGTAGGGATGATTCGCAATATTCTTACCTCAACAGTCGGATTGCAGTTTTGCCCGATGGCACTAAAGCCGGAGTTTGCATAAGCTACAATGGAGGGTTGCTGAAGTCTCTCCGAAAACCGTTCTTTGAAGAAGCGAACAGGATTTTAGGGTGGAATATGAGTGACGAAGAAATGGAAAAAGTCCCGTACGAAACAGGTCCGGAAGAATTCTATCTTGACTCTTTGGCGACTCTTCCTGATTATCGGGGACGGGGAATCGCCACGCTATTGATCGACGATGCTCACAAGAAAGCTCTAAAATCAGGTCTTCCCCTTGGATTACTCGTGGCTGATGATAACCCGGAGGCTCGCAAATTATATGAATCTCTTGGTTTTAATTCGGTTGGAAGGCGTTTGTTTGCAGGTGCTGAAATGACTAATCTCCGAATGTCTCTCCCCGAATAGCTGAGTATTTTTCTATGATTAAGTATCTGCATCAGCGGATAAATAAATATTCTCAGAACCCGAAGGTAAGGTTTCCTCCTTGCATAATGTCAGAATGTGTAATCTTCAATCCATCGATTTTATTGCCATTTAGAAAAATCTTCTTTATCTTGGTCCGGGAAGGATTCTTTCTATTTGACTCTATTTTAAATTCCTTTCCTCCAGGCAGATGCAATATACATTCCTCAAACAAAGGGATTCCTATATCATAAATTCCGGAAGCAGGATTCACCGGATAGAAACCCATCGCACTCATGATATACCAAGCTGACATTTCTCCGCAGTCGTCGTTGCCTGCGTAGCCGTTATAGTTGTTGTTATAGAGATTATCAGTAATATAACTTACCAATTTCCGGGTCTTTTCCGGTTGGCCGACGTAATTATAAAGATAAGCCACATGGTGGCTCGGTTCATTGCCATGGGCATATTGTCCGATTAATCCCGAGATATTATCATTCTTTTCCCCGGATGATTCTGTCAAAGTGAAGAAAGTGTCGAGTTTATCGGCAAATGCCTTCTTACCCCCGGTCAGTTCAATCAATCCTTCTATATCATGCGGCACATACCAATAGTATTGCCAGGCATTCCCTTCGGTGAAAGGGTTGCCTCCGTTTGCACCAAACTTCAGTGGATCAAACGGTTCGATCCATTCACCTTTCTCATTTTTGGGAGCAAAGAAATTATTAGCGGGATTGTGCAAATTGCGGAAAAACTGAGAACGCTGTGCAAAACGTTCTTCGCTCTCTTTATCTCCTACTGCCGCAGCTAACTGAGCGGCACACCAATCATCAAAAGCCATCTCAAGTGAGATCGATACGGATTGGGTCTGAACATCCTCAGGCATATACCCATATTTTTCCCACACTCCGAACGGTGAATTCGGATGCGCCTGAATTGAACTGTTTTTGACAGCTTCCCAAGCATGCTCCTTATCAATCCCCCCTATACCTTTCAAGACAGCATCCACCACCACGGGAATTGCATGATTGCCTATCATACAATAGTTATCTTGTCCCCATAGATGCCAGATCGGAAGATATCCGTAATAATCATAATGGCGGAGCATACTGTTGACAAAATCGCGGGTCAATTCGGGCTCTATAATCGAATATAGCGGATGAGCGGCCCGATAGGTATCCCATAGCGAAAAGGTGGTGTATTGAGTTTCACCGGATGGTACTTTATCGATAGAGTAATGGGGAGTCATCCACTCTCCATTGACATCAGAAAATGTATTGGGTTGAATCATCGTATGATACAAAGCAGTGTAAAATGTCTTCATCTTCTCCGGTTCACCCTTCACCTCAATTTTCCCTAGTTGCTCATTCCACTCTTTATCCGCGGCTTGCACATAGTAATTGAAATCATTGCTAACACCCTCTGACGCCAGATTTTCTCGCGCATTGGCAATGCTGACTCCGCTGAGTCCGACCTTAACCAACACCGGTTTTGCAGACTTTCCAAATGAAATGAGAGCCCTTGGAGACTTACCGTTAATAAGGGAAGCCTCGCCGCGAGTGTATGCTCTTCCATCTCCATCATATAAGTATAACGAATCAATTGGCTCCGAAAATTCCATCACGAAATATACCTTGCGGAGTTTTGCCCAGCCTGTTATGACCCGATATCCCTCTAAGGAATTTGGAGCGGTCTGCCGAATTTGCGCGTTGATTATCCGGCGGTCCCAACTACCCTTTTGTGCGGAGTGATCCAGATCCACCCATAAGTTACGTTCTTTACCGGCAGGATAGGAATACTTATGAATCCCCACACGCTTTGTGGCGGATAATTCCGATTTAATATTTTCATCGGTCAGATTTACCATATAATATCCCGGATGCGCCACCTCATCATCATGACTGAAAGCAGACACCCGCAAATCCGATGTGGTCGGCATCACAAGGATGTCAATCAGATCGCTTGCTCCGGTGCCGCTCAGACGTGTATGACTAAATCCATATATCTTTGAATCATTGTGATCATAACCTGAAGCGTTAAACCAATCGGGAGCCTCATGCGTGTCCGGGCTGAGCTGCACCATACCGAAAGGCACGGTAGCACCCGGATAATTATTTCCGGAAAGTCCCCCTTCAATTGCACCGGTCCCGATAAAGGGATCCACATAACGGGTGAACTCACCGGGGCTGACGGGATCAGATCCCTTCTGTCGTGCAACAGGCTCAGCAGAAGGCCCGATACCCAACGCCATCTGCGCCGCACACAACATTGCCGCGACCGCTATACCTACATTTTTATATGGATTACTTCTCATAGGTCCATCCACTCATTTCTCCAATAATATGTTTATTCTTCAGTATCTTATTTAGAATTAAGCTCATAGAGCCGGCTTGAGAGTTTATTGCCGGTAAACATAGGCAATCCGACTGTCATCAGATATTCCCCGGAATATGTGCCCACTTCAGATGTTGATGCGTCTTCTTTGTTGATCTCATTGACATAATATTTTGCTGTGGGATTCAATCCACTCATCCTGACGTTGCTTGTGTGTTCTTTATACCGGGGATTAATATCAAAAGCAAAGACCACAGCTTGATTTTTATCTTTCGAGACATACATTGTAGATGTATGATTACCGGAATACGGGGAGACAAGTCCGTAACGATCACCTTCGAGAATCACCGGTTTGAGGCGATTATACTCCTTGATTGCATTTTTCACATAGCAAAGATCTGAGTCAGAAAGATCATGAAGATTGAGATCAAAACCGAGTTTACCCATCATGGCCACTTCGGTACGGAATTTGACAGACGCATTTTTATTCCATGTGGTCACATGCGCACTCTGAGCCTTCACGGGGAAAACCTGCGAAAAGCCCCATTGAATAAACAGGCGCTCGATTGGATCCGTATTGTCGCTGGGCCAGAATTCTGTAAAATATTTCAATCCTTCATAATCCGTGCGACCTCCGCCACCCGAGCAAAGCATCATGGGGAGATCCGGGTACTTTTCCTTCAAACGATCAAGCACATTGTAAAGTCCCCTCACATAATCCACATAAAGGTGAGCCTGATCTTTCTCATAATTAGAATAAATATTGGTGATGGGTGAATTGCAATCCCATTTAAAATATGCAATATCAGGATATTTTGTCATTAGATTATCCACGACTCCAAATACATAATCCTGCACTTTGGGATTACTCAAATCAAGCACAAGCTGATTGCGGAAATAATACTCATCACGGTTGGGAAGTGTGATAACCCAATCCTTATGAGTCTGGTAAAGTTCACTTTTGGGATTAACCATTTCGGGTTCAATCCAGAGTCCGAATTTCACACCCTGTTTCTTAGCTTCTTCCGTGAGCCGTCCGATGCCGTTAGGGAGTTTATCTGCGGTTACTTCCCAATCTCCAAGACCTTGAGTATCACTATGGCGGGGATATTTATTGCCGAACCATCCATCATCAAGCAAAAACATATCGACACCCAACTCCCTTGCCTCTCCGATTAGATTGATAAGTTTCTCTTCATCGAAATCGAAATATGTAGCTTCCCAGTTGTTGAGCAGAGTCATCCGGGTATCATTACCCTTGTTGAGCTGATAATTTCGTGCCCAATCGTGCAGATTGCGACTTGCCTTTCCCGTGCCTTCGGATGAAAGCGTAAAGATAAATTCAGGTGTCCGGAAAGTTTCCCCTTTGGCAATAGTATATTGAGACGCGTATGGATTAATTCCAGAAATTACTCTGAGTTTATCGTTATTATCCACTTCAAACTCAAAAAGGAAATTGCCGGTCCATCCAAGGGTTCCCACAAGCACCTCTCCTTGCTCCTCTTGTGAAGGGGAATCGAACGAGAGTTGGAAAAAAGGACTGACGAACATATCTGCACGAGCGCCCAGTTTTGTGCCTATATCTTTCTTGCCGAAGGAGAGGGGCAGTTCGGAAGCATTGACCTCATCTGCCCAATCCCCGTTAAATTGTTTGAGATAATATTGATCGCGATCAAAATGAAGAATCGATGAAGCATACTTCTCCAGTTGGATTGGCTTCTTTTCACCATTAGTTATTTCCGTGAAAGTCTTTATCACATCCTGATCCGGATAAGCCACGAAATAAATATCAACATTGTCACCATATTTCTTATCGGTCATGGAGATCACGGTCCGGACGCTACCATCAGGAAGAGTAGTTTTGTCGTGACCGGTATAGGTCAATAGTGTAGATTTATTGCCGTCGGCATGATTGATATGAAGAGCCGGCTCGAAATAATCTTCCATTCCGCTGGTGATATAGATTTCAGGACCGTTCGGCAATAATGCATACTCAGAGGAATCTGCAAGTTTTTTGCCAAAATATTTTTGATATACCCGACCGTTGTCTGCAACATTATATACGAGTCCGGTATTATTTGTTGAAATAATGATGTCTTCAGCATTGGCATATAGAGCGCAGCCAATCGCCAGAAGAGTCAGAGCCTTTGATTTCATGACTTATATGTTTAGGTAATATTCTTTAATACTATTATTTATCAGTTGCGAAGGGTGCGAGAGGGATACCTGAGGAAGAGTAGATATTTCCGTTCGGGTAGTCAGCCCAATCATATCGTGCACGATCCGGATTTTTTATTTTCGGAGAAGAGAGAATTATTGTACGGTTATCAGGCATATCCGTCATAGCTTGAGCGAAGTTCCCTTTGGAATCTCCGATGATAAATCCAAGCACGGCTGACGAAGTCGGACATAGTTCGCGGTCAAATGTAAGAATGAGTTTTCCGCCATCAGATTTCATACCGGTACAAATGGGAGCCTGAAAATCAAGATCCTTTCTGTCATAATCCCGGTTGAGAGCAGTCAGAGCAAGTCGATGCGCCACGGTCTGCTTATCTCTCGGGTGAATATCAGTGGGGTGACCGAGGTCGATTGCGCTGACCATCGATGTTCCAGGCAATGTGAGAGCTTTTGCCTGTGCATTGCGCAAAGCTGCCCATTCTGAATCGGGCTGAACCGTGACGGGCTGCAGATACCCTGCAAGCTGTACGAAATAGAAAGGGAATTCGTAACCCCACAGACTACGCCAATCATTTATCAGCGCCTGGAAGAGCGGTTCATATTGCTCAGCACGCCCGACGTTAGCACAACCTTGATACCAGAGCACACCTTTGATCGGAAGATTCTTCAGAGGGGACAGCATGGCATTATAAAGCACCGATGGATAACTTGAGCCATCAACTGAGACCGGTTTCTTGGGAAGCGTCGAGAAATCCACTCCCACTTGATAAGTCCAATCTTCAGCAAGCGGAATCAACAAATTTCCTATTTCAGCTCGCCGATTGTCCGCAGGCGCGGAGAAGCCCCCTTCTCCTCCAAAATCAGTGATACGTATCATGATTGAATTTTTCCCTGTTTCGACAAGATTACCAGGAACGTTATAGATTCTTGGAGTATTATACCCGCTTCCACGTGCAATCTCTTTCCCATTGAAATAAGTCACGTCTTCATCATCAATAGCTCCTAAATATAGAGTCATATCCTTACCGGCATATTCAGCCGGCACATCGATATGCTTCTGCACCCACACCACTCCATCGAATGAGTTGCCGAAACCAAGCTGTTCAAAATACCCGGCAGGTAACTTCTTACCCTTCAACTCGTTCTTAGGGTCTATGACGGCCGACTCTGATTGCGCCAGTTTCATCCACTCTCCGAGATTCTTCTCATAATCCCTATGGAGTTTCTCCCCATCGAAATCACATCTTGCAAGAGTCTCTAATTCTGACTCGAAGCCGTGTACGGATTTTAAGGCATCATAACCTGTCCAGGCTTCTGCAGGAGTTCCTCCCCAAGTGGTATCTATCACTCCTACAGGCACATTCAGACTATCTCTTAATTCTTTAGCGAAAAGATAGGCTATAGCGGAGAAATCCATGGTATCGGACGTAGCTTCAACCCAACCTCCCATATTTGTCTGCACATCCTCCAGAGGTGAAAAGGCAGTCGACTTTTTGACTTGGAGAAGCCGTATATCCGGATCCTGAGCTTCCGCGATAATCCGGTCGGCATCTATTACGGAAGTCCACCCTTTTATGGGGAACTCCATATTCGATTGTCCGGAGCAAAGCCATACTTCACCGGACAATACATTCTCTATACTGACCTCTCCATCCTTATCGGCAAAAGCTATCGAGAACGGACCTCCGGCGGGGGGAGTAGGGATTGACAATTGGAACTGACCTTTTTTATCAGCCTGAGCAGTGATTTTATCATTGCTCCATCCCGGACTTGCGGTTACTTTAGAACCCGGGGCTCCCTTCCCGTTGACTATAAGCACAGAATTCTGCTGCAAAACCATATTGTCCGTTATATAGTTGGGCAGTGAGACCACAGCTACGGCATTAAAAGATGCGAAGAGCAGAGCGGTAATAATAGATTTTCGAAGCATAGTTACAATTGAGTTGTGATATTTTCCATTGGTTTGGGCACTCCCCGCTTTTTCTCATGACATTGCTTTTCAAAAGCCTTGGGAGTGATGCCGAATTGCTTGAAGAATAAACGGCTGAAATATGATTGCGAATTAATGCCGACCATAAAGCAGATATCGCCCATGCGATGTTTTCCCTCCTGTATAAGTTCGGCAGCTTTCTTAAGGCGAATCAAACGCAGAAGTTCTATCGGCGAAAGATTGAAAAGAGTCTTTATCTTCCTGAGAAGACTGCTTCTGCTCATGCAAAGAGAATCCGCCATCAACTCCACATTAAAGTTTTCGTTGGCAATATTCTCATTTATAAGTGCGACGACTTTATTCATAAATTCTTCGTCACCCTTATTAACTTTCATATTATCGACCGTGAAGAAAGGCTTATTGAGGAATGCCTTACGTTCGTGCCGTCGATTATCGAGAAGCGATTTGATTTGCTGCTTTATATATTTTATGGAGAAGGGTTTTTCAATATATGATTCTCCTCCGCATTCAAGCGCGCGCACTTTGCTTTCGAGGTCATTTTTTGCAGTCAGGAAAATCACCGGCACAGCCGACAGTTTCTGATCCGCCTTGATCTCTTTACACAGTTCATAACCATCCATTTCCGGCATCATGATGTCGGTGACGACAATATCAAACTGATGATCCTGCATCTTTTCAAGAGCTTGCCTGCCATCGCAAGCAGTTTCCACCACAAAATCCTGACTTAACTGATCATACAGGAATTCCCTCATCTCCTCATTGTCATCCACGAAGAGGAGAGAATAACCATTGGTATCGGAGACTACCGGAGATTCATCATCCAGCACATACTCAGTCTTAACCGGACTGAGATCGACCACCGTTTGCTCAAGATCGGCTTTAAGAGGAAGAGTCAGCAAGAATGTATTACTATCCGGTTCGTCATCATCTGCCAACTCAATTGTGCCGCCATGCAGATATGCCAGCGTGCGACACAACGGCAACCCGATTCCGACGCCACCGTTATCAGTCTTATTAGTAGCCTGATAGAACGGTTCAAATATCTTATATCTGTTCTCACCGCTTATCTTTTCGCCATCGCTCCTGACTGCAACTACGAAATTGTCCTCATTAGCAGTCAAAGTAATCCGGATATGCTTATCGGAATATTTCATCGCATTATTGAGAAGATTGCTGAGAATCTTTATCACAGCATCTCTATCTACAGTTGCAATCACCTGTTTATCAGGAAGATTACAAATCAAATCCTTATTGCGGTCTGCTATCGTGACCTCAAATCTGTCTACAATCTCCTGCACCAGAGCATTAATATCCGTTATCTCAAATTTCAGAGACTGCGATTCGGTATCCATCTTCTGGAAGTCAAGAATCTGACCTGTCAGATCAAGAAGGCGGGAAGTATTTTGACGGATGACCTTCAGATAACGCTCCACTTTCGGATCCTCGACACCTATATCTTCTATTGCCTCGAGAGGGGAACCGATAAGAGTCAAGGGGGTGCGTATCTCATGCGCTATCTCGGTAAAAAACTTCATTTTCTTTTTATATAGCTCTTTCTCTTTCTCGATGGTAAAGACCTCTTGCTTTTCAGCAATTTTTAAAATCTGACGGCGCCGGTAGTACCACCAGCATCCCCCGGCAAACAAAAGAAGTATAAGGATATAAATGCAATCAGCCCACCAAGTCTGATACCACGGGGAGAGAACGGTTATCGCCAGCTTCTTTATTGTGTTGTCAAATCCAGCACGTTTAACTTCAAGCGTATAATCACCGGGCGCGATTCCTGCAAACGAAAGATTTGCCGGATCTGCCACCTGTGTCCATTCTTTTCCGACAGGCAACAGACGATAATAAAACACTTCATTTTCATGGGAAACGTAGATGGGCGAACCAATACTGAGAGAAAAGCTTCCCTCATCAGAATTTAATTCTATTTTGTCAGTATAAAGAAGATTAGGCAATTTTCTTGCTTCTGAGTCTTTTTTATTAAAATCAGTCCCGGTCAATCTGAAATCGGTAAAAAATATCGGAGTGTCTTTAATCAAATCCTTATCAGCTTCAGGATTGAAAACCAACAACCCGTCAATGCCCCCATATAGAACCTACCATCCGCACCCTTTGCAGCAGAATGATAATTAAATTGGTTGTTACCCTTCGAAAAAAGCTTTATTGATTTGTTATCGGGATTAAACTTCACCAACCCGCGATTAGTGCCGAACCATAAATTTCCCAACCCGTCTTCCAAAACGTCATAGACCGTATCATCCGGAAATCCTGCGGAAAGTCCGTAAGAAATAAAGTTATCCGACTTGGGGTTATATAGAGCAAGCCCACCGCGGTCGGTAGAAAACCAGAGGCGTCCCTTGCTGTCCTGCATTATACTGCTGATGGAATTGGAACATAGTCCGTTGCTATGTGCTTCATCATAGATATAATGATGATATTTATCACTTTTGGGATCATAAGACCATATTCCCTCACCCATAGAGGCAATCCAGATTTTCCCTTTTGAATCCTGGAAAATATCATAAATCCAGCTATACCCCACATCATCCACAAGACGATAATCGGACTCATTCTTATTTTTACGGAATAATCCCCATGATGCGGCAACCCACATGTTCCCTTGTCTATCCTCAAAGACATTATAAACATCGTTCGGAGAGGGAGACAGATTTATGTCTAATGTTCCTATCCGGCTTCCATTTTGCATTATGGCACACCCACCCTGGGCATAACCGGCATAGATTTTATCCCCTATCGATTTGACACACAATGTCACTTTATTTGTCGGATCCTTTGAATTTAGGCGGGTGACGGATCCTGTCGCCGGTTCCAGGATATTTAAGCCTGATTCCTCAGTACCAACCCATACTTTTCCGGTGGCATCGATCGCTATGCCCCGAATATGGTTGCTTGTAAGCCCCCGTTGGGTTATATCCGAGCCATACTTTTCAAATATCAACCCGGAACGCTGGATAAAATTCGCTCCTCCGAACATAGTGCCGACCCAGACATTATCATCCCTATCTTTTACAATTGATGTGATGGTATTGTCTGACAAGGATCTGCGACCCATCGTCCCCTTGCTGATTTCAGATTCTCCTGATCCGGAAATGGTGAAAATCCCTTCGTTGGTTCCAAGCCACAGTTCATTATCGATATTGGCAAACGAATGAACGATAACCTGCCCGGTTTTAGAAAAGGGGATATTGTTTATTCTTGAAGTCGTCGGATCGATGCTTAATATCTCCCCGTGTCTTGTAGCGGCGAAAATTGTCCCGTCTTCACGTTCCGCAAGATACTGAATCACTATTGAGTCAAGATGGTCGTAAGCGGGATCAGAGCCACCGAATTTACGGAATGAGTTGGTCTGAGGATCATAGAAGTATAATCCTTGCCGACTTGTTCCCACAAAAATATTTCCCCGTTCGGTGACAATCATCGAAACCGGCAGCTTCTCCTTGTCTCCATTATGGGCGGTGACATTATAGAACTCCATTCCGGAATTATTAATCCTGAACACACCTTGATTCGGAATAAGAACCCAGACGTTTCCACTATTGTCTTCATCAATTGTCTGCACCCAATCCTCAGCCTTCACACCCGTGCGGCTTTGTTTATCCAAAACTTTGAAAGTCTCCGAAATCGGGTCGAAAACATACACGCCCCGATCCGTACCAATCCAAAGCTTTTTATCCCTCGATTCATAGATTGCACCGATATTATTGTTACCCCTCGATGCTTTTTGGTCGCGACAATAGAAGGAATGGAGTGAAATCCCATCATAGCGGTCCAACCCATTCTTAGTTCCGAACCAGATAAAACCATTGGAATCCTGAGCGATCGCCTTAACATAACTCGACGACAAACCCTCATTACTCCCTATATTTTTATAGGAATAATGGGGATTCGCCTTGATACCGAACGGCATCAAAAATGCAAACAATAAAATTCCTATATATCTAATAGACATAAGTCCACGCATATCGGAGAGAATTCATTAATTGTTAACTATTTTGGCAATACCTTTTCTTCCGTCAGCATACATCACATACAGCAGATATATACCTCCACAAGAGTTACCTAAATCAATTGTCAAATTATTGGAACCGGGAGTTCCTTGATTAACGTTTTCACCGGAAAGATCATACACATTATAGGCACCGATCTCGACATCAGCTGTGATTCTGAAAGTGTGGGCTCCAATCTTTTTAACAACGGGCAATGCGCACTCTGTTTCATGTGTCACCGCATCAACGCCTGTATCCCCTGTATTGATTTTAAATACTTTCACATCCTTTGCAGGCACACTGTAATCAATTCCTCCATCGACGGGAGCAACCTCTTCGCCCGACCATAATTCAGTAATACCCTTCACGTCATCCTCATTAATTCCCAGACGGTCAAACTTCACTGACCCTGTGGAGACATACACACGACCGAAATTGAATACCGCTACATAGACTGCATCGGCAGTCTGACGCATAAAGATACTTTCCGAACTCTGACTTGAAGTAGGTTTATGTCCATCGACGGGCATAAACGAACCGGTATTATTGCGTACATATTCGTTTATATCCCGATTACACATCACCTGCATGGCACGCTTACGGGATTCCTCAGGATACCCCACCACGGAGCCAGAAGTATGGCCATTATTATTGTTGGTATAAACAACCTTGTCGCTGAAATTATCTCCAAATATAAATGCTCCGGTTGCCATCCCTGTAGTTGCACGTACACGATTCTCCCCTTCAGTTTCCTTTGCATTGTTTCCACCTTTGCAAAGCACCAATTGATCGGGGTCATTGACTGTGTATAGTTTATCAGTCCACCATCCGTAGGACATTGCATTCATCACATATTCACTCTCTCCGATCTCGCTGAAGCGGTCGCAGCATGTACGTCGCCCGTGAGCATACTGATAGGGAAAAATCGGAGAGATAGATTCCACGATATACATCCCGTATTTCTCTGCTTCATCTCTCAATAATCTCATGCCGTAATTGTAAGCCTGCACTCCGGTAGTGACATCCGGATCATACCAGCTGTCACCCTCAATGATACCGTTATTGAGGAAGTCTGCCTTAATATATTTTGTACCGTTTGTTGCAAACTGTTTCATGAAGAATTCGATATTCGCCTTAACCCCGGGATGTGTAGGATCAACGGCACATCCGCTATTGGACGTGACAACATAGGGCTTCCCGTTGACACGGAGGGCAATGTCACGGTATGTATAATCCGGTGTTCCATTCAAACCCGTCCCCGGCACTTTGCTATCCAAAGACCATGACCACGCCACCAACGGGCCGCAATACTCTCCTAAAATCTGATTGGTTCCCTCCTTGGTTTCACGTCCATCTCGATATTCACCTTCACCGAAGACCTTGGTGCCGAGTTTATAGAGATTGGCTGCCGGGATATTGTCTGTGGCAAATGCATCAAGACTTATCACGGTCTGTCCGTTTCTGTCATGAAACCCATAGTCATAAAGACTTTTCACAAAGCGGGCAGATTCTTCAACTCCATCGTAATTTACAAATTCCTGTTGAACACCCCACGAACTCCAGCCCATGGGATTACCATTTTCCCAAGTCAACCCCGGGACTACTTTGGTATTTGCCTCCCCGAAATCATTAAGTCCCTCACGCCAATCATCATAGACCCCCACAAAGAAACGAGCGGACGCGACTTCCTTCCCCGCCACTTTTCCATGGGGCAAGACATCACGCGTAAAGGTGTTAGTCAATCCGGAAAGACATTCAAATTTCTCCAGCTTATAGCCGAGAGACCCGGCAATTGTAACACCGCTTTTCCATGTGTCATGATCCACCGAGCCCGCCACAATTCCGCGGCGCGATTCTCCGTCAAATACATATCCCACTTCATGCGAAGTACACTCGGTGCTGTTCTTGAGCTGATATATCTCATACTTCAAATGTCCGTCATTATCAAAGGGTACCCACACCATACGGTTGGATGCACCCGTCAGTGGCGTCGAAGTGTCGCCCACTGCGAGTGCTTTCATGGAGTTGGACTGAAGCTCTCTCCCTGCATTGTCGCAGACACTCACCTGCACCAATATATATGGGAGCGAGGGGTAAAAACTGAATTTATGCAGCAGTCTGACACCACTCTCCTCATATCCGAGAGTATAAGTCTTCCCTTCACCAAAACAGTCAGACACCTCCTGCATACTGATTTCAGGCATTTTCCCATAATTCAGTGAGGTTATCGTTTTAGAGTCACTTCTGAGTGGGTAATTGTAGACAACTGACGCATACGCATTGTTGAAGACAGCCGTTCCTTTATGACTTATACGGAGTTTTCCGGTTGACTCATTCACCTCCAGAGACCAATCCCCCTCCTCAGCCTTGAAATCAGAAGCTCTGACTGATGAGGCGATTGCCAGACATGAAGCTATTATTAATGTCTTTGATATATTCATCGTGTGAAATATTATATATGAACCGTAAGATTTTGTCCTACTTATTTAAACCCCAGTTTCAATATTAATTCTAAAAACTTTTACATCCTTACCGGGAATTTCCACATCGATATTACCGGAAAGATTCATTTTGTCGTGACTCCATAACTCTTCGGCCTGATAGTCTGCACCTTCGGAAAGCCCAAGGCGACGAAGAGGGATCCTTTTCCTGGCTGCTCCAGAATCAAAATTGAAAACAGCGACGTAAATACATTCCGGACAGGAATAGTAAAAGGCATCCGCAGCTCTATCTCCATGTCCGACTTCCACCGGACGGAAAGACTTGCATTCACGGGCCATAGCGTTGATATCGGGGTTGGTGAGATTGCGAATGATACGACGTTTCACGGCATCATCCCCTCCATTGCTCATATCATCCCCCAACAGATAAACTCCGGTGATTGCCGAGGAAGTCACGCGAGCGCGATTTTCACCATCGCTAACCCCTTCGAGAACGATATGGTCTGCATCATTGAAATGATAGACATGATCGAGCCACCATCCATAGGTCAGCGCATTGAGCGTATATTCCGTATTATTGATATCTGCCCATGCGTCACACCCTATTCGGCGGCTATGGGCATAATTTGCGGGAAAAAGAGGGGCAATCGAAAGATTGATCCACATCTTTCCGTCAACCACTTCATCAATATATTCCATCCCTTGATTATACGCCTGCACTCCGGTGGTGACATTTTTATCAAAATGAGAATCAGCCTCGTATCCGCCGTGAGCCATAAAATCTATTTTAACATACTCATAGCCCCAATCCTTCAATTCTTCAAGCTGACGTTTGATCCGCGCTTTCACGGCCGGATGAGTGGGATCAAGAGCATACGCTCCGTCAAATTCAAGAATCTTTCCATCGCCATAAAGATAAACATCCTTGAATTTATACTCCGGCATCTCTGCAATCGCAGCTTCAGGATTCTTACCCCAATCAGTGAAGGGACAATAATAGATACCCGCTTTCTGACCACGCTGTCGACAACTCTCCACAAATTCTTTATGTTGCTCGGGTTTGAAGCCGAAATCCCAGAAAGCATCCAGCCCAATATATACTACTCCGTCATTTTCAAATGAGTTCGGCTGGAGCTCGCGGCTAAAAAACTCAGACACCTCTGAAGCTTTATCATAATTGATTTTAGTCTGAAGTTTGCCCCAGCTATTCCATCCGAACGGGCGTTTTTCACCACCTTCAATTTTGGGGGCAATCACGGCACACGCGTCCGCAAAACCTTCCATCCCGTCTCTCCAATCCGCAAATCTTCCGACAAATATCAACGGAGACTTCACTTTCTTACCTTTGACGGCACCATGCGGAATAATATCCCGGGTAAGATTTGTTGCGACTCCACCGAAAGCCTTAAGAGTATCGAGCGAACATAAACCATCGTTGCTGATTTTGACACCGGTTTTCCATAAATCATGCTCCACAGAGCCGATTATCAATCCTTCGCGAGTGTCCTCATTGATAACTGCAGAAACCTCATAGCTAACCGGAGCCACCTTCCCGAAAGGGGTGATGGAATAACGAACCCACGCATCATTGTCGTAGGGGATAAATATGACATCATTACCTGTACGGTCAAAAAGGCTGTAAGGCTTACTTACCGCAACGGGAGCAATATAATTTGACTCTATATTATCTTTAGAACTCAACTCAAGCTCCGTTGTAAAAAAATCCTTATCAGGATAGATATAGATGTATTGCGCCACATTGTCGCCTCCTCGTCTGCCTGCAAGCGTTATTTTCTTCCCTCTGCCGAATTTATCGTTGACTGAAGATTCCGATATTGAAATATGCTCACATTGACTGAAATCAAGGGTATCCCCTCTGACAACCCATTCAGCCAGACTCTCCTTCACAAGAGGAAGACCTTTATGAAATATTGAGACTTTACCGGTAATTGCATTTACATCGGCAACCCATGAGTCAGCTTTGACAGTCTTTCCCATCAAAGATTGACATCCTAAAAATCCGATACCTAAAATAAGAGACAGAGTGAGTTTTTTCTTCATAATATTAGCGTGATTGGATAATTTTCCAATACAAAATTAATAATATTAGTTGGCGAGAATTTGAAAAAATCTCTCAAAGAATGTAACAAATGCGGATTTTACACAATTTTTTTAAATTTATAAGGGTTTTACAGCTTAATAACCCGTCTCATAAAATATTCAGGAACACCGGACGGCTATGAAAATTTATTAGACGGAATTTAAGAGCCCGGGTAATCACAATCCAGTTCCCATTCGAGATCTATGGATGAGGAAAAATCCTCTCCTCATTCATAAGGACGTAAGTGACGGTATGGGGGATGTGACTAAGTGTGGTATTAGGTATTAGGTATCAGTATCGAATCATCGGGAGGCATTCCATAAAAAACAGGGCCTGCAAAGAATGCAAGCCCTGTAAAACTAACCTAAAATCTTTTTACCTTAATCTACTTAAGCTAATTATATTGAATCAATTTAATTACCATATTCATATCTTCACAATCTGATCTATCATAGGATTACTGATAGTACTGAATTGATAAAGATACCTTTGGTCAGTTTTTATTATTTAATGATTTTCTTTGACTGATCATTTGCAGAGATAATATAGATGCCGTGAGCGGCAACATTTACAGCTTTACCTGCAAGACCGGTTGCAACCTTTGCACCAAGTGCATTGTAGACTTCAAATTCACCGTCAACACCTGCCACAGATATAGCATCTCCATTAACAGTCACACCGAAAGCAGCCTTAATGGCAGCGGGTTTAGCAATACCATTCTCTTCAGTCGTAACCGTAGTGAAGGGGCTGTATGTTTCGTTCATAGTGCTCATAGCCTGAACACCGACAGTGTAATCTTCCTCATCGTTTGCAGGAATTGAATAAGTGGTCACATTCGGGCGGAGACCAACTGTGCGGCCATATCCCACTTTCACAAAACCGGTTTCCATATTAGCAGGCACGAGCGCATATACATGACCTTCAGCATCCTTAACAGCAACGTTATATACGAGAGCATCCGAAGTAGCGGTGTCAGTGTCGTAATCCCATGAAACAGAGAGGACTCCATCCTCAACTTTGGCAACCACATTTGTCGGAGCTTCGGGAGCTTCAACGGCATCCCCCTGATTAAGCATCAGCTGAGCCAGCGGACCATCGTTGGTATATCCGATCATAAAGATATCTGAAAGACCGTTTTTGTTGATATCACCTACAGCTGCATAACCATCACTATATGAAGGGAGACCTTCAACCTTGGTAAATGAACCGGTGAGGTCGCCGTAATACATCGCACAACCGGAAGCACCTGAATAATAAATATCAATGAAACCGTCACCATCGAAATCGCGTACTAACTGACGGCAACCTTCTGTACCATCAAGACCAAGATTATCACAAGTGAGAGGTTCATCAAAATAGGTCTCATTATCGGCAATGTTATAGAAAAGGAAAGCATTCCAATTGTAACCGTTATCACCCCAACCTGTCATGAAATAATCCAGATAACCGTCTTTGTCAAAGTCAGCTATGCTTGAACCTGAGGAGCGGAGTGTATAGAATGAGGGGACATCGGGAGTTGCGTCAATGAATTTCTCACCGTTAACATTGATGTAGATTTTAGCGGTATTTCCGGCATTATGGATTCCATCCCAGTTGTTGTCAGCCCAACCGTCAGCAATGATATCGAGCCATCCGTCATTATTGAGGTCCGCGAAATGAACGTTGCCGCTCAATGGCAGGAAGTATCCATCAAGGAGCTGTTTCTCAACGATAATGGAGTCATCATCACCTTTCACTTCATTAGTATAGACACCACCTTTGGTCTCGGCAATCTTCATATCCTTAAATTCACCTGTGCCGTTAATATTGCGATACAATGACACTGTGCGACCGGGCATATTGTCTTCACGTTCAATTTCAGTTGCAGTAACCAGGAAGTCTACGTAACCATCGCGGTCATAGTCGCCGACAGCCAGAGAGAAGTTCTTGCTATTGTTATCGGGACGCATTCTCGGGAATACCGCATTTGTCTCGATTTCAAACTTACCATCACCCAGGTTCTTATAGAGGATGAGGTAATCGTCGTTTTTCTCATCATCATTCAAGAAGATATCCCATTCGGTACGTCCGAAGAGAAGGATATCAAGCAAACCATCGTTATTATAGTCTATGGCAGCATATTGATTGAAAGAGGTGCCGCGAAGGCCATGGTTATTCCATACACGGTCGTATGCAATTTTGGACTCGCCACTGCCTTCATCAATATATTCGCGCTCTTCAACATCATATCCGTCGATAGTAAAAGTGCCGTCACCATTGTTGATGCAGAAATTATTTTGAATCTGCCACCACCAGCCGACAGGATCGTTGAAACGGTTGTTACCTTGTCCTCCATAGAAAATATCGAGGTGATCATTACCGGTGAAGTCACCCATAAAAGCGGATGAACGGTGCGTTGTCCAGAAATCTGTCGCACTCTTCTCAAAGGTTGTCTCTGCTCCGGCTGTCATAGCCATTGACATGAGACCCACTGTCAAAATTGGAGTAATCTTTTTCATTATAAACTGATTTTAAAGTTATATGTCGTTTTAATGAGAGAAGTTGTATTAAAATTCACAAAGCAAATTTCGCTTTTAATAATAAATAAAAATCGAAAGATTACACCATTTTTTTTAAAGTTTGGCGTAATCTTTCAGATTTTCAGCATTTAGGATAAAAAATTATTGCCAAAACAAATCGGTCTGAATCACTTAATCCAAAGATTATCAATGTTCAAAAGTTTTGACTCGATTTCATTCGGATTATCGAAACGTCTTGAGACCATTTTTGCAAAAAAAGCCGGATGATTTGCCCTGTGATGGGAAATTCTCAACAAATCGAAGAAGCGGTTTCCTTCAAATGCAGTTTCCGCAGCCATCTCCTCAAGTATTTTTTCCTCTACCCATTCAATCTTTTCTTCGAGAGTCAGACCCTCGCGTATGATATAACTTGTCGTTTCAACACCGATACCCAATCCCCGGCCTCTCATTGCAGTTCCGTAATTATTATTAAATTTCGGATCGGAGAAATTTGTCCATTGTGCTTCATCTGCAATTTCATCAGGATCCACTTTTGTATCATCTTCCATCACTTCCCCTCTCAATCCATATTTAAGGATTGCAAAAGCAAGAGTCGGCTTCCCCGCACGATTGACCGCCTCCGCATATCTGAGATAAAGATGAGGAATTCGATAGAGAGCGATATCCCGTGTAAGGACTGCACCTGATCCGGCTTGGGCAAACAACGGATTATTGGGATTGGTCACAGAAGTGTATTCCGCGCCATTAGTAAAATATTTCATTATTACCGGAGATGCAGTGAGATCATTTGCAGGATACCCGAATGCAGATGGGGTTGTCTCCCCTGACCTATCCACTATCATCCCACGCAAATCCCCTTCGAGATAGCCCGAGATATTGGTAATTCCCCATCTGTCAATATGGAAATGTAATGCCGCGTTCATATCGTTGATCCACCACTGGGCCGGAATCATCTGGGGCAAGCTGTTATAAGTCATATTCACCATATCGGGATGATATTTTTTTGCATCCGAAGCGTAAGGTATTTCCGCTACTGATTCTCTGAGATAAGTCTGATCATGTCCTCCTTCATATTCGGTGCGCACGGATGTGGTCCATTTATTGGCATTGTCCATGCTGACAGTGAGATTCATATCATTAATGACTTTATAATAAAGAGAGGCCGCCTGTTCATAGTTCCCGTTATACAGATATAGATCGGCTAACAATAATGCGGGACGAATGAAAAACTGGGAAGATTGTTTTCCGTCTATCACTCCGTAATCTGGAGTATGGCAATCCACATACGGTTCTATATCAGTAATTAACTTACCCACAAGTTCATCCACCCCGATCTCCGGAAATTCTTTTTCCGCATCTTCCACCGTGAGCACGGGATTCTCAGTGAAACTTACCTTCCCGTATATGAGTGCTACCTGAAGCAATGTCCAGTCTCTCATAGTGCGGATTGCAGCATATTCAGGTAACATCACCTGCACCCCGTGCTCGGTAATCGAGGTGTCTATCCTTGAAAGGGCAACATTGCAATTATTGATTATGTTATAATAGTCACGCTTAGACAGATAGGAACTTGATTCCTCTAAAGGCTGAAACGCACTGATATTTTGGAAATCAATATTGGCAGTTGCAGGCACACTCACCAAGTCACCCCTGACTTCTCCAAGCATCACATATCGTTCCCCGATATTTTGCAAACAGGTGAGTATACCCATGGCTGAATAAAGTGAATCATTGGCAGAATTAAGCTGATGATCTTCATCGAAGACATAACTCTTTGAAGTAGTGTCGAGAGCATCTTCGCAAGATGTCATCACTCCGATTCCTGCAAATGCTAAAGCTATTGGCAATATTCTTAAAAATTTCATGTCTGCTGATTAAAGGTTAATTTTTACACCGAAACAAAATTCACGACCCGGTGCGACTAATCCGGCATCGACTCCCATATACAAGGGTGAAACTCCATATGAAAATTCAGGATCCGGACCAAGATATTTTGTCCATATAAGAATATTGTTGATTGAAGCTGAGACCGTAATCCCCTGAATGAACCCTGATTTCATCGGTATATTGTAACTGAGTTCGATATTTTTCCATCTCAGATAAGAACCATCTTCAATCCAACGGTCGGAAAATCGTGCATTCCCCATCAGGTCACCGAAAGTAGCTTTCGGTATATCGGTCACCTGACCGTTAGCCACCCATCTGTTGGAAAGTGCCACAGTCTGATTTGCGGCGGTACTTCCTGATTCGAGATTTGCTCTCAATGCATTATAAACATCGTTACCCGTTACGAATGTGAAATTGGAAGTGATGGCAAATCCTTTCCATTGCAAACGGAAATTAAAGCTCCCATAGATATCCGGGTTAGGATCGCCTATCACTACTCTATCCCTATCATCAATGATCCCATCTGCATGAGAATCAACAAATTTCATATCACCTGCCTGAAATTTCCTGATACTGCCATTGGAGTTTTTAATACCAAGATCTGCCTGGGCGGCTTCTTTGGGCGTAGAAAATACTCCTTCGGTCTTATATCCGTAAAATACCCCTATGGGATTACCTACAGCGGTCAGAATCTGACCTCCCATGATGTCAGTGGTGAATGAATCCGAGCCTAACGCTATCAACTTATTTTTATAATGACCTATCGATGCTCCGACATCCAGTTTCCAATCACGAAGATTGACTGCTCTCAATGATGTGGAGAGATTAAATCCTATGTTGCGAACTTTCCCGTCGTTGGTCCAATAAGACATTAGTCCCGCCTCCTCTTTCATTGTCTTGTTCATTAGAAGGTCTGAAGTTACCGACCTGTAGAAGTCAACCCCCAGAGACCAACGGTCGTTGAATAAACTCATATCAAGACCCACACGGAAAGTGGATGTAGATTCCCATTTCAACTTATCATTCCCAAGATTCTTAAGAGCCCATCCAAATCCGTTTTCCATCAAACCTTGCGATTCATAATACGTTCTATTTGCATAGACCGGCATATTATCATTCCCCGAGATACTGTAGGAAGCGTATAGTTTCATAAGAGAAATCCATTTCGCATTTTTCATCCACTCCTCTGATGAGATAGCCCAGGCCGCATTGACGGTCGGGAAAATTCCCCACGAAGCACCTGCTATTCTTAAAGCACCGGGAGCTTTTTTCCCGTAATTGGATGAAGTTTCCATTGCAGCGTCGGCACTTATGAAATAGCGATTCCGCCACGCATACGCCGCTGTCAGATACCACGCCATATTTCTCCATTCAGAATCAAGACCGTAAGAGAAATGGAGCGAAGAACTTGTATTGGAAAGATCATTCATATAATCGGAGCTGGTGTTGTGACCTTCTCCATAGGAGAAATTATAAGTATCGTTCATATAGCGATACCCCAGACTCAACGCGAGATCATTGTTGACATCTTTCAAAGGATTATATTCCACCCGCGCATCGAGATCAAAGACCGTGAAGCGTCCCATCTGACTCTTCACTATATTGCGTGATTCAGCATAAATCTCACCGTTGTTATTGTAAAGATTTGTTTCCTCTACTCCATAATCCGGCAGAAATGAATTCTCCTTCATCTTATCGAATGTATAGCTGACACGCGCCTGAACAGCAAGTTTATCATTGAATTCATAACGCGGAATCGCATTGAGATTAAACCGGTAATTACGATTATTGCCGATACCTAAATCAAGGATAGACATTGGATTTCCCACCCCAAGTTCGTCAACATCCGCATATTTATTCGTCACTCCTCCGGTTGATGTAAGCACATTAGGATGAAACAGCGGAGATTTAATCATCGAGAGGTATGACGGTGATGATACTCCGTCAATCCCATCATCCCACAATTTACGTGTGGCTTGGGCAAAAGCTATGTCAACTCTTGTCTTAAATCCCTTCCAAAGATTGATATCCGAATTGAACCGGATGTTAAGACGATCGAAAGACGTCTGACGAATGGAACCGTCGCCTTTTGCATACCCGAGCGAGAAAGCATAGAGCGCACGGTCATCTCCACCGCGGACATTGATTCCATAATTCATCAACACTCCGGTGTGTGAGGTCAGTCCCTGCCAATCAGTGTTATTATGAGTCAAAGCATACGTCGGTGAGGCCGGAGTATCATTAAGGAAGCCGAGACTCCCCAACTCTGAAGAATTTTCAAATCTACCTTTCAGAACATCCGATATATATGTGCGATATTGAGAAGCATTCATCACCGGCATTGTTTTGCCCGGGTTATGAACCCCCACCATCGCATACGCTTCGATATGAGTGGCAGCATCCTGAGCGCGACGGGTTTCGATCACGATTACCCCGTTAGCACCTTTCGCGCCATAGAGTGCAGACCCATTCTTAAGCACCGTCACTTTCTCTATATCACGCGGATCGATCAATGTCAGAGGATCGTTGAAATACCCCTTCAAGACTGAGGAAGTTTCAGGAGCAGTATTCCAGATAACTCCATCAACGACATACAGTGGTTGAGATGAGGTCGAGATAGAATGGAGACCCTCGATGTATACCGTATGTCCGCTTCCTGCCATTCCGGAGCGTGAAATTGAGAAGATATTACCTTGTAAGTCACCGGTGGCCTGATCGGCAGTTATTTCATCTATAGGGAAATAAGAAATGGAAGATGATGACAGCGAGGATAAGCCTTCCCCGGAAGAAAAACCATAAGACGAAGCGGGTTGAAGCACAATATCCTGAGAAGCGTCCCCGCTGACCGGCACATACTTGACAGCATATCCCGGGAAAACGACTTTGAGAATCGTACCTTTTTGAGGCACCTCTAATGAGAATTTTCCCTCATCACCGGTCATTGCAGCGCCCTCACCATTCAAAATCGTCACTCTGGCTCCGGGAAGAGTCTCTCCGGTGCTCCCGTCGACAACTATCCCCTCTATCTTAACACTCTCTGCAAGCATGGGGAAGACACACCCCGTCAATATAAGAGAGACACAATATCTAATTATTCTTTTTATCATGGTGATAGGTTATTTCTTATTAATGTTGGCTTTCTCTGTCTTCACCGGAACCAGATAAAAGCGGTCCAGTCGGAACCGACGGGAATAGACATTCTGGTTGAATTCGGCATTGGAGACATTCGTCGAGATATAAATAGACGTTGTTATTTCTCTATCGTTGAGAGTATTTTTAGGGTTCATGCTCCAGACTCTGTCATAATAATTCGCAACCGGGAATTCAAAACCCTCCGCCACTTTAATCAAGGTCATTTCATCAGGAGATGTAATGAATTCTTTATCACTGAAGGATTTGGTCTGTGATCGTCCGTTAGCACCCATATAGCTGACTGCGAACTGAACTCGCGTACTCTCGTTGGTGTTCGTAGCATCTGCTGCTGTGGCTGGCACGAACGATGCAAATATATCGTAAGCACCGGCAAGGATATTGGGAATAGCGAATGTCACACCGGGCTGACGCGATGATGAAACCGGGAATACCTCAATGTATCTTTGTCCGCTTACCTCCTCGGCATAAGGATTATCTGTAGAGATGTTGCGTGTATAGACGGTAGTTCCGGCAGCCGGGGTGCGCCCGAGCTGCTCTTCCGCCTCAATCATTATCGGCTTATTGAAAGTTTCTGTCATATCGTAATTGAGCTGCGACGCAAGATACATTCTTCCATTGCTGGCAGACTCCTCCTGCATCCCGGAGAAGAAATCAGAGGGAGAAGAGATTACACTCCCGGTCGTGCTTACGATAGAATCGAGTCTCAAGGGATCTTTATGCTCAGTGCGATAGACAAGATCGCTGACTATTGCAAGCGAAGTCTGAACTCTCTGGATTGAATCAGCCACATCGGCATCGGCATTATAGGTTGCGAAAAACGGCTTAATGGCTTCGTATGCCCTCTCCCAAGCGATATTGTCGGGAATAACCATTGAAAAGACACTGTCTTCAGATGCGATATTCCCCAGTCCGAGATCCGGATATTGAAGAAGTCTGTTGTAGCTCACGCGAACTGAATCGGAATACGAGGAAGTCGTCGCGCCCGGAATCTGGGAAGGGAGCAATTCTTCGTCAAAAGAAGCTATGAAGGCAGCAATCTCCGATGTAGAAGAGTGAGCATCTATATATTCCCTAAAATTATAGGAATATGGAATTTGGGAAGCAATCTTATGAATCAAGCCATTTCCCGAGACAATATCGGCATTAACCAATTCAACACCCCCGAAACTCGACCCGTCTTCAGAGAAATACATCAATTTCCCGTTGAGCATCTTGACCCCCTCGGAAGATGGTGTCGCAGTAGAAATATTGAAACGGGCGATATGGTTGGCAACAGTCCGTGACACTTCACTTTTATCTTCGAGATTCAAAGTTTCAAGTCGGGAATTGACCGGAGCCCACACCGTGAACGTTTGCGATGAATTGAGTAAACCGGCATAGTCTGAGGATTCAACCATTCTGACAAACTCCGTCAATTGCGGATCTTCCTTCATCTGCTCCAACACTGATGTCCCGATTGTCTGTTCATTCGAAGCGGAATAGTGTTCATCCCAGCTGTCATTGCATCCCGCGAGAAGCAGACCTGAGGATAAAACTGCCAATTGAATATATCTTTTCATTTTTTCTATTCTTTGAAGTCTATGAAAGTTTAATATATATCCTCGGTGTCAATCAAACTTGTGGGAATTATCTCTATATAATCACCGTGGAATTCCTGATCGGGCGCATACACGTTCTTCCCCCGAAGATAGTGCGCTCCATATTCCTGGAAGTTAAACTGACCGATTATTATTCGCAAACATGTTTCTTTTTCGCGCAGAGTGGTTTGTCCCTGTAAAGTCCAAATAGAAGCCGGCGCCTTCATATATCCTCTGTTGCGCATAGCCTTATCATTTTCCGCGTCTGCGGGAGTGCCGGTGTCGGCTATCCATCCGACTTGCGGATCAGTGCCGGCGATACGGAGATCGCGGGGTATACCCTGAATCTCCCCGTCAACAAACAATTGAGCGATTCCTCGCCAACTCTCCTGACGATAACCTAATCGTATCTCGTATGAACCCGGGGGTACCGGAAGCATTCTCAAGGTGAAATCATACCAGCCGTTCAGCTTGAGTTCATCAGCCTCAAAATTTGTCCATGAATCGGATGCCCACATAGTTATCTCCGTCTCATCACTGAAGGATAGGTGTTTATTGCAGAAATCGTTGGTGATGACATATCCGGATGCATCTGCCATTCCCGCGAGTTGCCAACGGATATTATTGTTGGTCAATTCGGGAGGGACATTATAGAAGTCGAAACGGATGCGTTTGTTCAAAACATCATTGGTCATTACATCTTCATCATATACAAGCATTGACGTCAAAGAGTGAACATATCCGTTAATGCCGCTCAGATTACTGTGCGCCTCGGATAATCCCACATAAGTTCCGTCCTTCTGAGTATTGATTTTGTTCCCGGCTTTGATTTCCATCAGACGGTATGTATACATGGTCTCATAATATTCCTTACGTTCAGACATGAAATTGGCAGATGTGCACGCACCATTATATATGAAAGAGTTTGTCGACATCTGACGGTCAAGAAGATGATAGGATACGAAACGGTTGAGAGCATTGTCACGCTTTGTATAATCGGAAGGATACTCGTTGCCATAATATTTCTTTGCATATTCCACCAGATCCTCTATCGAACTGATACCGGCTTGTCTCATTACTTCGTCGGGCTCCGCAAAAAGAGTATAACCATATCTTTTCACAGTGGGAATCTTGAAGGTCATTTCCCCCTTTCTAACTTCACCGGAAGGATAGGGACAAACGTATGTCTCATCAATGATCCGCTCGGTGCTGTCATTTAAATGGGTCAATCTCATCGCTTCTGCGAAAATTGTGAAATTCCCTTCGCTTTCCAAAATATTTAGCAAATATTCTTCACTTGAAGTCAATACATTGTCAATGACATGGATAATACCGTTGTGGACTTCGATATCTTTTTCTGTTATCTGGCTCGTCTTATTGACATTTATTACCAGAGCGCCACCGGCCGAATCGGATTGATATGAAATTGTCACATAATTATCATTCATATTTGATTCCGGCAAAGATCCCTCCTCAAAATGATCCGAGGAATAGTCAGTAGCGGCACTCTTGATGACATGATTGAAAACCATCTCACGCTTTTCTTCAATAGTGAGATCATCATACTTCTTTCCGATGCTTTGAAAATAATGCGCAAAGGCATCATCATCAGGCAGGAAACAGGTATAATGCCCGTAGGAAGCCAGAAGTGGACCGAGATTTGTGTCATGCAGTAAAGCCGAAAACACGGAGAATGCTTCGTTGTTTTCGCAATAAGAAGTCACAGTATTTCCCGTGAAAGTATAGTAGCTGTCATCGCTGACATCATCGCTACAGGATATGGCTGCAATCACAAGAGTCAAAAGACCCACGCATATTTTAAGATGTTGATATGGCTTACGCATGGCGTTCAATTTTTTTCAATTGATGATGAGACTTTGTAGAAAGGATTTTGATTCAACAGCTTATTGCTGCGTAATTCAGAATCTTTTATCGGCATATAAAGCGCATTCAATTCACTGAGCTTACTTGTCACCGTTGACTGATCGAGAGAAGAGTATTTCGGCACAAGATATGTATTGACAATATTCTGGAATTGAGAACGGTCACGATTGATACGACGGAGTATGTCGTAGTATCTTTTCCCTTCAAACAGCAGTTCACGCTGACGTTCATCAAACACGAGATTTCGCATGCGATCCTGGGTATTGTATGCGCTGAAACTCAGCGAACCGGGTCCGGCTTCGGGATTTGCCCTGTCATATATGGTGCTCACAAGATTAAAGGCGGTCTCCAGATTACCGTCCATCTCCACGATAGCTTCAGCCTTCATCAACATTACGTCCGGGAGACGATACAGAATCCAGTTGCTTGCTCCCCCATCGACGGCAACATAATCCGCTTCCCTTACATTAGTGGTGTGGGTATCATTACGATACGCCAGGAATTTCTTAATCGGGAACGCTGCGAGAGCTGAGTTGGAATAGAAAGAATCGATACCTCTGAGATCAGTGACGGCAAACAGGTTGGTATTGCCGAAGTCATATGCCATCATCTGCTGATGTCCCCATCCTGAATGACCACCGGAAGTGCCATAAAATTCACACAGGGTATAGTTGGGTATATTATTCCGGGTAAATTGCAATTCAATAATTGTCTCTGACGAATTACCATCGACAAACACATTCCTGTTGTAAGTATTCACACCCTCGAGCGACAGGACGTTTCCCCCATCGTTCATCACACGGTCACAATAGGTTATACACTCCGAATAACGGTTGCGCCATAAGCAGATGTCAGCGAGAAGGGCACGGAGCCCGGCACGTGTGAAGCGTCCTTTCGTATATTCGGCATTCGGCCATGATTCCACGGCATCATTCTCAACGCTCTGGAGATCCTCAATAAGAAAATCCAGAAGTTTATCAGGGTCACTTTGAGCACATTGAAAGACTTGTGTATCGTCAACCGTAGGCTCAGTGATCAGAGGAACATCCCTGAAAGCTCTGACCAAGGTAAAATAACAGAAGGCGCGTATTGCCTTGACTTCCGCTATATATGCCCGGAGCTGAGTCTGAGTGAAGTTCGGATCTTTCTCACACACCTGCGGTGCGAAACGTTCCACGGTGTTGCAAAGATTTATCACATTATAAAAGTCTCCCCAATAGGCATATCCGTTGGAGGGGAGGATATTCAGTGTGCCGATATAATTCAGATCCGTGCCGACATTATTACCCAGGATCACATTATCACCTCGAAACTCGCCCCATATCATCAGCCTTTGCATAAATCCTGGTTGCTGCATGGCCCGATAGCAGGCTCCCGTCACACTGAGGACGTCTGATTCGGTCTGCCAGAACTCATCAAGCACCATCTCATTGGTGGGACGCAAATCGAAGAAGTCATCGCAAGATGCCAATGAAACACCGAGCACTGCGCATATAAGTATATTTTTGATTACTCTTTTCATTTCTCGATAATATTAGATTCCGATTGTAATACCAAATGTGAAATACTGTGAGCGCGGAGTATTACTTCTGTCTTCTGCGATTCCGACACTATTCGGTGAGATTTCAGGATCAACACCCGTGTATTTGGTAAACGTTGCTACATTGTTGAGAGTCAGATAGAGATTAAGACTCTGCAAATGGATTTTTCTCATCAATTCCCGCTCGAAGGCATAGTTGATTGTGATATATTTCAGGCGGAGGAATGAACCGTCTTCCACATAACGGTCACTTCCCAGCCAGTTGTAGCCATAATGATAAAGTGCGCGCGGCATTTCGGTGATGTCCCCTTCCTTGCGCCATCTCCAGTTGACGGCAATCGATTGATTATCGTTGTTATACATATTTTCGGAATACATACGCGCATAATTAACTATCTTATTCCCTGCACGGAAATTGAAGAATGTATTTACCGACAGGTTCTTCCATTTAATTGTGAATCCGAAACCCCCGTAAATTTTCGGGTTGCAGTTTCCAAGATAGACGATATCCAGCTCGTCAATATTACCATCATGGTTAATATCTTCATAAATGGCATCGCCACCGCGGAATTTATAATTTACCCTTCCGTAACCGAAATACATATTCAGAGGATTACCTTGTGCATCCTTCACGACATTTCCTGCCGCATCTCGAACCACAGGAGATGTCCCTTCTCGCCCTTCCACGTAATCGGAATACTGATAAACTCCCTTATAGCGGAATCCGTAGATAGAACCGAATGCATTTCCCACTTGCACCCGGGTGAGGTATGATCCGTTGTTATAATCAAATTCCCCATTATAAGCATCGAGAATCGAAGGGAGAAGATCAGTCACCTTACTTGTATAATTAGCAAGATTGAAGTTTACGTCAAACGACCAATCCTTCCCTATCCTGAGCATATTATTGGTATAGAAATTCAATTCCCACCCATTCTTCTTCATGCTGCCACCGTTGACATAGCTGATTGAGCCGAAACCGGTGGAAGAAGGGATAGTCTGATCCCTGAATAGAAGATCATTATTTTTCTCATGGAAGACATTAAAGTCAAGATTGAATCTATTGTCGAAGATATTGAGGTCAAAGCCGGCATTATAGGAGGTGGTCGTCTCCCATCGAAGATTGGAGAGACGAATTGTAGTCGGCTTCATCGTCGGGATATCAATGTAGTTGTTGCCATCTGCAGAATCCCAATTTGAATTGTAACGGGCGAAATGCAGATACTCATAATCCGGCATACGACCGGTCTTGCCGAAGCCTACGCGGATACCAAAAAGATTGAACCAATCACGCCAGTTTTCAAACCATTTCTCGCGCGACATAATCCATTTTGCCGAGACAGCAGGGAATGTGCCCCAACGATGACCGGGGCCGAACCGGGTACTTCCATCGGCACGAACGGTAGCGTCAATCACATATTTATCATCAAAAGTGTAGTGCACTCTCCCCATGAATGCCATTGAATGCCATTCGCCACGCTCGCTGCGCATCGCATTCTCATATCCCTCCATCGTGGGATTGGAAATACCGTTTGGAAGATTGTATTTACGGAACTCCTGATAATGAGAATTACCGGTGGTCAGCTCCCAGGCTCCATAGAGCATGAAGGAGTGTCGGTCGCCAAAATCAGGCACAAACAAGAGGTCATGTTTGGTCTGAATATTAAGGCTCTCTGCCTCACGCCCGTATGCGCGGTTGATATTTTCATTATTCCATGCCTGAGAGGAAACTTCGCGTGGAAGCATCTTATCCTCTTTCTTGTTTTCAATATCAAACTGCACATAACCGGAATAACGCAATTTATGCTTGGTCGGATCAAGAATATCATATTGCAATCTCAGCGTGGGGATAATACGCATATTGGTTTCGGTAAATTTGCCGAGATGGGCTAAAGCCACGGGATTGGCAAGATATTTCTGACTGTCATCAAGAGAAGATGAAAGGGGAATATTATAGAATTCCGAAGTATTGTTGCCATACGCATCCTGACGGTATACAGAAACGTTAGGCATCTTTTTATAAGCAATATCAAGCAATCCGTCCGAATACCATTCCTCCTTATAATTCTGCTTATTCTTCGAATGAGTAAGTGAGAACTCCGTAGAGAATTTGAGCCGGTCGGAAACCTGATAGTCAAGATTCATCAACGAAGACAGACGATCATATTTCTGCTCGATAATAGTACCGGTCTGAGTCAGATAGCCAAGGGAGACACGATATTTTGCTTTGTCACCACCACCGGTGACATTAATGGTATTATCATGGGCAAAACCATATTTTGTCACTTCATCCACCCAGTCGGTATTATTGTTAAACTGTTCGTATTCCGAATAGGTAGGATCATAGCTGAATTCAGGAATATTGCAGGCATTTTCGTCCTGTCGCGGATTGAAATATGCTTGCTTCATAAGCATGGTGTAATCGTCACCTGAGAGCATTCTTCTTCCCTTTGGCTGACGGTGACCGGAAAATTTATATAGATACTGCACTCTCGTCGGGCCCTTTACACCGCGCTTGGTCTTGATCATGATCACACCATTCGCACCGCGGGCACCATAGATCGCAGCAGAAGCACCATCTTTCAATACTGTGATTTCCTCAATATCTTCTGGATTGATGCTCAGTAAATTCGCAAACTGTTCGGAAGTGGCGTTGGCATAATCAAACGAGCCATCGACATGACTTTCATACGGGATATCGTTTAGCACAATCAACGGCTGGGAATTGGAGTTGATTGAACCGGAACCGCGGATTCGCATTGAAGATCCCGCACCCAGGTCTCCCGAAGCATTCACTATGTCAAGACCGGCCATTCGTCCCTGGAGCGCATCATCGACCGAAGCGACCGCCAATCCTTCGAAAGCATCTGTATTGATGCTTTGCACAGCTCCGGAAATCTCCGCACGATTGATCGGCATTGTGCCGTCATCATGCATCTTTTGTCCGGTCACCACCACTTCCTGAAGGACGGCATTGCTCTTCATCTTGATATCCATCTGCGGTTTCATCGGCAACACCAAAGGCTCATATCCCACGTAACTGACCCTGAGTTTATTGCCAAGGCTTTTCACTTTAAGTGCAAATTCCCCGTTAATATCTGTCACTGTAGTGTTGAGAACTCGATTGTTCTTATCCAGCTCATAGATGGTTGCACCGATCAACGGCTCATCCATTTCATCGACAACGAGACCGCGCACCATTGTCGAGGTCTGTGCAAAAACGGTTCCTGTCAACGATAATATCAAAGTCAGAAACAATATGTAGATTCGATTTTTCATTGTGTCTTTTGATTGCATTGATTGTTTAGAAACCGAGAGCCTTGTCTATAAGATGGATGACAGCACGCGATGAGGCTGTGATATTGTTTGCTTCCGTATAATCGGGGGCATCGACAATGAAATCACGTGCCATGACATTATAGCAGTCATTATTTTTAACCACTTTTGCATGAATACCATTTTCTCCGGCAACCGACAGATCAGTGCCGTTGCTTGAGACTGTCACTTTATGGAATTTATTAAAGGCATTTCGCGCAGCTGTCTCATAACTGAGGGGACCATAGCTTTTCCCCGTGATATACGCGGAATTATCCATGAAGTGATATTTCAGGAAAGACAGGAGATAAAGAGTTTTGCGCTTCTTGGAGGCATAATCGGAATCAGCCGCTATCTGCTCCCAGGTAAAAAGCTGAGGGTCTGATTTAAACGCATCATCCAGGGCCTGTGCGGTCGGCACAAAGATTGTGTACCGATAATTGTTGAATGAATTGACCACCATTCCGAGTCCCGAAGATGTAGTTCCGATCTTCGAACTGAATATCTCTTCAACATCCGTATCATTCGCGAAATAAGTCAGCACCTGGTCATGTCCGCGGCATAAGTCGAAAAATGCCTTATATTCCGGATGGGCTGCCAGCTGATCGTAGACGCTTGTGGTGGCATCATGCAGAATATGATTGATAAAGAATGTGCGCCCGTTATCTGATTCATAACGACATGGCTGACCACTGTTTCCGGTAATGACATCGGCATCAGCGATTCCCTGCTCAATATCTCCACCCCCGTTAAACTTCACTGACGCCTCTTTCCCTTTGACTGAGATAGTTGCTCCACCTTTGGTCAGCAGATATTTAGCTGACCCGTCATCTGCATATCCGGAAAGATTACCCTCCTCGTTGTTCCCGACAATAATGTGCATGTCGAGAATGTCCCGGAGACGGTTACGGATTATTCTTTTGTTTGTGACAGTACGTTTCAGGGCTCCGGGATTTCCATGTTCATCAGAAGAATAGACCTGAGCCTGAACTGTATTCAGAGCTTTGTCATAATTAAACGCCCATATCTCACGATTCGAACCTCCGAGAGCCCATGAAATAGGTTCTCTGTAAGAAAGCATGGCTTCATCCGTGGGAACCAACAGATTATACATATTTTCCATTGAGCGGAGATACATGTAGAAGCGCATGGCTTCGGTGTCGGAAAGATTTGACCAATCGTCAGTAATTGCCCATTTCATCACCTTCATATTATCATCCGTCAAAACAGATGCATATACACCCTGATAATCAATCGGAGAAAAGACGGTATTAACGAAATACACCGGACCGTTGGAAGTCATCTCACATCTCTCCACCTTGGTTGGGTCTATATCTATAGGATAGCTTGTCTCATCTGTCAATGTTGACCATGAGTGTGGAAGGGAAGCTGTGAACGAACGTTTCTGATGGTTCTTGATAAACATCGCGAGAATATCAGTCGGGATATTGTCCCAGCTACCATAGGCATCACGCAGATAACTCCCTTTGCCACCATTGATAAACTCTTCCATTGCCTTATCGGTCGGTGCAAACATCGCGCCCATATCCTGCTCTGAAGAAGCCATTGAGTATGCGGCTTCGGAAGGATCATAGTAGAGCATTCCATAACTTGAAAGTGATTCTCCAAGCGGACCTTCGGTGTGAGAACGCTCATTAAAATATCCTTTTACAAAAACTGAATCCACCCCTTGTATCAGCGGGCGCAACTCAGTTGATCCATCATAGAAGTCTTTGACTTCGTACGTGTAAGTCGCATTATAATAAGGCGCACTGAATTTTTCGAGCAAACTTCCGAATGTTTTGGTATCTTCAGCTTTCGTCACGGCATCAGCCATGGTTGAAAGGGGAAGCAGCACATCTTGGACAGAATGGATATAACCGTTTTTACAGATTATATCACGTTCCTTGATTTTCACACCATTAATATATATA